>NZ_JBQSUM010000012.1:0-8287 GCF_052384365.1 Sphingopyxis sp. Q841 | reverse complement strand
ACAACGCTGAACATCGATGGCGGTGCGTCGGCCTAGTCGCGGGAGCGGCCCCTCCGCCCGGCGGAGGGGTCGTCGCCGCGCTTTACAGCACGCGGTTCCAAATCATTGCCGGCCTGCTTCCATCCGGTCCGGCAACAGGCGGGCACCAGCAACCCGTCGCTCACATACTCAGGTGGCCGGTCGGGGCTGCCTGCCCGGTTTGAGAGTTAGAAATCTGGAAGCGTTCAGACTCTGCTGGACCGAGCCTGACCAGTTGGAGACCGTCCGCTTTTGGGGACCAAATAAAGTGAGCGGAGGTTCGAAAGCACGCCAGAGCGTTCGCTCTCAATGATATCGACATTGGATTGCTAGGCTTCGATGCCTTCTGCCAGAGTCAGAGCATGTTCAACGTCGACGCCCCGCTATCCGCATCGTGTCTTCAATCTTCGTGTGTCCAAGCAGAATTTGCACGGCACGCAAATTGGCGGTCGTTTGTAGATGATTGACGCATGGTTCGGCGTAACGAATGCGTCCCCTAACCTTGGCTTCTGAGCCCAACCGCCTTAGCCCATTCGTCGAATCGACGTGCATATTGACGCACGCTCCTATGAACATCTGTGACCGATAAAGCGCCATCAAGCTTCCCGAACGGAATATCTGACGCGGGATGAAGGCGGGGAACCATCGGAACTCAGCTACCGCGTTCAAGCGCGGCGACAACATGTTGAGCAAGGCGGTGCGCGGTCTCCGACAAGCCCGCTGCCTCGATGAGCGCGATTTCGGTGTCGTAAAGCAATGGCAAATCGGCTTCACCGGCAATCGAGGTCAGGTGCGGCGGCACCATCTCGCGCGGCAGCACCGCAATGCCGAGGCCTTCGCTAACCGCCGACAGGCTGCCCGCAAGGCTCGTCGATGTATAGGCGACACGCCAGTCGCGACCGATCGCCTCGAGCGCATCGACCGCGCGCTTGCGATAGACGCACGGCTCGGGCGAGACGACGAGCGGAATGCTCGCAAGGCCCGTCGCCGCGAGTTGATCGCGCGCGACCCAGACCAGCGGCTCGCGCCACACCCGGACGCCCTCGAGCGGCGCCGACGGCTCGCGCTTGACGAGCACAAAATCGAATGCGCCGGCATGAAATTTGTCCAGAAGGTTGAGCGTGAGATCGCAGGTTACCTCCAGCTCGACGAGAGGATGCGCCTTCGTAAAAGCTGACAGTACCGCGGGCAGATGGGCGGTGGCAAAATCTTCAGGCACCCCGAGCCTGACGCGTCCAGCCATATCGGGTTCGAACAGCTCGGCAATTGCCGCGTCATTGAGGCGCAGCAACTGCCGGGCCGGCCCAAGCAATCGCTTGCCATCATCGGTGAGGCTGAGCGATCGGGGTGTACGCGCGAAGAGCGTCCGGCCCAGCTGCTCCTCGAGCCGCTTCACTTGCAGACTGATCGTCGATTGTGTCCGGCCGAGCCGGCCGCCAGCCCGGGTAAAGCTCCCCACTTCGGAAATCGTCACGAAGCAGCGGAGGAGATCGAGGTCGAGGTTGGGCGCGCTGACCATGGCGGCAATGTGCAACAATCATTTCAATTGTCAATTAATGGCATTTCAAAAACTCGTTTTATCAATTTTGGACGATGAGGCATCGGCGATGCGAAAGGAATTCGCATGACCGCTGCCATCGCACGAAACGCCGCCGCTTCGACGCTGACGCGCAGGCACCCGTCCATCTGGACCGCACCTGTCGGAATTGCCGGGCTCGCTTTTCTGGCCGCCGAAGGTCCAAGGCCGCTCTCTGCTCTTCAGCTCGTCATTGCCGGGATGATCCTCTTCGTGGGTACGATTGTCGCGGCCTTCTCACGCAGATTCATGCGAAGCGATCCGCGGCGCCCGTCCTATTTTGCGCGGATCGCCCTGCTGATCGGATCGGTGCTGCTTTTCGTCCTGACGAATGATTTGCTGGCCTTCGCCGCCGCCTGGGTAGCGAGCGGCATTTTACTAGCGAGCCTCATCGGGCACGCCAATGCGCTTCCCGAGGCTCGCGAAGCCGCCACACGCGCGCGGCGGACTTTCCTGATCGGCGATCTCGCGCTTCTCGCCGCGCTCGCGATTGTCGGGGGACATGGCGGAACAACCGATATAAGCGCTGCGCTTTCGCGAAGCGGCAGCCTCTCGCCTTTCTCCGGCCACCTCGCGGCGCTGCTTCTCGTGGTTGCAGCGGCCGCCCGATGCGCTCTGCCGCCTTTCTCGGCCTGGCTGCTTTCATCGATGACGGCACCAACGCCGGTGTCGGCGCTAATGCACGCGGGGCTTGTCAATGCCGGCGGCTTTTTGCTGCTGCGGCTTGCGCCGGTGCTCGAGGCGGCGCCTGCGTCGCGCTATGCCGCGGTCGGCCTGGGGTTTTTCGCAGCCTTCTGGGGCCTTGGCATCATGGCGGTCCGCCCCGACGCCAAGCGCGCGCTAGCCGGATCGACGGTCTCGCAAATGGGGTTCATGATCATGAGCTGCGGCCTTGGCGCCTATGCCGCCGCGCTCTGGCACATCGTAGCCCACGGGCTGTTCAAAGCCTGGCTCTTTCTTGGGGCGGGTTCGCTCATCGGGATGCGCGAGCGCGAGGGGGTTTCGATTTCGCGCGCCGCCGTCCGCATGGCGGCCCTCGTCGCGCTGCTTGCAGGCGTCTATCTTGCCTTTACCGCCGAAGTGGGGGGAGAGCTTGTGGCGCTAACCCTCGCCGTGGCCGCGGGCGCCGCTACGCTGATTGCGGGATATGGCGCTCCCGCCTCGCGCCGCGCGCGCGCCCGGCTGGTCGGTCTGGTCACGGCGCTGATCGCGGCGAACGCCGCGGGTCTTTTGCTGATCCGCAGCCTTTATGGAGCGCACGCCGAACCCTTGCTTCCATCACCCTTGCTGATTGCGCTCGCTGTCCTCTTCCTCGTCGCGTGGCTCTTCCAATCCGCGCGGATTGCGCGCGGCGCAGCGCTCCCGCCGGCGCTCTACGTCCGCCTTCTCAATGCCGGCGCCCTTCGCGCCACCCGTACCGGAGACCTCGCATGAACATGATTGCTCCCGTCGAACGTACCGACGACCGGCTCGCCCGGACCCAAGTCGCCGGGCTCGTTGCGCTCGCCGCGCGTAGCGTAGCGCCGCTATGGCCGCTCGAAAGCGCTATTGCCGTCAACCCGCTGGCGGGTTTCGAAGAGCTGCCGTTCGCGCAGGCCGTGGCGGAGGCGTCGAGCCTATTCGGCGCGCACCGCACCCTGCCGCTCGCGCTGTGGCGGCGGCTCCTCGATAATGGCCGCATCGAGGAAGCCGCCTTGCGCGATGCGGCCATCGGACATCTGGGCGGCATCTATCGCGCCGCCGCCCCGATTGCGCCGGGCGTAACAATGCTCGACGCGCTGATGGCGTGCCTGCTGGTGATCGGACGCGGCGACCGGCCCGAACGGAGAGCAGGACTCGGCCCTGACGCGGCGTTCATCGCTAAATGGTGCGGCGCCTTTTTCGACCATGGCCTGACGGCGATGCCATTACCCAACCGCGACCTCGGACTTTATCGCGCCGTGCTGGCGATGGCAGCCTATGACCCGGAATACCGGACGCTCACCGGCGCGCGTGGCGCAGCGCTCCTGTTGAGCGTTCCGCGCGACCCGCTCGAGGCAATTTCCGAAGGTCTGGCGAGCCTGGAAGCGGAGGTTGACCCGCTCGCTTATCTGTCGGGCCTGGTTGCACGTCTCCCTGGATGGGCCGGCCATATCCGCTGGCGCAGCGAACATGCCGACGCTGACCGCGTGGCCGATGCCCCGGCAACGATGGCAGATCTTGTCGCGCTCTGGATCTTGCTGGCGCGCGCAGACGCATTATCTGCGCCGCTCGGCGCGCCGTCCGCCGACAAAGACAAGAGCGCCGCACTGTTGGCGCACTTCGGCTTGACCGCCAAGGCGCTGGGCCCGCGCGATGCCCAAAGGCTCGATAGCGTGGCGGAAGTCGACGACGACAGGCTTGGCGCCTTGTTCATGATGGCGGCCGAGCGGAGCTATGCAAACGGCCTCATGCCGGCGCTGCAAAGGGCCGCTCGAACCAGCAATCCGCCAGCACGGCCCGATGCCCAGCTGGTTTTCTGCATCGACGTGCGCTCGGAACCCTTCCGGCGAGCTCTGGAAGCAGAAGGCAATTATGAAACCTTCGGCTATGCCGGATTTTTCGGTTTGCCCATTGCGCTGCATCCCTTCGCCGGCGCGCATCGCGCCCGCCTGCTGCCGGTGCTTCTCTCGCCCCGTCACGACATTTCGGAGCGTCCGGTTCCCGGCCGGGAAAGCGAGGCTGAGGCAATCGCTGACAGGGCGCGTGGCGATGCCTGCACTACCGATCTGTTCGCGGCTACTAAAGCTGGGCCTGCGACGGCCTTTGCCGCGGCAGAGGCGACCGGACCGCTTGCCGCTGCCTTGATGCTGGCACGGACCTTTGCGCCGCGCGCTACGGGCCGTGCAGCCGCCGCGCTTCGGACGCGCCGGCAGCGCGCTCTCGCGCCCGCAGGCGATGCCCATGAGGATCATGCCGGCTTCGCGCTCGCCGACAAGATTGGCTATGCCTCGGCCTTGTTCCGCCTGACCGGGCTGCAGCCCGATACCGCAAGGCTTGTGGTGTTGACGGGCCATGGCGCAAGTGCGGTCAACAATCCCTATGCGGCCGCGCTCGATTGCGGCGCCTGCGGCGGCCATGCCGGCGGCGCGAACGCGCGACTGCTTGCAGCCATGCTGAACGATGAAGATGTCCGTTCGGGCCTGGCCAAGGAGGGTATCGCGCTACCGGGATCAACCTATTTCCTGGCTGCCGAGCATAATACGACCACGGATGAGGTCGTGATCTTCGATGCTGATCGGATACCCCCCACCCACGCTGCCGACCTCGCTGCGCTTTCGGCCAGTCTCGCCCGCGCCGCCGAGACCAATCGTGCCCGCCGCGCCCTATTGCTGGGCAGAGCGCCGGGTGACCTGCTGACCGGTGCCGTGCATTGGGGCGAAGTCAGGCCCGAGTGGGGCCTGGCCGGAAACGCCGCCTTCATTGTTGGCCCGCGCGACCTCACCCGCATGATCGACCTTCAAGGACGCGCTTTCCTCAATAGCTATGATTGGCGGACCGACACGGATGGCAGTGCACTGGCAACCATATTGACGGCGCCCATGGTCGTGGCGCAGTGGATCAACTGCCAATATCTCTTTTCGACGATCGACAATCAGAATTACGGGTCAGGCGACAAGGTAACCCAGAATGTCATCGGCGGCATCGGCGTCGTCCAGGGCAATGGCGGCGATCTCAAGATCGGCCTGCCTCGCCAGTCACTCTTTTGCGACGACGGTCTTCCTCACCATATCCCCCAGCGTCTGCTGACCGTCGTTCAGGCGCCATTCGATCGCGTGGCCGCGCTGGTCGAGTCCAGCGACATCCTCCGGCGACTGTTTGGCAAGGGCTGGGTGCAACTCATCGTGATCGAGCCCGAGACTGCCCGCGCGCGGCGTTGGCGCGAAGATGGCGCCGACTGCAGCGAGGGCCGGAGCCTTCTCGCTATCGATTGTTAAAGCAGGAGATTTGATCATGACCATCAAAGACGACACACTTCCGCTGCATCGGCGCCGCAAGATCGAGATCGTGATGCGGGCCGAAGATCGAACATTGGTCGAAGATTTGCTACGCGCGGCCGGCGTCAGCGGCTGGACCATGATCCGCGACGTTGCCGGCATGGGTCATCATGGCTTTCATCAGGGCAGGACCATCTTCAACGACGAAAGCGGCCTCGTGATGTTCGTGGGCGTCGGCGACGAGGCGATCATCGCCGATGTCGCCAGCGGCCTGTCGCGCCTCTTCGAACGGCGCCCCGGCGTGACATTCCTGTCGGATGTCGAGGTGATGCGCTCTGACTATTTCGCTCCGTCGATCGGAACAGCCGGTGATCCATCCTTTTGACACGCAGGGCAAGACTGCCGTCGTTGCGACGATGCACGGCAAGGAGCGCGTCATCATTCCCGCCCTGGCGCCGCTCGGCCTCGCGTTTCTGCCGCGTCCGCCGATCGACACCGATCGCTTCGGAACCTTCACGCGCGATATCCGCCGGGCGGGGAGCCAACAGGAGGCCCTGGCTGCAAAAGCCCGCGCCGGGCTCGCCGCCGCGCCGGAAGCCGATTATGCGGTCGCGAGCGAGGGCGCATTCGGACCGCATCCGGCCTTCCCCTTCATCCCGGCAGGCTTCGAACTGGTCGGCCTCATCGAGAGGCAGTCGGGCAAAATGATCGTGGGCCGCTATCTCAGCCTCGACACCAATTTCCGCCAGACGCAGGCTCAATCGATCGACGAGGTGGAAGCCTTTGCCCAAGCGATCGGCTTTCCCGGCCACGCCATTATATTGATGACGAGAAAGGACGGCCCGATCATCGCGAAAGGTGTATCGGACAGGAAACGTCTGGTGTCGCAGGCCAGCGCCGCTATCGCGCACGAAGGTTCGATATGGCTCGAAGCCGATATGCGCGCGCATCGCAATCCGCAGCGGATGGCGTCGATATCGCTTGCCGCGCAGGACCTGCTACGCGCCCTTACCTCCCGCTGCCCCAGCTGCGATTACCCGGGCTGGACGCCGCGGACGAAGGATGGCCGGCCCTGTCGCTGGTGCGCAAGTCCGACGTACGAGGTCTGGATCGAGGTTCGCAAATGCGGCAATTGCGGCCATGTGGCGGAACGATGCCTCGACCCTGACCGGAGGGCCGAACCGGGGCATTGCTCCATCTGCAACCCCTGAGCCGCCGCCAACGACCGATCGGCCCGTGGCAAACCGCCTCCGCCGCAAGTCCCCGTCCGCGGCGCGCACGCCTTCCCGATCAATGCCGGGTCATGCGAACAAGCGTCCAGTCGTAGCCGAGTTGCTTCACCCGCTCCTCCAGTCGCCCCAAAAGCTCCGGCGAAGGTTTCTCGGCGCGGGTGAGCGCCCACAGATAGCGCCCCGAGGGCTCACCCACGATCGACCATTCATAGTCGTCGCCATGATCGAGCACCCAGTAATCCCCATAAAAGGGTCCGAAGAAGGAGACTTTGAGCTTGGCGTTGGTCGCCCGATCCGCAATCTTCGCTCTTCCGGTGGACTGCTTTAGCTTTCCGTCGAGCCCGCCCTTGCGGCCGCGATTGACAACCTTCACCGTGCCATCGGCATTGAGCGAATAATCCGCGGTAACCGCCTCGAAGTCTTTCTGGAAGGAGGCTTCGTAGCGAAATTGTTCATACCAGCGCCCCATATAACGCTGCAGGTCGACAGATTTTGCCGGCTCGGGAACCGCGCGATTGCCCACCGGCCCCGGCCGCGGAATTGCGCTGCATGCCGCGAGCGTCACGACGATTGCAACCGAAGCCAGTATCCCGATCTTTCGCATGCGAACTCCATTCAATAAGCGGGGGGAGCTACGCGCCAACCCGCCTTTGGTTGCACATCTCCCCGGCGGTTTGGTAGGTGGCAAGCTGACGGTTCCTCTGCCCTAATCTATCAGCCGAAGAATATCGCCGGCGCGCCATTCGGCGGGGCCGATCAGCCTATTATGCGCGATCCGCACCGAATGGAGCGCGGCTTCGATCTGGCGCCGCCACATTGCCAGAAAATCAAACAGCACAGGAAAGTCAGGCGGTATATCATAATCCTGCCAGACGTAGAGCTGGAGCAGCGAGGGATGATCGGGGCGGTAATAATGGGTTTCAGCGGTCGTCAGCCCGTATCCCTCCAGCTGCGCGATCAGCGACCGGTCCGTCATGGCGCGTGGGCTTCGCCGCCATCGAGCGATCGTAACGCGGCGAGTACATCGTCGAGGGGTACCGCCCGCGAAGCGCCGCGCGGCCCGCGAAGCGCGGGCCGATCGCGGACTGCCGAGCGCTCGCATGCCCAGGATGCCAGGAGGGCGCGTTTGACCTCGGGCTCGAGGCTCGGGTGGTGCGCCACGTCGAAGGGGTGAAGAAAACGGGAAAATGGCTCGGACATGATCGTGCCTCCTTCCTGTCGCCATCCCTTTCTCGTCGTGCGGCCCAGGCGCCGCAACAAGGGATTTTGGGATTATTGCGAGTCGAGTCAAGAGCGGTGAGTCCTTGATAACAGGGTATTTATCACTCCCTCCTCGAGAGTGCCAAAAAATTTTCATCGGCCTCTTGATGCGAAAAAATCGGCTTCCTAGTTTTTTGGCGCCGCGGGTCCCGGGAGGGGTCACGCAGCCTGTATCATATCGTTATGCAACATGGAGGTTATGCATGCATTTCCGTCCCTTGCACGACCGTGTGGTCGTCCGCCGC
>NZ_JBQSUM010000011.1:0-8468 GCF_052384365.1 Sphingopyxis sp. Q841 | reverse complement strand
CGCGAGGTCGCCTCGAAGCAGAACGACAAGGCCGGCGATGGCACCACGACCGCGACCGTGCTCGCGCAGGCGATCGTGCGCGAAGGCGCGAAGGCGGTCGCCGCGGGGATGAACCCGATGGATATCAAGCGCGGCATCGACCTTGCCGTGGCCACCGTCGTCGAGGACCTCAAGGCGCACGCCAAGTCGGTCGAGGCCAACAGCGAGATCGCCCAGGTGGCGACTATCTCTGCGAATGGCGATGAGGAAGTCGGCAAGATCCTCGCCGAGGCGATGGAGAAGGTCGGCAATGAGGGCGTGATTACGGTCGAAGAAGCGAAGAGCCTGGCCACCGAACTCGAGACGGTCGAGGGCATGCAGTTCGACCGCGGTTACCTTAGCCCCTATTTCGTTACCAATGCCGAGAAGCTCAAGGTCGAACTCGACGACCCCTATATCCTCATTCACGAGAAGAAGCTGTCCAACCTGCAGGCGATGCTGCCGCTGCTCGAAAGCGTCGTGCAGTCGGGCCGACCGCTGCTGATCATCGCCGAGGATGTCGAGAGCGAAGCGCTCGCGACGCTCGTCGTCAACCGCCTGCGCGGCGGGCTCAAGGTCGCAGCGGTCAAGGCACCGGGCTTCGGCGATCGTCGCAAGGCGATGCTCGAGGATATCGCGGTGCTCACCGGCGGTAATGTCGTCAGCGAGGAGCTCGGCATCAAGCTCGAGAGCGTCACGATCAACATGCTCGGGCGCGCCAAGAAGGTAGTCATCGACAAGGATAATACAACGATCGTCGACGGCCTCGGCGCGAAGTCGGATATCGACGGCCGCGTCGCGCAGATCCGCCAGCAGATCGAGACCTCGACGAGCGATTATGACCGCGAGAAGCTGCAGGAGCGGCTCGCCAAGCTCGCCGGCGGCGTCGCGGTGATCCGCGTCGGCGGCGCGACCGAGGTCGAGGTCAAGGAGAAGAAGGACCGCGTCGACGACGCGCTCCACGCAACCCGCGCGGCTGTGGAAGAAGGTATTCTTCCCGGCGGCGGCATCGCGCTGCTTCGCTCGCTCAAGGCACTCGAAGGCCTGAAAGCCGCGAACGACGATCAGCAGTCGGGCATCGACATCGTCCGCCGCGCGCTTCGTGCGCCGGCGCGCCAGATCGCCGACAATGCCGGTGAAGACGGTGCGTGGATCGTCGGCAAGCTGCTCGAGAGCGAGGACTATGGCTGGGGGTTCAACGCAGCGACCGGCGAATATCAGGATCTCGTCAAGTCCGGCGTGATCGATCCCGCCAAGGTCGTGCGCACCGCACTGCAGGATGCGGCATCGGTCGCCTCGCTGTTGATCACGACCGAGGCACTCGTCGCCGAGTTGCCGAAGGACGATAAGACCGCGCCGATGCCGGCGATGGACTTCTGACGCTCGGAGGGCGGCGGGGCAACCTGCCGCCCTCACCCAACCGATGCACCGCAGAAATGGTCTAGAGCGGCTACGCCCTTTTCGGAGCGCGAGTGAACGATGAACAGCATCGTCAGCGCGCTGCGCTTCTTCTTCACGCACACGTTCGATCGCCCCATCTTGCGCGCAGTATCGGTGCAGCCTCGTTGGCAATCATTGGCCCCCGCACGCCGCGGGCGACCGCGGCGCTGGCGCCCCTTCCGACTTGCCCACTTTGCCTGGATGCCATGCTGCCTGCCCGACGCATGAACCGGACGGATCATGCCTTTAGAAATCCTTGAAACTTGCGCAAGGACGTCCGACTATCCGCGTGAGAGAATGGCAGAAACTTTAATGAGCCGCGACGCCCGTAGGAGCCATGGAGTCCCTTCTGAATGCGCGCGGGTCGATCAAGTCGAAGCCATTTGCAGGGGATGAAGCTCGCATGATTCTGGATATGCGTTGGCCGACGCCGCCGCTGGTCGGACCCTGGCACGAACTCGCCGAAGATGTGGCCGATGCGTTTCGCGGGGTGCTGGAGCGCGATGGCAGCTTTGCAAGCGCGGCATGTCCGCCCGGCGCGATCGGCGCGTTTCGCGTCCATCCGCTGCTATTCTGGCCGGACTGGATGTGGGTGGATGCGCTGATCGAGGAGACCGATGCAGCCTCGAAGGTCATATCCTTTCTCTACGGCCCTCACGGTCCGCATATACTCGATGGCACATCGCGCATCTTCCACGATGTCAACGATCTCATATCGATCCGGATCGAAAAGGCCGAGGCCGTGTGCGATTATCTGCGGGTGTTCTGCAGCGCCGTCCGGATGGAGGACAAGCCATTTTTTATCATCGAATCGCCCGGCCGGCTCCAGCAGCTCATCTACCCGTTCGACTTGCCTGAAAGCGCGGTCCCGCTCGCGAGGCCGCTGGAGGCCGTCCGCCAGCGCGACGGATGGAAAACTCACGCACTCGTTCTCTTCGGCGCTACGCTGTTCGAGGCGACCTTTCTGATCTCGACCTACGGCCTCGTCGACATGATCGACGACAAGCTGCTGACCGACGGTCTTCCCGATCATGCTATCCGGTTCGACGGGATATTCTATCGCCAGACCGGCGCAGGAGCATCGCAATGAGCGCCTTGGCCGACCAGTTCGGGGCAAAGACCCCCTCCACGCTCAAATTGCCCGAAACCATCGAAGGCGATGGCTTGCTCGTCGGCTGGTCGCTCGAGACCCGTCCCAGGCAGCGGCCGATCGGATTCAGCTTCGGCGCCGACGCAGGCGCGCCGGACCTTGCTGCGCGCCCCATACTTCTCGAAGGCGAGGGGCATTTGATCACCATCGCCCCGACTGGCGCTGGCAAGGGCATCGGCTGCGTGGTCCCGGCGCTGCTTCGGCACAAGGGACCCGCGATCGTTATCGACCCCAAGGGCGAGAATGCAGCGATTACCGCACGCCGTCGGCGCGAGCTCGGGCAGCAGGTTATCGTGCTCGATCCGATCGGAATTACATCCTTTCCCGGCGACTGTCTCAACCCGCTCGATCTGATCGATCCGCATTCGGCGACGGCCGTCGACGAGGCGCATGTTCTCATCGATCAATTGCTCGCATTTACCAATGACCGCGACAAATTCTGGCAGGGGCGCGCGCGCCAGTTGCTCGTCGGGGCGCTGTTTCACCTGCTGACCGATATGCCAAAGTCGGACCATAATCTGGGCCGGCTGCGGCAGATCGTGAACGGCGCAGCCGAGAGCAACGGGGCTTTGCTCGTCGAGGCCCTGGAAGGCTCGCGCCATCCCGAGGCGCGCAATACCGGCCAGCTCTTCAAGATCAGCGCACCGGAAACCCTTGGCGGCATCGTCGCATTTGCGCAGGAAGCGATCGACTTCCTGCGCGGGCCGTCGCTGCAACTGGCGACCGATCGTTCGAGCATCGATTTCGATGCGATCACGCGCGGCGACCCGATGACGATCTACATCGTCGTGCCTCCACACATGCTGGTATCGCACGGCCGCCTGCTGCGGCTCTGGGTCGGGTCGCTGATGACCGCGATCATGCGCCGGCGCGCCCGGCCTCCGCTTTCGACGCTGTTCATCCTCGACGAAGCGGCACAGCTTGGCACGTTCAACGAACTTCGCCAGGCCGTCACCCTGCTTCGCGGCTATGGCCTGCAGACCTGGAGCTTCTGGCAGGACGCATCGCAGCTAGAATTTCTGTATCCGAATGACTGGCAGACGATGGTCAATAATTCCAAGGTCGTGCAATGTTTCGGAGCCAATACGATGCTCGCCGCAACCACGATGAGCGGGCTCGTCGGGCACGAGGATCCCAATGGCGTTCTGGCGCTGCCACCCGATGAAATGCTCCTTCAGGTCGCCGGTGACGAAGCGGTCATTGCCAAGCTGCCCAATTATCGCTTCGACGCAGCCTTCAAGAGCTGCTTCGACGACAATCCCTTCCATAATCCGGAGATCGACCCGGTGGGCCTCCCGCGAACGCCGCTCACCGAATATATACGTCCGCCGCGCCCGCCCGCGCGTCCGACCTTGGCGCTGTGGGAATCGGTCGGCGAGCCCTCGAAACTTCACGCCGACATGGCCGCCCGCATATTGCGCTCGATTGCGACTTGAGAGAGCCACGAGGCATATATGACCGCTAAAAATGTGACTTCGTCAATTCGCAGATCGTTGCGAGAGGGAAACTGAGGATGGTCAGCGACAGTGAGCAGCCCGGCGGTCGCGTAATCGCTGCGCTCCGGCAATACGGCAGTTTCGTCAACGGCGCGCGCAGACGTCCCACCGTCCCGGGTGCGGATCTCGCGGCGTTCGTCCGGCAAAGAGCGCGCGGCGAAACGGGTGAGACGAGCGTCGTGAAGCTATCGGGCGTCGTGGTTCGCGGTTCGCTGGACCTCGGCGGTCTTTGCGAGAGCGAGGGCGAGAGCCGCCTGTTGGAACTTGTCTTTGAAGACTGCCACTTCGACGCGCCGATCATCCTCACCAACGCCAATATCCTGCGCCTCTCGCTCGAGCGATCGCAGCTGCAGCTGCTCGATGCGATTGGTCTGCGGACCCTTGGCAATGTCCACCTCGCCTCGGTGCGTGCCTTCACCGGTCAAGAGTGCATGATCCGACTGAGCCAGGCGACGATCGGAGGCGCGCTGAATGCCGAAGCGGCTCAATTGAGCGGTGTTCGGAGCGAAACAGGACGTGATTTCGCACTGCATTTGAACAGGGCGCATGTGACGGGTGGGATATTGGCATCACGTCTGCGCGCCAGGGGCGGCCTGCGCCTGCAATTTCTGCAGGTGGGCGCACCGATAGATCTGACCAAAGCCCGGCTGGCCGCCGGCGCCGAAGGCCTTGCTCTCAACGGCGAGGGCTTGCGCGCATCAGGCCTGTGGATCGACAAGACGGTCGCCGCGGGTCCCGTGGTGCTCACCGATGCGCGCATCGATGGCGCTGTTTCGGCCGCCCGCTTGCGCGTCCGGGCCGGCCGCCGCCGGATTGCGCTCGATCTGGCCAGCATGAATGTATCGGCCTACATCGACCTCAGCGACATTCGACTTGTCGACGCTCAGCCGTTCGATCGAGACGCGCTGCCGCTGTTGAGAGCGCCCCTGCTTCGCGCCGGCGCCGACGTCTATCTGAACGGCGCCAGCTTTCGGTGCAGTGCGTGGCAACCGGCCGCCGATCTTCGCTCGGCGCAGATCGAGGGCGAACTGGCACTTGGCAATTTGACCTTCAATTCGACGCTATGCCTGGAACAACTCAAATGTGCCGCCAACATCCAGCTCGGCATCGAAGACGGCAGCCGTGCGACGGGTCCTGTCGAAGCGCAAGGTGTCGAAGTCGGCGGCCGCCTGTCGATAAGCGGCGAAATCGAAGCCGGCGTCAATCTGCGATCGGGGATCGTGACGGGAAGCACCATGCTGTCACTCGGCCCGTCACGGGACTGGGTTCCCGCTGTCCAGGCAACCGGTTTCAGTTGTGATCAGGACATGGTCCTCGAGCTTCGCGACCCCGGCACCACAGCGCAGCTCGACGGGATGCGCATTCGCGGCAATCTTTATGTGATGGCGCAAGGCGACATGGCCAATGCGCATCTCGAGCGCGGCATCACCGAGGCCGTGAACGCCCCCGATCTCGAAATCGGCCGAAATATCGTCGTCACGGGCCGGGTTGCGGGATCGTTGAACCTGCGCCGTGCGCAGGTCAGGGGCGACATCATCTTCGGCAAGCAAGGTGAGCGAGTAGCCGGAGACCAAGGCCTTCGGATTTCATCCCTCGCCGCTCCTACCCGCATCGATCTGGCCGACGGGCAGATCGGCGGGCAGATACGGCTCTATGGCCGGATGAGCTATGCGATCGAGCTGTTTTGCGATGAGAATGGCACGCCCTCGGTCATGGATGTTCGGGTCGCGGAGCTGCCCTTCTATCCCGGCTGGACCTGCGCCGACATTATCTGGCAACGCAGCGGCCGGGCGATTTCCACGCCCTTGCTCTGGGACAACGACAACGCGATCGTCTTCCTGCGCGGCACGGCAACCGAAATCTACAATTTTAACGAATATCTCTGCCCGCCGCGCCTAACCCTGGACACCGTGCCGGCCTATGTCGCCTTCTTGACCGGAATGCTTGAAGGCAGCGAGGGCCGGATGCGGATCATAGAGCAAGACCCGCCGGTCGCTGACACCCTCGCCTGGGACGTCAGGTTAGCGCTCGCATATGGCGGCGCGCGCATCGACTGCAAGGCCAGGATTGACCAATCGGGCAAGCTTTCCTTTTCCGAGCAGTCCGTCAGCCAAATGACCGAACAGTCGAGCGCGGGAGAGTTCAAAGGCCCGCTCGGCCATCGATTTGCGGACCGGGCAGACGCTCTTGCTCCGCTTTTCGACGCCGATTGGACTTCGCTCGATGCCGTTCGCCGCGATCTGCTGGTGCGACAATGCATGTCCGCTGCATTTCCAGTCAGTGATCTGAGCGGTCTCGAATGCGCTGCTCTGAACGATCAGGACGGCGCGCTCTGGGGTGAGGATGCGAGACTTTTGCTCGAAGGCATTTCGGTTCGGCGATTTGTCGAGATGCGTGGGCGCGCGCTAGGCAATTCTACGTCGCGCCGCTTGTCCGGGATGCGGGACAGCCAGTCGGGCGCCACTGCCAGGGTGGCGTGGCTCGGCCGCCAGGTCCAGAGCCGCATCCAGGACTGGTCGCCCCAACCCTATGAGGCATTTGCGCGGGTCTATCGCTTGCATGGTTTTGCCGATGAGGCGAATATTGTGCTAGCCGAAAAGGCCCGCCGCGACATCAAGAAGCAGCGAAGTCGCATGTGGCCAGGGCTTCGCCAATTGTTCGGCCCGATCTATGAAGCCGCGCTGGTCACTTTCTGGGGTGGATTGTTCCGCTACGGGCTGTCGCCGACAAGAGCGCTTGCGACTTGCGCCGCCTTCCTCCTTGTCGGTTGGATCGGCGTCGAAGCAGCCAATCACGGGCAGCCACTTCCGATGCTCGGATTGGACTTCAGCGGCTCGGGTCCCCCTGCCCTCGAACTGTCTCTCACGCCTGTACAGGGCGTTGCGGTCGCAGGCGAGAATTCTCTGGGCATCGAGGTGGTGCCGGGCTCAGCGGTGCGAACGAGCATCCCTTGCGGTCAAGCCATCGACACCTGGATTTATGCCACCGATGTCTTCATCCCCCTTCTGGACCTGCGCGAAGAAGGCATCTGTTCAATTCGCTCCGATGCATGGGCAAGGCCCTGGCGGATCGCCAAAGCGGTGTACGCAGCGCTCGGCTGGCTGGTTCTCTCGCTCACCGTGATAACGCTTTCTGCGCCTCTCCGACGCAACACGGGCGAATAATCGTCGACAGCAATCCAGGGGGAGAAAGCAGGGCACGGCTCTTGTCGTCAGGGCCCATGTGATCAGCCCACGCGGGCCGATATGTATGGAGCTTAATTCCGGAAATGGACGCACGGTACTGGTTGCAAAGCGTAATGCGGCCATGTTCGGCTTGCAGGCGGATGCAGAAGGGCCGCAGTCGGGAGATTTCCAAGTTACCCCAAGGCGTTGACCTCCAGTCGACCTTCTGTTCACCGCGGACATGATTATGGACGGCGATCTCGGAATGCTTTTTTTGCACCGCTGGCTCATCCCGCTCGACTTGCGCAACGGTCACGGCTGGATCGTGCGAAATCCAGATGCCGGCCCCGCGCCGAGAGCGGCTCTGTCGACCACGGGTTCACCGTAAATCAGCATGCCAAGCTTTGCGGGAGAATTTCGATGCTGGCCAGCCGCTGAATGGTCGCTTCCGTCTCGCGCATGAAGCGAACGTACAAGTGAGACTGGCAACCCCGAGCGAGCGGTCCGACAGCGTCCGACGACGATCACCGGCGCCTTGCTTTGCGCTAGGCGGGGCGGTTGGCGAGGATTGCATCCAAAAGGCCGGGAAAGCGTTGCTCGAATTCTTTGCGGCGCAGCCTGTTGATCATCTCGCGACCGGCCTGGGTCGTCTCGATCAGGCCTGCGGCGCGCAGCAGCTTGAGATGGTTCGACAGCGTGCTCTTGGGAATCGAGTCGCACGGGGCAGCGTTGGTGCAGCTGAGCTGCTCGGTGCCGGCCAGGCGTCCGACCATGGCCAGACGGTTGGGATCGGCGAGGGCATGGAGCGCCAGCTCGAGCGGCACGTCTTCCAGCCTGGGATGGGTGAAGCGGGGCATAGGCACAATATAGGCCCGCGACGCAATTTTAATAGTTCGGGAATATTGAACTATTGGATTGACGACCCATCTTGTGCCTTGCCGGCAGCGCACGACGCCGTGATCGCGGGCATGATTGGAGAATTTACATGTCACTTCTGGGCAAAAAAGCGCTCGTCACCGGCGGATCGCGCGGTATCGGTTCGGCGATCGCCAAGCGCCTCGCGGCCGATGGCGCGGCGGTCGCGATCACCTATTCGGGAAACAAGGCGGCGGCCGACGAGACAGTAGCGGCGATCGAGCGCGCGGGCGGCACCGCCTTTGCCGTTCAGGCCGATGCCTCCCAGCCCGGGCCGCAGCGGGC
>NZ_JBQSUM010000010.1:0-9014 GCF_052384365.1 Sphingopyxis sp. Q841 | reverse complement strand
CGCGAGGTCGCCTCGAAGCAGAACGACAAGGCCGGCGATGGCACCACGACCGCGACCGTGCTCGCGCAGGCGATCGTTCGCGAAGGCTCGAAGGCGGTCGCCGCGGGCATGAACCCGATGGACGTCAAGCGCGGCATCGACCTCGCCGTGACCACCGTCGTCGACGACCTCAAGGCGCATGCCAAGTCGGTCGAAGCGAACAGCGAGATCGCCCAGGTCGCGACGATCTCGGCCAATGGCGACGAAGAGGTCGGCCGCATCCTCGCCGAGGCGATGGAGAAGGTGGGTAATGAGGGTGTGATCACCGTCGAAGAAGCCAAAAGCCTCGCGACCGAGCTCGAAACGGTCGAGGGCATGCAGTTCGACCGCGGATACCTCAGCCCCTATTTCATCACCAACGCCGAGAAGCTGAAGGTCGAACTCGACGATCCGTACATCCTGATCCACGAGAAGAAGCTGTCGAACCTGCAGGCGATGCTGCCGCTGCTCGAAAGCGTCGTGCAGTCGGGCCGGCCGCTGCTGATCATCGCGGAGGATGTCGAGGGCGACGCGCTCGCAACGCTCGTCGTCAATCGCCTCCGCGGCGGCCTCAAGGTCGCGGCGGTCAAAGCGCCGGGATTCGGCGATCGCCGCAAGGCGATGCTCGAGGATATCGCGGTACTCACCGGCGGCAATGTCGTCAGCGAGGAGCTCGGCATCAAGCTCGAGAGCGTCACGATCAACATGCTCGGGCGCGCCAAGAAGGTAGTCATCGACAAGGATAATACAACGATCGTCGACGGCCTCGGCTCGAAGTCCGATATCGACGCCCGTATCGCGCAGATCCGCCAGCAGATCGAGACGACGACCAGCGATTACGACCGCGAGAAGCTGCAGGAGCGGCTCGCCAAGCTCGCGGGGGGCGTCGCTGTGATCCGCGTCGGCGGCGCGACCGAGGTTGAGGTCAAGGAGAAGAAGGACCGGGTCGACGACGCGCTCCACGCAACGCGCGCGGCGGTCGAGGAAGGCATTCTTCCCGGCGGCGGCATCGCGCTGCTCCGTTCGCTCAAGGCCCTCGAAGGCCTGAAGGCCGCGAACGACGACCAACAGTCGGGCATCGACATCGTCCGCCGCGCGCTCCGCGCCCCGGCGCGCCAGATCGCCGACAATGCCGGCGAGGACGGCGCGTGGATCGTCGGCAAGCTGCTCGAGAGCGAGGACTATAACTGGGGCTTCAACGCCGCCACCGGCGAGTATCAGGACCTCGTCAAGGCCGGCGTGATCGACCCTGCGAAGGTCGTGCGCACCGCGCTGCAGGATGCCGCTTCGGTCGCCTCGCTGCTGATCACAACCGAAGCGCTCGTCGCCGAGCTGCCGAAGGAGGAGAAGGCCGCGCCGATGCCGGCGATGGACTTCTGACGAGATAGGGCGGCGGGCGACCGCCGCCCTATCCCCTTCATGCTCGCAACCAAGGAGAATGCGGAGGGAACTGTCATGCCCTTTTACGGCAGTCAAAGCGTTCGCGGCTGCTCAGCCCAACTGAAGCTGCGACACGGAAACGAGGCCAAGCAGCTCGTGGCTCGGCAACTCGAATGGGCGCGTGAACGCGGCAACGGTCAGGAAATCGCTTATTGGAGCGCGGTCCTTGAAGACCTCGCGAGCCTGCCGTCTTAGCGTTCCATAGGCACGACGGATGATAAAGTTGTCACCGCCGCGCCACCGCGCAGAATCCGTCTTGGCCGGTTGGGGACAGTCCGCTTCCCGGCCGTTGAAGGGCAAAAGCTGCCGTTATTTCGCCTGCGCTCGTCGTTGCTGTACAACTTCTCAGGAGCGGGCCTGTTGCGGTCGAGCGGCTTTGCGGGGCAATTAACTCAATAGCTGCCGTTTATGGGGCTGAGTGGCGAGCGGGGGTTGCGACCTTTCGGCGCACGATCGTCTGCGCGTTGGTGTATTCGAGCAAGCCTTCCAGCCCGCCCTCGACCCCGACGCCCGACTGCTTCATCCCGCCGAAGGCTGCGGTGGGGGCGAGATGCTGGGTTTCGTTGACCCACACCGTCCCGCTTGCGATGCGTTGCGCGATCGCGAGGGCCTCGTCTTCGTCCTGTCCCCATACCGATCCGCCCAGGCCGTAGTCGGTTGCATTGGCTCGCGCCACGACGTCGTCCACGTCATCGAATTTGAGCAGCGGCAGCACGGGGCCGAACTGCTCTTCCTGCACGATGCGGCTGTCTTCGGGCGGATTGTCGAGGATGGTCACAGGGATGAAATATCCCGGCACATCGGACGTCTCGCCGCCGACTAGGAACTTGTAACCCTTGTCCCTGGCGTCCGCGATCAGTTCGAGCACACGGGCGTATTGCGCCTCGTTGTTGATCGGCCCGATCTGCGTGCCCTGTTCGGAGCCGTCGCCGACCTTCACGGTCTTCGCGTAGGCGACAAGCGCCTCCTTGAGCGGTTCGTAGATGTCCTCGTGCACATACATGCGCTTGGTCGCGATGCAGATCTGGCCGTTGTTGCGGAACGCGGCCCAGAACAGCTCTTCGGCAACTTTCTCCACATCGACGTCGGGCATCACGATCGCGGCGTCGTTGCCGCCGAGTTCGAGCGTGACGCGCTTCAAAGTGGGCGCCGCCGATTCCATCACGCGGCGCCCGGTCGCGGTCGATCCGGTGAAGCTGATCTTGTCGAAACCTGGGTGGCTCGTCATCCATGGCCCGAGCGCGTCGCCCCCGGTGATGATGTTGAGCACGCCGGGCGGCAGCATGTCCCTGACCAACTCGCCGAACTTCAGCGTCGTGAGCGGGGTGAAGGGCGAGGGCTTTAGCACCATCGTGTTTCCCGCGAGCAGCGCAGGGCCGACCTTGAACATCGCAAGCAGCAGCGGGAAATTCCACGGCGCGATCGCGCCGACGACGCCAAGCGGGACGTGGCGCGTCTCGCTGTAGCGCTCGTCGCTGTCCTCGTTGACCGTCACCGGCAAGTCGAGGCTCGCGGCGCCCATCAGCCAGTAACCCGCGCCCATCACCTCGCCGTCGGCCTCGGCGTGCGGCTTGCCCTGTTCGGTGGTGAGCAGGCGCTTGAAGGCGTCGGCGTTGGCCATGATCGCCTGACCCATTGCGGTTAGCGCCGCCTTGCGTTCGGCGATCGGGGTTGCAGCCCAGCCGGGGAAAGCCGCGCGCGCCGCGCCAATGGCGCGGTCGAGATCGCCCTGGCCGGCATCCGGAACGCTGCCGATCACCTGTTCGGTTGCGGGGTTGAGTACGTTGAAGCTTGCGCTGCCGCCTTCGAGCTTGCCGCCGATCAGCATCGCATAGTTGCGGTCGAAATCCATTGTCCCTCTCCAGCCTTATCAGTGTTTTCAGGGTATCAGCACGACCTTGATGCATTCGCCGCGCGCCTGCGCCGCCAGCGCCTCGTTGATGTCGGCGAGCGGAAAGGTCCGGATGAGCCTGTCGAACGGGAAGCGTCCCGCGGAGTGATGCGCGATCAGTTCGGGGATGAAGCTTTGCGGGTCGCTGTCGCCCTCGATGATCCCGACGATGCGGTGGCCGGGCGTCATCAGCGCGGCGATATTGACGCTGATCGCGGCGTCGGCTTTGGACGGCACCCCGACGAGCCCGATTGCGCCGTGACTGCCGAGCGCGGCAAGGCCCGCTTCGATCACGGGCACGACACCGCTGGTGTCGAAAGCGAAGTCGAGCCCTAGGGGAACGATCGCGCGCAGCGCCTCGCCGAGATTGTCGACGGCGCGCGGATCGATGACATGCGTCGCGCCAAGCTCTTGTCCGATTTCGCGCCGCGCGGCAATCGGCTCGACAAGGATGATCGTCGAACAACCCTGGATCACCGCCCCCATCACCGCGGCAAGGCCCACCGGCCCACCGCCGAAGATCGCGATGCTCGACCCCGCGGGACAGGCGAGCGAGTTCATCACCCCGCCGGCGCCCGTTTGGAAACCGCAGCCCAAGGGTCCGAGCAGTTCGAGCGCGACCTTCGATGTATCGACCTTCACGACGTTGCGCGCTCGTGTGACGGTCAATGCCGAGAAGGAGCTTTGCCCAAAGAAGTGCGACGTGACGCGCTCGCCATCCTTCGCATAAGCGGTCGAGCCGTCGTCGAGCCGCATCCCTGCGTAGTTCAGCGGCACGAAGCTCTGGCAATAGCTCGGCAGATGTTCGTCGCAGCGTGGGCAGGCGCCGCAGCTTGAGAAGCCGACGACAACCGCGTCGCCAACCGCGAGGCCCTCGACGCCTTCGCCGATCGCCTCGATCACGCCCGAGCCTTCATGGCCGAGCACGCCCGGCAGCGCGAAGGGCGCGAACTGGTCGCGAAAAATCAGGTCGGTATGGCAAAGGCCGACGCCCGCGATCCGGACGCGCACCTCGCCCGCGCGCGGCGCTTCGACCTCGATCGTTTCGATCGTGAAATCGCCGCCGGGCTCGCGCACCACGGCCGCCTTCGCTTCAGTCATACGCTATCTCCGTTCAGTGAAGCCCGCGCCGTTCCTGCTGGCGATAGTCGCTCGGCGCCATCCCGAACCAGGCGCGGAAGGCGCGGCTGAAATGGCTCTGACTGGTGAAGCCCGTCGCCTCGGACACGGCGGCGAGGCTGAGGTCGGTCTGGACGAGCATCTGCTGCGCGCGGTCGAGCCGCGCCTTCATCACATATTGATGCGGCGAGATGCCCGTCGCCTTCTTGAACAGGCGGCAGAAATGCGACGGCGTGACCCCCGCGACCGCCGCCATCGCCTCCAGGCTATGCTCTTCGGCGGGATTGGCTAGCACCGCGTTCATAATCTTGTGGAGACGGTAGGCCGAGAAATCGGAGACCGGGATTTCGGTCGGGTTGCCGTGCGCGGGCGGGCCCGAGAGGATATGCGCCTTCAGCGCATTCACCATCGCCGCGACATAGGCGGTGCGCTCCTCGGCCTGCGGCGCGTAAAGCTCGGACAATATCTGGCGCGTCAATGCGACGCCGAGCGGATCGGCGAACGCGAAGCGCATTTTGCTGAACTGCTCGGCGTGGGGCTGCCCCGCGAGCACGTCTGACGACATCGACAAGGTCACGACATCGAGTTCGCCATCGACGAGCCAGCCGGTCGGCATGCCCGCGGGGACGATCGTCGCACAGCCGGGGATCGAGCTGGTTTCGGTCCAGCCGTCGCGGTCCCATGTTTTCACCTGCGGCTTGCCGGCGACATGGACGGTGAAGATCGGCTGCGGCAGCGCGGGAAGCGTGTAGCTGCCGACGAACTGGCGCCAGCGGCAGAGCGACCAGCCATCGCCGAATGACCCCATCTCGACATCGGGCGCGCGACCGAGGACGTCGCAGATGATCTCCTTATTATCCCAGACGCTGTCCTGTTTCACGCCACCAGCCTGACATCGAGCCGCTTGAAGCCGTTGATGAAATTGGAGCGCACGCGGCTCGGCTCTCCCATTATCTCTATGCGGCGAACATGACGCGCCATCTCGGTAAAGGCGAGTCGCAATTGCATTTCGGCGAGGCGCGAGCCGACGCAGACATGCGTGCCCGCGCCAAACGCCAGATGCTGGCGGATCGGGCGCGTGACGTCGAAGACGTCGGGATCGGGAAAGATCGACGGGTCGCGGTTCCCGCTGGGATAGAAGACGACGACCTTGTCGCCTTTGCGGACTTGCTGCCCGCCGAGTTCGGTATCGCGCGTCGCGGTGCGGCGCATATGGATGACGGGGCTGGCGTAACGGACCATTTCCTTGACCGCGTTCGGCAGCAGGCCGGGGTCGGCGCGGATCGCGTCCCATTGATCGGGGTTGTTCGCAAAGGCGATCAGGCTGTGGTTGATCGAATTGCGCGTCGTCTCGTTGCCGCCGACGAGCGCTAGGATGAGGTTGCCGATGAAATCACCGAGCGGGATGGGTGCCCCGTGAATCTCCGTGTTCGCGAGCAAAGAGGCGATGTCTGACCCCGGATTGGCGCGGCGTTCTTCGAATAACGCCGAAGCGAAGGCGATGAACTCGCCCATCACCGCCGCCATCGCTTCAGGTGACTGGCGGAAATCGGGATCGTCCTCGCCAACGAAGGCGTCGGTCCAGCGGTGCAAGTCATGCCACATCTCGGCCGGCACGTCGAGCAGTTCCGCGAGGGTCAGCAAAGGCAGCGGCACGGTGAGGAGCGGGAGGATGTTCACCGTCTCGCCCAGCGGCACCTCGGCGAAGAGGCGCTCGACGCGTTCGGCGATCCGCGCCTCGATGCCTTCGAGCCGTGCGGGCGACAGCGCGGGCATCACGAATTTGCGGTACTGCGTGTGCGTCGGCGGGTCGCGCGAGATGAAGGGGATGCCGATCGCGGACTCGCCCGCGCCGGTCAGCCCGACCTCATTCTCGTTGAAGATCCGGTGCCCGCCATTTTCGTGCGCCGAGGAAAAGAGGTCGGCCTGCCGCGACACGGTGACGATATCGTCGAACCCCAGCACCGCCCAGAAACCCGCGCCATCGCTTTCGGGATTCCAGTGGACCGAGCCCGCGGCGCGCAGTGCCCCAAGCTCGGCATAGGGCATGCCGCCGACGTAAAGATCGGGGTCCCTAAGATCGATAGTCCCAAGGTCGGTCATTGTCAGAAGCTGTAACGCAGGCTGACGCCATAGGTGCGCGGCGCGCTCGGCACGAGGAAGTTGTACGGGAAGCCCGCACCGCGCAGGTCGAGGCCATAACCATAGGTTTTGCGCTCGAAGATATTGTTTGCGAACGCGCGCACGGTGAGCGCATCGTTGCTCCAGCTGAGCGACGCATTGACCTTGGCGTTCGCGCCCTGTTGCAGTTCGCTGTTCACCTGCGGCGTACCCGGCGCGTTGATCTCGTTGAACGGCGAGAAATATTGCCGGCTCGAATAGGCCATGTTCGGCGCGAAGGTGATCGTGCCGCCCGCGAGGTCGACGACATCCCATTCGAAGCCGAGCTGTGCGGTTAGCTTCGGCGCGAAGGGCAGTTCGTTGCCCGACAGGTCCGCGCTCTGCAGCGTCAATTCCTTGTACTTCGAGTGCAGCCAGCCGAGCGACGCGTCGACGCGCAGGCCATCGACCGGGCGCAACGTTGTCTCGACTTCGAGGCCGTAAACCTCCGACGACGGCGCGTTGACGAGGAAGGAGACGGGTCCGGCGCGCGTGTCCTGCAATTGCTGGTTCGAATAATCATAATAGAAGGCCGACGCGGCGTATGTGAGCAACCGGCCGCCCGCGCGGCCCTTGATGCCGATTTCATAGGCGTTGACGCGTTCGGGCTCGATATAGCCGATGCCGCTCGACGAGGTGTAGCCGCCGCCGTTGACCGCACCCGCGCGGTAGCCGCGGTTGTAGCTCGCATAGACGAGCGGGCCGTCGGCGAAGGTGTAGCTCAATGCCACGCGGCCGGTGAGAGCATTGTTGGTGTCGGCGAGCGCAAAGCGCGCGGCGGGATCATAGGGGCAACTTCCCGCCACCCCGGCGCAGGGCACCGTCGTCGCGAGCGGGGTTTGCGGATCGTCGACCCCACCGACGAACAGGTAAGCGAAGGCGTCGTCGTAACGCGACTTGTCCTTGGTGTAGCGCGCGCCCAAGGTCAGTACGAGCCGGTCGGCTAGGTCGATGTCGGCCTGTCCGAACATCGCATAGCTTTTGCGGACCTGCCGGTAATGCTGGAAGAAACCGCCCGCGGGGGGCAGCGGCAGGTTGAAGGTGTTGTCGGTGATATTGCGGTCCCAGCCGTAGAAGAGACCGCCGACGAAGGTCAGCCCGTCGCCCTCGTAATTGCCGCGCAATTCCTGGCTGAACTGGCGATAGTTCGAGCGCCAATTGATATCGAGGATGTCGAGCGGCGATCCGTCGGCCGCCTGCTGGAGATTCTGCTTGCCGCCGTCATAGCTGGTGATCGAGGTCAGGCTGAGCGTGTCGCTGAGTTCGAGCGCGATATTTGTCGAAAAGCCCCACGCGTCGGTGCGGTTCTCGCCGATGCGATTCTCGTTCGTCTCGAAAAAGCCGAGCCCGGTGCGGAAGGGTTCGAGCCCGTGGACCGCCGCCTGTGTCCCGCGGTCGCGCCCGGCATAGGCGCGCAGCACGATGTCGAGCGTTTCGACCGGCTTGATGCGAAGCGACGCGCGGCCCTGCAGCGTGTCGACCGATGCGGCGTCGCGTCCGCCGGGAAAGACATTTTTGATCTGCCCGTCGCCCTTGGCATAGTTCACTGCGAGGCGAAGCCCCGCGACATCCTCGGCGAGCGTCGCCTCGGCGGCGCCCTGAGCAGTGAAGGTGTCGAAATTGGCGTAGCCGACCTGCAGATAGCCGTTCGTTCCCGAGAGGCCCGGCTTCTTCGTGATGAAGTTGATCGCGCCGCCAGTAGTGTTGCGACCGAACAGCGTGCCCTGCGGCCCCCGCAGCACCTCGATCCGGTCGAGGTCGAACAGGCCCATGCCGTGGCTGGTGCGCGGCGCGAGATAGACGTCGTCGAGATAGACGCCGACGGGCGAGGCCTGGTTGCTGTTATATTCGTTCGCGACCCCGATGCCGCGCAGCGAGAAATTGGGCTGCGTGTCGCCATAGGGACTGTTGATCTGAAGGTTCGGCACCGCGTCGCCGAGCTGGGCCGAATTGGTGATGCCGCGGTCGGCCAGCGTATCGCCGCCGAGCGCGGTTACCGCGAGCGGCACGTCGAGCAGCGACTGTTCGCGGCGCTGCGCGGTGACGACAATATCGCCGTCGCTAGCTCCTTCGGTTGGCGGCGCATCCTGAGCGAACGCTATGGTCGATGTCGAAACAGCCAGCGCCGCGGAAAAAACGCGCGCAAATGACAAGCCTGCCATGATCCTACTCCCTCATACCGGGGCTTCTGCGAGCCTCCATTGCATAGAGTTAGGCGGCCAGGCGAAAACTGGCTTTAGCCGGGTGTGCAGCAAAATTTGACATTTCTTGCGCCGCGCGCGCTCGTCCCCGCGGCGAATTCTGGCCGTTGCACGAACCGCTCCGCGGATTGGCGCTAGCCTCGATGTAAAGCGCCCCAGCGAGCGCCGCGGCTGATTGAACGCGG
>NZ_JBQSUM010000001.1:1698158-2105174 GCF_052384365.1 Sphingopyxis sp. Q841 | reverse complement strand
CCGCGTTCAATCAGCCGCGGCGCTCGCTGGGGCGCTTTACATCGAGGCTAGCGCCAATCCGCGGAGCGGTTCGTGCAGCGGCCACCATCAGCACGACCGCGTAAGCCTCCAAGACAGCGACTGCAGAAATGTTGCAGCGCCGGCGAGCGCCAGCCCGATTGCCACGGTCCCTGGCCATCCGAAGGCGAGCCAGGCGGGGGCAGCAGCAGCTGAACCGGCCGCGCCGCCAAGAAACATGGTGCCCATGAAGATGGTGTTGAGACGTGCCCGGGCATCGGGGCGGAGCGCGTAAACGAGGTGCTGGTTGGAAACGAGCGAAACCTGCACCGCGAAATCGAGCAGGATCACCCCGACGATCAGCCCTGCCAGCGAGGTCCAGAGACCGAAGATCGCCCAGGAAGCGAATGTCAGCGCCGTGCCTGCCAAAATCATCCGGTGCGGTCCCTGCCGGTCGGCGATGCGCCCGGCGAGCGGCGCTGCCAGTATACCGACGGCGCCGACTATACCGAATAGGCCAGCGACATCGGCACCAAGCCCGAAGCGCGGCTCTTCAAGACGAAAGGCCAGGATCGTCCAGAAAACAGTGAACGATCCGAATACGAGCGCCTGCGTCACGGCGGCGAGCCGCAAGGCCGGAAATTCGTTCCACAGATGGGTCAGCGAGCGCATCAGCGAACCATAGGTCAGGCTGGTCTCGGGCCTGCTTATGGGCAGTTTGCGGGCCATCCAGGCGCCGCTCAGCAAGGCGACGGGCGCAGCAATCCAGAACATGGCTCGCCAGCCCGCAGTCGAGACGATGAAGCCGGCAATGGTTCGGCTGAGCAGAATGCCGCAAAGAAGGCCCGCCATGACCCGGCCGATGATCGCTCCGCGCCGCTCGGGCGGAGCGAGATGTGCAGCAAAGGGTACGATTTGCTGGGCGACCGTCGCCGCCGCGCCGAGAAGCAGCGATGCGAGGACGAGCATGGCTGCTCCCGGCGCGATTGCAGCGGCGGCGAGCGCGAGAGCCAGGCCTCCAAACTGCATGGCGATAAGCCGCCTGCGCTCGACAAGGTCGCCGAGCGGTACGAGCAGGAAGAGGCCGGCGGCATAACCAAGCTGGGTCGCGGTCGGGACGAGTGCCGTAACCGGTCCGGGCAGATCGCGCTCCATTATCGCAAGCATCGGCTGGTTGTAATAGATGTTGGCAACCGCGATTCCGGCGGCAGCGGCCATCGAAAAGGTCAGCGCATAATCCATCGATGGGCGAAGATCGTTGGTCATGGGGATCTCCTGTTCAGCAACTTTGGTCATCTTCGCGGAACATGATGGGCCGGACATGGCGGGGTGCGGTCATGGTAGAATGCTTTCGCGATACGGAAGAAGCGAGGATCGCTCTCCGGATTGCTGCGGAGGCTAGGTGGGGGCGGACGAACCGCCAATCATACGAAGATATGCAAACCTTTGTTTGGATTGGATGGGGCCTTTTCGCCTGTATCTAAACCTCCGCCGGACGGCATAGGGCCGCCCCGACCAGGAGAATCAAGATGGCGGATCAACACCAGCGCGTCTCGCTAGCCGAGCGCTTTCTGGGCACACCCACAGATCTCGGCACCGATGCTACCCGCGATATTTCGGCGGGTCTTGCGGGTCTGCTTGCCGACGTCTTCGCGCTCTATCTCAAGACCAAGAATTTTCACTGGCATATGAGCGGGCCGAATTTCCGCGACTATCATCTCCTGCTCGATGAGCAGGGCGATCAGATTTTCGCGATGACCGACATGATCGCCGAACGCGCGCGCAAGATCGGCGGCACGACGATCCGCTCGATCTCCGACATCGCTGGCCGCCAGCGGATCCTCGACAATAACGCCGCCTACGTCGATCCCAAGGACATGCTCGCCGAACTGCACGGCGACAACAAGCAGCTCGTGGCGGAGATGCGCCGCGTTCATGAGCTATGCGACGAATATGCCGACGTCGCCACCGCGAGCCTGCTCGAAGTGTGGATCGACGAGACCGAACGGCGAAGCTGGTTCCTTTACGAGAGCTGCCGATCGCCGAAGATCCTCTGAGGACTTCGGCCGCGGCGACCCGCCTGCCTCCCGCTCTCTCCCGGCGGGTCGCCGCATCCTCCAATCGAGAAACCTGGCACACACAGGCTCCCTGTTGCTGTCGGTCTCATCTTGTTGATCACTGGCTGCCGGAATACCACCGGCGCGGCGATCAGCGGCCTGCGCGCTTGCGATGCGGCGGCGGGTGAGAGCGATATCGCATATTTCCTGTTGCGGACGATCCTGCCGATGTGGCGAGGAAGCGCGCGATCACGGGGTTCCGCAAGGCCCCCCGTGCCGCCTTCCGCGTCCGGATTGACGCGCCGCTCGGCGACAAAAAATCTCCCTTTTTAAAGCTTCGGCGTCGTCGCGGCTTCGGCGCCCCTCTATCTGATCGCGTCTTCGATCGCGTCGAGCAGGCGATCGGGGTCGACCGGCTTCGTCAGGAACCCGCAAGCGCCTGCCCTCGTCGCCTGGTCGCGGGCGGCGTCGGTTGGATAGGCGGTCACGAGAATGAAGGGCGTCCGCCAGCCGCGCGCGCCCATTTGGGCCTGCAGCTCCAATCCTGTCATCCCGGGCATGTGCAGATCGGTCACGATGCAGGCGAGCTCCTCATGCCCGCCGCTCGCCAGCATCTCTTCGCCGCCCGCATAGCAGCGCGGCGTCATACCGGCCGAGCGGAGCAGACTGTCGAGGCTGCCACGGACATCGGGATCGTCGTCGACAATGGCTATGATGGGGGAAGAAGACACGAAAGCAATTCCAGTGAAATAGCGGCACGGGGGCACGGGGGACTTTCTGAATGCGCCCGCCCACGCCGTTTTTCCATCATACTCAGATGTTAAACCGGTGGATGCTGTCGTCGCGCACGCCGAGCTGTTCGGCCATGCGGACGAGGTCGGCGAGCGACTGCGCCGCCATCTTGCGCATCACATTGCCGCGGTGGATCTTGACCGTGATCTCGGACAGATTCAATCGCGCTGCGACCTGCTTGTTCATCAGGCCCGTAACGACCAGCGCCATGACCTCGCGCTCGCGCGGGGTGAGCCTGTCATGGGCCTCTTTCACGGCAATAGCTTTGGCAGCTTCGGCGCGCTGCGTCCGGCTGGCTTCGATCGCCGCCGCGACCGCCGTCAGCATCTGATCATCGCTGAACGGTTTGGGGAGGAAATCGACCGCGCCCGCCTTCATTCCCCGCACGGTCATCGGAATATCGCCATGCCCCGTCATGAGGATGACGGGTATCTGGATTCCCTGCCTGGCCAATCGCTCCTGGAAATCGAGACCGCTTTCGCCGCGGAGCCGGATGTCGAGGACCAGGCAGCAGGCCGTGTCGCGTTGCCCGGACGCGAGGAAATCCTCCGTTTCCTCATGAAGCGCAACGTCATGGCCGGCAGAGCGCAAAAGGCTCCCCAAGGCGCCGCGCACCTCGGCATCGTCGTCGATAACATGAACGCGTGCCGCATTGCTCATATCGCTTCGGCTCCCTCGCGCGCGATCGGCAGACGAAACCAGAATGTCGCACCGCGATCGCCATTGTTCGCGGCACCAAGCGTGCCGCCATGCTGCTCGATAATCGAGCGACAGATCGAAAGGCCCATGCCGAGGCCAGTCGTCTTGGTGGTAAAGAAAGGCGCAAAAAGGCTTTCCGGATCGGCCGCGATACCCGTGCCCGCATCGCAGACGTCGATCCTCACCGCGTCGCCATCGCGGCGCGCTTTGAGGTCCAGTGTTCGACGCTCGACCGGAACCTCGCTCATGGCCTGCTCCGCATTCAGCATCAGGTTCATCAGCACCTGCTGGACCTGGACCCGGTCGCCCGCCACGCGGGGAAGATCGCCGGCAACAGTCAGCTTGATGGCGACCCCATGCGTTTGCAGGTCGCGCTGCAACAGGGCGACCGTTTCTTCGATCAACGGCGCAAGCGCTATTGCCTCCCGGCGCGGATCGGCCTTGCGCGCGACATCCCGGATGCGCGCGATCACATCGGCGGCGCGTGTGCCGTTGGCGGCAATATGATCGAGACAGTCGGACACCTCGGCGGCATCCGGCGCCTCGCGCGCGAGCCATCTCTTGCCCGACTTGGCATAGGTCACGACCGCCGACAGCGGCTGGTTGACCTCATGCGCAATCGAGGCGGCAAGCTGGCCGAGCGTGGTGAGACGCGAGACATGGGTCAACTCGGCCTGTGACTGCGCGAGCCGCGCCTGCGCGCGTTTGCGTTCGGTAATATCGAGCGCCATCACAAGAACCCGTCCCCAGCCATCGCTGCCGGGCGGAATAGTGACACGCAACAAGACGTCAACCGGCTCGCCGGATGCATCGAGGAACTGGGTTTCCTGCTCGATCGTCTGATCACCCGAGGTCAGCGCCCGCGCGATATCGCCAAAGGTCGCCTCGGCCGCGGGGGTGTGGTGCGGCGCGAGCGTCTGACCAACCAGTGCGTCACGGCCCTTCAAGCCGAACAGGCGCGCCGCTGCTTCATTTGCGTCGCGTATGACGGCCGCTCGGGCTGCGCGCTGGATCCTGGCTGGTTCCGGCTCATCGACGTCTGCCAGAAGGCTGTGAGCCGCCGACCAGTCGCTTTCCCAGATCGGGAGACCGGCAGCGTTGAAGATGGTGCGATACCGTGTTTCCGAGCGCCGGCGCGCTTCGGCCAATAGCTGATGTCGCACGCACAGCAAGGTCGTGATGCCGATCGCGACGAGGCTGACGCCGAGGCGCATCGCCGCCGAATCGAGCGGTTCGCCCCAATGGCTGATGTAATAGCCCGTTACCGCAAGCAGGATCGTCAGGCTCCCGGCCGCCCATATCAGCGCGCGCATCTGACTGCGCGATGCGACAAGTACAACGGTCGTATAGAGCACCGCTACTGCACCCTGCAGCGGGCTCAGAATATCGAGGGCAAAAATAACGAGCGCGAGGGTCGCCGCCATCGCGCCGTGCAACTGCGCGCCCAGCCTCCTGGCGTCCGCATCCCCGCGCATCAAAGCCTCCCGCAGCTGGCCCGGCGAGGAGAGCCGGCCCCAGGGGAAGCTGGACGAGCCAGGGCGCAATCGCAACAGCGAAGGCGGCTCGAGACCGAAATTCAACGTGGTTCGACGCATAGTGTGAACCGCGTTCCTGGCGCGTTATCGTGCCACCCATGCGCCGCTCGCAGACGCCGCGCCATTATTGCTACGAGCTGCGAGCCGATGCCGGTGCCTCGGGACGGCTGGCCGCGCACCATGCCGCGGCCGCGGTCCGAAACCTCGAGCCAGTAGCCGCCGTGCGGCAGAGCGCGCAGAGCGATCCTGACCAGACCCGGCGCGCCCGGGGCATAGGCATATTTGAAGGCGTTGCCGACCAGTTCCGAGACGATGATCCCGACCGCGGTCGCATCTTCGGCGGGGACATCGACCGCAGCCGGCTCGACTCGGATCCGGCTTTCGCCTTCGATAACGGCTGCCGCCGCATCAAGCTCTTCGGCTAGCTCGCAAAGATAGGCGCCGAGGTCCACGAAGGCCTTGTCAGGTGCAATATAGAGCTGGCGGTGGACATTGGCGATCGCGCCGATGCGCCGCTGCACTGTGGCGAACCAATCGCGCATCTCGGGGTCGGCTACCCGACGGGCGTCCAGGGAAATGAGCGCGCTCAGCAACTGGAGATTATTGGCGATGCGGTGATTGGCTTCGTCGGCACGGCTCGGTCCCCGCAGGGGCGGCAGGACCGCGACAGGGGACGGCGCAAAGATCGGGACTTGATGTTGCTGGGTCATCGGGCATCCTTTCGGTCCGCCGCCAAGCGGCATGCCCCCCCTTGTTTCCCGATCGCGCGGACAGGCGCCATCATACCTAGGTTTGCCGGCTTCAACGGGCGACCCGAAACCTGCGTATAATATCGCCGCGGAGCCGCAGCGCCGATGGTTCGATCACCGGACGGACACGTCTTGCCGTCCGCTGCATTCACAGGAGACGATCATGGCTTTTGTTACCACGCCCGACGGCACCGAAATCTTCTACAAGGACTGGGGTCCGAAAGACGCTCAGCCGATCATGTTCCATCACGGCTGGCCGCTGTCCGCCGATGATTGGGACGCGCAGATGCTCTTTTTCCTTGCCCATGGCTATCGCGTGATCGCCCATGATCGCCGCGGACATGGCCGGTCATCGCAAACCGACATCGGCCATGATATCGATCATTATGCGGCGGACGCCTCGGCTGTCGTCGAGCATCTCGATCTTCGGGGCACGGTGCACATCGGGCACTCGACCGGCGGCGGCGAGGTCGCGCGCTATGTAGCGCGGTTCGGTCAGCCGCAGGGGCGCGTCGCCAAGGCCATTCTGGTGGCTGCGATTCCGCCGCTGATGCTGCGAACCGACGCGAACCCGGGGGGAACTCCGATCGAGGTTTTCGATGGTTTTCGCGAGGCGCTTGCAGCCAATCGTGCCGCCTTCTTCCTCGATGTCGCCGCCGGGCCCTTTTACGGCTTCAACCGTCCCGATGCCGTCGTGTCGGACGCGGTGATCCGCAACTGGTGGCGGCAGGGCATGATGGGCAGCGCGCTGGCGCATTATGAAGGCATCAAGGCATTCTCCGAAACCGACCAGACCGAGGATCTCAAGGCGATCTCCGTGCCGACGCTGGCGGTGCAGGGCGATGACGACCAGGTGGTGCCCTACACCGACGCCGCACTGCTTCAGGTCAAGTTGTTGCAGAAGGGAACGCTGAAGATATACCCGGGCTTCCCGCACGGCATGCTCACCACCCACGCCGATGTCATCAACCCCGACCTGCTCGCCTTCATCACGCAATGAGCTTTGCATGAAGGGGCGGCGCGCGGCGCCGCCCCTACCCATCCAGGGAGATGATCATGACCGACCCCGATACCCGCGCACCCCAGATGTTTCCCGTTCTGAGCCATGCGCAGATTGAGCTTGCGCGGCGTTTCGCCAGCGGTCCGGAGCATCGCTTTGCGCCCGGTGAGACCGTATATGCGATCGGCGAGCGCGGCGCGCCAGCCTGGCTCATTCTCGATGGCGAGATCAAGGTGACGCGCGGTGACGGGCTCGATCGCACGGCGCCGATCACCGTCCATGGCGCGGGGCAGTTTACCGGAGAGGTCAATCAGCTTGCCGGCCGTCCTTCGATTGCCGGGGGACACGCAGGCGACCTAGGATGTACAGCGCTCCCTTTCGATCCCGCGCATCTCCGGGCCTTGATGATAGGGTCTGCCGAGATCGGCGAAATCATCATGCGGGCGCTGATCCTTCGGCGCGTCCGGCTTATCGAACAAGGAGGCGCCGGCACGATCCTGATCGGTATTCCCGGGAGCGCCGAGATTATCGCGCTACAGGAGTTTCTGACCCGCAGTGGATTGCCCAATCTTGTTCTCGATGTTCGCGTCTATGGCGAGGGACGCGCGCTGGTCGAACAGGCTGGGGTTTCGTCTGACGAGCTTCCCCTCGTCGTCTGCCCCGGCGGGGCGCTTCTTCGCCGGCCGACGAGCGTGGAGCTTGCCGCCTGCCTGGGGATCATCCCGGACCTCGATCCCGATCACCTCTACGACGTCGCGGTCGTCGGTGCGGGCCCCGCAGGTCTCGCAACCGCGGTCTACGCCGCGTCGGAGGGGTTATCGGTTATCGTTCTCGATGCGCGCAGCATGGGCGGACAGGCGGGGGCCTCGGCCAGAATTGAAAATTATCTCGGCTTTCCCACCGGCATCTCGGGACAGGCGCTTGCCGGACGCGCCTTCAATCAGGCGCTCAAATTCGGAGCCGAAATCGCGATCCCGGTCGCCGTCGAGCGGCTGGTCTGTGACGCAGGTCCGCTGACCCTGGTCTGCGCGGAGGAACGCCGTGTCAGCGCGCGGTCGGTGGTAATTGCCTCTGGCGCGCAATATCGCCGGCCCGACGTCCCCAATCTGGCGGCCTTCGAAGGAAAGGGTGTCGCCTATTGGGCGTCGGCGATCGAGGCACGGCTGTGCGCAGGCGAAGACATCGCCCTTGTCGGCGGCGGCAATTCGGCGGGACAGGCAATCGTATTTCTCGCACCCTTTGTGCGTACGCTTCGCCTGTTTGTTCGGCGCGATCTTTCGGAGACCATGTCGCGCTATCTGATCGACCGCATCGCTGCGCTCCCGAATGTGGAAATCCATTCCGGCGAGGAATTGTCTGCACTTGAAGGAGATGAGGCCGGAAATCTCGCCGCGGCGACGTTTCGCAGAGCGGCCGACGGCGAGGCCCGCCGCTACGCGCTGCGACACCTTTTCCTGTTCATCGGGGCCGACCCCAATGCCGGCTGGGCACGCGATTGCGTGACCACCGATGCCGATGGGTTTATCTTAAGCGGTGCCGGCAGCCGATCGCTCGAAACGAGCCGCGCCGGCGTCTTTGCAATTGGCGATGTTCGTGCCGGATCGACGAAGCGCGTGGCCGCCGCGGTCGGCGAGGGCGCGGCAGTCGTTTCGCAGATTCATTCGTTGCTCGCACAATCCTGAAGGAATTCGCTGTGTCTGGATGTTCTCACCTGTCGCATGTTCACGACGTTACACCGAGTGCACGGGGCTGCGAGGAATGCCTCAAAATTGGCAGCCCATGGGTGCATCTGCGGCTCTGTCGCGAATGCGGACATGTCGGTTGCTGCGACCAATCGCCAAATCGCCATGCCCGCGCGCACTTCGAGCGTTCGGGCCATCCGATCATCGAGGGATATGATCCGCCCGAAGGTTGGGGCTGGTGCTATGTTGATGAGGTCCAGGTAGCGCTTCCTGATCAGACCAGCCAAATCGGGCCCATTCCTAGCTTTATCTAGCCCTTGTTTCTGACACCGGGATTGCGTTGCAACTGTCCGCTGTTCTCGATTCTTCGCTGAAATCTGCCAGTTTCCAAACTGGCCACCTCAAGCCCATCGCAGCAAGAAGTTGGTCAAGGCGACGTGCGGATATCGGGCGTCGTCCCAAGGGATCGGGCGGTCGAGGGGATCTTCGTTCAGCGGACCATCGATATTCTGGAAATCGAGCGACAGTCCGGTGAGCGTCCGACCTGCTTGCATCATCGCGAGCAGCCGGTCGAAGGCGGCGGGCGACAGATCGATCGAAACCACATAGTCGGGCGCGTCCGGGGTGCCTGTCCCGAATGCGCTCCTGCGGATGCTGCCGCTCCAGTCGGAGCCGTCCTCTTCGGCGTCGAGGACGACCAGCATTCCCTGAAGCGCGCCGAGTAGCCGCGGCGCGCTGGTGATCGGCTGGCCCGCGATTGCACTGAGCGGAGCGGTCATGCACCGCTCCAGCCGTTCATACTCGCCATGCGCACCGCCCAGCTCGAGGCCGATCGCGCCGACCTCGAAACGGAGGAAATCCGGAACGATGGCGTAGGTGGCCGGGTTCGTCATGCCATCGTCCGATGGCGTGACGACGAGCTCTTTTCAGAGATCACGGACTTTTTTCCAGTAGAGCGCCGAAATCTGGCTTCCATCGTCGGCCGTATACCAATCGACGACCGCCTTGCTGTGCTCGACCCGAAAGACGCGGTAGCCCTTCTCCGTCCGCAGATAGTCGACCTTTTGTACATAGCCATATCCAGCGACCATCTTGCTTTCTTCGGCGCGTTTGGGATCGGCGATGCGGCGCAGCGACGCGGACATGTGGCTCGTGGAAGGATAGTCGCTGCGGAGCCAGTAGAGGAGGATGGTATCCTCCAGCATCGCGCGAGACCGGGCGTTCGGATCAGCTGCAACGGGCGTGAACCGGATAGAGTCGTAGATGCGCGTTGAATCGGGGGGAACGTCGCCGGCGTCACCCCATACCCAGTTGAATGTGTAAAGCTTGTTTCCTCGCGCCACGATCAGATAGCGGTGGGTTGCCGGGGTGTTGAAATAGTCGATGGTGAACGAGAAGATGACCTCGCGCGCCGGGAGACCCTGGAAGGTCAAGGGACGGTTTTTCAGGACCTTGAAATTGTTGAGGCCGCCGCTGGCGATCTGATCGGCCTGGTCCTTCAGAAGGCCGGCGACGTCGGAAATTTCATAAATGCCGAAATCCACGACCCCGAAGTTGAAGCTGCTGCAGCGGCCGCCGATCTCTTTCCCGGGCCGCGCGCGCTCGGTTACCTCGACATTGACGAAATCTTCGGCCCCCAGGCTGTAGGTTTGATGCACATCGGTGCTGACGTCGAGCGTCACGCCGAGCCGCGGATCGGTGAAGCGTTGCCATTCCGGCCCGTAGCAATTCATCGTCGCGGCGGCTGGTGATGCGGCCAACATGCCCGCGAGAGCCACGAGGCCAAGGTGCCATTTCGTCATTTTCATTTCCCCAAAGCGCTTGCGATTAGCAAAAGCAGCAACCCTTGGTCTGCATTGCCTATCTCGTCGCCGTTCGCAACATGCCTGTCTCTCGAAGATGACGCTCTGCCTGCCGCGATCTTAGTCCGCTGCATCGGGCGGACGGTCGATGGCGGCTGTGGATCACGCCGTCACCGGCCGATCAACCGGCATATCTTCGATTGGCTTCATAGGCCTCGAGTTCGAGTGGGGATTTGTCGTGGCCATATTGGATCAATTCCGAGACATATTGGCCCGCATAGGCCGCGAAGCTCGTGCTCCGCTCGATCTGCCACACATGAACGAGCTCATGTGCGAGGCGCGGCTGGTCGAGCGTGAAGCCCTTCCGCACCCAGATTGTGTATCCAAAGGCCTGGGCGTTGTTGACGATGCCCGGACCGATGAAACCGAACGTCTCGCCGGCAAGCTTGATCTCGGGATTTTCCGTCGGGAACGGGATTTCGTCGACGAAAACGAGGCGCACTTTTTCGGGATGTTTTATGCCGATCTCTGCGGCGAGGCGCGCTTGGTCCGGATCGAGAGGGATGCCCGTCGCTTGGCCGCGCGCTTCAATTTCCTCCGCCCATTTGACATAATAGGCCATGAATTTGCTCAGAAACTCTTCCTGGTTGGCCGAGACCGCTTTCTGACCTGCCTGCACTTCGGCTGCCAGAAGTGTGGCTGAGGGGGGCAAGGTGCACCCAACAAGTGCCGCGACCATGATGGCTTGCCTCAGCACGGAATGACGCTCTGGCCGTCCTGCAAAAGCAGGATGGGTGCTGATATGCTGCAATTTTTCGGCCTCCTGTTATGGAATGGTCTTCAGTGTTTGCGGGCGGCGTAGGTGCCGCGCCGCCGTCGACGGATGGAGCCGGCTGCTACGGCTTATTCATCGCTTCGTCGAGACGGGAAGCGCGAATGGCTCGCAAAGTCATTCATGCCATTGCAGCTGCGAATCCGGCGAGCCTGCTTCAGTTCGCAAGCTGGACCGAGGGGTTGGTCTGCAATAACGGCTTTTCGCAATCCTGTGGTTTTCGCCCCCGCGCCTCTCCAAGCTTATCTAGAAAGTCACCCACGCGCGCCACGACCTTTTCTCTGCCCTCGGGCGCAATGGCCGTGAAGGTCAAGCCCGCTGTGGCCATGAACTTATACTCTAAAAACCTCCCGCACCGCCGGAGCCATTCCCAGCCAGCGCGCCACCCGCGGCAGGCGCGGCAGGATCAGCCGGTCGACGAGCCACAACAGGATCAGCGACGCCGCAAGCAGCGGCAGCAGCGCGGCAAGGCACAGCACGATCGCCGCCACACCCTTCAGCCGCGCCGGATCGCGCGGCATGGGCGGCGCGCCGATCGCATCATAGGGCTTGCGGCGGCGCCACATCAGGAAACCCGACACGGCAAGCGTGATCATCGCAAGCGCCGTTGCGACGCCGACGAGTTGATTGACGACACCGAATAGCTGCCCTTCGTGCCAGGCGATGCCGTAGCCGACGGCGCGGTCGATCACATGCTTGTCGGCAAAACCGCTGCGCCCCACCTCGATCCCGGTCACCGGATCATAGCTGACCTTGCGCACGAGCGGGCGGTTCTGCGTCTGCGTCGTCAGCGTCCACACATTGCCGTTGGGCGGCCCGAACATATTGGGCGCCCCCGGCGGCTGGATGATCGCCGGCGCGGGCATATGTTCGGCTTGCGCGCGCAGCACGATCCGATCGAGCTTGACCCGCGGCGCATCGTCCGCATTCGCCATCCGATGCGCCGGCGTCGCCCGGTTCATTGCCTTGGCCATCGCGCCATGATCATGCGCGGCGTGCGGATCGAGCCCCCCCTTCCAGTCCTGCACCCCCGACACCCAGCCCATCTCGGCGCGCACGGCGCGAAAGCCCGTTGCCCAGATGTCGGTCCACGGCAGCGCGGTGGTGAGGAGGACGAGCGCGAGGCCCGAAACCCAGAATCCCGTGACGGCGTGCAGATCGCGCAGCGCCGCGCGTCCGCCAAGGCGCAGCCGCGGCCAGGCAACCCCGGCCAGTCCCCGCCCGCGCGGCCACCAGAGATAGAGGCCGGTCAGGATCTTCACGATTGCCCAGCTCGCGGCAAGTTCGACCAGAATGCCGCCGCCCAGCCCCAGGAGCAGCTTGCCGTGCAACCGCGCGAGCCACGCCGTCCAGCGCAGCTCGGGATCGGCCGACCCGATGACGCGCCCCTGCGGCGACACCGCCACATCGCGCATTGTGCCGCCGGGCAGGCCGAGGTGGATCACCGCGGCGTCGCCCGGCGCTTCCGGGATGCGATAAGAATGAAAGGCCGCGCCAGGAAAGGCGGCGAGCGCCGCCGCGACCTGCGCGTCGGCATCGACGGGCTGCGCGGCGGCGAGCCCGCGCCAGTCGCGCTCCTCCCACCGGTCGATCTGCGGCTTGAACAGATAGGCCGCGCCGGTCAGCGACAGGATCAGGATGAAGGGGATGACGAACAGCCCGGCATAGAAATGCCAACGCCAGATCGTGCGATAGAGCGGCATGCGGCTGACGTCGGCCATCCCCTCCTCCCCCTCAGAACCGCGCGCGAAGGCCGGCCGAAATGGCACGGCGTTCGACGGGGTAGTAGATCGCCGACGCCGGTGCCGCGGTGATCGTCGCGCTGATATCGCCGATGGCCTTTTTGCCGGTGATGTTGCGCACATCGACGAACGCGTCGATGCCGTCGGTAATCCGCGCACCGCCGGTGATACCGATCAGCGCATAGCCCGGCGTCCGCACCAGATTGCGATAATCGGCAAAGGGGCCGTCGGGTACCCATTCGACATTCGGCGCGACGTGCAACGCCTCGCTCCCCAGCCGCAACTCGGCGCGATAGACATGCTTCGGCACCACCGGCAGGCGGTTGTTGCCGAACTGGCTGTCGCCGCGGAAGCGGAAGTCGCTGTAGGTATAGATCTGGCGCAGCCGCACCCACGGCGCGAAATTGAGCTCGAGCGCCGCCTCTATCCCCTGATGCAGCGTCCGGTCGGCGTTGAAGGTCGCGGCCGGAATGCTGCTGTTCGTCGAGAATTGCAGCATCTCACCGGTCAGCGTCGAACGGTAGAGCGCCAGATCCCAATGCGCGATGCCGACGCTGCCGCGCGTACCGATCTCGGCAGTCCACGCACGCTGCGGGCGGATGGCGGAGACGACAGCGCTGGTCGGCGGGGTGCCGATCGTCTGGAACACCTCGCCGAAACCGGGGAATTCGGCCGAACGGCTGTAGTTGGCGAAAATCTGGATGCGGCTCGACGGTTCGAACAGCAATCCGAATTTCGGCGAAAAGGCGTCGAGATCGACGCGCCCGTCGGTCGCCGGAGAGGCCGAAAAATTGACGTGGCGCTTGCGCCAGCCATCGGCATAGACGCCGCCCGCGATCAGCGAAAGCTGGGGCACCGGGCGCACGCGGACCTCGCCATAGAGGCTCGCCGTCTGCGCTTTCTGGTCGGCATCGAAGGTCAGCGCGCCGCGCGACCCGCTGATGTTGACGAACTGCTTCGCCTTGGTGCTGCCATGGCGAATTTCGCCGCCCAGCGTCAGTTCGACCGGCCCCGCCGCATAGTCGAGCCGCGCGAAGCTGCCGACATCGGTCGATTTCTGGTCGATCACCTGAAAGATCGGGTGGAACAGCGATTTGACGTTGATGAAGCCGCCAACCTCCAGCGTCGCCGATCCGAAATCGAAGGTCGTGCGGTTCTGCAGGCGCAGCGAATCGATGTCGCGCTGCTGATCGCCCGCCGCACTGCCCGCGTTCGCCATTTTCGGCGTCGTGAGCGCCTGATCATAGGTCAGCGCGCCGGGAAGCTGCTGGTTGATATTGTTGAAGCTGGCGTAAAAGCGCGTCGAGACGGTATCGCTGAGCCGCAGGCCAACATTGGAATGAAAGCGAAAGCTCCGCCGCTTCGCATGATCCCGATCCCCGTCGGACGTGTCGGCGCTGACCGCGCCCCAGGCATCGACCGCTTCGCTCGCCACCCCGGCCGAGACGAGGCCGCGCAGCATAGAAAAGCTGCCCGCGTCGGCGCGCAGATAGACGCCCTCGGCGGTGCGGCCGGTCGGGGTCACACCATTGATCGCGCCGCCCAGCGTGCCCGATCCGAAGCGCAGCGCATTGGCGCCGCGATAGACTTCGAGATGGTCGAAGAAGATCGGTTCGAGTTCCTGAAAGTCGCCATTGTCGTCGGCAAGGTTGATCGGCACGCCATCCTGGAGCAGCGTGATGCCGCGCATGTGGAAACCGCGCGACAGGCCGGAACCGCGGATCGACAGGCGCACTTCCTGCCCATAGCGCGGCTGGAGATAGACGCCGGGGGAAAAGGCCAGCGTGTCGCGCAGGCTGACGATCGATTTGTCGGCATAATCTTCATAGGAAACGACATCGGTGCCGCCGGGCGTCCTCGCGGCGCGCGCTTCGGCCGCGTCGGTAAGCTGCGGCGCGGTGACGATGATCGTCGACTGGTCTTCGGCGTCCGCGGCATGGGCGGCAGGCGCCAGGGAAATGGCGAGCGCCAGCAACGGCGCCGCACGGGTAACGTGACTCTTCATGGAAAATCCTTCGCTTGAACACAGGCAGAACCGCGCCGCGCGAGGTGCGCGGACGGTCATCAAACCGGGTCAGGCGAAGGCGGGTGGTCCGGTGCTTGGCGGTAGCGGCGACGCGATCCCGGGCGCATAGCCCAGCGCGGGAATCGCGACCGGCGCGGGATCGGCCGCGGCGAGCGCGACGGGGAGCACGGGCGTATCGGGAACGATCGGCGCGACCGCGAGCGCGCCCCACGGACAATGCTGCTGCCCCTTGCCGCTGTCGTGGTCGCCCGCCTTTTCAATGGGGATGGTCAGCGTCGCGCCGGGATTGGCGGGGTCCGAACAGACGCGCACCGTGATCGCGCCCTTTGCGTCGCTTTCGATCATCCAGCCGGGCGCGACGAAGACGCGCGCCGCCAGCGCCAGCAGCACGGGTAGCAGCAACAGGATGCCGGGACGGCGCAAGACGGCGAGAACCCCCACGCGCCGCGCCTTATGCCCGTCCACGCGCGCTGGCAAGCGGGCATGAGCCCTATTCGGCGGGCGCCTCGTCGATCTTCTTGCCCGTCCGCGTCCACGGATAGAGGAACTGGCTGCCATAGCTGCGCGGTACATCTTCGGGGATGCCATAATTTTCGGGCCAGCGATCCTTCGGCAGATGAAAGGTGCCGAACAGCTTGTCGAGAAAGGGAAAGTGGATCGCGAAATTGACGTCGAACGCCTCGCGTTCCAGCCCGTGGTGCCAATGGTGAAAGCGCGGCGTTGCGATCCAGTGCCCCAGACGGTTGAAATCGCCGCCGACATTGGCGTGGAGCAGCGACGACCAGACATAGACGAAGCCGATATAGGCCTGCATCACCGACGGGCTGAACCCGAGCGTGAACAGCGGCAGCGAGGTGATCGAACGCAGGAGGATGATCTCGACGAAATGCATCCGCGATCCCGCGAGCCAGTCCATCGATTTTGCGCTGTGATGGATCGCGTGGAATCCCCACAGAAAGGGGATTTTGTGGAACAGCCGGTGATACCAATATTGCGCGAGGTCGGAGACGAGAAGGACGATGGCGAACTGCGCGATCCACGGCAGCGCCGCGACCCCGGCGCGGAATGCCGCCCAGCTGCTCGTATGATCATTGACGAACGCCTGCGGGGCGAGCGCAAGAAAGCCCAATATCTGCACGAACATCGTGCTGACGAGATAATAGAAAAGATCCTCGCGCCACTCGGTACGGAACAATCGCTGCGCACGGCGGTGCGGAAAGGCGCGCTCGAGCGGCGCGAACATGAAGCCGGTGACGAGCAGGTTGACGACGAAAAAGTCGAGCCCGAAGAAAATGCCCCAGTCGCGCGTCTCGGCGGGCTGGACATTGGCGCCGCCCATCAACGCCGCCGCAAGCCCGATCATCAGCGCGGTCAGCCCCAGCACCTTGCGCGGCCGCAGCAGCAGGCTGAGCAGCGACAGGCCATAGCTAGCGAGCAAAGTCAGGTGGACCATCCCGCGAAATCCGGTCCAGCCCCTGACGATCTCGAGCTCGGGCGTCGCGAACCAGTCGGGAAAGCGCAGCGCGACGACCATGAAAAACCCGCTGATCGCAAACAGCAATCCGAAGAAGCCCGAAAGCCACCCGCTCCCGAACCGTCGCACCTCGGTATGCGATTCCAGATCGCGCATGAGGCTTTTCAGATAGTCGCTCTTCGCCATTTTGCCCCCCTCGCCCCCTCCGCATGACCAACCATATGCGCCGCGGTGCTATCCCGCCGCCGCCACAATTTCCGCCCACGCCGCTTCGTCGATCACGCGGATGCCGAGCGCGGCCGCCTGCTTGAGCTTCGATCCCGCGCCCGGCCCGGCGACGACGAGGTCGGTCTTGGCACTCACCGATCCCGCCGCCTTGGCGCCGAGCGCCTCGGCCTGCGCCTTCGCTTCGTCACGGCTCATCGTCTCGAGTTTGCCGGTAAATACGACCGTCTTGCCCGACACCTCGCTCTCGCGGGTTTCGACGACGTAAAGAGGCGGCGATACTTCGCCGAACAGATCGTCCCAGAGCGCGCGGTTGTGCGGCTCATGGAAGAAATCGCTCAGCGCCTCGGCGACCGCGGGACCGATGCCGTCGGCGCGCACCTCGAGGATGGCCTTGATTGCGTCGAGCTTGCGGCTTGCATATTTGCCGTCGGATTCGTCCGAATCTTGCGGGTTCGCCTCGGTCCAGGCCCGCAATTGCTCGGCCTTTTCGGGCAATCGCCGGATGTCGCCGATCCCCTTGAGCAGGTCGCGCGCGGTTACTGCGCCGACATGACGGATCCCGAGCCCGAACAGCAGCCGCGCAGCATCGGGCTGCCGCTTTGCCTCGATTGCGGCAAACAGCTTGTCGACCGATGTTTCCTTCCACCCTTCGCGTCCGAGCAGTTCGTCCCGGTGCGCCTTCAGGCGGAAGATGTCGGCCGGGCCCTTGTCGAGCCAGCCGAGGTCCATGAACTCCTGAATGCTCTTCTCGCCCAGCCCCTCGATATCGAGCGCGCCGCGGCTGACGAAGTGGCGCAGCCGCTCGAACTTCTGCGCCGCGCAGATCAGCCCGCCGGTGCAGCGGACATCGACCTCGCCCTCCTCGGCAACCGCTTCGCTGCCGCAGACGGGGCAATGATCGGGGAAGATATAGGGGTCGCGCGCCGTGTCGCGGGTGAGATTGTCGACCACTTGCGGAATCACGTCGCCCGCCCGCTGGACAATGATGCGGTCCCCCGGCCGGACACCGAGCCGTTCGATCTCGTCGCGATTGTGCAATGTCACGTTCGAGACGACGACGCCGCCGACGGTAACGGGGGTGAGGCGCCCGACGGGCGTGAGCTTGCCCGTCCGGCCGACCTGGATGTCGATCGCCTCGAGCGTCGTCTGCGCGCGTTCGGCGGGGAATTTATGCGCAATCGCCCAGCGCGGCGCCTTGGCAACGAAGCCGAGGCGCGCCTGCCAGTCGAGCCGGTCGACCTTGTAGACGACGCCGTCGATATCATAGGGCATCTCGGCGCGCCCGGCCTCGATTGTCCGGTAGTGCGTCAGCACGCCCTCGACGCTGTCGAAACGCTTCAACAGCGGCGATACGGGAACGCCCCACCCCGCGATACGCTTCATCATCGCAAATTGCGTCGCCTCCGGCACCGCGCTGACGTCGCCCCAGCCATGTGCCAGGAAGCGCAGCGGGCGCGACGCGGTGACGCTGGCGTCCTTCTGACGCAATGATCCCGCCGCCGCGTTGCGCGGATTGGCGAACTGTCGCGCCTTTTCGGGATCGTCAGCCTCGGCAAGCAGGCGCGCGTTAAGCGCCGCGAAATCGGCCTTGGCCATATAGACCTCGCCGCGGATCTCGAACACGTCGGGTACTTCGCCGCTCAGCATTTCGGGAATGTCAGCGATGGTGCGGACATTGGCGGTGACATCCTCACCGACCGTACCGTCACCGCGCGTCGCCGCCTGAACCAGCTTGCCCATTTCATAGCGCAGCGAGCAGGACAATCCGTCGATCTTGTCCTCGGCGGTCAGCGCAATCGCCTCGTCCGCGTCCAGATTGAGGAAACGCCTTACGCGCGCGGCAAATTCTTCGACATCTTCCGCCGCGAAAGCATTGTCGAGGCTCATCATCCGCACCGCATGCGTCACCTTGGCGAGGGGCGATGCCTCGACTGCCGCGCCGACCAGCCGGTTCGGACTGTCAGCGCGGACGAGATGCGGGAACGCCGCTTCGATCGCATTGTTGCGGCGGACGAGCGCATCATAATCGGCGTCCGAAATCTCCGGACTATCCTCGGCATGATAGAGTTTATTGTGATGCGCGATCTGTTTCGCGAGGCGCATCAGTTCGTTGGCGGCGTCGGCTTCGGTCAGCGATTCAATGTCGATCATGGACGCGCTTTTGCCACCGGCACGAACTCGGCGCGAGCGCCAAATCCGGAAATCAGCGGTCGCCCCTTCGCAATCGCCGCCTGAACCGACGGCAATTGCAGCGAGGCGGCATGGGCATCCTTGTCAGCCCAGAGCTCGACGATCCACAGCGCATCCGGATTCGCGCTGTCCTCGCCGACCAGATAGGCGAAATTGCCGGGCATCGCGTCCGTATCCTCGGTCAGGATCGCAGCCAGCGCGGCGCGCTGGCCGGGCAGCGCGATCATCTGGCCGATCAGGCCGTAATGGGGCTGTTCTTCGTCCATGATCGTCTCCAAGGCCAGCAGGTCGCGCGGTGCCAGAACGGCTGCTGCGAACGTCGCGAGCGCGGCAAGATGGGTGCGTCTGCCGATCACCGTGCAATCACCAGCACATGCACCTGTCGCCGTTCCCGAAAGCCGAGCGATTCATACAGCGCGATCGCGCCTTCATTGTCGGCATAGCTGTGCAGAAAGGGCGTCTCGCCGCGCTGCGCCATCGCGCGCATGACATGGCCGATCAACGCGCGCGCCAGTCCGCGGCCGCGGCAATCGGCCCAGGTCGCGACGCCGCTGACCTCCGCCATGCCGGGAACAAGCATGCGCTGCCCCGCCATCGCAAGCAGGCGCCCCTCTTCGCGTACGCCGAAGAAGGGGCCGTAGAGATGCGTCTTCGGCCCCCACGGCCCCGGCTTCGCATGCTCGGCGAGTGCGGTCATTTCAGCCGCATCGGCTTCGCCCAGCGGCACGATGAGGGGATCATCCGCGCGCGGTTCGGGCGGTGCTCCTTCCGCAACCATCTGCGTCAGAATGGCGCGCTTCATCTCGCGGGTTCCCGGCGGCAGCGGCCAAGCCTCGCCTTCGACCAGCCACAGCTCGCCGTGCTCAGGAACAAGCGCCGCGAGCGCGGCTTGCGCCGCCGCGCCGGTGTCGGCGGCGGCACCGAACGGGCCGTAGTCCCCATCGATCCGCACCGCCCGCGCGTCGCCCTGTGCCAGATGTGCCTGTCGGCCGGTCAGGATGCTGAGGATCGGCCGATCGAGGGGGTGCGCGCTCACCCCGCAACCTCGAGCAACCGGTCTGCCTGTGCCCGCGCCTCCGCGGTCACTTCGGCCCCCGACAGCATCCGGGCGATTTCTTCGCGGCGCTCCGCTTCGTCGAGCGCGCGTACGCCGGTGCGCGTCACCGTTCCTTCGCTCGACTTGGCGATCATGAAATGCGTCGCGCCCTTGGCGGCGACCTGCGGGCTGTGCGTCACCGCGAGCAATTGCTTGCCCCCGCCCTTTCCGCTTCCGCCGGCCAGCCGCGCCAGCCGCTCGCCGATTGCGCTCGCGACCGCACCGCCGACACCGCGGTCGATCTCGTCGAAGATAATCGTGTCAGCGCCGCCCTCTTCGGCAAGCGCAACCTTCAGCGCGAGGATGAAGCGCGACAATTCGCCGCCCGAGGCAATTTTGGCGAGCGGAGCAAAGGGTGCGCCGGGATTGGTCGCGATCAGAAATTCGACGCGGTCGATACCGTCCGCACCCCAACGCTCGGCAGGCAGGCGTTCGACGAGCGTGCGGAAGCGCGCCGCATCGAGCTTGAGCGGCGCCAGTTCGCCGGCGACCGCCGCATCGAGCCGCGCCGCGGCCTTCGTCCGCTGATCCGACAGCGCGGTCGCGGCATGGGTGTAGGCGGCGGCACCTTCGGCGACCGCTGCTTCGAGCCGGGCAAGCCCCGCGCTGCCGCCTTCGATCGCATCGAGCCGCGCGGCAAGGTCGTCGGTCAGCGCCGCCAGTTCGTCGGGCTGGACGCCATGCTTGCGCGCCATCGCGCGCAGTTCGAACAGCCGCGTCTCGGTCGCCTCGAGCCGATCGGGATCATATTCCAGGGCGCGTGCAGCCTCGTGCAGCTTGGCCTCGGCATCGTCGGCATCGATGATCGCGCGATCAAGGCTGGCGAGCGCTTCGGCAAGCAGCGGATGGTCGCCCGCCAGCCGGTCGAGCCGCCGCGCGGCACCGCGCAGCAGGGCGGGACCGCCGGCGCTGCCGTCGAATGCCTCCATGATCGTCGACAGGTCGCCCGCAATCCGCTCGCCCTTCTGCATCGCGGCGCGCGCCTCGGCGAGTTCGGCTTCTTCGCCCGGCTGCGGTGCCAGCGTTCGCAACTCGGCGACGCAATGTTCCAGCCATTCGCGGTCGCGCTCGGCCTCGGCAATCGCGGTCCGCGCAGCCGCCAGCCGATCCTCGGCGCTGCGCCAACTCGCATGCGCCGCCGCCACCGCGCCGGCATCGGCGCGCGCATAGGCATCGAGCAGCGCGCGATGCCCCGCGGGCGCCAGCAGGCCGCGATCATCGTGCTGCCCATGAATTTCAACGAGATAGCTGCCGACTTCGCGCAGCAGCGCCGCCGAACAGGGCTGATCGTTGAGAAAGGCGCGGCTGCCGCCGTCGGCCTTGACGGTGCGGCGGATGAGCAGCGGTTCGCCATCCTCCATTACGACATCATTGTCGGCGAGCAGCGCGGCGAGCGGCGTGCCTGCTGCCGGCGGCGCAAAGCTGGCGGTGACCTGCGCGCGGTCGCTGCCCTGCCGCACCAGCGCCGTGTCGGCGCGCGCGCCCAGCGCAAGCCCCAGCGCGTCGAGCAGGATCGACTTGCCGGCGCCGGTCTCGCCCGTGAGCACGCCCAGCCCGCCCTCGAAATCGAGGTCGAGCCGTTCGATCAGAACGATATTCGATATGGACAGCGCGGTCAGCATCCGGCCCCGCCTTACAATAGAACAAAGCGCGAATCTATCGCGCGATGCATCAGGCGCTGGGCGCGTGCTTTTCCATCAGCTTGTACGCGCGTTCGTACCATTTGCTGCCGGGATAATTGGCGCCGAGGACGGCCGCCGACTTCTTCGCCTCTTCGGGAACGCCGAGCGCGAGATAGCATTCGGTCAGCCGGAACAGCGCCTCGGGGGCGTGGCTGGTGGTCTGATATTTGTCGACGACTTCGCGGAAGCGGATCGAGGCCGCGAGCCAGTTCGAGCTGCGCTCGTAAAAGCGGCCGATTTCCATCTCCTTGCCCGCCAGATGGTCGCGGACAAGGTCAAGCTTCAACCGCGCATCGGCGGCGTAGCGGCTATCGGGATAGCGGCGCACAATCTCGCCCAGCGCGGCCTGCGCCTGCTGCGTGATCTTCTGGTCGCGGGTCACGTCGCTGATCTGCTCATAATAGCTGAGCGCGATCAGATAATAGGCGTAAGGCGCATCCTTGTTGCCGGGGTGGATCGACAGGAAACGCTGCGCCGATTCGATCGACGGCGTATATTCGCGGTCCATATAATAGGAAAAGGCGCTCATCAGCTGCGCGCGGCGCGCCCAGGGCGAATAGGGGTGCTGACGCTCGACCTCGTCGAACAGCGCCGCGGCAATCTTGTACTGGCCGCGGTCGAGACGATCCTGCGCGGCGCGATAGAGCGTATTCACGTCACGCGCGACGTAGCGCGTGTCCTTCTTGACCCCACCCCCGCCGGCGCAGGCCGCGAGTAGCGGCGAAATCACGAGGGCGGCGGCGATCAGGCGCACGGCGGCGCGAGAGGAAGGGCGCTGAGTCATGGGCGCGGTATAGCCACAGCGCAGATGAACGCAAAATAAATGATCATGTCTTTCGTCGGCATCGCGAACCAAATCGTCCGGCGGCGCCCGGGGGCGTCACGGCGCCGGAACCGGGGGCGCCTTCACCACACAGCCTTTGGGTGCATCGGCAGGCGCCGGAACGCGGCGCGCCGACAGGATGGTCACGGCCGGATCGAGGATCTGGCCGCGCATCACGCCCTCGCCCGCGGTCTCGGAAACCGGCATCGCGAAGATTTTTTCGGCGACGTCGCGCCCCGAAGCAATCTCGCCGAATACCGCGAAACCCGCCCCATCCCCGCCGGGCGCGTCGGCGTCGAAGCCCTTGATGCCGGACAGCAGCAAAAAGAAATCGGTCGTCGCATCGCCCGGGCGCAAATGCGCCATCACCAGCGCACCATCGCAATTGGTAAGGCCGGTTTTCGTTGTCGGCTCATGCGCGATGGGTGGGAAGTTGGTCCGCGGGTCGCCGCGGTTGCCCGCCTGAATCAGCTTGTTTCCCTCGCCCCAGCTGCGCGTGGTGCGATAGAATTTGAAACCGTCCATCCGCTTGCTGTCGACATAGCGGAGGAAATTGGCGCTGGTGATCGGCGCCCGCTTGTCCTCCAGCCGAACGACGATCGTGCCCGCGTCGGTCTTGAGCGCGACATAAGGCCGCGTATCGGGCGCCGCGACTTCGACCGGGGGCGTCACGGCCGTGGGAACGGGCGGCGGCGGCGGGGGCAACTGCGTGGTCTGGGCTGGAACCGACTGTACCGCAAGGACGAGCGACAGGATCAGGGGAGCGAACATGGATCTCTCTGCGGACCTCTCTCTGGTTGGCGGGGGGTCAGGCTAGACGCCCCGGCAGCGAACGCCAAGTCTTTGCGCCGACACCTATTCGACGAAGGCCGCCGCCACGGTCACGCCCTCGGGGTTCCAGGCAGGAACCGCCTGCGCGGTCATCGGCACCATGAAGCGCTTCGGCTTGTGTCCCGCTTCGGCCGGACGTTCGATTTCCAATATGTCGCCGGCGCCGAAATTCTCGACCGCCACGACATGGCCGACAGCCTCGCCGTCGGTCGAAACGCAGGGCAGGCCGATCAGATCGTGATGATAATATTCCCCCGGCGCGAGCGACGGCAGCGCCGAGCGCGGGACTGTCAGCACCGTGCCGCGCAGCGCTTCGGCGGCGCTGCGATCGGCGATTTCGGCAAAGCTTGCCACCGCGCCCTGATTGGCGGGGCGTATCGATTTCAGCGTCAGCTTGCGGGCGCCGGCGTCGAAAACGGAAAAGGCGCGGAGAGCCTCCGCGCCTTCACCGAACAATTTGAGCCGCACCTCGCCCCGGACCCCGTGCGCGCCGGCAATGGCGGCCAGGGTGACGGGACGATCGGCGGCGGCCAAGGGTTTAGCCTTCGGCCTTTTCTTCGCCGGCTTCGGCGACGGGGCCGCCTTCGGCAACTTCTTCGGCGATCGCAGCCGCGTCGTCGGCGCTCGCGTCGGCCGGAACTTCCTCGGCAACTGCGTCGGCAACCGCTTCGGCGGTTTCTTCGCTCTTCACCGAGCCGGTCGCATCCGATTCAGCCGCTTCGGGAGCCGCTTCTTCGGCCGGAGCCGGAGCCGCAGCGGCGGCCGCCGCAGCTTCTTCGGCCTCGGCCAGCTTCGCGGCCTTTTCTTCGGCGCGTTCCTTGGCCTTTTCACCCGGGACAGCCTTGTTCGGGTTGTTGCGGGCCGAACGTTCCTTCACGCCTGCGGCGTCGAGGAAGCGGGCGACGCGGTCGGTCGGCTGCGCGCCAACCGAAACCCAATGCTTCGCACGTTCGGCGTCGAGCTTGACGCGGTCCGGATTATCCTTGCCGAGCAGCGGGTTGTAGCTGCCGATGCGTTCGATGAAACGGCCGTCGCGCGGGCTGCGCGAATCGGCAACGACGATCTTGTAATAGGGGCGCTTTTTCGAACCGCCGCGCGAAAGGCGAATGGTGGTAGCCATGATATTTTCCTTCTGACTTGCTAACTTTGACTTTGATTTTTAAGGGTTATTTCTTCTTGTTCAGCAGATTGGCGAGATCGGGCGGAAGTCCGGCACCGCCAAGGCCGGGCAGTCCGCCGGCACCGCCGCCGCCGCCCATTCCGCCGCCGCCCATTCCGGGGATACCGCCGCCGCGGCCGAGGAGAGCGCCAAGGCCCTTGAGGCCGCCCATCTTGCGAATCTTCTTCATCGCGGTGGACATTTCCTGATGCATTTTCAGCACCTTGTTCACCTGCTGCACCGTGGTACCCGACCCGTTGGCAATGCGGATCTTGCGCTTCGCATTGATGATTTCGGGTTTCGCGCGTTCCTTTGGCGTCATCGAGCCCATGATCGCGTCGAAATGGACGAGCACCTTGTCGTCGGTGCCGCTCTGCGCCATCGCCGCCTGTGCTTTTTTGAGGCCGGGGATCATGCCCGCCAGCGCACCCAGCCCGCCCATGCGGCGCATCTGGTTCAATTGCGTGCGAAGATCGTCGAGGTCGAACTGACCCTTCGCCATCTTCTTGGCCATCGCCTCGGCCTCTTCGGCCTGAATCGTCTCGGCGGCGCGTTCGACGAGGCTGACGACGTCGCCCATGCCGAGGATGCGGCCCGCGATGCGCGAGGGCTGGAAGACTTCAAGGCCGTCAAGCTTTTCGCCGGTGCCGGCGAATTTGATCGGCTTGCCGGTGACGGCGCGCATCGACAGCGCGGCGCCGCCGCGCGCATCGCCATCCATGCGGGTGAGCACGACGCCGGTCAGCGGCACCTGTTCGGTGAAGCGCTGCGCGACCTGCACCGCGTCCTGACCGGTCAGGCTGTCGACGACAAGCAGCGTTTCGGCCGGATTCGCCGTGCGCGACACCGCCTGCATTTCGTCCATCAATTGCTGATCGACGTGGAGGCGGCCCGCAGTATCGAGCATCAGCACGTCGAAGCCCTGAAGCTTGGCCGCCTGCATGGCGCGCTGCGCAATCTCGACCGGCTGCTGCCCGGCGATGATCGGCAAGGTCGCGACGTCGATCTGTCTACCGAGGACGGCGAGCTGTTCCTGCGCGGCGGGACGATTGACGTCGAGCGACGCCATCAGCACCTTCTTGCGCTCCTTGTCCTTCAGCCGCTTCGCGATCTTCGCGGTCGTCGTCGTCTTGCCCGACCCCTGAAGGCCGACCATCATGACAACGGCGGGCGGCGTGACGGCAAGGTCAAGTTCAGCAGCTTCGGAGCCGAGCATTTCGGTCAGCGCGTCGCTGACGATCTTGACGACCTGCTGCCCCGGCGTGACCGAGCGCAGGACATTCTGACCGACCGCAAGTTCGGTGACCTGGTCGACGAAGCTGCGCACCACGGGCAGCGCGACGTCGGCTTCGAGCAGTGCGATGCGCACTTCGCGCATCGCCGCGCGCACGTCGGCCTCGGTCAGCGCACCGCGGCCGCGGAGCTTCCCGAATACATCGCCTAGCCGATTGCTCAGACTGTCGAACATGCGCTTCCAAATCCTTCTCTCGATCCGCAACGCAAAAGACGCCGGTGAGCGAAACCTCGCCAACCAGCGGCTATCCGTGGACAGAAATTCCGTCGCGGATGTCGATATGCCCACCCGAATCCAATAGGCGGACAGCGGCTCCCTAGGCGAGATCGCCCGCAAAGGCAAGTCGGACCGCCCGCTGGCTTCGCGATCGCCACCAAGCCCCACTTAACGCAAATTTCACCGCTTTGCCGGCATATGCGAGGGAATGGTGGGGACTATAGCATGAATTCGACGATGAAGCCGCGAAACCGTAGCGAGGACGCCCGACGCGACATGATCGCAGGGGGAATCGTCGTCGCCGCGATAGTGATGTTCGTCGGCACCGGCGGCAATGTGATGCAGGCGGTGGTGCAGACGCTGATCGGCATCGGCGGCGGGCCGGACAAGGTCTTGTCGGCGGCGCTGATCCTGAATGTCGCGCTGATCCTGTTCGGCTGGCGCCGCTACGAAGACCTCAACCGCGAGATTCGCGAGCGCACCGAGGCCGAACAGCGCGCGCGCTATCTGGCCGACACCGATCCGCTGACCGGATTTCTGAACCGCCGCGCGCTGATCGTTGCGGGGCAGCAGCTCATCGCCAGCGCCGCGGCCGAAAAGCGCAATGTCGCCCTGTTCCTGCTCGACCTCGACCATTTCAAGACGGTCAACGATATTCACGGCCATGCCGCGGGCGACCGTGTGCTGCAGGTCGCGGCCGAGCGGATCACCGCCATCCTGCCGCCCAATGCGACCAAAGCGCGGCTCGGCGGCGACGAATTCGTCGCGATGATTCCGTTCGAGCCCGCCGCGCGCGCCAACATCGACGCGCTCGCCGCGGCACTGGTTTCGTCGCTCGAGGATTCGGTCGCCCATGATGCGCAGCATATCCGCATCGGCGCCTCGCTCGGCATCGCACTTGCCAATGATGCCAGCATGACGATGGAGACGATGATCCGCCAGGCGGACATCGCCATGTATCACTGCAAGGACGAGGGCCGGAACCGCTATTGCTGGTTCGAGCAGGGCATGGAAATGGCGGTCCAGGTCCGCAACCAGATCGAAAACGGCATCCGCGAAGGCATGCCGCGCGGCGAGTTCATTCCCTTTTTCGAGCCGCAGGTCGACATCGCGACCGGCCGCCTTGTCGGCTTCGAAATGCTGATGCGCTGGGATTCGCCCGAATATGGCATGATCCCGCCCGAACGCTTCATTCCAATCGCCGAGGAAAGCGGGCTGATCGGCGAATTGTCCCTGCTGGTCATTCGCCGCGCGATGGAAATCGCCAAAGGCTGGGATCCGTCGATCATTCTCGCGGTCAATATTTCTCCGCAACAGCTCAAGGATCCCTGGTTCAGCCAGAAGCTCACCAAGCTGCTGGTCGAAACGGGCTACCCCGCCAGCCAGCTCGAGGTCGAGATCACCGAAAGCTCGCTGTTCGAAAATCTGCCGCTGGTCCGCTCGATCGTCACCAGCCTCAAGAATCAGGGCGTTTCGCTCAGCCTCGACGATTTCGGCACCGGCTATAGTTCCTTGTCGCACCTGCGCGCGCTGCCCTTCGACCGCATCAAGATCGACCGCAGCTTCGTCGCCGCGATGCGGGGCAGCCCCGATGCGCAGGCGATTGTCGTGGCAATTGTCCGCCTCGGCGAAAGCCTGGCCATGCCGATCACTGCCGAGGGCGTCGAAGACGAAGCAACCGCCACCGAACTGACGCGGCTCGGCTGCGCGAAGGGTCAGGGCTGGTTCTACGGCCGCGCCGCATCGGCCGACGACACGGCGCGCATGCTTGCCGACCGCGGCCTTCTCCGCGCGCCCGCGCTGCCACAAACGCCACCGCCCGCCGGCGACGAGGAAGTGCTGCGCAAGACGGCCTGACGCCGCCACATCGCTAGACTTCGCCCGTCGGCGCCCTTACATGCGCGGACTATGGCGGACCGCTTCACCAAGATGCACGGCCTCGGCAACGACTTTGTCGTGATCGATGCGCGCGCGAACAGCGTCGAGATGACGCCGGCGCGGGCGCATGCGATTGCCGATCGCCGCCACGGCATCGGCTGCGACCAGCTGATCCTGCTCGAACCGTCGTCGAAGGCCGACGTCAAAATGCGGATATTCAACGCCGACGGCAGCGAGGTCGAGGCGTGCGGCAACGCGACGCGCTGCGTCGCCACGCTGATCGGCAAGCCCGCGGTCATCGAAACGCTGGGCGGGATGCTGCGCGTGACCCCCGCCGACGGCGGCGCCGAAGTCGTGCTGGGTGAACCCGTCTTCGATTGGGAGCATATTCCGCTCGCCATGCCGATGGACACCCGCGACATGCCCGTCGCGTGGGACGAACTGGAACATGGCGCGGCGGTCAATGTCGGCAATCCGCACATCATCTTCTTCGTCCCCGAAGCCGATGCAGTCGCACTGGGCGACCTCGGCCCGCGGATCGAGACCGACCCCCTGTTTCCCGAGCGGGTCAACGTCAATGTCGCGAGCCTCGACGGCGAAAATCAGCTCCAGCTTCGCGTCTGGGAACGCGGCGTCGGGCTGACGCAGGCGTGCGGCACGGGCGCGTGCGCGACCGCGGTCGCCGCCATCCGCGCCGGCATCGTCAAATCGCCCGTCACCGTGTCGCTTCCCGGCGGCGATCTGGTGATCCGTTGGTCGCCCGGCGAGCCGATCGTGATGAGCGGCGCGGCGACCCGCGTGTTCGAGGGCGAGACCGACTGGGCGCAATTCGGATGAGCGTTGCCGAAGCCGGCCGGGTCGAGGTCGTCAATTTCGGGTGCCGGCTGAATCTGGCCGAAGGCGAAGCGATCCGCGCCGCCGCAACGCGCGCCGCAGCGCCCGACACGATCGTGTTCAACAGCTGCGCGGTGACCGACGAAGCGGTGCGCCAAGCTCGCCAGGCCGTGCGCCGCGCGCTGCGCGAGCGCCCTGACACCGCGGTGGTCGTTACCGGCTGCGCCGCCGAACTGGAGGCCGAGCGCTTTGCCGATATGGGTGCGCGGGTGGTCGCCAACGATGCGAAGGGACTAACGGCAAGCTACCAAGTCGAAAATATTGCTTCGTCAAGCTCGGCACGAGCGGAGATGGATGACGCAGCTCCTCCTCCACCCTTCGCCCTGAGCCTGCCGAAGGGCCGTTCTTCCCTCCCCTACCTGCCTGCTCTTTCCGGCGCTGACCACGCCCGCGCTTTCCTGGGCGTCCAGACGGGCTGTTCGCATAGCTGCACTTTCTGCGCGACGGTGCTGGCACGGGGAACCGCCCGCTCGGCCACGGTCGGTTCGATCCTGACGGCGGCCCGAACGGCGATAGACCGCGGCCAGCGCGAGATCGTGCTGACCGGGGTCGATCTTGCCAGCTATGGCGACGACAGCGGCACCAGCCTTGCTGCGCTCGTCGAAGCCTTGCTGCGCCTGCCCCTCGAACGCCTCCGGCTTTCGTCGCTCGATCCGGACCGCATAGACGATGCGCTGTTCGCGCTGCTGACGCAGGATGCGCGGATCATGCCGCACGTTCATCTCTCGCTGCAGGCGGGCGACGACATGGTGCTGACGCGCATGAAGCGCCGCCACCGCCGCGCCGACGCGGTGCGGCTGGTCGAAAGGCTGAAGGCCGCGCGCCCGGAAATCGCGATCGGCGCCGACCTGATCGCCGGTTTTCCGACCGAGGATGCCGCCATGTTCGCGAACAGCCTGGCGCTGATCGACGATTGCGACATCGTTTTCGGTCACATCTTTCCTTACAGCGCGCGCAGCGGGACGCCCGCGGCGCGAATGCCGCAGGTCGGACGCAGCGCGGCGCGCGACCGGGCGGCGCGGCTGCGCGAGGCCAATGCGCGGCGGCGTCATGCCTGGCTGGACCGACTGACGGGATCGACAACAACCATGCTGGTCGAGCGCGACGGCCGAACCGGCCATGCCGAAAATTTCGCCGCGCTGATATTGGCCACGCCCGCCGAGCCGGGCGCCATCGTGCCGGTCCGTGCGGGCGCACGCGACGGCGACAGAATGACTGCGGAAAGGATATCGGGATGAGCGGACCGAGCTGGAGCGAGCGGCTGCTCGGCGGCTTTCGGCGCACGTCGGAACGGCTTGGCGAAAATCTGGCCGGGCTGACGGGCAAGTCGCGCCTCGACGAAGACGACCTCGACCGAATCGAGGAAGCGCTGATTACCGCCGACCTTGGCCCCGGCATGGCGGCGCGTATCCGCGACCGCCTGTCCGAACGCCGCGACATTGCCGCTAACGGCACCGACGAATTGCGCCGGGTCGTGGCCGAGGAGATTGCGGCGGTGCTGCGTCCGGTCGCCGAGCCGCTGGAAATCGATGCTTTCCCGCGCCCCCAGGTCATTTTGGTGATCGGGGTCAACGGGTCGGGCAAGACCACGACCATCGCGAAGCTCGCGCATCTGTTCCAGGAACAGGATTATGGCGTGATGCTGGTCGCCGGCGACACCTTCCGCGCTGCCGCGATCGGCCAGCTCAAGGTGTGGGCCGAACGGCTGGGCGTGCCGATCGTCACCGGACCCGAAGGCGGCGATGCGGCGGGCATCGTGTTCGATGCGGTCAAGCAGGCGACCGCGACGGGCATCGACGTGCTGATCGTCGACACCGCCGGGCGGCTTCAGAACAAGCGCGAACTGATGGACGAGCTTGCCAAGATCAAGCGCGTGCTCGGCCGCCTCAACCCCGCAGCACCGCACGACGTCGTGCTCGTTCTCGACGCGACCACCGGGCAGAATGCGCTATCGCAGATCGACGTGTTCCGTGACGTGGCGGGCGTGACCGGGCTCGTGATGACCAAGCTAGACGGCACCGCGCGCGGCGGCGTCCTCGTCGCCGCGGCCGAACGCCATGGCCTGCCCATCCACGCGATCGGCATCGGCGAAACGATCGACGATCTGCGCCCCTTCGACCCCGACGAGATCGCGGGCATCATTGCAGGAAATATCCGATGAGCGAACCGCTCGACCAGCTACCCGGCGGCCCCGAAGCCGTCCCCGCCGCGCCGCCCGCCAAGCATGGCTGGCTGAACTTCGCGATCGATTTCGGGCCGCTGCTGGTGTTTTTCCTGACCTACAAGTTCACCGCCGGCGGCCAGGGCGCCTTCGCGGCGACTGCGGGCGCGATCAAGGGCACGATCGCCTTCATGGTCGCGATCCTCGTTGCGATGGGCATCTCGAAATGGAAGCTCGGGCGGATTTCGCCGATGCTGTGGATGTCGGGTATCCTCGTCATCGGGTTCGGCGCGCTGACCGTCTATCTCCACGATCCCAAATTCATCGTGATGAAGCCGACGATCATCTATGCCGTCTTCGCGCTGATGCTGCTCGGCGGCTGGTGGTTCAAGAAACCGATGCTCAAATATCTGCTCCAGTCGGCGCTCGACGGGATGACCGAACGCGGCTGGCTGCTGCTGTCGCGCAACTGGGGCCTGTTCTTCGCCGCGCTCGGCATCGCAAACCATGTGATGTACGTGCTCATCGAAGCCGGGCGGATGAGTTTCGATACTTGGCTGACGATCAAGGTCTGGGGCGTGACCGCCCTGTCCTTCCTCTTCACGCTGACGCAGGTGCCGGTGATGCTGAAGAACGGGCTGGCGGTTCCGGAAGAAGATTAACTTCTCCCTCCCCCCCGCAATCGGGAGGAGGGAAGATTCAGCCGTCGATCGCCGCCTTGTGCATCCGTCCGTTGAGGACATAGTGGGCAACGCCCATCTGCATTCCCGCCGCCTGCGCGTCGCCGATTTCGCGCACCCGGCGCGCGGGCGACCCGGCCCATAGTTCGCGGTCGGGAATCTCTTTATTCTCGGTCAGCAGCGCGCCCGCCGCGAGCATCGCGTCGCTGCCGATGCGGCAGCCGTTCATCACCGTCGCCTTCAATCCGACGAAGGCGCGGTCGGCGAGCGTACAGCCATGCACCATCGCCATATGACCGATCAGCACATCCTCGCCGATGATCGTCGGATAGCCTTCGGGGCGGCCCGGCATCGGGCCGTCGCAGTGCACGACGCTGCCGTCCTGGATATTCGACCGCGCGCCGATAACGATACGGCTGACGTCGGCGCGCAGCACGCAATTATACCAGATGCTGACATCGGCGCCGATCGTCACGTCGCCGATGATCCTGCAACCCGGCGCAATGAAGGCGCTCGGGTCGATCTGCGGCGACTTGCCGTTGACGCTGATGATGCTGACGTCGGTGTAGGTCATTCATGTTTCCCGATCAGATTGCCCCAGAGAAGTATCGGTAGCGTGGACGCATAATCGTCGGTCCAGCGCTCGAACCCCGCCTCGCTACGCAGCGCGACCCAGGTATCGTTCGCGGCGGCATTCTGACGGGGGCGCAGGCCGTGCGTCAACTGGCCAAGGCGGGCAGGCGTCGCCGTCAGCGCCACCCAGTTCGATCCGGTGAGATCACCGAACTCGCTATCCTCCGGGCCGGGGTCGAGCCGGATCGCCGCGCTCCACCCGCGGCCTCGCGCCTCGGCGGCGAGCACGGGTTCGAGATCGAAGAAGCGGTTCGAGATATGGACGAGCAGGATGCCGCCGGGGCGCAGCGCGCGCGTATAGGCGTCAAACGCCTCGCGCGTCAGCAGATGCAGCGGGATTGCGTCCGACGAAAAGGCGTCGATGACCAGCACATCGAAGCGCGCGGGCGGCAGCTTCGCGATCTGCAGGCGCGCGTCGCCGATCACGATCGGCGTATCGGCGGCGCAGCGCGACAGGAAGGTGAATTTGGTGGGATCGCGCGCGATATCGGCCATGACCGGGTCGATTTCGAAGATCGTCCAGTGCTGCCCCGCCTTGCGATAGCAGGACAAGGTTCCCGTCCCCAGGCCGACGATGCCGACCGCGGCATCGGGCCCGGCGAGTTCGGGCAGCCTGTCGAGCGTCAGGCCGACCCCCGACTGATGGCCATAATAGGTGGTCGGATCGAGTTCGTGGCCGGGCGTCGTGCGCTGGAGTCCGTGCAGCGTCGTGCCATGCGCGAGCCGCCGCTGCTGATGATAGCGATCGTCGGTGACGGTGTAGATGCCGAAATAGCTGCGCACCCGCATCCCGTCGCGCCCCTTTTCGAGCGTCTGGACGCCCCCGAATCCGAGCATCAAGAGGAAGAGCACGGCAACATAGGCCCAGCGCCAGCGAATGACGAGCAGACCGACCGCCACGATGATCGCCGCCCAGACGACATGCGCGCCGTGCAGCGTCCCGTCCCAGGTCTCCACAAGCTTCCACGATGCGAAGGCGGCAATCGCGACCAATGCGACGACGACGGGTAGCGGGCGGCGCAGTCCCAGCCATTTTTCCCACGGCAGCAATGCAGGCAACGGCAAAAGCATCGCCGCGGCAAGCACGAGCACCGGATGCTCATAGACCCAGTTGAAGACGAGCGGCGCCACCAGCGCCGCGAAGGCGCCGCCAAGGACGCCCCCCGCCGACATGATCAGATAGAACAGGGTCAGATACCGCGGTCCCGGCCGCAGGAAATAGAGATAGCCGTGAAGCGCGGTCGCGACGACGAACAGCATGACGAGGCTCGCCAGCGCGACGAGCATCGTTCCGCCGCCCGTTCCGAGCAGCGCCTGTCCGCCGACGACCAGCAGCAGCGCCGGGGCGATCGTGACGATGACGTTGGTCAGCGACGTCCAGCTGGAAAAAGCGATCACGAAGCTGAACAGATACAGCCCGAGCGGCAATACCCAGAGCAAAGGCATCGCGACGATATCGGTCGTAAGATGCGTCGTCGTCGACAGCATCAGGCCCGACGGAACCGCGGCGATCAACAGCCAATGCACCTGTCGCCGCCAGTCCGGCCTGGCTTCGTCGCCGGCCGTGTCAGTCGGCTGGGCGCTTTCCGGGCCGCGCCCCCAGCGCGCCGCGGCGGCGGCCGCAACCAGCATGAACAGCAGAACATAGCCCAGCGTCCAGCCGATGCTCTGCTTCTCGAGCGGCAGCAGCGGTTCGACGAGCGCGGGATAACTGATCAGCCCGGCGAAGCTGCCCAGATTCGAAGCCGCATAGAGGAAATAGGGATCGCCGGCGCGCGGATCGGCGGCGAACCAACGCTGCATCAACGGCGCCTGCGCCGAAACCGCGAAAAAGACCGGTCCGATGGAGGCAAAGAGCAGGAGCGGCACCCACAGCGCCTCCTGCCCCGGCGCCGGCGGTGCGATCCGTGCAAGGCCGACCGGCAGCCACAGCGCGGCAACGAGCAGCAGGCCGAGATGGATCATCGCCTGCCGCCGCACCGCGAAACGCCCGAGCCAATGCGCATAGGCATAACCGCCAAGGAGCAGCGCCTGATAGACGAGCATCGCGCTGTTCCACACCGCCGGCGCCCCGCCGAGCCGCGGCAGCACCATGCGTGCGACCATCGGCTGAACGAGGAAGAGCAGGAAACTGCCGACCAATATGGTCAGAACGAACAGGAGCCGACGCGGCCCACGGTCGGCGACGGTCATACGCGAAGCCAATCTGCGCGAGAAAGCGAATAGGTAACATGGCGGCGCAATCGGTCGCCCGCGTCGAGCTTGGGATGATCGAAGTCGAGCCCGGTGCAATAGCCCATACCGAGCCGCTCCATCACCGCGCGGCTGCGACCATTGCCCTCCCACGTGATGGCCCGAATTTCGTCATCGTCACGATTGGCGAAACTCCACGCCGTTGCGGCCTTGGCAGCCTCGCTCGCATAGCCGGCGCCCCAACAATCGCGTGCCAGGCGCCAACCGATTTCAAGCTTGTCCCGCACCGGATCGATGTCGCCGCGGATCACGCCGCACCATCCGATCAGCCGCGCATCGTCGCGGCGTTCGAGCGCCCAGAAGCAATGGCCATGCTCGCTTTCGTGCCGCTGCATCCATTCGATCCGCGTCGCCGTAGCCGCCATGTCGAGCGGTGGCCCAAGCGTTGCCATCACATCGGGATCGCTGCAAATTTGCTGAAAGGGCGCGAGATCGCTTTCGCGCCAAGACCGCAAAACCAGTCGCTCGGTTTCGATCATGCAGCGAGGAGCCTCGCCGCGTGCAGTGCGTGATAGCTCAGAACCCCCGACGCGCCGGCGCGGCGGAAGGCGAGCAGGGTTTCGAGGACGAGCGCGTCGCGGTCGCCCGCGCCTGCCGCGGCGGCGGCCTCGATCATCGCATATTCGCCCGACACCTGATAGGCATAGACCGGCACCGCGAAAGCGTCCTTCACCGCGCGCACCACGTCGAGATAGGGGAGGCCCGGCTTGACCATCACGCTGTCTGCGCCCTCGGCCAGATCCTGTTCGACCTCGCGCAGCGCCTCTTCGACGTTGGCGGGGTCCATCTGATAGGTTTTCTTGTCGCCCTTCAGCAACCCGCGCGACCCCACCGCATCGCGGAAGGGACCATAGAAGGCCGACGCATATTTGGCGGCGTAGCTCATGATCTGGACATGGCCGAAGCCCTCGATCTCCAGCGCTTCGCGGATCGCACCGATGCGTCCGTCCATCATGTCGCTGGGCGCTATGATGTCGGCGCCCGCGCGCGCCTGGTTGAGCGCCTGGCCGACCAGCACCTCGACCGTTTCATCGTTGAGGACATAGCCCGCCGCGTCGATGAGCCCGTCCTGCCCGTGGCTGGTATAGGGATCGAGCGCGACGTCGGTCAGCACGCCGATCGCATCGCCGAGCGTGTCCTTGATCGCCGCGGTTGCGCGGCACATCAGATTGTCGGGATTGAGCGCCTCGGCGCCGTCTTCGCTGCGCCGGTCGGGCTGCGTATAGGGAAAGAGGGCAAGACAGGGGATGCCTGCATCGACCGCATCGCGCGCGCGCGCGACGAGCAGGTCGACTGACCATCGCGAAACGCCGGGCAGGCTGGTGATCGGTTCTTCGACGCCGTCACCCTGACAGACGAATAGCGGCCAGATCAGATTGGCGGAAGTCAGCTGCGTCTCGCGCACCATTGCGCGGCTCCAGGCGGTTCGGCGGGTGCGGCGCAGGCGCAGGTCGGGGAAAGCGGCGTGAGTCATGCCCCTGTGCATAGCGGCGCTTGGCCGCCGGGCAAACGGATATTGGATGTCGGTGCGCCCTGCCCGTGGGCGGGACGGTGCCGCCGTCAGATCCCCTCGCCGGCCCGCTTCGATGCGGTGTCGGCGAGCGAACCGAGCTTGGGCCCTTCGGCGGGCCGGACGGCGACCGGCGTCAGCGCGGCGCCGACCGAGACCGAGGTGAGCTGGCGAATGCGGGCACGGAAGTCGGCGAGCGCCTTGCCTTCGAGCTGTGCGCGCGTCACGAAGCTGACCGACAGCGGGTTCACCGCGACGCCGTTGCGATAGACTTCATAGTGAAGATGCGGGCCGGTCGACAGGCCGCTCGACCCGATATAACCGATGACCTGACCGCGATTGACGCGCTGGCCGGGGCGCACCGCGATGCGGCTCATATGGCCATAACCGGTGCCAAGTCCTGCGCCATGGTTCAGCTTCACATAATTGCCGAAACCGCCGGTCCGCCCCGCGATCGTCACCACGCCGTCGCTGACCGCATAGATGGGCGCGCCGTAGCCGCCCCCGAAATCGACGCCGCTATGCATGCGCGTATAGCCGAGGATCGGATGGCGGCGCATGCCGAAGGTCGAGGTGATGCGGCCGTTCGTCGGACGGATCATGCCGCCGCGCTGCTGCCCGATGCCCGAGGCCTCATACCATTGGGTGCGGCCGTCGACGGTCCATTCGATCATCGACAGCTTCGGCTTTCCGCCGCGCACCAGCCCGGCGTAAAGCAGCTTGCCCGTCTCGCTCTCGCCCGTTTCGGCGCGGCGATGGTCGAGGATGATGTCGAATTCGTCCGATGAGCGAATATCGCTGCCGACCGAAATCTGGCGGCTGATCACGCGCAGATAGGATTGGATCGCCTCGGGCGGCGCGCCGGCGGCGCGCGCCGAGCGATAGAGGCTGTCGCCGACCCGGCCGCGAATGCGCAGCGGCGTATTGTCGACCGCGATCGGGATGCGGCGCATCACCAACCGGCCGTCGATGCGCTCCATCTCGATCCGCAGATCGAAACGCGCGCGCATGGCAAGCGCATCGACCGGGCGCGGCATCGTGCGCGCGGCGCGGCGGCCGAGGATCAGGTCAATGCGCGTTCCCGCGGCAATATCGGCCAGCGGGACGGCGCCCGCGACCTGGCTGGCGATCGCCTGCGCATCGGGGCTGCCGACGCCCGAGCGTTCGAGTACGCGAGCGAAGCTGTCGCCTTGCCCCAGTGTCGCGGTGAGTTCGATCTGCGGCCGTTCGGGCGTCTGGGCCAGCGGGCGCACCGCGTCGGTTGCCGCCATATGGCGCCCGGTATCGCCGCCATAGGCGATCGGCACGATCATCTGCGCACGCGCTTCGTTGAAGTCCGATGCGTCGAGCGCCGGAGCGCCGCCGATCTCGAGCGGTTTCAGCCCCGGAAAGGTCGATATGGCCGTGCCGCAGAGCAAGGTGAGCGTGGCCAGCCCGCGCCACCATTCCGCCGATCCGATATTGTCGCCAAGGTCGGGGACGAGGTCGATATGCGCGAAACGGTCGCGCAGCGCGTCGATCCAGGACAGCGCGCGGGGCGGTTCGTCGGCAGCACGGCGCAGCGAAATCGCCTGCGACATCGACAGGGTCGCGGCATTGCCCGACATACCCGCGATGGGTTCGTGACGCTGAAACAAATCGCAATCCCCGCTCGACGGGCCCCCAAAGCCCGGCCGTCGATCATGTTTTCGACCCGAGGTCTGTAAACAAAGGCCGTTAAAGTCAATTTAACGGCCACGCGAACGCGCGGGCTTGCGGCCAGTCGTGGCGCGTGCGGGTTATAATGTGCCGCAATCGGGAAATCGACCGGATCGACCCGCCTTCGTCGATCCGCTGTTGCGCCGCCGCGCCGCCCGTGCCAGCGTTGCATCCAAGAAAATGCCGTCCCACTCCTCCCACCCGGTCAAGGCTGTCCTTGGCCCCACCAACACCGGCAAAACCCATTTGGCGGTCGAGCGCCTGACGGCGCACGCCAGCGGAATGATCGGCTTTCCGCTGCGCCTGCTGGCGCGCGAGGTCTATGACCGGGTTGTGGCAATCAAAGGGCCGGCGCAGGTCGCGCTCGTCACCGGCGAGGAACGCATCTGGCCCGCCGAAGCGCGCTATGTGCTGGGCACGATGGAGGCGCTGCCGGTCGACCGCGACGTCGCCTTCGTCGGCATCGACGAGGCGCAGCTCGGCGCCGACCCCGAGCGCGGCCATGTCTTCACCGACCGCGTGCTTCGCGCGCGCGGCCGCGAAGAGACGATGATCCTTGGTTCGGCGAGCATCAAGGGGCTGGTGCGCGATCTGGTTCCCGAAATCGAGGTGATCAGCCGGCCGCGCTTTTCGACGCTGAGCTATGCCGGCGCCGCGAAGCTGTCGCGCCTGCCCAAACGATCGGCGATCGTCGCCTTCTCGGCCGAGGAGGTCTATGCGATCGCCGAGATGCTGCGCCGCTTCTCAGGCGGCGCCGCGGTGGTCATGGGGGCGCTCAGCCCCAAGACGCGCAACGCGCAGGTCGCGATGTTCGAAGCGGGCGAAGTCGACTATCTCGTCGCCACCGACGCGATCGGCATGGGGCTGAACCTCGACGTCCAGCATGTCGCTTTCGCGAGCCTGCAGAAATTCGACGGCCGCCGGGTCCGCCGTCTGACCATATCGGAAATGGCGCAGATCGCCGGACGCGCCGGGCGGCACCAGCAGGACGGCAGTTTCGGCACTGTCGGTCAGCCACAGGGCGGCTTCACGCCTGAAGAAATCGCCGCGATCGAAGGGCATCATTTCCCGCCGCTGACCAGCCTGTTCTGGCGCAATCCGGCGCCGCGCTTCGATACGCTCGACACGCTGATCGCCGACCTTGCGCGGCCGCCGGAGCACAAGGCGCTGCGCCCCGCCCCCGAGGCCGTGGATATTGCGGTGCTCAAGCATCTGGCGAGCGACATGGAGGTGCGTGCACGCGCTGGCGAAGCCGCTGCGGTTCAGCGCCTGTGGGACGTGTGCGGCCTCCCCGATTTCGAACAGCTCGGCCCCGAACATCATAGCCGCACCGTCCTCAAGCTGTGGCAGTGGCGCACGAGCGGCAACGGGATGATCGACCCCGACTGGTTCGCGCGCCGCCTCGCGCGGCTCGACCAGGTTGACGGCGATATCGACCAGCTCGCAAGCCGCATTGCCGCGGTCCGCACCTTATGCTTTATCGCCCAGCGCGGCGACTGGATCGAAGGCGGCGCCGGATGGACCGAGCGCACGCAGGACCTCGAATCGCGATTGTCCGACGCGCTGCATGCGGCGCTCGCGCAGCGCTTTGTTGATCGCCGCCTTGCGCTGCTGATCCGCGATGCGGGGCAGCGCCACGCCGCGCTGCCGGTCGCGGTCGGCGCCGACGGCACCGTCGCCGTCGACGGCGAAGCGATCGGGACGCTCAAAGGCTTTCAGTTCAAGGTCGACCCCGGCGCGCGCGCCAGCGATCACCGCCTGTTGCTCGCCGCCGCCGAGAAGCATCTGCGCGCCGAACTCGCGCGCCGCGCCGCGCTGCTCGCAAGCGGCGAGGACAAGGCGATCGAACTGGTCAGCGAAGCCGGCGCCCCGCCCCGGCTCGCCTGGCACGGCCAGACGATCGCGACACTCGCGCGCGGCCCGACGCTTGTACAGCCGGCAATCCAGATCGACCCGTCGCTGCGGCGGCTCGAACCGCAGCAGGTGCAGGCGATTGCCGAGCGGCTGCAGATTTTCGTCGCCGAACAGCTCGCGCGCCACGCCGCGCCGCTGGCCGCGATGGGCGAAGCGGCCGGCGACCTCTTCACCCCGCCGCACGTCCGCGCGCTGCTCGCCGCGCTCGTCGATGGCGGCGGCATGGCGCCGCGCGCGCAGGTCGAGGCGCAACTGGGCGCGATGAGCGCGGACGAACGCCCCTATCTGCGCAGGCTCGGGCTGACCGTCGGGTCGCTCGACCTATTTCATCACCTGCTGCTCAAGCCCGAAGCGGTGCGCTGGCGCGCCGCGCTGCTCGCGGCGCAACAAGGAAGCGCGCCAATCCCGGCGCTGCCGCCGCAGGGCGCGGTGCTGCAGAAGACCGGCAACCACGGCGGGCTGCGCATTGCAGGCTTTCGCCGCTGTGCTTCGGGCTGGCTGCGCATCGACATGGCCGAAAAGCTGGCGCGCCAGGCCCATGCCGCGCGCCTGAAGGCCGCGCACCCGCCGACCGAGCCCGTCGCGGGTGCAGCCGAACATCATGCCGACCATTCTGACGGCGCCGACGAAGGTCAGGGGGTTTCGGCCGCGCCGCCGCCCGGTTTCGTCATCGACCCGGCGCTCGCCACATCGCTCGGGCTTGACGAGGAAGCGCGCCGCGCGCTGCTGCAGGCGTTCGGCTTTCGCAGCGTCGGCGATCCCGCGCTCCAGCGCTGGCGCTGGTCGGGGCTTAAGGCCGCCGACAAGCGCAAGCGGCGCAAGCACAAGGTGGGCGACAATCGGCCTGAAGCAAAAGCCGCGCCCTCTACCGACGGACACCCGGCGCGGCACCGAGCCAAGCCGGGCAAGACCGGCAAGCCGACCACGGCAAAGGGTCAGCGGCCCCAAGGGCAGCAGCAGGGCAAAGCCGGGGTGCGGCCACCACGAACCGACCGTCCCGAGCGCCCGGTCCGGCGCGGCCCGTCGCCGAACAGCCCCTTCGCCGGGCTGGCCGCGCTAATGGCAGAGGCGCGCAAGGACTGATGGCGAGCCCCGGCGCAGCAGGCAGCATCCGGCTCGACAAGCTGCTCTGGTATCTGCGCTTCGCGCGCTCGCGCAGCATCGCGCAGGCGATGGTCGCGGCGGGCCATATCCGTCTCGACGGCCGCCGTGTCAGCCGCGCGTCGGTCGCGGTCCATCCCGGCGCGACGATCGTGCTGCCGGTCGGCGAACGCATCGAGGTGATCCGCCTCCTGACCCTGCCGCCACGCCGCGGTCCCGCGCCCGAAGCGCAGGCTTGTTACGAACGACTGGCCCCTGCGCCGGCCTCCCGGGGAAATGAGAGTGATTCGCAACTGGCGGCGGACCATTGACGCATCGCCGCCACGCGGCATAGGAGGCGGGGAATCGCAACAAGGGGCGGCAGCAATCCGCCACGAAGGGAGCCCTTACCCATGACCTATGTCGTCACCGACGCCTGCATCCGCTGCAAATATATGGATTGCGTCGAGGTTTGCCCCGTGGACTGCTTCTATGAGGGCGAGAATATGCTCGTCATCAACCCCAATGAATGCATCGATTGCGGCGTGTGCGAACCCGAATGTCCCGCCGAGGCGATTCTGCCCGATACCGAGAGCGGCCTTGAAAAATGGCTGGAAGTGAACAGCAAGTTCAGTGCCGAATGGCCGAACATCACGACCAAGAAGGACAGCCCTGCGGACGCCGACGAATATAAGGGCGTCGACGACAAATATGAAAAATTCTTCTCGCCCGAACCGGGCGAAGGCGACTGAGACCAAGAACAGGGCGCATTGTTAAGTTAAGACTATGTGATTGAAATAATTTTTCAAATCACATCCGCGTAATTTCAGACCCACACGGCCCCACCGCGCATCTGAATTCACGATACAGTCCGTTCCGTTCAATTCCTCTGCTATTGTTGTCTGAGATTGTCTATTCTACTCCATCGCGCAACGACAATAGGCCAAAGTATTTATCGCCATAAGATTTGAGGTCTGAAGTTGTCATGCGCAGCCTCGGGGGAGCGACCAGCGGGAAGGCGCGCGATGGGTAGGATTGGCCGATTGCGCTCGGGCGGCTTTCAGTGAGCAGACAACGAGAACGGACGTTCTGAGTTGCTGGAGAATGATTAGTCGAAAGCCGCCTCCCAAGTGCGACCGTCAATCAATCAACGCGCGGCGGGCAGCTCGGCCGTTGCCTCGCCGTTCAGCGCCCGCGTTACGAGGTCCGCGAGAAACTCGGCAAACGGCACAATATCCTGCTCGCTGCTCGCTGCTTCCAGTGCGGCCATATAATCCTTGCGACGCTCGACCGGAATGACAGTCCAAGGGTAGCCGCCGGCCGCGAGCATGAGATTCATGAGGAAGCGGCCGGTTCGTCCGTTCCCGTCCATATATGGGTGAATATAGACGAATATGAAATGGCCGAGCACGACACGAACCGAGGCGTCTTTCTCCTCTCTCAAAAGCTCGAAGAACACTGGCATAGCATCACGCATCGCATCCGGACTCAGCGGTACATGAAGCGCTCCGCTCAGATAAACCTGTCCGCTGCGATATCCCGCAAGATCCTTCGCTTCGACCAGCCCCGCCTGAACGTTGGGGCTGAACATCGCCCGGTACCAGTCGCCATGATCCGCATCCGCGACTTCGCCGGGATTGGCACCGCCAAGCACATCGCGGACGCTATCCAGAACCGCTTGATAGGCGAGCCAGTAGCCGCGGGCTGCGAGGCCGTTCTTTAGCTCGCGGTCGGCGGCATCGGCATCGGGGTTCCAAGCGCCGCTGCGCACACGGTCGATAAGTTCGGGGCTTACGCGACATCCCTCGATCGACAGCGAGTGATAAGCGTCAGTAATATAATTGTCCTGAACGCTTTTGAGAAAGGCCTCGACGTCACCCGGAAGCCCGGGCGCCCTCGGAAAGCGCTCGATGATCGGGCCGCGCATCATATCCCACATGAGCCGAATGCGCCCGGCATAGGGCGAACGCTCGCGCGGCGGCAAAACGGAAAGCTTTTGCTCGAACGGATCGGTTTCTCGAACCCGGTATCCCGCCCCGTCCATCGCCTTTAGAATATCGTCTGCAATCCGCCCGCGCCCGATGTTGCGGAATGCGCCGGCAAGCCGACCGGCAACGGTACTTTGCCCTTTATCCAGCAGGCGCTCGAGAAGCTCCGACGCGTCACGGATCGTCGCCAGCGCCGCGCGCGCGTCGATTGCATTGGCTTCGAAATAGCCCGGACTCGCCGCGATCAGCGCAGCGGGGATCGAAAAAAGCCTTAGCCCGTCCTGCACGACGAGGTCGTTTCCTTCAGGGATCGCAGCCCTCGTGTCGAAGAGCGATGTGCCGAGTAGTAGCCCGGTTGCCTTGTTACCGGCTTTCTTGGCCCGAACGAGCAACTGGCGGGGAATAGTCCGGTTGCCGGTCTGCAATGCGAGAGAAAGCTCGGGCGTAAGCGACCATGTTTCGCCGAACCGCTCGGCGAGATATTGGGCGCAGAAGCTCCAATAGGCGGTGTACCAGATACCGCTTTCGCCTTGCATGGTTTCCGGCGGGCTGGCGATGTACCAGCCTTTCATCACGGGCCTTAGAAACCCGCGCCGAATGAGGAGTTCACGCTGCGGCCTGTCGAGATCCTCGCTCCGAATTGCCACACGCCCATCATTTTGCAGCTGATGAAGCGCTTCGAGCGCGTTGGCCAATTTTTCCTGCGGGGTCGCCATTTGCATCTCTTGGAGTGATTTTAGGTTATTCGGCGGCACAGTTTTTAGGTTATTCAGATGTACGCTTTTTAGGTTATTATGCAAGACGAATTTTAGGTTTTCTTGTGGAGCGATTTTTAGGTAATTAAGATAGCCGCGCACAGCCGAGTCCACTACTCAGCTTGGCTGCAGGTCACGCTCATGGCTGCGCGGAAAGATGGCGCGCTGAGCGAGGAAGATTATCTGCGGGCCGTTCGGTGATCTTGCGTATATTCTGGCTCATCTGACACCCACCGGAGCAGATATCTTTTGGATCGAAAGCCCGGCTGGAGTGATATCGCACGATGACATAAGGACGGCTTACAAAGCAGGGCAGATTCATCGCGTAAATTAGCCAGTTGCTGACCACCTCGCGGGAAGCCATCGCGCAACAACCGCGAGGATCGAGAGTGATGCGATAGGCCGAATTGGCGGCAGATACCCGAAACGCCTCTCGACCCCGCAGCAAAGCTGGAGTTCTGAAAAACAGTTCGGGACTATGGGAGATTAGAAGGCCGCGGACAGGGCGGATTTCCCCGCCCTTTTCTTTTGCAGTTCCCGCCGCTGATACGGGGAGTGCTGCAAGGCTGCGCACCGCCTGTCGTTGAAGCGCCGCGGCACGGCGGCACCGAACGGGCTTTGCGCCATGGCTATGCGCGCCTATATCATGCGCATGACAAGCCCCACCGATCCCCGCCGCTTCCTGTACCGCACCGATGCGCTCGACCCCGATCTGGCGCAGAAACTCGCGCGCGAGGCACTGGCGAAGGCCGACGATGGCGAGCTTTATCTGCAATATCGCGCGACCGAGAGCTTCGGCTTCGACGACGGGCGCCTGAAGACCGCCGACTATTCGACCGACGCCGGCTTCGGGCTGCGCGCCGTGTCGGGCGAAATGACGGGCTTTGCGCACGCCAGCGACGTCAGCGCCGGCGCGATCCGGCGCGCCGCCGAAACGCTCGCGTTGCTCGATCCCGCAAAGCAGGCACCCGCCGGCCCGCCGCCGCGCACCAACCGCCACCTCTATGACGAGGCGAACCCGCTCGACCTTATCCCCTTCGCGAAGAAGGTCGACCTCTGCCAGAAGATCGACGCCGCCGCGCGCGCGCGCGATCCGCGCATCGTCCAGGTCTCGGTCGCGCTCGCGGGCAGCTGGTCGGTGGTCGAGATCGTCCGCGCCGACGGTTTCCTCGCAACCGACATACGCCCGCTCGTCCGCCTCAACGTCTCGATCGTCGTCGAGGAAAACGGGCGGCGCGAGAGCGGCTATTTCGGCCTTGGTGGCCGCTACATGTACGATCATCTGTTCGAGGATGCGCAGTGGAACCGCGCGATCGACGAGGCGCTGAACCAGGCGCTCGTCAACCTGCGCGCGGTCGACGCCCCGGCGGGCGAGTTCACCGTTTTGCTCGGCCCCGGCTGGCCAGGCGTGCTGCTGCACGAAGCGGTCGGCCACGGGCTTGAGGGCGATTTCAACCGCAAGGGCACCAGCGCCTTTTCGGGCCGGATCGGCGAGCGCGTCGCAGCGGCGGGCGTCACGGTGGTCGATGACGGCGCGATGGAAAGCCCGGTCGGCGGCGGCCGCCGCGGGTCGCTCAGCATCGACGACGAGGGCACGCCGACCGGCGAGACGATCCTGATTGAGGACGGCATCCTCAAGGGCTATATGCAGGACCGCCTCAATGCCCGGCTGATGGGGGTCGAGCCCACCGGCAACGGCCGCCGCGAAAGCTTCGCGCACGCGCCGATGCCGCGAATGACCAACACCTTCATGCGCGGCGGCAACGACGATCCCGCCGAGCTGCTGAGCCGCGTCAAGAACGGCATCTTCGCCAAGAGCTTCGGCGGCGGACAGGTCGACATCGTGTCAGGCAAGTTCGTCTTCAGCTGCACCGAAGCCTACAAGATCGAGAACGGCAAGATCGGGGACTCGATCAAGGGCGCGACCCTGATCGGCGACGGGCCGAGCGTGCTGACCAAAGTCAGCGGCATCGGCAACGACATGGCGATCGACGAAGGCATCGGCATCTGCGGCAAGGGGGGCCAGAGCGTCCCTGCGGGCGTCGGCCAGCCGACGCTGCTCGTGAACGGCCTGACGGTGGGCGGGACGGCGTGACAATCGCCTGACTGCGAGGAAAAGTGAAGAAGCAATCTCGATCGGCTGGCCTTGCGTAGCGGCGATGACTGGAGATTGCGTCGCTTCGCGCGCAATGCCGAAGACTGTGACTGCCCTCACTTGGCGTTCGCCCGATCCGCGCATATAGAGGGGCAAACAGAATAGATTTCGGTCGCATCATCCGTGGGGCACCCCCACAACAGGGAGGTTTGCATGCGTTCGAGTCTGCGTTTCGTGTCCGTCGCCGCCGTTGCCGCGATGCTCGCCGCCGTTCCGGGATCGGCGCAAAAGACCACCGGCCCCAAGGAACGTTATGAAATGGACGTCGCGACGATGTCCGGTTTCGCCGCAATGGCCGGGGGCGGTCGCGGCGGCCTGGGCGGCGCGATGAGCATGATGTTCGGCGGCGACCCGTCGAGCCGCGTCGCCTACACGCTCAACCTTCGTCTCGGCTCCGATCAGTCGCCGACCGCGCCGCCGCCCAAGGGCGATCATTATTTCGAACCGCAGGCCAAGCTCGGCAAATCGGTGCCGCTGATCGCGCCGCCGCGCGCCGAAGGCAGCTACACCACCGAATTCGAACGGCCCAAGGGGCGCCTGCTGCTCTATTGGGGCTGCGGCGCCAAGGCCGGTCCCGGCCAGCCCGTCATCATCGATTTCGCCAAGGTCGCGGCCGGACAGGTTCCGCCGGGCCTCTTCTCGAGCGCGGTGCCAATCATTCGCGAGGTCAGCCAGGCGAACAGCAAATCCTATGTCGACTGGCCGAACAGCAAGGGCGGCAAACAGCCGCAGGCGGGATCGTCGCTGATCGGGGCGCACCGGATCAACAGCAATGTCGGGTCGGACATCAATTTCAATCTGGCGCAGGATTATATGCCGGGACTCCAGGCGTCGACCGCGCAACAGGCCGACGGATCGGTGATGATCCGCTGGGGGGCACTCCAGCCCGCGACCGGTTACGTCGCATGGACGATCGGCGGCATGGACCGCGGTGGCGGCAGTGGCGACATGGTCTGGTGGACGAGCAGCGCATCGAAGGAATTCGGCGGCGGCCTGTGGGATTGGCTCCCCCCGTCGGTCGTCGCCAACCTGATCACGAAAAAGATCGTGATGCCGCCATCGCAGACGAGCTGCCAGATCCCGGCCGAGGTCAAGAAAGCGTCGGGCGAAATGATGATCGGCAACCTCAACGCCTTCGGCCCCGAAGCCAATTTCTCCTATCCGCCCAAACCCGCGGGCAATGCGGTGTGGAATATCGACTGGACCGCCAAGGTGCGCTTCCGGTCACACACCATGCTGCTCGTCGGCGCCGATATGGGCGGCATGGGCGCGATGGGCGGCAGCAGCGCTAGCACCCCCGCCGAACCGCCCAAGAAAAAGAAGTGCAAAGGGCCGCTCGGCATCCCGCTGCCCGACGGCGCCTGCTGATTTCCCCCGGCGCTTTCAGGCTCGGTTCACGCGTCTCCGTCTATGGGATGAGGAAGGGTAGGACATTTCGAACCGCAGGAGCCCTGTCATGCGTCCGCTGATTACCGCCATCATCGCCGCCGCCGCTGTCGCGGCGGTTCCCGCTGCCGCCACCGCGCGCGAAAAGCTCGCGCCCGAGGCGCAGCTTGCCAAGCTGCTCGAAGGCCGCGTCGCCGGCAAGGCGCGCGACTGCATCTCGCTCTCGGCCGTCACGAGCAGCCAGGTCATCGACAAGACCGCGATCGTCTATCGCATCGGCGACACCCTGTGGGTCAACCGGCCCAAAAATGCCGACAGCCTCGACGAGGATGATATACTGGTGACCAAGACAACGACGTCGCAGCTCTGTTCGATCGACACCGTCGAACTGCACGACCGCAGCAGCCACATGTATAACGGCTTCGTCTCGCTCGGCGAATTTACCCCCTATCGGCGCGCGGGATCGAACTGATAGATAAGGGGAATGTTCGACGACGATCTTCCCCCGCCTTCGCCGCCGCCCGCCGACTGGCCGCATCGGCTGCTCGCCTTCTGGTTCGACAGCCACGGAATGGACGACTGGTACGGCGGCGGCGCCGATTTCGATGCCGCGGTGCGCGATCTGGCCGCCGACTGGCTGGCGGCGCTGCGCAGCCAGCCTGCCGAGGCCTTTTTGACCGACCCCGACACCGCGCTCGCCGCAACGATCCTGTTCGACCAGGTGCCGCGCAACATTTTTCGCGGCAGCGCAGAAGCCTTTGCGACCGACGATCTGGCGCGCCAGATCGCGCGCGGCATCGTCGCGCAGGGCTGGGACCAGCACTGGCCCGACGCACGGCGTCAATTTGCCTATCTGCCCTTCGAACATAGCGAGGATATCGCCGATCAGCGCGAATCGCTGCGCCTGATGTCCGAACTCGCCGATCCGGTCTTCCACGACTATGCGCAGAAGCATTTCGACATCATCGACCGTTTCGGACGCTTCCCGCACCGCAATGCTGCCCTCGGCCGTGAAACGCGTGCCGATGAGCAGGGCGCGATAGAAGAGGGCAAGAATTGGTGATAAGCCGGCGGCCGAACGGAGCTTTGCCATGGCCGAATTTTTCGACGCGCTGACCGAGAAGCACGTCGCTTTCATCGAGAAGCAACCCATCTTCTTCGTCGCGACCGCGGCCGCCGACGGGCGCGTCAACCTGTCGCCCAAGGGCTATGCCGACAGCTTCCGCATCTTGTCCGGCAGCCAGGTCGCCTATCTCGACCTCGGCGGATCGGGCAACGAAACCCATGCGCATCTTGCGGCCGAACAAGCCGACCGCGGACGCATCACGATCATGTTTTGCGCCTTCGACCGCAGCGCGCTGATCCTGCGCCTCTATGGCCGCGGCCGTGCGGTGCTGCCGCAGGATGAGGAATGGGATGCGCTCGCGGCGCATTTCAGTCTGCTCCCCGGCACGCGCCAGATCTTCGTCATCGATATCGACAGCGTGCAGACGAGCTGCGGCTGGGGCGTGCCGATGATGGAACTGCAGCACGAGCGCGACACGCTGCAGAAATATCATCGTCAGGCCGATCCGGTCGAATGGACCGAAAAGTTCAAGGGCCGCACGCGCAGCATCGACGGACTGCCAACCCGGCCGACCGACCGCTATATCGCGGGCGAAGCCTGAATGGCGCTGGTCGAACTGGTGCGGATGCCGAACGGTGCCGAGGCCGAATTGCTGCGCGGCCGCCTCGAAAGCGCCGGGGTTCCTGCTGTCTGCTTCGACGCGGGGATGAATATCGCCGAAAGCGTCGGCCTCGCGATTCCCGTCCGCATCATGGTGCTCGACGAGGATCTCGCCGACGCGCGCGCCTTGATGGCGGAGTTCGGGATCGCTTAGGATGCGGATGACGGCTGCAACCCGGAGCCGCCGCCGTTCGTCATTACCGCAATGAAAGCAGCCCGCCCTCTCCCATGATCCCGCCCCCTCCCACGATCAAGGTCGCCAGCTACAATATGCGCAAGGGCATCGGCCTCGACCGTCGCCGCGATCCGGGGCGGGTGCTGTCGGTACTCGGCGAACTCGATGCCGACATCGTCGCCTTACAGGAGGCCGACCGCCGCTTCGGCACGCGCGCGAGCGCGATCCCGCCGCACATGTTCGAAGATCATAGTGACTATGTTCCCGTCGACCTGCTGGACGGCCGCCCCTATGCGATCGGCTGGCACGGCAATGCGCTGCTCGTGCGCAAGGGCGTCGTGGTCGAGGAGAGTCACGCGCTCCATCTGCCGACGCTCGAACCGCGCGGCGCGGTCGCCGCGACGGTGCGCGTCGGCGATACGCGGCTCCGCGTCGTGGGCATGCATCTCGACATTTCGGGGCTGCGTCGGCGCCAGCAGGCGCGCGCCATCCTCTCGCATGTCGCCGAGGGCGAAAAGCTGCCGACGGTGCTGATGGGCGACTGCAACGAATGGCGCAATCGCGGCGGCTGCCTCCATGATTTCGGCGAGCATCACCGCCTCGTCGACACCGGCCACAGCTTCCACAGCCGCAAGCCCGTCGCGCGCCTCGACCGCATCTTCGCCTCGCCCGATCTCGAAGCCCTGGATGCCGGCGTCCATCAGAGCGCGCTCGCCGCGCGCGCATCCGACCATCTGCCGATCTGGGCGCGGTTCAAGCCCGCCGGCTGACCGGCCGCGCCCTCCCAAGTCGGGCGGACAGGCATAAGCGCGAGGAGCGCATCGCTGCTCAAAATTTAGGCAAATGCCTGCCTCGCCTGCCCAGGTTGCGACCGATTGCACCTGCCGGGCGGTTAAAACTCGTCACAAAATGTTAACTTTCCCGCCCTCGCCGCAATTTGGCACGGCTGTTGCACCGCAACATGGTGCCATAAGCAAAAGGGGGCATCATGAAGCTGATCCTTGCTATCATTAAACCGTTCAAGCTCGACGAGGTGCGCGAAGCACTGACCGGGCTGGGCATCGCGGGAATGACCGTCACCGAGGTCAAGGGGTTCGGCCGGCAGAAGGGCCAGACCGAAATCTATCGCGGCGCCGAATATGCAACCAACATGGTGCCCAAGGTGAAGATCGAGCTCGTCTGCGACGATGCGCTCGCACCGCGGGTCGTCGAAACGCTTCAGCAAAGCGCCGGAACCGGGTCGATCGGCGACGGCAAGATTTTCGTCCTCGACGTCGGGCAAGCCGTGCGCATCCGCACCGGTGAGACCGGCGAGGCGGCGCTGTGATGACGAAGGGGGAAAATATGACGTTCGCAAAGAAAATGGGGGTCGGTAAGATCGCGGCGAGCGCCGCGGCTGGCGGCCTCGCGCTGTTCGCGGCGCTGCCCGCCTGGGCGCAGGAAGCGGCCGAAGCCGCACCCGTCGTCGACAAGGGCGACACCGCCTGGATGATGACCTCGACCGTGCTCGTCCTCGCGATGATCCTGCCCGGCCTTGCGCTTTTCTACGGCGGCCTGACCCGCAGCAAGAACATGCTTTCGACGATGACGCAGATCGGCGCGGTCGCCTGTCTCGCGATGATCGTCTGGGTTTGCTACGGCTATGGCCTTGCTTTCGGCCCCGAAGGCAATGCCTTCATCTCCTGGGGCAAATTCTTCCTCGCCGGCGTCACGCCCGACAGCCTTGCCGATACCTTCTCGGACGGCTTCAAGCTGCCCGAATATGTGTTCATCTGTTTCCAGATGACCTTCGCCGCGATCACGCTGGCGCTGGTCCTGGGCGCGACGGTTGAACGCATGAAATTTTCGGCGGCGCTCGTCTTCGGCGTCATCTGGCTGACGATCGTCTATTTCCCGATCGCGCACATGGTGTGGGCAGCCGGCGGCTTCCTTTTTGAAGGCAAGATGTTCGGCACCGACCTTCCGGCGGCACTCGACTTTGCCGGCGGCACCGTCGTCCACATCAACGCGGGTGTCTCGGCGCTCGTTGCGGCGATGATCCTCGGCAAGCGCATCGGCTATCAGAAGGAAATCATGGCGCCGCACTCGCTGACGCTGACGATGGTCGGCACCGGCCTGCTGTGGGTGGGCTGGTTCGGCTTCAACGCCGGCTCGGCGCTCGAAGCCAATGGTTCGGCGGCGCTCGCGATGATCAATACCTTCGTCGCCACCGCCTCGGCCGGTCTCGCCTGGATGCTCGCCGAAAAGCTGGGCGGTCACAAGCCGTCGGCCCTTGGCTTCTGCTCGGGCATCATCACCGGCCTCGTCGCTGTCACTCCCGCGGCGGGCAATTCGGGTCCGTTCGGCGCGATCGTCCTCGGCGCGGTTGCAGCGTTCATCTGCTTCTATGTCGTCACGGTCCTCAAGCCCAAGCTCGGCTATGACGACGCGCTCGATGCCTTCGGTATCCACGGCGTGGGCGGCATCGTCGGCGCCATCGGCACCGGCATCGTCTACGCGCCGAGCCTCGGTGGTCCCGGTGGCGAGGATTTCGCGATGGGGCCCCAGGTCGTTACCCAGATCGTCGCTGTCCTCGTCGCGATCGTCTGGGCCGCCATCGGTACCGTCATCGCGGTCTATGTCGCCAAGGCGCTCACTGGGCTCCGCGTCACCGAAGAAGTCGAACGCGAAGGCCTCGACCTCGGCGAACATGGGGAACGCGCCTACAATATGTAATCACGAGACAGGATACCCGCCGCCGCTCTCTCCTCTTTCAAACGGGCGGCGGGGTCCTAACCAGGTTCCTCCTGCGAACCACTCATGGCCGGGATGCGAAAGCGCCCCGGCCATTTTTTTGTGCAGATTGCGCTGCACAATAAAAGGGCAGCGCTGCCGCGAAATTAGGCCTTCCCATCATGACATTAATATGGCATTCAGCCTGTCAACAGTTTCAGGAGGGGAGAGCCTGAAAGGCTGGGCCAGGACGCAAGTCCTGGCCCTCTTTTTTTGCCCGTTTCGCAGGCACCCCCGAAAAGCCGGGCTTTTTCAGGCCTCTCGAATAGTGAGACATCGCTGAGGGCTGCATGCCCCGGTCCGCCGAATCGGTCGCGCCCAGCGCCTCCGCCGCGAAAGACTCCGGCCGCCGCGATGCTTTTGCGCGCGGCGGCAAAGGCCGCTTATTGCAGCGCGGATTTGACGAAATCGGCGGCGCGTTCGCCGATCATGATGCTCGGCGCATTGGTGTTGCCGCTGACGAGGCGGGGCATGATGCTCGCATCGGCAACCCACAGGCCATCGACGCCATTCAGCTTCAGCGTCGGGTCGACAACGGCTTCGGCGTCGCTGCCCATGCGGCAGGTGCCCACCGGGTGATAGACGGTGTCGGCGCGGCTGCGGATCAGCGCGTCGAGCGCGGCGTCATCGTCGATATTCACCGGATGGCGATCGACCCCGGCGTAGTCGGACAGCGGCGGCGCAGCGACGATGCGGTGCATCATCCGTACCCCGGCGCGCAGCGTTGCCATGTCGCGGTCGTCGGTCAGGAAGCCGGGATCGATCAAGGGCGCCGCCGCTGCATCGGGCGAGGCGAGCGTCACGCTGCCCCGGCTTTCGGGGCGCAGGACGCAGGCGTGGCACGAAAAGCCATGCCCCTTCACCTTGGTACGACCATGATCCTCCAGCATCGCGGGAACGAAGTGGAACTGGATATCGGGCGCGGCGACGTCGGGCCGCGACTTCCAGAAGCCGCCCGCCTCGGCGAAGGGCGTGGTCATGATGCCGGTACGCCCGGTGCGATGTTCAAAGATCGCCTTCAGCATTCGCCAGCTGCCCGCCAGACTATCGCCGAAGGGGTCGCCCGAGCGCGTTTCCCAGCTCGACACATAGTCGATATGATCCTGCAGATCGGCCCCCACCGCCGCACGGTCGGCGACCGGATCGATCCCCATCGCCTTCAGATGGGCGGCGGGTCCGATGCCCGACAGCATCAGCAGCTGCGGCGACCCGAAAGCACCGGCGGACAGGATCACCCCGCCCGCGGCGCGCAGCGTCTCGCGCGCTTTGCCGCGGCGGATCGCCACACCCGTCGCGCGGCCGTTTTCGACGATGATTTTTTCGACCAGCGCGCCGGTGCGAATGGTGAAATTGGCGCGCCCGCGCAGCGGTTCGACATAGGCGCGCGCCGCCGACCAGCGCTCGCCGCCCTTCTGCGTCACCTGATACAGGCCAAAGCCTTCCTGCTGCGCGCCGTTGAAATCGGGGGTGCGCGACAATTGCAGCGCCGCCGCGCTCTCGACGAAGCGGCGGCTCGTCACATTGGGCCAGCGCTGGTCCACCACGTTGAGCGGGCCGTCGCCGCCGTGCCATTCGTCGGCGCCGCGTTCATTGCCCTCGCTGCGCTTGAAATAGGGCAGCACGTCGGCATAGCTCCACCCGCTCGCGCCAAGCGCCGCCCATTGGTCGTAATCGAAAGCGTGCCCGCGAATATAGATCATCGCGTTGATCGCGCTCGATCCGCCCAGCCCGCGCCCGCGCGGCTGGTACCCCGTGCGGCCGTTCAGCCCCTTTTGCGGGAGCGTATCATATTGATAATTCGACTTCTTGGGGATGAAGGGCATGAAACCGGGCGTCTTCACCCACATATTGTCGTTCGATCCGCCGGCCTCGATCAGGCAGATACGCCGCGTGCCGTCCTCGGCAAGCCGCCCCGCCGCCGCGCTTCCGGCGCTGCCGCCGCCGATGACGATGATGTCGAACTGATCCATAAAGCCGCTCCCCTCGCCACCCGATCGGTGGTCAATTGCGACTTACATGAATGTCATTAGCCCGCGAGGCAAGCGCGTTGTCGCGGCGGGCGAGGACTATTCCGCAGCCGGCTCCTCGGCGGGGCGCCGCTCTGCCCATCGCTCCTTGATCATGGCGCTGGTCATCCGGCTGCCGTCGTGGCTCCAGCCGGGTTCACGCCAGATGTAGGACAGCTTGTGCCGCCACGGCGCGCTCCACACGTCTTTGGCGATCCCGACCCATTCGTGGACCGCGGCCCACAAAAGGTTGAAGCTGCCGAGCTGTTTGACGATGCCATAGCGAACCGGATCGTCGTCGCGTTCGGAAACGAAGCTGCCGAACATCCTGTCCCACACGATGAAGACCCCGGCATAGTTGGCGTCGAGGTAGCGCGGGTTGACGCCGTGGTGGACGCGGTGGTGCGATGGCGTGTTCATCACCGCCTCGAACCAGCGCGGCATCCGCCCGATCGCCTCGGTGTGAATCCAGAACTGGTAGATCAGGTTAAGCCCGCCGCAGAAGAAGACCATCGCGGGTGGAAAGCCGATCAGGAACAGCGGCAGACGGAACAGGAAAGCCAGGCTGAAAAAGCCGGTCCAGGTCTGCCGCAGCGCGGTCGACAGATTATAATGCTGGCTCGAATGATGGATGACATGGCTCGCCCAGAACCAGCGGACGCGGTGCGCGCTGCGATGAAAGGCATAATAGGCCAGATCGTCGAGGACGAAGCAGAGGATCCACGCCCACCACCATTGTTTGAGCGCGATGCCGATGTCGAACAGGTGGAATTGATAGACCCACACCGCCATGCCGACGACCGCCGCGCCGACCGCCGCACCGGCCACTTGACTACCGGTACCAAGCAGAAGCGAGGTCAGCGTGTCGCGCGTTTCGTACCGGCTCTTGTCGCGGCGCAGCGACACGATCATCTCGGCGATCAGCAGCAGGATGAAGGCGGGCACCGCATAGGTCACCGGGTTGGGAAGATCATCCATGCGCCACATCCCGCATCCGCGCCGCCCAGACGCCCGCCTCTTTCCCGAGTTGCAGCGTCACCGATCCGAAGCTTCGCTCGGGCATCGTCAATGTCAGGAAATCCTTGTCGAGCCGCCCGACCACGGCGGCATCGACCGGCCGCGCCGCGAAATGATTGCCGTGCGCACGCACCAGCATCATCTGACCGGCGGCGTTGCGGACGATCGCCGCAAAGCCCGCGCGGTCGCGCGCGACCTCTACCCCTCCGAACCCCGTCTCGGCCTCGTCGGCAAGGCGGATCGCATGGGCGGCGTCGGCAATCCGCGGATCAGCGCCCAGACCCATGCGCTTGACCAGCCAAGCGACGAACAAGACCGCCACCAGCGATCCCGCGAGCTGGATGAGGTCGCTCACCGTCATGGCTAACCTGCGAGCGCGTCCATCATCGGCCGCAGCGCCGACAGATCATAGCCGCCGTTCGCGGCCGCATCGCACAGCATGTCGATATCGTCGCCGGCCCGCGCGCGCGTCAGCGCCCACAAATGCGTCGAGCGCGTGCCCGACCGGCAATAGGCGAGCACGGGCCCGGTTGCATCGCCCAGCAGCGTATCGAGCGCGTCGAGCTGCGGATGGCTGAACCCCGAATGGCCGATCGGGATGGCGGCATAGGCCATTCCCTCGGCGGCGCAGGCATGCGCGATGGCATCGCCCTGCGGCGCACCCGGGTCCTCGCCGTCGGGGCGGTTGTTGACGATCATCGCAAAGCCAGCCGCCTTCGCCGCGGCGACGTCCTCGATGCTGATTTGCGGCGCGACCGAATAGGTCGGGGTCAAGGCTCGAAAGTCGCTCATGCCGCGATCTATAAACCTGCGCCGATTGCTGACAAGCGTGAAGGTGGCAACAAGGTCGGGCGATAACGATCTTTCCTAGAACCGCCGGATCACCTCCAGAAAGGCATCGCCCCACGCTTCGAGCTTCTTGGCGCCGACGCCGGGAATTGACGCAAGGTCGCTGCGCGAGGCGGGACGCTCGCTCGCCATCGCGCGCAGCACCGCGTCGTGGAAGATCACATAGGGCGGCACGCCCGCCTCGCTCGCGAGATCGCGCCGCGTCGCACGCAGCGCATCGAACAGCGGGTCTCCGACCGGGTTCGCCGCCGCGCCGTCGCCGCGCCCGGCGCGCGACAGGCGGCGCGCGGGCGGCTCGGCCATCAGTACGGGCACCTCGCCCTTCATCACCGCGCGCCCGGTGGGGCCGAACATCAGCCCGCCATGTTCGGTCGCGGCCAGCGCCTCGCGCGCCATCAGGCTGCGCACCAGCGGTTTGATCAGCCGCGCATCCTCCCCCTCGACGATGCCGAACACCGACAATTTGTCATGGCCGCGCGCGGCGATGCGCTCGTCACGCCGCCCGGTGAGCACCGCCTCGACATGCCCCGCGCCATAGCTTTGCCCGGTTCGATAGACCGCCGACAAAAGCTTCTGCGCCAGCACCGTCGCATCGACCTGCTTCGGCGGGTCGATGCAATTGTCGCAATTGCCGCAGCGCAGCGGCGGGTTTTCGCCGAAGTGGCGCAGCAGCAGCGCGCGGCGGCACTCGACCGTCTCGACCAGCGCCGCGAGCGCATTGAGCCGGACGCGCTCGCCCGCCAGCCGCTCTTCGGGCAGATCGCCCAGCCGCATCCGCGCCCGCGCGAAATCTTCGGCGCCCCACAGCATCAACGCCTCGGCGGGATCGCCGTCGCGTCCCGCGCGCCCGGTCTCCTGATAATAGCTCTCGATCGATTTCGGCAGCCCGGCATGCGCAACGAAGCGCACGTCGGGCTTGTCGATCCCCATGCCGAAGGCGACCGTCGCGGTGACGATGCCATCTTCCGAAGCGACGAAATCATGCTGCACCCGCGCGCGCCGTTCGGGATCGAGTCCGGCATGATAGGCCGCGACGCTGCGCCCGGTGGCGGCGGCGAGCTTCGCGGCCATCCGTTCGGTCCCGTCGCGCGTCGGACAATAGACGATCCCGGGTCCCGGATTGGCGGCGATGAATTCGGTAAGCTGTTTTGCCGGCGCGCCGCGCGGCGCGATGCGATAGCGAATGTTCGGTCGGTCGAACCCCGCGAGAATCAGCCCTTCGGCGGGGATGCCGAGCTGGACCAATATATCCTCGCGCGTGTGCTTGTCGGCCGTCGCGGTCAGCGCGAGCCGCGGCACCGCTGGAAAGGCGTCGAGCAGCGGGCGGAGCAGGCGATAGTCGGGGCGGAAATCATGCCCCCATTCCGAAACACAATGCGCTTCGTCGATCGCGAACAGCGCGGGCGCACGCGCCGCCACCAGCGACCGAAACCCCTCCCCCGTTGCCCGTTCGGGCGCGATGTAGAGGAGGTCGAGCTGTCCGTCGCGATAGGCCTGACGCGTGTCGGCGAAATCGGCATCGACGCTGGTGAGACTGGCGGCGCGAATCCCCGCCGCACGCGCACCGCGCAGCTGATCGTGCATCAGCGCGATCAGCGGCGATACGACGACGACACAGCCGTCGAGGGCCACAGCTGGAAGCTGGTAGGTCAGCGACTTGCCCGCGCCCGTCGGCATCACCGCCAGCGTATGCGCGCCCGCCATCACCCGCGCAACGACATCGGCCTGTCGCCCGCGAAAGGCGTCGAAACCGAATGTGGATTTGAGCAGGGGGAGAAGAGCGTCGGGAGACATCGCTCGGGGCGATAGGGAAGATCGGGATCGAGGGAAACCCCAACCGCGCCTTTGCCGGCGCTCAGGCTCTGGCCAGCATCGCGCGTTCGGCCATCCGCGTCGCGGTTTCGCGTTCCGCCATCACCACATGGTCGGCGCCGCGGCGGACGAGATCGCCCACCTCCTCGTCCGAATGGGCTCGCGCTACGATGACCAGCTGTGGGTTGATCGCCCGCGCGCGCCGCACGATCGCGCCCGCCTCGACGCCTTCAGGGATGGCGATCAGCAGCGTCGCGGCGGTGTCGATCTTCGCTTGGCGCAGAACGCTTTCCTTGGTCGCGTCGCCGACGATCACCGTCGCCCCCGCGGCGCGGGCGGCGGCGGCCATATCCTTCTGATCTTCTATCACCACCAGCGCCTCGCCGCGCGAACAGAGCAGGGAACCGATATGGCTGCCGACGCGGCCGAAGCCGATCAGCACGGTGCGTGACGGCTCAGCCGCGGGCAACGCGGCCGCTTCTTCGGCAATATCGGGAAAATGCTCGGCGCGCACACGGCGAACGACGAGCGTGAAGAAGATCGGGTTGAACAGGATCGACAGAATCGACCCCGCCAGGATTAGGTCGCGCGCCATGTCGGGCATGACCTTGAGCCCCACCCCCAGCCCGGCGAGGATGAAGGAGAATTCGCCGATCTGCGCCAGGCTGACCGAGATCGTCAGCGCGGTCTGCGTCGAATGACCGAAGGCGCGCACGATGGCAAAGGCCGCGAGCGATTTGCCCACGATGATGATCGCAACGGTCGCGAGCACCGGTACCGGATGCTCGATCAGCACCCAAGGGTCGAACAACATGCCGACCGAGACGAAGAAGAGGACCGCAAAGGCGTCGCGCAGCGGCAGCGTTTCCTCGGCAGCGCGCCGCGAAAGCTGCGTCTCGCCCAGAATCATTCCGGCAAAAAAGGCGCCCAGCGCAAAGCTGACATCGAAGATCACCGCAGCACCGAAGGCGACCCCGAGCGCGGTCGCCAGTACCGCGAGCCGGAACAGCTCGCGCGAGCCAGAATGGGCGACCCAGTGCAGTACCCACGGCAGGATACGGCGCCCGAGGACGAGCATCATCGCGACAAAACCCGCAACCTTCAGAAAGACGATCCCTGCCGACTGAAGCAAGGCGGCGCTGTCCCCCGCGCCGCCCTCGTCGCCGCGCGCGCCGAACATCGCGGGAAGCAGGACGAGCGCCAGCACCATTGCCAGATCCTCGACGATCAGCCAGCCGACCGCGATCCGCCCCTTTTCGGTCTCGACCATGTCGCGCGCCTGGAGGGCGCGCAGCAGAACAACGGTACTCGCCACCGACAGCGCCAGACCGAAGATCAGGCTGCCGGCGAACGACCAGCCGAGCCACAGACCCAGCGCGGTCCCCAGCGCGGTCGCAGCAGCAATCTGCACGATCGCTCCGGGCACCGCGATCCGGCGCACCGACAAGAGATCCTTGAGCGAGAAATGAAGGCCCACCCCGAACATGAGCAGGATCACGCCAATCTCCGCAAGCTGGAGCGCCAGCCCAGTGTCGGCGACGAAACCCGGCGTGAACGGCCCGACAAGAACGCCCGCCAGCAGATAGCCCGCAATTGGCGAAATGCGCAGCCGATGCGCCAGCGCACCCATCAGAAATGCGACCACAAGGCCCGCGACGACGGTTCCGATCAAGCTTGTGTCATGCGGCATAGGGCAGCGTAAAAGCCGCGAATGCGCATGGTCAAGCAACTCAAGCGATTCTGTTGCATTTTAGGGCTTGGTCGCGTGCAGGGAAGGCCGCTTTGGGATGGGGAGCGGACGTTTCGATTGCGAAGCCAATGCCCTCCGCATAGGGTTTCCCAATGTGGCGGAATCTTATTGGGATATTGGTCCTGCCTTGGCTGGCTGGTTGCGGCCCCGCACTTGTTTGGGGTGGAAATGACGCCACAAGGGAAAGATTGCTCAAGATTGTCCCAATCGGTTCGTCTGCCAAGAAGCTAGACGAGGCCGCGAAAACCAATGGCTGGAGGCTTAAGGTGCACGATAACCGCACCTTTGCGAAAGGTAAGCCTCATTATTTTGGTAACGGATGCCAGACCGCAGGCGGCATAACGCGAGATTCTGTTGTGGCGGAATACGGGGTCCTCACGACATCGGTCCAAGCGGTATGGCTTTTCGATGAGAAGGAACATTTGCGTCGGGTGTGTGTGCGCAGAACGACAGACGCGCTGTAGGACGCGATGTCCACAATCGGTCGCTAGCCGTTGAACCTATTATCGCGTTCGTGTCGAGCGAAGCCGAGACACCCATCGGCGCGACGCCTGGCCCGAGGAGCATCTCGACCTCGGCCAAAGGCCGTAGTTGGTCCTGAGCGCCTGCCAAGGCCCTCGAAGAGCTCGATGCGAACCGATCAGGATAGACCAGAAATTCCCCTCCCGTTCGAAAGCATGCGCCCGACTTCCATCCTCCCAGCCTAAACCGTGCCCTCTTCCTTTTCGGCCTGCTGACGCGCCCACATGTCGGCGTAGAGGCCGCGCATCGCGAGCAGTTGGTCGTGAGTCCCCGTTTCGGCGACGCGGCCGCGATCGAGAACGATGATGCGGTCGGCGCTCGTGACGGTCGACAGGCGATGCGCGATCACCAGCGTCGTGCGCCGTTCGGCGATCCGTTCGAGCGTGTCCTGAATCGCCGCCTCGGTCCGGCTGTCGAGAGCGCTCGTCGCTTCGTCGAGGATCAGGACCGGCGGATTCTTGAGCAGGGTGCGCGCGATCGCGACGCGCTGCTTCTCGCCGCCCGACAATTTGAGCCCGCGCTCGCCGACTTCGGTCTCATAGCCCTGCGGCAGCATAGCGATAAAGCCGTCGATCGCCGCGCCCTTCGCGGCCTCGGCGATCTCTTCGACGCGCGCATCGGCGCGGCCATAGGCGATATTATATCCGATGCTGTCGTTGAACAGCACCGTATCCTGCGGGACGATCCCGATTGCGGCGCGCAGGCTCTGCTGCGTTACCGCGCGGATGTCCTGCCCGTCGATCAGGATGCGGCCGCCCTGCGGATCGTAGAAGCGGAAGAGCAGCCGCGCGATCGTCGATTTGCCCGCGCCCGAAGGGCCGACAATAGCCAGCGTCTCGCCTGCGCCCAGCGCAAAGCTGACGCCGTTCAAAATGGTGCGGTCGGCCTCATAGCCGAAGACGACATTCTCGAACGCCACGGCACCGCCCGCGACGTGCAGCGCGGGGGCGCCCGGCGCGTCGGTGATCTCGCTCGGCGTGTCGATCAGGCGGAACATCGCCTCCATGTCGATCAGCCCCTGGCGGATCGTGCGATAGACCATGCCGAGCATGTCGAGCGGGCGGAAAAGCTGCGCGAGCAGCGTGTTGACGAGCACCACGTCGCCGACCGCGAAGATGCCGCGCGACCAGCCCCACACCGTGTAGCCCATCGCCCCCGCCATGGCGGCATTGGTGATGAAGCTCTGCCCGATATTGAGCCAGGCGAGGCTGTTCTCGCTTTTGACCGCGGCGCTCGCATATTGGCCCGCAACCTCGCGGTAGCGCGCCGTCTCGCGCCCCTCGGCGCCGAAATATTTGACCGTCTCGTAATTGAGCAGGCTGTCGACGCTGCGCCCGACGGTCAGCGTGTCGAGGTCGTTCATTCGCATCCTGAGCGCGGTGCGCCAGTCGGTCACCTTGCGCGTGAAGGCGATGTAGACGACGACCATCAGCGCAGTCGCCGCGGCAAGGCCGAGGCTGAATTTGGTCCAGAAGATGACGATGACCGCGGTCAGTTCGATGATTGTCGGCGCGATATTGAACAGCAGGAAATAGAGCATGGTGTCGATGCTCTTGGTTCCGCGCTCGATCACCTTGGTCACCTCACCCGTCCGCCGCGCGAGGTGGAAACGCAGCGACAGTGCATGCAGGTGAGTGAAGGTGGCGATCGCGAGTTCGCGCGTCGCATCCTGCCCGACGCGTTCGAAAACAACATTGCGCAGATTGTCGAACAGCACCCCGGCAAAGCGCGCGCCGGCATAGGCGACGACCAGCCCGATGGTCAGCGCGATGCCTTCCTGCATCCCCGGCGCCATACGGTTGATCGCCGCGCCATAGACGAAGCCCATCGACAGTTGCACCGCCTTTGACGCCAGCACCAGCAGCCCGGCCCCGATAATGCGCAACTTGTGCTCGCGATGCCCCGCCGGCCAAAGATAGGGCAGGAAGCGCCGCAGCGTCGCCAGGATCGGCGGCTCGCTGCGCGGGCTGGCGGAAGAAGCGGTGTCAGGCGGCATGAGCGCTCCATGTAGGGCGCCGGTCCCGCTTCGCCAAGCATGGGCGAAGACAATGCTCCCTTTTGCGTGAAAGGCGCGTGATTCCGGTCCGCCGCCGCCCGATCACGGGAATCGGGCGAGCGGGCATCCTGTCAGCCGCCGTTGGCGCGAATCCATTTTTCGACGACCGGTGCAATCTCTTCCCGCCACTTGCGGCCGTTGAAGATGCCGTAGTGGCCGACGCCTTTTGCCATCAGATATTTCTTCTTGGCGGTCGGCAGTTCGGTGGCGAGGGTCAGCGCCGCCTTGGTCTGGCCGATCCCCGAAATATCGTCACGCTCGCCTTCGATCGCGAGCAGCGCAATATCGTCGATCTTGCCAAGGTCGACGATCTTGCCGCGATGCTCGAATTCGCGCTTGGGCAACAGGTGGCGCTGGAAAACCGCATCGACCGTCTGGAGATAGAATTCGGCGGTCATGTCGCAGACGGCGCGATATTCGTCATAGAATTCCTTGGTCTTGTCCGCACTCTCGCCATCACCGTCGACCAGATGCTTGAACATTTCCCAATGGCTCATCATGTGATTGCCAAGGTTCATCGACATGAAGCCGGCAAGCTGCAGGAAGCCAGGATAGACGCGGCGCCCGGCGCCCGGATACCAGGCCGGAACCGTTGCGATCACATTTTCCTGGAACCATGCATAAGGCCGCGTCGTCGCATGCTGGTTCACCGCGGTCGGCGCCTTGCGCGTGTCGATCGGCCCGCCCATCATCGTCAGCGTGCGCGGGCGGCACTTGTGCTTGTCGGCCGCCATGACAGCTGCGGCGGCGAGGCTCGGAACCGAAGGCTGGCACACGGCGAGCATATGCGCACCCGGCCCGATATGCTCGAGCCAGCCGATCAGATAGTCGATATAGTCATCGAGATCGAATTTGCCCGCTTCGAGCGGGACATTGCGGGCATCGCGCCAGTCGGTGATCCACACATCATGGTCGGGGATCATCCGCTCGACCGTGCCGCGAAGCAGCGTCGCATAATGGCCCGACATCGGCGCGACGATCAGCAGCTTGGGCTTGCCGGCGCTTGCCGCGTGCCGGAAATGCTTGAGCTGGCCGAAGGGCTTGCGCGCCTCGATCGCTTCATCGACGCGCAGCGTCTCGCCATCGACGAGCGTCTCGTACAGTTCGAACCCCGGTTTGCCGCGCGGCGCCGAGGCGTGTGCAAAGACCTCGAGCGCCGAGGCGAACATCGGGCTCGCGCTGAAATAGCCGAGCGGATTGGCGGGATGCTGGATGACCTGCGCGCCCGCGGTCGCCAATGCGCTCGCGCCCGCGAGCCAGCTGCGCTGCATGTCAAAAGCGTGGTACAGCATAATCTGAATTCCTTGCGTCCGGTCGGGCGCTCTTCCGGCATCCCTGTTGGAGCACAGTCTAGGGCAACATCGCCATTGTGCAATGCATCAAAATCATTGCGCGGCGCCTGATGGATAATATTCCGGGACAGCGGCGGCCTCGGCCTGTTCGAGCACCTTCCGCCGCCGCGGCTTCATCGCTTCGCGCAGCGGCATGCCCTATCGCATCACGCAGGCGGGCCTGCGTGCGGTGCCGGCGCGCAACTCGACAATCACTGAGCCGCAGGGCACGCGGGCAATCCGGCCCCGCGCTCCCTTTACGCAGCCTGGCTTCATGGTCCTTGAAGCAGATCGCCATTCTGCATCGTTGAGCGGCATCGGCGCGGCTGCTAGGGCGATGATCAATGGCGACCAAATCCGATAAACCGAACCCACCCCGCAAGCTATCGAGCCTGCGCATGGTCTGGCATCATGCCAGCCGCTATCCGCTCCAGCTGCTGATCGCGGCGATCGCGCTCGGCATCGCGGCGATCGCAACGCTCGCGATCCCCTATCAATTCAAGGAGATGATCGATTCGGGCTTCGTCGCCGGCGGCGGCGATGTCAGCCCGCATTTCCGGTTCTTCTACGTGATCGTTCTCATCCTCGCGATTGCGACGGCGCTCCGCTTCTATTTCGTGAGCTGGCTCGGCGAACGCACCGTCGCCGATATCCGCGAGGCGGTGCAGCGTAACCTTCTGCGCCTGGCCCCCGGCTTCTTCGAAGAAAACCGCCCCTCAGAAATCGCCTCGCGCATGACGGCGGACACGGCGATCATCGAACAGACCGTCGGAACCACGGTTTCGGTCGCACTGCGCAATACCGTTATGGGGATCGGCGGGATTGCCTATCTCTTCTCGCTCTCGCCGAAACTTACGGGCGGGATTCTGCTCGGCATCCCGATCATCATCATGCCGATCGTGCTGCTCGGGCGCCGCCTGCAAAACGTCTCGCGCTCAAGTCAGGATCGCGTCGCCGACATCGGTGCGACCACGGCCGAACAGCTCGGCGCGATGAAGATCGTCCAGGCCTTCGGGCAGGAAACGCGCGAGGCCGAACGCTTCACCAGCGCCGTCGAAGCCAATTTCGCCACCGCCAAGCGCCGCATCCGGCTCCGCGCCACGATGACCGCGATTGTTATCGGGCTGCTGTTCGGAGCCATCACCACCTTGCTCTGGTATGGGGCCGAAGGCGTGGCCGCGGGCACGATCACGGGCGGCACCATTGCCGCCTTCGTCCTGACCGGCGGCCTTGTCGCGGGTGCGTTCGGCGCGCTGACCGAAGTCTATGGCGATCTGCTTCGCGCGGCCGGTGCCGCCGAACGCCTCAATGAACTGCTGATCGCCGAGCCGAGCATTGCCCCGCCGCCGGCCCCTCGCGCTCTGCCGGAGACCGCGACCGGTACGCTCGAATTTGATCATGTCGAATTCCGCTACCCGACGCGCCCCGACGCGCCCGCGCTGCACGATTTCAGCCTATCCATTCGCGCGCGCGAAACGGTCGCGATCGTGGGCCCCTCGGGTGCCGGCAAATCGACGCTCTTCCAGCTCGCCGAGCGCTTCTACGATCCGCAAGGCGGCGAAATCCGCCTCGACGGCGTCGCGCTGCCCGAGCTCGACCCCGCCGACCTGCGCGCCCGGATCGCGATGGTGCCGCAGGAAACGGTGATATTCGCGGCGTCGGCGCGCGACAATCTGCGCTATGGCAACTGGCTGGCCACCGACGACGAGCTATGGGCCGCCGCGCGCGCGGCCAATGCGGAAGAATTTCTGCGCAAGCTTCCCGATGGCCTTGATACTTTCATGGGCGAAGGGGGCGCCCGCCTGTCGGGCGGCCAGCGTCAGCGTGTTGCAATCGCCCGCGCGCTGCTCCGCCGCGCGCCGCTGCTGCTACTCGACGAGGCCACCTCGGCGCTTGACGCCGAGTCCGAAAAACTCGTTCAGGATGCGCTCGAGGCGCTGATGCACGACCGCACCACCGTCGTCATCGCGCACCGCCTCGCGACCGTCCGCGCCGCCGATCGCATCATCGTGATGGACGAAGGCCGTATCGTCGAGGAAGGTCGCCACGACGATCTCGTCGCCGCCGACGGGCTCTATGCACGGCTCGCGCGCCTGCAGTTCCAGGATAATCTTGCCGCCGATCAGGCAGCCGTGATGGAGAAATAGCGATGTCGCTCTATGATCTGACCGTTCCCGCCTACGTCAATGCGCTCGGCGCGCTCTCGGCGCAGCTTGCAAAGGCGCAAACATGGGGTTCCGACAATGCCGTGGGTGAGCTGCAATTCGCCGCCGGCCGGCTGGCCCCCGACATGTTTCCCTTGCCGACGCAGATCCGTTTCGCCTGCGGCCAGGCCGTCAGCGGGCTTGCCCGGCTCGGCGCATCGGGCGGCCCCGATTTCCCCGATGACGCCGCGGACTTTGCGGAAATGCAGGATCAGATCGCGCGCACGCTGACTTTTCTCGATACGATCGACCCCGCGTCGCTCGGCGAGGACGATGATCGACCGGTCAGCTTCGATCTGCCCAACGGCATGGTCTTCGACCTTACCGCCGCGACCTATGTTCGCGACTGGGCGCTGCCGCAATTCTACTTCCACGTCGTCGCGGCCTATGCCGTCATGCGTCATCTTGGGGTACCGCTCGGCAAGGCCGATTATGCCGGCTATATGATGCAACATCTACGCCCCGGCACAGCGCCGGCCGCCTGACCGGCGCGCCCGACATCGGATACCCGCGCAGGGGGCTGTAAGTCAGACCAGACCGCCGTACCGCTGAATGCCGGGAAACGCGATCTTGCTGCCCCCGTTGCGACGAATCGCGCCGATGGCCTGATCGACCCGCAGATAGCGCGCCTGCGCGTCGGGTTCGAACAGCAGCGTTGCCGGAACCGCCCGCTCGGACGCTGCCTTCACCAGTTGGCCCAGTTCGGCGAGGTCGACGGCGTTGCCGTTCCAGCGAATGATGTCGCTGGTGTCGATGCTGACGCGATTTTGGTCGCGAACTTCGAAAGGCGCCGGACCGGCGGGCAGCGTGACATCGACCTTGTGCGTCGGCGGCGGAATGGTGATGACGAACATCACCAGCATTACGAGCATGACGTCGATCAGCGGCGTGGTGTTGATGTCGGGGCTGCCGTTCGGATCGGCGCGAAAGATGCTGCGGCGTCGACGCATTCTGTCTCTCCCTGTCCATCGGGAGCGCCAACATTTCATCCTCGCGTGCCAGCGCGCCCGCCTTGTCCGAGGCAAACCCGTTCATCGAGGCGCCTCACAGATATGATATATCATTTATCCTGAGGAGCAAGGCTCAAATTCTGCGTCGTCGCCCCGGCAAGCCCCGCCATCAGCCGCAGGTGTCATCGAAGAGCCCAAATAAAGAAAGGGCGGCACCTTGCGGTACCGCCCTTCTTTTTCGTCCAATCCCCGTCGGGGATGGAAACCGGTCTTACATGCCCGAGTTTGGACCGTAAGTGATTTCCACGCGACGGTTCTGGTCGTTGCGGACGCCATCGGCGGTTGCAACGGCCGGGCGGGTTTCGCCGAACGCCTGCGTCGTGATCGAGCCATCGGCGACACCACGAGCCGTCATGTACGACTTCACGGCATCGGCGCGACGCTGCGACAGACCGACGTTGTACTTGGCCGAACCCGAACGGTCAGCGTGACCGGCGAGCATGACCTGCTGGCCACTGCAGCCACGGTTGTAAGCGCTGATCGCGTTGTCCAGCGTTGCAGCCGCTTCCGGCGTGATCGCCGACTGATCCCAGTCGAAGTACACGATATACGGTCCGGGTTCGCAAACCGGCGGCGGCGGCGGCGGCGGCGGCGGAGCCGGCGGCGGCGGCGGCGGCGGCGGCGGCGGAGCCGGCGGCGGCGGCGGCGGAGCTTCTGCGCCACCGAAGTTGTAGGTCAGCGTTCCGAGCAGCGAGTGCGAACGGAAACGACCCGAAACGTCGCGGCCAAGCTGGTCGACCATCTTCAGATCGCTGACATTGAAGAAGCGATACTTCAGACCGGCATCCCAATGCTTGGTCAGCGGCGCGCGAACACCGGCGATTGCCTGCCACGCGAAGCGCGTGTCGGAATCGTCGAGGAAGTTGGTTGCGAAGACCGGCTGAACCGAAACGCGTGCAACACCCGCACCGCCGCCGACGAAGCCCTGCAGGCCATCGTCGTCACCGAAGTCGAACATACCATTGGCCATGAAGCTCAACGCGTTCGAGTCGCCATTCAGCGGCGTATTGCCGGTGAAGAGCCCGCCCGTCGAACTCGCCGGAATCCCGGGAGTTGAAAAACGACCACCGGTGATGTCGGCTTCACGATAGCCGACTTCGACTTCAGCGCGGAAACCGCCGAAGTCATAACCGACAGTGCCTTCGAAATCATAACCGGTACGATGATCGAGCGTTCCCGCATTAGCGACGGTGCCGATATCGAGGTCGATGTCCTCGACGATCATGACACCACCACCGACACCAACATACCACGAGTTGTCGCGCGCCATAGCAGGCGACGCAAGGGCAGTGGAGGCCAACGCCACAGCGACGGCAAGCTTCCTCATAATGGATTCCCCTTTCAATTGAGATTACGTCTCGACAGACGTCCTACTCGTGCCTTTGGTTCCACGCAAGTAAACAAATCGACAATCTGTTGCCAAAAAGTCGCACTTTCTGCGCGAACAGAAGCAAAATCAGTCAGCGATCATAATACCATGCGCCACCATAAGCGCAAGCAGCGCGTCTATTGCCGCACGCGCTTCCAGGCCGATCGTCGTGCCCCCATCGGGATTCGCAATAGCGATGGGTAGAGTCCATTTGGAGCCGCCGAAACGTAACGCGGCACCGTCGCTGATCCGTCTGACACGCATCCCGGACAAGGGCGCGACAATTCGCCATCCGCCTGCGGTCCAGAGCGCCAGCCGACCCGCCTCGCTGGCCCATGCACCGGTCGCGGCTCCATCCACGATCCAGCAATTGCCCGCGGCAGGGGCTTCGCGCGGGGTTGCCAGCGGCCCATCAACGGCGGCGGGGAAAGGCGGAAATCACCGACCTGTTGAACAAAAGCGCGCTTCCCGCCGGTATTGCTGCCAGCAGCGCGGCATCCAGGACCAGCTGGGATCCAGTGCAATCCCACGGGCCGAGCCCCGGCATCAAGGGCACCAGCATCGTCTGCCACAGCTCGCGGCCCTCGCCGGGCGGATCGACCTGACCGCGCCAGCCGTTACTGGCGCGGCTACGCCGCACCCTATGCGCCTCGATCGCGCCATCGGCAGCCGCACACGCATATCCATGCACCGGCGACAGCGGCCGCAGCGCTCGCGCCGCCGATGGCACCGGCACATCGACCAGTTCGATGCCACCTTGCGCCGTCGCCGATCTGCAGCAGAAAGGCGCTCCCATTTTTAATAGCCATCGTCTACATCTCTTCGCACATAATCATCCGCAAACTGGGGAGTCGCAGGATGCTTGTTTTTTCCATTCTTCTCGCTGCCATGGCGCCGTCGCCCGCCGCCGCCGTCGACAATTCGCGTGCGGTCTTCACCAAATGCCTGCGCGATCACATGAAGAAGTCGCTCGAGGCAAAGATGGGCGAAGCCGAATATGAACTCGCGCTCAAGGAAACGTGCGGCACCGAACGCGATGCGTTCCGCAGCGCAATAGTCGCGCTCGATCGCGCCGATGGCGACACTGCCGCCGAAGCGGCCGAAGACGCGGATTCGCAGGTCGAGGATTACCACGCGACCTTCATCGACAAGTTCAAGGATTATACCGAAACCAAGACAATGCCCGCCGACTAGACGCGGGACGAGGCGGGCGGACCAATTCGGACCGTCCGGCCATCACCCGCCATGCGGTGGTGAACGACCCGACGGGTCTCGGCCGGTTGCGGAATTTCTGCCACCCTCCGGCAGGCGGGAGCGGTTGGGGGTGGGCTTGCGACTTTGAATATACCCACTGCGCTGCGGCTAGCGAGCAAGCTCGCAACGCTCACTGCCGCTCCCCCTTTGCGGGAGGGGAGGACAGCGGACGCTTCAAGGCTCCGCTTCCATCCCATCCCCGCCGCACTTGATTATTCCCTACCCTAACCATCCCCAAACAGGCAGCGGCATCGCAGCGCCATCTCGTGCCGCCAGCCGCCGTCGCGCCCGAAGCGCGTTCGCGTCCGTTCGACCCGCGCCCCCGCCATCGCCCGGCCGTCGGCACCGCCGCGCAGCGCCCCCGCGATCGCCCCGCCGCGCCGGCAATCGTATAAGGGAAACATCTAGCGACAGGCTCGGCGCCCGCGAACCGGCGTTGGCCGGGCACCGCGCCGCTCGGCGTCAGCGAGCCGGTCCCGCCCTCGTTGCACAGCGCGCGCACCATATCGGCGAAAAAGGGGGTCGGCATGGCAGGACCATCCTGTCGAATATTGACCTGATTTTGGAGTGGAATGCCGGCCGGTAGGCGCCCGGCCCGTCCCGAAAGGGAAGGGAGCCGGGACCGGGCGCCCTCGCGCACCAGCCGCTTTAGCTGGCGGCGAACTTAAACAGCTTGATGGCGTTCGAATCGATGATCGCACCGCCCACCCTTTTGGTTGCATAGAAATGCACGAAAGGCTTGTTGCTTAACGGATCGCGCAAGATTCCCGTCACCCGCGCCGACGCCGCGACATTCGACGATTCTGCCAGCGATGCCAGAAAAATGTCCATCTGACTGCGAGCCGGACTTGGCCTGCCACCCGTCTCCCAAAACAAAGGGCCGGAACGCCCCTCCCGCATCGAAGGGTGCCAGCCCCAAACGCAGTTCTTCATGATGTGGCCTCGTGCCATAAGAGCGTGGTAATATCAATAGAAAATAACCTATATGGCTATTAGCTTGTCCGACCAGAAGATGGCGCCAAGGTCGCGCGCTGATTTCCCCTCCTGCAGGCGGGAGGGGAGGAGAAAATCACAACCCACCATCCCTTTCCCACCCGCTCGATTGACGCGCCGCGCCAGATGGTTACACCCTCAACCATCCACCGGAAAAAGGGGCACCCATATTATGCGCAAACTCGCCTTGCTCGGCGCGAGCCTTCTCACCCTCGCAGCGCAGCCGCTTCACGCGCAGCAAGGCGCCGTTTCCGAGCACGCGAGCGCTCCCGCCGCAACCGCCTCCGCGCCGGATGACGCAACCGGCAGCGCACAGACCGGGCCGCAGCGCCGGTTCACCGGTGAGGATCTTTTCGGCCTCGCCGCCGCATCGGACCCGCAGATCAGCCCGGACGGGCGCCACATCGCCTATGTCCGCCGCGCGAACGACATCATGTCCGACCGCGCGGTCAGCACGATCTGGCTGGTCGACACCCAGACCGGCGCCGAAGTCCCCGCTGCGGGACGCGGCGGTGATGCCTTTTCGCCGCGCTGGTCGCCCGACGGCAAGCGGCTTGCCTATGCATCGACCGAGGGCGGCAGCGTCCAGCTCTGGGTGCGCTGGATGGACGGAGGCGAGGCGGTAAAGCTCACCGGCCTGCCGACCAGCCCGTCGAGCATCACCTGGTCGCCCGATGGCCGGTCGATCGCCTATACGATGCTCGTCAAGGACGATGCGCCGCGGTTCGGCAAGGCCCCCGCGAACAAGCCCGAAGGCGCCAAATGGGCCGCGCCGCTGGAGGTCCACGACCTGCTCACCTACCGCGCCGACGGCCAGGGCTATATCGAACCGGGGTTCGAAAAGATCTTCCTTGTCTCGGCGACCGGCGGCGCGCCGCGCCAGCTGACCTTCGGCCCCTATCATGACGGCGGTCCGCTCAGCTGGTCGCGCGACGGCGCGATGCTCTATTTCAGCGCCGACCGCCGCCCCGACTGGGAAAGCGATCCGCTCGAAAGCAACATCTATGCGCTCGACGTCGCAAGCGGCTCGATCACTCAGCTCACGACGCGCAAGGGCCCCGATGCCAATCCGCTGGTATCGCCCGACGGTCGGATGATCGCCTATCTCGGTTTCGACGACCGGCTGCGCGCCTATGAAAACACCGGCCTCTACGTGATGAACCGCGACGGATCGAACAGCCGCCGCATCGCCCCCGACTGGGATTTCAGCGTCGACGGCCTCGCGTGGGACGCCGACGGGCGGGGCCTCTATGCCCAATATGACGAGCATGGCGAAACCAAAGTGGCACGCATCGGCCTCGACGGATCGGTCCGCACCGTCGCCAGCGGATTGACGAGCAGCGGACTCGACCGGCCCTATTCGGGAGGCAGCTTTTCGGTCGCCGACAATGACGCGATCGCCTTCACCGGCGGCGGCCCGGCGCGGCCGGCCGAAGTCGAACTGGCGGCCGGCGGCAAAACGCGCGTCCTCACCAACCTCAACCGCACGCTGCGCGAGGTGAAGGCGCTGGGCGAGGTGCGCAAGATCACCGCCACGTCGAGCGTCGAGGGGCTGTCGATCGACGGCTGGCTCACCCTGCCGCCGGGCTATCGCGAGGGGCAGCGCGTACCGCTGATCCTCGAAATCCATGGCGGGCCGTTCGCCGCTTATGGGCCGCATTTTTCGACCGATAACCAGCTTTATGCCGCGGCGGGCTATGCCGTCCTCTCGGCAAACCCGCGCGGCTCGACCAGCTATGGCGCGGCCTTCGCCAATGCGATCGACAAAAATTATCCCGGCAATGATTATTTCGACCTGATGAGCATCGTCGATCGCGCGATCGACCTCGGCATCGCCGACCCCGACGCGCTCTTCGTCACCGGCGGGTCTGGGGGCGGCGTGCTGACGAGCTGGATCGTCGGCAAGACCGACCGCTTCAAGGCCGCGGTAGCCCAAAAGCCTGTGATCAACTGGACGACGCAGGCGCTCACTGCCGACGGTCCCGCCTTCTTCGGCCGTTACTGGATCGGCGCGATGCCGTGGGAGGATCAGACGCCGTTCTGGAGCCATTCGCCGCTGTCGCTGGTCGGCAACGTCAAGACCCCGACCATGGTCGTCGTCGGCAGCGAGGATTATCGCACCCCGGTCAGCGAGTCGGAGCAATATTATACCGCGCTGCGTCTGCGCGGCATCCCGACGGTGCTGGTCAAGGTGCCGGGCGCCAGCCACGGCGGCATCGCAGCCCGCCCGTCGCAGGCTGCCGCAAAGGCATCGGCGATCCTCGCCTGGTTCGAAAAATACAAGAAGGGGTGGACGCCGGCCGCCAAGGATTGAGCGCGGGCTGGCGCCCGCGCGAGACTTGCTTGGTCGGACAGGTGGGCGCCTCTCGCCCCCGCCGCTCTACGGCGGTTCCAATTGCCGCGCATCCTGCTAGGGTCGGCGCTTCCCCAACCAACGGAGCCCGCTCCCCTGATGTTTCTGCGCCCTCTCGCCGCCCTGCTCGCTGCCGCCTTTGCCGTCCCCGCGCTTGCGCAGGATATCAGCACCGCCAATCTGACCGAGACTGTCCGCACCCTCGCGTCGGACCAGTTTCAGGGCCGCGCCCCCGGAACGGTCGGCGAAGAGCGTACCGTCGGCTATCTGATCGGCCGGCTTCAGGCGCTCGGACTCGAACCCGCCGGCCCGAACGGCGAATGGACGCAGCCGGTGCCGCTGCTCCATACGCGCCTCGGCACCCCGACCGCGCTCGCCTTCGACCGGCAGGGCAGCGCCACCCCGCTCACCCTCGGCACCGACATCTATGTGTCGAGCCAGCAGGACAAGGATGTGGCGGCGATCGCCGATGCGCCGATGGTTTTCGTCGGCTATGGCGTCCACGCGCCCGAACGCGGCTGGGACGACTTCAAGGGCGTCGACCTCAAGGGCAAGGTCGCGGTCTTTCTGGTCAACGACCCCGATTTCGTCGCGACGAAGGGCGAAGACAGCTTCGGCAAATTCGGCGGCCGCACGATGACCTACTATGGCCGCTGGACCTACAAGTTCGAAGAAGCGGCCCGCCGCGGCGCCATCGCGGCGCTGATCGTCCACGACACCGACGGCGCAGGCTATGGCTGGAACGTCGTGAAAAGCCCCGGCGGCGAAAACTACAGCCTCGTCGTACCACCCGAAAAGGCGACCAGCCTTGCGCTTCAGGGCTGGATTTCGGGCGAGGCCTCGACCCGGCTGTTTGCATCAGCCGGTCAGGATCTCGCAAAGCTGCGCATTGCGGCCCGGCGCAAGGATTTTCGTCCCGTCGACCTCGGCACCGGCTTTCGGGCGTCGATTCCGGTCACGCATGAGGTCGTGCGCAGTCAGAATGTTCTCGCCAAAATCTCGGGCACCGACCGTGCTGACGAGGTCGTGATGTATGGCGCGCATTGGGATGCCTATGGCGAGGGCAAGCCCGACGAAAAGGGCCGCATCTACCGCGCCGGTGCGAACGACGACGCGCTCGGCGTTGCGGCGCTGATCGAAATCGCACGCGGTTTCAAGGCCGCACCGCCCACCGATCGCACGCTGCTTTTCGCCTTCTGGACCGCCGAAGAGCGCGGCCTTCTCGGGTCTGAGGCCTATGCACAGGCGCCCGTCTATCCGGTTGAAAAGACGGTCGCGAACCTTGGCATCGACATTCTTCAGACGGCAGGCAAGTCAAAGGACGTCATTCTCGTCGGCAAGGGCCAGGGCACGCTCGAGGATGATCTCGCCCGCGTCGCCGCGATGCAGGGCCGCACCGTATCGCCCGAAAGCCTTCCCGAACGCGGCCTCTTCTTCCGCGCCGATCATTTCAGCATGGCCAAGCGCGGCGTCCCCGTGTTGCTGCTCATGGGCATCGCCGGCGTGTCCGACCTTGTCGAAGGCGGCAAGGAAGCAGGGCAGAAATGGGTCGATGACTATACCGGCCGCTGTTACCATCAAGCTTGCGACGCATGGGATGAAAGCTGGAACTTGGCAGGCGCCGCGCAGGATATCGCGCTCTTCTACACGATCGGCGACGAGCTCGCGCGCTCGGGCAAATGGCCCGGCTGGAAGAGCGGCAGCGAGTTCAAGGCGCTGCGCGACCAGACCGCCGCTACCCGCAAATAGCATCTTGGCTGCGAGGCGGCCGGGCGGTCGGTAGAGAGAGAAGACGCCCCGTCGCCGCGCCTTGCCCGGCGCTTCGCCTGCGTATAACTCCGGCCCATGACCACCGACAAGATCTACATCAGCGCCAACGACCTTCTTGCCGATTCGTTGCGGCTCGGGATGCAGGTGATCGACAGCGGTTTTGCGCCGACACATCTCGTCGGCATCTGGCGCGGCGGGGCGCCCGTCGGCATCGCGGTCCAGGAATTGCTGGAATATCACGGCGTTCACAGCGACCATATCGCGATCCGCACCTCATCCTATCACGGCATCGACCGCCAGGACACGCAGGTGAAGGTCTTCGCGCTCGGCTATCTGATCGATACACTCGATCCCGAGGACCGGCTGCTCATCATCGACGATGTTTTCGATAGCGGTCGCAGCATTCGAGCCTTTCTCGCCGAACTCAGGGCGCGATGCCGCCACAATATGCCGCGCGATATCCGGATCGCGACCGTCTATTACAAACCGCGCCGCAACGTCACCGATCTCAAACCCGATTTCTTCGTCCATGAAACCGACCAATGGCTGATCTTCCCGCACGAAATCGACGGGCTGACGATCGACGAAATACGCCGCCACAAACCCGAGGCGGCGATCATCCTGCGCGAAGAAACGGAGACGCCGCATGGCTGACGATTTTGCCACCCCCGCAGACCGGGCGGCCTTCATCGCCGCGCTCCCGAAGGCGGAGTTGCACCTGCATATCGAAGGATCGCTCGAACCCGAACTGATGTTCGAACTCGCGCGGCGCAACGGCATCGCCATCCCGTTTGCGACGATCGATGATGTCCGCGCGGCCTATGCCTTTTCGAACCTGCAGGATTTTCTCGACATCTATTATCAGGGGATGGGCGTCCTGCAGACTGAACAGGATTTCTATGACCTGACGGCCGCCTATCTCGCGCGCGCGCATGCCGATGGCGTTCGCCACAGCGAGATCTTCTTCGATCCCCAGGGCCACACTGCGCGCGGCATCCCCTTCGCGACCGTCATCGGCGGTATCACCCGCGCGCTCGACGATGCGCAGGCCCGTTATGACATGAGCTCGCGGCTCATCATGTGCTTTCTGCGCCATCTCAGCGAGGAGGAGGCCGAGGCGACGCTCGACGAAGCGCGCCCATGGCTCGACCGGATCGACGGAGTCGGTCTCGATTCGTCCGAAGTCGGCCACCCGCCCGCCAAGTTCCAGCGCGTCTTCGCCCGCGCCCGCAACCTCGGCCTGCGCCTCGTCGCCCATGCGGGCGAGGAGGGGCCGCCTGAATATGTGCACGAAGCGCTCGATCTGCTGGGCGTCGATCGCATCGACCACGGCAATCGCAGCCTCGAGGACGAAGCCCTTGTCGCGCGGCTCGCCGATGACGCGATGTGCCTGACCGTGTGCCCGCTTTCCAATCTCAAGCTTTGCGTCGTCGACGACATGACCGCGCATCCCCTCAAGACGATGCTGGATGCCGGGCTTCTTGCTACCGTGAACAGCGACGACCCAAGCTATTTCGGCGGCTATGTGAACGCCAACTACACCGTCGTCGCCGATGCGCTCGATCTGTCGCGGGACGAGCTTGTCACGCTCGCCCGCAACAGTTTTCTCGGCGCCTTCCTCGATGACGACGCCAAGGCGCGTCATCTCGCCGCGATCGACGCCTACGCGGCCTAGAATTTCCCGCGAACCGAGAAAGCGAAGATCGGCCCGATCAACCGGTCGCGCTTTTCGACGAAGGCAATCGGGCTTTCGCCGCGCAATCCCGTCCATACCGTGCGGTCGCGCTTCGACCTTGCATTGAGGATGTTCGCCACCGTCGCACGGACCGTCAGACCGAACACATCCTTGTTCTCGACAAAGATGTTGGCGAACACAGGCCCTTCCCACGCGGTGTCGATCTGGTTGCGGCGATAGACCGGCTGGTAATGCGAATGGTTGGCGCTTGCGCCCCAGGCCCAGTCGCTACCGGGAATATCGTGGCGCAGACTCAGCTCGACGACCCGGTCGGTGAAGCCGTTCCACTGGCGCGTCTCGCCGGTGAAGGGGTCGCGCAGCGAGCTTTTCTGAAGTAGCAGCCGGGTTTCGATCTTCATGCCCTTGATGCCGGCCGGATCGAGATTGATCGTCGAGGTCCAGTCGATCGCGCCGGCGCGCGCCTTGGCAATATTGCCGACGCCTTCGCCATCGCCGATCGGGATCACGTCGACCCGGTCTTCGACATCGCGGTACACGAAGAACAGCTTTGTCGATCCCCACGCCCCGAACCGCTTGTTGACTTCCAGTTCATAGCTCCAGTCCTGCTGCGGCCGCAGATCGGTGTTGCTGCCATTCTGGTTGTCGTCGTTCAGGAAGGCGCGCGCGAGGAAATCGTAGAAGCTCAACTGCAGCACGCGGCGCCGGATCTTGAGCGACATGTCGAAATCGGGCGCCGGTGCCCAGGCGATCGACAGCGATCCCTTCGGTCGGAAGAAGCTGCGGGTCAGGCCGTTCGCGCCGCTTTGCGTGATCGTTGATCGCTCGGCGCCCGCAACGATCTGCACGTTCAGCTTGTCGGTGATCTTGCGGCCAAAGCTCAACAGGCTTTCGTAGCGATCCTCCTTCACGCCGCCGGTACCGCCCGGGAACGGAAGCTCGACGAAAGCCCCCGTCGGATCGAGCGTATAAAGCGCCGCAACATTGTCGAGCGTGTTGAACGCCGCCTCCCCCGACAACTCCCAATCGCCCCCCAGCATCTTCCACTGATATTCGCCGCGCGCGATCGTCTCGCCGATATCGCCCGTCTGGGTGAAGCGATCGCCGACCGCGGGCGATCCGTCCGAAAAGCTGGTAATTACTTCCTGCGAATAGGGTTCGTGGCTGAAGCGGCGCAGCCCGATCAGCTTCAGCTTTCCGGGGCCAACCCCGAACTGATAATCGCCGTTGACTTCGTAATTCCAGCTGTTCGGATTTTCGCGAACGGTGCGATATTCGTCGGGGGCGCCATCGCGCGTCCGGCGTCCGAATTCGACATAGGGATTGTAGATGCGCTGATAATGGGCGCCCAGATGGCCTACCGTATCGGCGGGGCCGTCCCAGGTCAGCCGCCCTGAAAGCTTGGGCGTGTCATAGGGACTGCGCCAGACATCGTGGCGGCGCTCGATGATGTTGCCGTCGCCGTCGGTGATGATCGTCGGCCCACCCGCGGAACTGCGCGCCGAATCATTGTTATAGAGACCCAGTTCATATTCGATCGCTCCCTTGCGGCCGCGGACCGAAATGTCGCCGCGCGTGTAGAGCGGATGCGCATAATGAGCGCGAAACTCGGGCTTCCACGCAAATTGACCCGAAAAATCGTCGGCGCGATAAACGATATTGGCCACCTGACCCGATAGACCGGGGATATCGAGCGAGGCGCCGTCGACGATTTCGATGCGTTCGACATTCCCGGCGGGAATGCGCGACAGCAATGTCACCATATCGTCCGACTTCGTCGAGGGACGCTCGCCGTTGAACAGGACATTGCCTGTCGCCTGCCCGAGCCCGCGGAGCTGTTCATTGTCGCGGATCGAAAAGCCCGGAACCTGATTGAGCATGTCATAGGCGTTCTTGGGCGCGTAGCGGACGAAGTCGGCGGGGGTGAAGACCTGCCGCGCGCTGCCGCCACTCGCCGGAGCGGCGGCCGGAGCCGGGACCGGCGGCGGGGCTGCGCTGTCGACCGCCGCATCCTGCGCGCACGCAGTCGTCGCCGACATCGATGCGGCAAGGGCGGCCGCCAGCGCCATTGCGCTCGTCATCCGCATCACTGCGTGCCTCCGGCTGCCGCATTCATCGAGCGCGCATAGTCGGGGGTAATTCCCAACGCCTTCATGCTGATCACCTGGTCGGAGGTCAGCTTTGCATATCCGGCCGCTGCCAGCCCGCGCACATAGTCGCGGTCGACGCCCAGCGCCTTGCACGCGATCGCATCGTTGATCGAGGTGAGCCGAAGCGCGCCCGATTGGAGGTCGCGGACATAGGCGGGCGTCACCTTCAACGCTGCCGCCGCGACAAGTTCGCCGGTGTGCGGACGAAGCCCCGCGTCGATCAGGCCGTCGGCCAGTTCCACCGTCGCATCGACCATCAACATGGCGAGTTGTTCCTTGCGCGTCGGCGTGCCGACACCGCGGCTCTCCAGCGCGGTCGCGAAGCCGGCATCGGGCGCAAAGCGGCATTGTCCCTCGCCCTCATAGGCTGCGTGCAGACTGCCCGTGCAATCGAGGCGGCCCGCCGCGTGCACCACGCTGAAGCTGACCGGGCCGCGCCCGCCGCCCAGCGTGTCCCGCGCCGCGGAAAATTCCGCGCGGGCACCGTCGAGAGCGACACTGCTGGTTGATTGCTTGGCGCGAAGCTGCAGGCGCGGATCGCCGTCGCCGTCGTCGGGCTGCGAGACATCCCAGCGGATCGCGCTGCTCTCCTGGGCCGAGGCCGCGGTCGGCTGCGCAGGGGCGGCGCAGGCGATCAAGGTCAACAGCACGCTGCCGGCGGCGACGAACAATGTCTTCGATTGCGGTTTCATTGGGGGCACTCCTCCTCCGTGCGCCGGGCGAGCATCATCGCTCGCCGCCGCAGCGGCGTTTCAAAATCAGGCTTCGATGAGCGGCGGCTTGGCTTCGGCCAGTGGCCGAAGGGTCAGTCCTGCGGCGCCGCGGGATTTTCGGGCGGCGCTGGCGGGCGCGGCGGACTTATCCGCGTGACCTTGCCGTCGGCGCTGCGCGCCTCGAGCGTTCCGTCCGAGCCGATGCGCGCGGTCGCGCCCGAACTGGACCGGACTTCGCTATAGGCCCCGCCCCAATTGCCCAGCGCGCGCGCCTCGATCGCGTCGTCGGGGTCGCGCATCGCGCGGCCCGCGGCACGCATCTGGCGGACATAGTCGCCGGTGACGCCCATGGCCCGCATCGCCGTCAGATCGTCGAGATTCACATCGGGGAAATAGCGGCGCATGTCGCGGGCATAGGCCGGGTCGATGCCCACCGCTTTCGCGCCAACCAGATCGCCGACGTCGGCGTTCGGAAAGACACGGCGCATCGCATTGATATAGGCCGGGTCGACGCCGGTCGCCTTGGCCGCGATAATGTCGTCGGCATCAGCATGGCCGCTTTCGCGCATCTTGCGGACATCGTCGGGTGTCACGCCGACCGCGCGCATGCCGACAAGATCGTCGGGCGACAGCGGCTTGCGGGCAGTAGCAGGGGCCGGCTTGTCGGTCCGCTCGCCCGCCGAACCCACGGCCGCGGCGGACTGCAATGCCGCGGCCGGGGCGGTTGCGACGGGGGTGTGGACAGGCCCCGACGCGGACGGTGTGGCAGTCGCGGAAAAGGCGGCGAGCGGCGCCGATACGCCGGCGAGCAGCACCAGGCTCATCAGAACCCAGCTCGCGCTGGCGGGTCCGCGCTTCAGGCTGCCGTCGAGGACGCGGGTGATCCGGCGCTTCAGGCTGTTCTGCGCCGGCGCGACCCCATGGGCGGCAAGCAGCGCGCCCTGATTGTCGTGACGCGCCGCGCCGACGAGCAGCGAGGCATAGTCGGGACCGTCGATGTCGGCGAGCAGCACGGCATCATCGGCCGCTTCCTCGCGCAATTGATGGCTCTCGCGCGCCAGCATCCAGACGAGCGGATTGAACCAGAACAGCGCGCAGGCAAGGCGCGCCGCGAGCAGCTTCGCCCAGTCGAGCCGCGCGACATGCGCCAGTTCGTGCGCGATGATCGCCTCGGCCTCGGCCACGGCATCGACGGCGGCCGGGTTAAGCACGATCGTCGGGCGGACCACGCCCCAACTGATCGGCGAGCGCAGTTCGTTGCTGACCAGCAGCGCTGTCCCATGCTTGAAGCCCATCCGCCGCTGCGCTTCGGCGAGCGCCGACAGCCACGAAGGCTGAACCAGCACATCGGCTCGGCCGCGCATCGCGAACAGCCGCACCACGGCAACCGTCATCAAAAGGGCAAGCAGGAACAGGGGAAAGCTGTACACCCAGATGGCGAGGTCGGCCATCGCGGGCAGCGTCCAACCGGCATCGGCTTTGCTATCCGCAGCCATGGCCGGCGCCGCAGCGCCGGGCTGAGCCGCCGCCGCGGGAGGCGCCTCGACAACCGCCGGTGGCGCCGACATTGCAGGCGCAGATGCTTCGACCCAGTCGGCGGGCAGCGGGGCCCATTCGGGAAGCGCCAGCGTCGCCACCGGCAGCAGCAGCAGCGCCGCCAGCCCGGCATGCGCGATAAGCGAACGCTCGCCTGCCGAACGCGACCGCGCGAGGCGCAGCAACAGCAGCGTCAGCCCGGCGATGATCGCCGATTTCCAGGCAAGACCCAGCAGGGTCGCGGCGGTGATCATCATTTTGTCCTCCCTTCGCGCGCTTCGGCGATCAGCTTTTCCAGCTCATCGAGATCGCCCGCACTCATCTTGTCCTGCATGCCGAGCAGCGCCGCGGCGGCGCTGGTCGCCGATCCGTTGAAAAAGACGCGCACCACCTGGGTCAGCGCCGATTTGCTCGCCGTCTTCTCCTCGACGCTCGGCGCATAGAGAAAGCCGCGATCCGATGCCTCGCGCACAACGAAGCCCTTGGCCTCGAGCCGCTTGAGCATCGCGCGGATCGCCGATCCGGACAGTTCGGCGGGCAAAGCCTCGCCGATTTCAGTCACGGTCGACGCGCCACGTTCGTAAAGAATATCGACAATTTCGCGTTCCCGCGGGGGCAAGCTCGACAACATGCGAATCACCTTTCGCGCTACATTTGTAGCGTGCTACATTTGTAGCGCATGCTTGGCAAGGGGTTTTATTCGACCAACACACATGCTTGCGGCAAAGCCCCCGAAACCATAGGGTCGCGGCATGATAGGAGGACAACCATGATCGATTTCGCACTGGATCGCCGGACGCTGCTGGCGGGCATGGGCATGGCATCGGCGGGGCTTGCGATGCCGGCATGGGGTGCGGACAGCGCCGACGCGCGCCTCGATGCACTGCTCACCCGCCAGTTCGATCAGGCGCTGATCGATGACCCGACCCGCGCCGCGAGCCTGGGCCTCGATATCGGTGCGCGCGCCGGGCTGCGAGCGCGATTTCCCGACTGGTCGGCCGCCGCGCGGACCGCACGCGACCGCCGGATCGACACCGACCTTGCCGCACTACGCGCGATCGATCGCGGTGCGCTCGGCGATAATGCGCGGGTGGCCTATGACAGCGCCGAATTCGATCTTGTGGCCCGCCAGCGACTGGCCCGCTTCCCCTATCACACCGGCGGCTTTGCGCACCGCGCCGGTCCCTATGCAGTCACGCAGCTCGGCGGCTTCTATACCGGCGTCAGCACCTTTCTCGACAGCCAGCATCCGGTGAAGACCAAGGCCGACGCCGATGCCTATATCGCGCGAATGGAGGCAACGCCGGCGCTCCTCGACGATGATAGCGCGATCGTGCGCGCCAATGCCGCGATGGGCGTCGTCGCGCCGCGCTTCATCATCGAACAGGCCCTGCAGCAGCTCGGCCGTTTGCGTGACGGCGATGCGGCGTCGAAGACGATCGTCGCCTCGCTCGCCCGCCGCGCCAACGCCATCGGCCTCACCGGCTATGATGCGCGCGCGCAGGTGATATTCGAAGGTCCGATCCGCGCTGCTCTGACGCGTCAGATCGAGGTGCTGACGGCGCTGCTGCCTAAGGCCGGTGACGAGGCGGGCGTATCGCGCCTTCCGGACGGTCCCGCCTATTATGCGGCGACGCTGGCGCAGCACACGACCACCGACATGACCGCCGAGCAGATCCATCAATTGGGGCTCGACCAGCTTGCCGATCTGCACGCGCGCATGGACAAGCTGCTCACCGCGCAGGGCTTCAAAGAGGGCAGCCTACGCCAGCGGCTCGACGCGCTGACCGCAACCGACGGCCAGTTGTTCGCCAATGACGATACGGGGCGCGCGGCGCTGCTCGCCTATCTCAACGATCGGCTCACCACCATTCGCGCCCGCCTGCCGCAAGTGTTCAGCCGGATGCCGCGCGCGCCCTATGAAATCCGCCGCGTCCCGCCCGAGATCGAGATCGGCGCTCCTGGCGGTTCGGCGCAGGCCGGCACCCCCGACGGGTCGCGCCCGGGCATTTTCTTCATCAACCTGCGCGATACGCACGAGTGGCCGCGCTACACGCTGCCGACGCTCGCCTTTCACGAGGGAGCGCCGGGGCATCTGTTCGAAAATGCCCTGAAGTTCGAGGACGCGGCATTGCCGCTTTACCGCCAATCCTCTTACGTCACGGCCTATGGCGAAGGCTGGGGGCTGTATGCCGAGCAGGTTGCCGCCGAGCTCGGGATGTACGGCGACGATCCGCTCGGCGAGATCGGCTATCTGGCGTCCTATGCGTTTCGCGCCTCACGCCTCGTCGTCGATACCGGGCTGCACGCCAAGGGCTGGAATCGCCAGCAGGCGATCGAATTCATGGTCGAAAACTCGTCCGAAACGCCAAGTTCGGCGCGAACCGAGATCGACCGCTACATCGTCTATCCGGGGCAAGCCTGTTCGTACAAGGTCGGTCAGACCGCGATCAGCCGGCTGCGTGATGAGGTTTCGTCGCACCGGGATTATGACATCAAGCGCTTCCACGACGTCGTGCTCGGGGCCGGACGCATCCCGCTTGCGGTGCTCGAACGCCGCGTACGCGACGCCTTTCCGGCCTGAGTTATTTCCCTCGGCCGCCCGTGCCGCTATCTGCAGCGGGCAGTCGAGGGAGTTTGACGATGCCGATCAAGGCCGCCCGTCTCTATAATGATGGCAAGCTCGTGCGTGAGCTGGGCCCGAACGAGGCCATTCCCGATCATTGCGATCCGGGCGACTTTTTCTGGCTCGGCCTGTTCGAGCCGACCCCCGGCGAGCTGGAGGGGATCGCCAGGCGCTTCGGCCTGCATCCGCTGGCGGTCGAGGACGCGCTGAAGGCCAACCAGCTGCCGAAGGTCGAAGCCTATGGCGAGCAATTGTTCGTCGTCGCCAGCACCGGCAATCGCGATGGCGACACGATCCAGTCGGGCGAAACCGCCTTCTTCCTTGGTCGCCATTTCATCGTAAGTGTCCGTCACGGGTCGGCGCGGACGCACAGCGAGGTGCGCGCGCGGCTCGAATCCTTGCCGGCGAAACTGGCGCACGGCCCCGATTATGTACTTTATGCGATTCTCGATTTCATCGTCGACGGCTATTTCCCGGTGATCGACGCGATCGAGGACCGGCTGCTTACGGTCGAGGAAAGCGTCATGGACACGCCGCTCGACGCCGACGACATCCGGCATCTTTACGGCCAGCGGCACGAGATCATCCGCTTTCAACGCCTGGTCGGATTGATGAAGGATGTCGCATCACGCCTGACCAGCGATGCCGACCTGCCGTGCATCGACGATGCCGTGCGCCCCTTTTTCCGCGACATCTGGGACCATGTGCAGCGCGCCGAATTCCGCCTCGTCGGATTGCGTGATGTCGCGGCGTCGGTCGTCGACACCAACAATCTGCTCGAACAGCAGCGGCAGGGCGCGATCACGCGCCAGCTTGCGGCCTGGGCCGCCATTCTGGCCGTACCCACCGCGATCGCCGGCATTTACGGCATGAATTTCGAGCATATGCCCGAACTCGGCTGGACCTTCGGCTACCCCTTCGCGCTTGCCTTGATGGGCAGCGTGTGCGCGCTCCTCTATTGGCGCTTCAAGCGGATCGGCTGGCTCTAACGTCGGCCCGCTCTTGCCCGGTCGCCACCGGGACGTTATCTGTCATCCGTCATCTTTTTAAGGAGTCGGAGGATCATGGACCGCAACTGAACGCATCGCCCCTAGCCTTGCCTTCAGGAAAGCCTTTTCCATGTCTACGATCACCCTCTCCCGCCTCGGCTGGTCGACCCCCGACGGTCGCCGCATATTTTCCGATCTCGACCTTCAGTTTCGCCCGGAACGCACGGGTATCGTCGGTCGCAATGGCGTCGGCAAGTCGACCCTGTTGCGCCTGATCGCGGGTGAGGCAACGCCGACGAACGGCGCGATCAGCCGCGGCGCGCGCATCGCCATGCTGCACCAGACGGTGCAGGTTGCCGCCGATGCGACAATTGCCGACCTGTTCGGCGCGCGCCCGGCGCTGGCCCTGCTCGCGCGCGCCGAAGCGGGGACGGCGTCGCTCGACGACATCGCAGAGGCCGACTGGACGCTGGCTTCGCGGATCGACGAGGCGCTGGCCGGTGTCGACCTGCCGCTCGATGTCGCGACGCCGCTTGTGCATCTTTCGGGTGGACAACGCACGCGCGCCGCGCTCGCCGGCGCGATATTCGAGCAGCCCGATTTTCTGCTGCTTGACGAACCGACCAACAATCTCGACCGGCAGGGCCGGGAGGCGGTGCGCGCGATCCTGCGCGACTGGCAGGGCGGCGCGATCGTCGTCAGTCACGACCGCCAACTGCTCGAGGAGATGGATGCGATCGTCGAACTGACCGCGACGGGCGCCGCGCGCTATGGCGGCGGCTGGAGCGCCTATTCCGCGCGCAAGGCGGTCGAACAGGCGGCCCTTGAGGCCGAGCTTGCCACCGCAGAGAAGCGCGTCGATCAGGCCCAGCGCCAAGCGCAGGCCGCCGCCGAGCGGCAGGATCGCCGCGATTCGCGGGGCCGGAAAAATGCGGCGCGCGGCGACATGCCGCGCATTGTGATGGGGGCAATGCAGCGCCGCGCCGAAGAATCACGCGCTGCCGCCGGGCGGCTGGCCGAACGCCAGCAGGGACAGGCCGAGCAGGCGCTCGCCGCGGCGCGCAGCCGGATCGAGATCGTCGATCCGCTGGCGATCGCGCTGCCGTCGACGGGTCTCCCGGCTTCGCGGACGGTCGTTGCGTTGGAGCATGTCCGCGCGGGCTATGACGGCGGCGCACCCGTCATCGATGATTTGTCGTTCACGATCACGGGACCCGAGCGATTGGCAATCACCGGCCCGAACGGATCGGGCAAATCGACGCTGCTCGCGCTGATCGCCGGAACACTGACGCCCTGGTCGGGGAGCGTGCGCGTCGGTGTGCCGTTCGCGCTGTTCGATCAGCGCGTCGCGCTGCTCGATCCGCTACTTTCGATCGCCGACAATTTCCTGCGGCGCAACCCCGGGGTCGGCAACAATGCCTGCCGCGCCGCGCTCGCACGCTTCCGCTTTCGCGCCGACGCCGCCGATCGCATCGTCGGCACGCTCAGCGGCGGGCAGGTGCTTCGCGCCGGGCTCGCCTGCGTCCTCGGCGCGCCGCAGCCACCGCAGATGCTGATCCTCGATGAACCCGGCAATCATCTCGATCTCGATTCGCTCGCCGCGATCGAAACCGGGCTCGCGGCCTATGACGGCGCGCTCATCGTCGTCAGCCACGATCCGGCCTTTCTGGATGCGATCGGGGTGAACCGCGAGCTGGCGCTGGGCGACGACTGCGGCCTGCCCTCACCCGGCTGACACGCCAGCGACTTGCCAGCGACGTCTGGCTGTGGCAGGGGCGCCGCTCCCACGGCGTGGGGCGCTTAGCTCAGTTGGTAGAGCATCTCGTTTACACCGAGAGGGTCGGCGGTTCGAGCCCGTCAGCGCCCACCATCCCCGGCCGGACCCGAATGGGGCGGGCCGCGTCTCTTGATCCAGCGCAATGACCGCGCGCCGCGCGCGCGTCAGAACTTCGGTGTCGCACATGCAATCGGGAGTCTGGAGATGTTTGCACGCAATGTTGGCACAATCGACCGCCTGCTGCGGATCGTCATTGGCGTAATGCTGATCGTTCTCGCCGCGTACGAGCGTATCGGCCCGTGGGGCTATATCGGGGTGGTGCCGCTGCTCACCGGCCTGTCGAGCCGCTGTCCCGCCTATTCGCTGCTCGGGGTCAGCACCTGTCCGCGCGGCTGAGGCGGCGCACGTTCCACAGCGTGAAAAGGCCGATCGCGGCCCAGATGATGTTGAGGCCGGCGGACGGCAGGGCACCGTTATAGCCCGAATTGATGACGAAGCCGGTGGCGCCGACGACGTTCATCCATTGATAGGCCGCGCCGCGCGGTTCGAGCTTGCCGAGCGAGAGCAGCACATAGCTTGCCAGAATGATCGCGGCCGCGGTCCAGCCGATCACCTCGATCATGATCTGAAGCAGGTTCATCGCCCTATTCCCAAAGAAAACGCCCGCCCCGGTAAGGGGGCGGGCGCGTGTTGCCGATTATCCTGCGGCAATCAGGCCGCGAGCTTGCGCAGCACATAGTGCAGGATGCCGCCGTTCATATAATATTCGACCTCGTTCGCGGTGTCGATGCGGCACAGCGTATCGAAGCTGAAGGTCGAGCCGTCGGGGCGCGTGACCTCGACCGTCACCGTCTGGCGCGGCTTGATGTCGGCGATACCCGTGATGGTGAAGCTGTCGTCGCCGGTCAGGCCCAGCGTCTCGCGGGTCTGCCCCTCGAGGAACTGGAGCGGCAGCACGCCCATGCCGACAAGGTTCGAGCGGTGGATGCGCTCGAAGCTTTCGACGATGACGGCGCGGACGCCGAGCAGGTTAGTGCCCTTCGCCGCCCAGTCGCGCGACGAGCCGGTGCCATATTCCTTGCCGGCGATCACCACGAGCGGGGTGCCATCGGCCTTGTGGCGCATCGCGGCGTCGTAGATCGGCATGACTTCCTGGCCATAACGCGACATGCCGCCTTCGATGCCCGGGACCATTTCATTCTTGATGCGGATGTTGGCGAAGGTGCCGCGCATCATCACTTCGTGGTGGCCGCGGCGTGCGCCATAGCTGTTGAAGTCGGCCTTGCTGACCTGATGTTCCATCAGCCATTTTCCGGCCGGCGAGTCCGCCTTGATGCTGCCCGCCGGAGAAATATGGTCGGTGGTGATGCTGTCGCCGAGGATCGCAAGCGGCTTTGCGCCGACGATGTCGCTGACCGGTGCCGGCGTCATCGACATGCCCTCGAAATAGGGCGGGTTGGCGACATAGGTCGAGCCAGCGCGCCACTGATAGGTGTCGCTGCCCTCGACCTCGATCTTCTGCCAGTGCGCGTCGCCCTTGTAGACGTGCGCGTAGCGCGCCTCGAACATGTCGCGGTCGACCGCGCCGGCGACCATGTCGGCGACTTCCTGGTTGGTCGGCCAGATGTCCTTGAGGAAAACGTCCTGCCCGTCCTTGCCGGTGCCGATCGGGGTGGTGGTGAAATCCTCGATCACCGTGCCCTTGAGCGCATAGGCGACAACGAGCGGCGGAGAGGCGAGGAAGTTGGCGCGCACGTCAGGCGACACGCGGCCTTCGAAGTTGCGGTTGCCCGAAATGACCGCCGCGGCGACGAGGCCATTCTCGTTGATCGCCTTCGAAATCGGCTCGGCAAGCGGACCCGAGTTGCCGATGCACGTCGTGCAGCCATAGCCCACGAGGTTGAAGCCGATATTGTCGAGATGCTTCTGCAGCCCGGCCTTTTCGAGATAGTCGGTTACGACCTGCGATCCCGGCGCGAGGCTGGTCTTGACCCACGGCTTGGGCTTCAGGCCCAGCTCGTCGGCCTTTTTGGCGACGAGCCCCGCGGCAACGAGAACGCCGGGGTTCGAGGTGTTGGTGCAGCTGGTGATCGCGGCGATGGTGACGTCGCCGTCGCCGATGTCGAAATCCTTGCCCTCGACCGGCACGCGCGTCTGCGCCTTGTTATAGACCTTTGCCATGTCGGCATTGAACACATCGTCGACATCGGGAAGCGAGACCCGGTCCTGCGGCCGCTTCGGCCCGGCGAGCGACGGGACGACGGTCGACAGGTCGAGTTCGAGCGTGTCTGTGAATACAGGGTCCGCCGCGCCGTCGACGATCCACAGCCCCTGCGCCTTCGCATAGGCTTCGACCAGCGCGATATTTTCTTCGCTGCGGCCGGTCAGGCGCATGTAATCGATCGTCTTGTCGTCGATGCCGAAGAAGCCGCACGTCGCGCCATATTCGGGCGCCATATTGGCGAGCGTCGCGCGGTCGGCGAGGCTCAGCGAAGCGAGGCCGGGGCCGAAATATTCGACGAAGCGGCCGACGACGCCCTTGGCGCGCAGCATCTGCGTCGCGGTGAGCACGAGGTCGGTCGCGGTGACGCCTTCCTTCAGCTTGCCGGTGAATTTGAAGCCAACGACTTCGGGGATCAGCATCGACACGGGCTGGCCGAGCATCGCGGCTTCCGCTTCAATCCCGCCGACACCCCAGCCGAGGACGCCGAGGCCGTTGATCATCGTCGTGTGGCTGTCGGTGCCGACGCAGGTGTCGGGATAGGCGACGGTGGTGCCGTCGGCATCCTCGCTCGACCACACCGCCTGCGCGATATGCTCGAGGTTGACCTGGTGGCAGATGCCGGTGCCGGGAGGCACCGCCTTGAAGTTCGACAGCGACTTCGACCCCCATTTCAGGAAGTCATAGCGTTCGCCGTTGCGATAATATTCAATCTCGACATTCTGCTCGAACGCCTTGGGCGTGCCGAATTCGTCGACCATGACCGAGTGGTCGATGACGAGGTGGACGGGGACGAGCGGGTTGATCTTGGTCGTGTCGCCGCCGAGCTTGGCAATCGCATCGCGCATCGCGGCAAGGTCAACGACGCAGGGAACGCCGGTGAAATCCTGCAGCAGCACGCGCGCCGGGCGATACTGGATTTCGCGGTTCGAATGGGGATCCTTCTGCCAGTCGACCAGCGCCTGGACGTCATCGGTCGAAACGGTGAAGCCGCCGTCCTCGAAGCGCAGCAGATTTTCGAGCAGCACCTTCATGCTGAACGGCAGGCGCGAAACATCGCCCAGCTTTGCTGCCGCCTTTTCGAGCGAATAATAGGCGTAACTCTTGCCGCCGACATTCAGCGTCGAGCGGGTTCCGAGCGTGTCGTGGCCGGTGGTGGTCATAGGTCAGCAGTCCCCATGTTGGCGCGGCGGGGAATGACGGCCGGCCGCCCAAGCCAGGAGAGCGGGGCAAGCGGAGTCGCACGCGCGGGTTTATGTCCGCGCCGCCTTACGCCGGAAGGCAGGAATTGCAAGGGGGTGGCGGTGGACGATGCACGCGAACCCGGCCTTTCGTCCACGGGCGGCGCCCGAAATTTCCCCGGACCAGGACACAAAGCGCCGCGGTCCCGAAGCTTTGTTATTCGGGATGACGATCCCGCCCGAACAATCGCGTCAGGCAGTACCGCGCACCGCGAGGCGGACGGGTATGCGGGTGCCGTCGCGGGCGTGGGCATCATCCTCCAGCGCCATGGCGACGAGCGCCTCACCCGCGGCGTCGAGATCGGGCTCGATCGTGGTGAGCGCTGGGTCGGCGAGCGTGCCGGCGCGAATGCCGTCGAAGCCGATCAGCGCGACGTCGCCGGGCACGCTGCGCCCCATATCCTTGATCCCCTGTAGCACCCCCAGCGCGAGCATGTCGCTGGCAGCGAAAATACCGTCGATGTCGGGATGCGCGGCGAGCAGAGCACGCGCGGCGGCGATGCCCTCTGCATGGCGATCTTCCGCCGGCGGCGGCTCGGCGAGGATGGGGGCGAGGCCTTGCGCGGCGAGCGCTGCGGTGAAGCCGTCGCGGCGCTCGTCGAACTGGCGCTGCGGCGAGCGCTGCGGGCCGACGAAGGCGAGGCGGCGACGGCCTGAGGCGACGAGATGATCGGCGGCGAGGCGCCCGCCCACCTCATTATCGCTGCGCATCCAGTGGAAGTCCCCGCCGGGGCTGCCCCAGCAGGTGAAATCATGCCCCGATGCCTGCGCCGCGGCGAAATAATCCCACGCGGCGCGGTTGCTGGTCGTGCCGATGACGATCATCGCGTCGGCGAGCCCCGAGCGAACGAAATCGGCGCGGAAATTGGCTTCGCTCTCCTGAAAGGAAACGAGCAGGTTGAAGCCGCGTGCCGAGGTGGCGGCGGCGATGCTGCCGAGCAGCGCAAAGTAGAAAGGGTTGATCGCGCTGCGGTCTTCGCCTGGGCGGCAGATAGTAACGAGCGCGATCGTCTCGCTGCTTTTGAGGCGGAGCGACGAGGCGTGGCGATCGACAACATAGCCAAGCTCGGCCGCCGCCTGCGCGACGCGGGCGCGCGTTTCGGCGTTGACGCCGGGGCTGCTGCGCAGCGCGCGCGAGACGGTCGACTGCGACACGCCCGCGCGCTCGGCGACGTCGAACGATGTCGGGCGCAGGGTTTTCATGTGCAGTCCGTCTCCCCTCTTACGCCGTCTCTTGCGTCCACGCCGGGGCTTGTCAATCGGCGAGGCCGTCCAATGCCAGGAGCGCGAAGCTCGCGAGCCAATGTTCGCCCATATAGTCGCCGGTGACGTGCGGGAGCGCGGCGGCGAGGTGCTGCTCGGCGGCAGCTTCGGCGACGGGGGCAACGGGGTGCGCCGCGCCGAGCTTGGCGGCGATCGCACGCCAGCACCAGGCGCGGCTGAGATTGAGGCCGTCGAGATGCGCGATCTTGCCGTCGCTGCGGTCCGACACGGTGGCGGGGGTGAAAAGCGTTGCGGGTTGATGCGCAGCGGCGCGGGGCAGGAAGACCTCGAACCACACCGGGAAGGCGTCGCCGAGCACGACCGCCATCAGATGCGCCTCGGTCAACGCCGAGGAGAGAAATTCGTCGCCGCCGGGTTCCCATGCCTGACAATCGCGGTCGCCGGCGAACCAGTCGCGCGCGCGGGCATCGATAAGCGCGACGAGCGCGGGGTCGCGGAGCGCGGCCCAGTGGCGCGCGAGGAGCAGCGCGAAAGCGATGTTGAAATGGGTGCCGACGCGCAAGGGATAGGTGAGCTTGGGCAGGAAGGCGTGGAAACGCGCCGCAAAGGCGAGCGCGAGCGGTTCGAGCGCGACGGCCCAGGGGGCGTTGTGCTGTTCGGCCTCTGCATGGAGCGCGAGGAGCCACGCCCAGCCATAGGGACGTTCGAAACCCGCCGACATCGGCCGGTCCAGAAAGGCAAGCTCGCCCGCGACCTTGCCCGGCACGAGCATCGCATCGGCGCGCGCGCGGATCTCGGCCGCAACGGGAAGATCGGGATAGAGGCGCGCAAGGCGAAGGATCTGCCACCAGCCATGGACGCAGCTATGCCAGTCGAAACTGCCGTGAAAGATCGGGTGATGCTCGCGCGGGGGCCGTGCGTCCTCCGGCCCGTTCAGCACCAGGTCCATCTTGTAGGGATATTCGCGGCCGAGATGCGACAGGGTCGCGGTGGCAAAGCGGACGGCGTGGTCGGGGGTGAGGTCGGTCATTACCGGAATTTCTCTATCCGTTTGTGCTGAGCTTGTCGAAGCACCGTTCTTCTCTTTCGACGCTGCAGAATGAAGAATGGCCCTTCGACGAGCTCAGGGCGAACGGAAATTTGAAAGCGGCGCTAAAACGCAAACAGCCAGATGAAGAGGATATTGACCGCGAGCAGCGGGATCGCGGTGCCGATCTGCACCTTGATGACGCCATAGGGGTTTTTCAGCTCGAGCAGCGCGGCGGGGACCAGGTTGAAGTTCGCCGCCATCGGGGTCATCAGCGTGCCGCAGAAGCCCGCAAGCATGCCGATCGCGGCGACGACCGCGGGGTTGCCGTCATATTGCTTGATCAGCAGCGGCATGCCGACCGCCGCGATCATCACCGGAAAGGCGGCGAAGGCGTTGCCCATCACCATGGTGAAGAGCGCCATGCCGAGCCCGAAGGCGACGACGGCGCCGAACAGGCTGCCTTGCGGGATCGCGGCGCCGATCAGGTCGCCGACGACTTCGCCGACCCCGGCGAGCGCGAACACCGCGCCGAGGCTGGCGAGCATCTGCGGCAGGATCGCCGCCCAGCCGACCGCGTCGAGCAGCCGCCGCCCCTGCTGCGCCGGGAGCAAGAGCGCGGGCCGCAGCTGCGCCATGCCTACGGCGAGCGCGATCACCACGCCGATGCCGAGCGAGATCAGCGTCGCCTGCTTCGGATCGGCGAGCCCCGGCACCCATTTGAAGAGGAAGGTGCCGGCGAGTGCGACCGCCGGGATGATGAGCGCGACGACAAGCAGGAAATTGCCGTATTTCGCTGCGCGTTCGGCCTGCACGCCCGCCGCCACGTCGCCGCCCGGCGCGCGGCCGATCTGGCCCGCCCCGGCGATCGCGACGAGTGCAAGCACGAGCAGCCCGTTGCCGAAATCGCCGAGCCGGTCGCCCGCGAGCATCGACAGTGCGAGCAGCCCCCAGAAGGCGGCGTTGCCAAAGCGTTTGGGATTGCTGCGATCACCGAGGCCGAGCGCGGCGAAGATCGCGAAGGTCAGTCCGGCGAGGACATAGACGAAACCGAGCGTGATCATGCGCCGATCCCTTGCCCCGGCGCGCGCAGCATCCGCTTTTCGAGCAGCCGCAGCCGGAAGCCGTGGATCAGGAAGGCCGCGATCGCGGTCGGGATCGCCCAGACCGAGAAATGCAGCGGTTCGATGACATAGCCATAGCCTTCGAGCAGCCCCTTCATCAGCAGGATCGACCCGATGGCGAGGAAGATATCTTCGCCGAAAAACAGTCCGACATTGTCGGTCGCGGCCGCATAGGCCCGGATCTCGTCGCGCTGGGCATCGCTCAGCGCGACGCCCTGCGCCTCCGCGGCGGCTTCGGCCATCGGCGCGACGAGCGGACGCACCGTCTGCGGATGCCCGGCCACCGACGTCAGCCCGACCGCCGACATCGCCTGGCGCAGCAGCAGATAGGAGGCGAGCAGCCGGGCGAGCGTCGCGCCCTTGATCCGCCCGATCAGCGAGCGCGCATGCTGCTGAAGCCCATAGGCTTCGAGCAGGCCGATGACGGGGAGCACGATCCAGACGATGCTGACATAGCGTGTGTCGTTAAACGCCTTGCCGAAGGCGGCGATGATCGCGGTGACGTCAAGCCCGGCGGCCAGACCCGTCGCGAGCGCCGACGCCATGATGACGAGCAGCGGATTGAAGCGGAGCAGGAAGCCCGCGATGATGATGGCAATCCCGATCAGGACAAGCATCTAATCCCCCTCCGCTTCGCCATAACCGCCGCCGCCGGGGGTTTCGATGACGAAGGCGTCGCCCGCGCTCAGGTCCGCGCTGGCAGTCGCGCCCAGTTCTTCGGTCGTCCCGTCCGCGCGCTCGATCCAGTTGCGGCCCGGTGCGCCGTCGGCCCCGCCCGCAAGGCCGCACGGCGCGATCCGACGACGATTAGCGAGAATATTCGCAGCCATCGGTTCGCGAAACCGGATGCGGCGCGTAGCGCCGTCGCCGCCGTGCCAGCGGCCCGCACCGCCCGAACCTTTGCGGATCGAGAATTCCTCGACGATCACCGGGAAGCGCGCCTCCATCACTTCGGGATCGGTCATCCGGCTGTTGGTCATGTGCGTCTGGATCACCGCGGTGCCGTCGAAGCCGAGGCCAGCGCCCGATCCGCCGGCGATCGTTTCATAATATTGGTAGGCCTCGTTGCCGAAGGTGAAATTGTTCATCGTCCCCTGCGCTCCCGCCATCGCGCCGAAGGCGGCGAACAGCGCGTCGGTGATGACCTGGCTGGTCTCGACATTGCCCGCGACAACCGCGGCTGGAAAGCGCGGCGAGAGCATTGAATCGTCGGGAACAATCAATGTCACCGGCGCCAGGCAGCCCTCGTTCATCGGTATCGGGTCGTCGAGCATCGTGCGCAGCACATAGAGCACCGCCGCGCGCACGACCGGCAGCGGCGCGTTGAAATTATCGGGGAGCGTCGCCGACGAGCCGGTAAAGTCGATGGTGACGTGGCGCGCCGCGCGATCGACTGACACGGTGACGACGACTTCGGCGCCATTGTCCATCGCATAGCGGAAATGACCATCGCCCAGCCGCGCGACGAGCTGACGCACCGCCGCCTCCGCCTGACGCTGACCATGTGCCATATAGGCGGCGACGGTCGCGCTTCCGTGCGCGGCGGCGAGGTCGGCAAGGCCGCTGGCGCCGCGCTGGCAGGCGGCGACCTGCGCCTTCAGATCGGCGATGTTGAGCGCCGGGTTGCGCGCCGGCAGGTCGCCTGCGGTCAGATGCTCCTGCACGGCGGCGTCGCGGAAATGGCCGTCATCGACGATCAGCATATTGTCGAAGATGATGCCTTCTTCTGCGATATTGCGGCTGCCCGGCGGCATCGATCCGGGCGCTATCCCGCCGAGATCGGCGTGGTGGCCGCGCGCCGCGACGAAAAAGGCGGGGGTATCGGCACCCGTATCGACGAACACCGGCATGATGACGGTGATGTCGGGCAAATGGGTGCCGCCGTCATAGGGGGCGTTGAGCGCATAGGCATCGCCGCGCCGGATGCCGCGTCCGTCGCGCGGGCGACCGTCGGCGCCCGGACCGCGCTGGCGCAATATGGTCCGCACGCTTTCGCCCATCGACCCCAGATGCACCGGCATGTGCGGCGCATTGGCGACGAGCCGCCCTTCGCCGTCGAACAGCGCGCAGGAGAAATCGAGCCGTTCGCGAATATTGATCGACGAAGCGCTGTGCTGAAGCGCGCCGCCCATTTCCTCGGCAATCGCCATGAACAGGCTGTTGAAGATTTCGAGGCGCACGGGATCGGGTGCTGCAGGATCGTCACTGCCTCCTTGCGATGGCAAGGCGACGGGACGAATGGCCGATGGCTTTGCGAGCCGCAGCGTCCCCTCGGGCTCGACCGTTGCCGTCCAGCCGGGTTCGACGACGGTCGTCGACAGCGGATCGACGATGATCGCCGGGCCAGTGATGCTGCGGCCGGGAGCAAGCGCGCTGCGCTGATGAAGTGGGACGGCGCAGGGTCCGCCCGCGAGCCAGGCGGTGACGGTTTCCGCCTCGACCTCGGCCGCTGGCGCGGGCGCGGGAAGAGCCGCGGGCGCGCCGCCCGCTTCGGTCAGTTCGACACGGATGCGATCGACGACCAGATCGTCATGCGGCGCATAGCCGAAACGCCCGCGGAAGGCGTCGATGAAGGCAGCGCGCACCGTGGCGGGATCTCCGGTCGGCAGCTCGATCGCATTGTCGCTGTCGGCAAGACGCACGAACAGCAGGGTTTCGTGCGTCACCGTTACGTCGGGTGCAAGATCGCCGCGCGCCTGAGCGACGAGTTCGGCCTCCGCGCGGTGCAGCGGTTCGACGCAGCTCGCGCCGAGCGGCAGCGCAAGCGTGCGCTCGCGGATCGCCGAGGGCCGTGCGAGGCCCATACCATAGGCTGACAACACCCCGGCGAGCGGGTGGAGCAGGATCCGGTCGATCCCCAATGCGTCGGCCACGAGGCACACATGCTGCCCCGCGGCGCCCCCGAAGCCGACGAGATGGTAGCCCTGTGTCACATCATGTCCGCGCGCGATGGTGATACGTTTGATCGCGTTCGCCATCTGCTGAACCGCAATCGCTAGCAGCCCCTCCGCAAGCGCCTCGGGCGTGATGTCGCCGACTTCGGCCGCCAGCGCAGCGAATTTTTCGGCGACGATGGCGCGATCGAGCGGCTGGTCGCCGGCCGGTCCGAAGAGCCTGGGGAAATGTTCGGGCTGAATCTTGCCGAGCAGCACGTTGCAGTCGGTGACGGTCAGCGGCCCGCCGCGGCCATAGGCGGCGGGGCCGGGATTGGCGCCCGCGCTTTCGGGTCCGACGAGCATGCGCGCACCGTCCCAGCGGCAAATCGAACCGCCCCCGGCGGCGACGGTGTGGATACGCAGCATCGGCGCCCGGATGCGCGTGCCCGCGACGATGCTTTCGTTATCGCGTTCGAGCCGCCCGGCATAATGGCTGACGTCGGTCGAGGTGCCGCCCATGTCGAAGCCGATGAGGCGATCCTCGCCCAGCGGCGCGGCGCTGCCGACCATGCCGACGATGCCGCCCGCCGGACCCGAGAGAATCGCATCGCGGCCATGGAACGCCGCGGCCGATGCGAGCCCGCCCGAGCTTTTCATGAACTGCGGACGGCTATCGTCGCCAAGCTGGGCGCAGAACTGGCCGACATAGTGCCGCAGCACCGGCGACAGATAGGCGTCGGCAAGCGTCGTGTCGCCGCGCCCGACCAACTTGATCAGGGCGCTCACCTCATGGCTGACCGAAATCTGCGCGAAGCCGAGTTCGGCGGCAATCTCTGCCAGGCGCCGTTCGTGCGCGGGATAGCGATAGCCGTGCATCAATATGATCGCGATGCTGTCGATTCCCGCCGCACGCGCCTTTTGCAGCGCGGTGCGCGCGGCGTCTTCGTCGAGCGGGATCAGCAATTCGCCGTCGGGACCGACGCGCTCGGCGATTTCGGCAACTTGGGCGTGCGGCGGAGGTGTGCGGTCGAGCCGGCGCGCGAACAGGTCGGGGCGATCCTGATAGCCGATGGTCAGCGCATCGCCGAAGCCGCGCGTGATCGCGAGGAGGGTCGGCGCGCCCTTGCGTTCGAGCAGCGCGTTGGTCGCGACGGTCGACCCCATGCGCACCGCGAGCGGCGGCAGCGCGCCTGTCCCGGCGCCGGTCAGGTCGCGGATCGCACCCACCGCTGCGTCGCCAGGGCGCGCCGGGTCTTCGGAGAGATACTTGGCAGTGACGACCGCGCCCGCCGGCGAGCGCGCGACGACATCGGTGAAGGTGCCGCCGCGATCGATCCAGATATGCCAGCGCGGATCAGGCGGTGGCGACACGATCGGGCCAGCGAATGACGATGGACAGGCCGTGATCGGCGGCGGCGCGGGTCCATTGCCCCTTGAGCTGGCGTTCGATCAGCGAGCGGATGAACTGGGTGCCAAAGCTTTCGCTTTCGATGTGCGGGGTTTCGGGCAGGCCGCTTTCGATCCACGACAGCTCGACATCGCCGCCGTCGCGGCGCCAGCCGACCGCAAGATCGCCCTTCCCGCCGAGCGCGCCATATTTGACGCTGTTGGTCACCAGTTCGTGCACGGCAAGCGCAATAGCCTGCGCGCCCTCTTCGTCAAGCCGCACGTCCGGGCCTTCGACCGCGGCAAGCCGCTGTGCGTCCCAGCCCGCAATGTCGAGCTCGCGGCGGACGATACGGCCTAGGTCGACCGTATCGACCGCGCCGGTAACCAGCATCTGCTTCGAATCGGACAATGCGCGCAGTCGCCCGTCGAATTTCGTCTCGAACGCCTCGAGGCTGTCGACCTCGCGCAGCGTGATCCGCGCGAGCGCGCCGATGCGGGCGAAGGCGTTTTTCATGCGGTGCGCCATTTCGCCGATCATCAACTCACGATCTTCGGCATGACGCTCCTTCTCCTCCGCCAGCGCCTGCGCCGCGCCGAGGCGGCGATGCTGCAAGCGGTGCAACTGCACCGCGAGCCAGGCGAGCGCAGCGCCGAACAGCAGGATCGCGAGCGGACGGCCCAGCCGGTCGATGAAGCGGCCGTAGGACAGCCGCATCGTCCAGCGGCGATCGGCGACGCGCAGCGTCTCCTCATGCGCGTCCCAGCCAACCTTGCCATGACGGAAGACGAGCGGCGCCGACGGGCCTTCGCCGGCATAAACTTCGATCCCGTCGACCGTATCGAGCTGGTTTCCCAGCACCGCGCGCATCAGATTCTCGATGCGGAACGGCGCGTAGACAAAGGCCTCGATCGGTTGCCCGGCCGAGGGCGGCGGCACCGCCGAAGGCGCGGCGTCTGCAGCCACGGGCGGGTTGGCGTAGACGGGCACATAGATCAGGAAGCCCGGCTGCTTATGCTGCGCACTACGTTCCTGGATCAGTTCGACGATCCCGCTCGCTGCCGGCTGACCGGTCTGCCAGGCGCGGCGCATCGCCTCGCGCCGGATCGATTCGCTGTACATGTCGTAGCCGAGCGCCCCGCGGTTGCGAGCATTGTCGGGTTCGACAAGGACGATGGGAAAGCCGATCGGCTCACTTGTCCGCGGCCAGACCTTGATCTCCCTGCCGTAATTTTCGAGCAGCTGCGCTTCGGCCGCGGCGGGAGTATCCTGCTGGATCGCGACGGCGATGCCGACCCCCTGCATCCCCGGCGCGCGCACCTGCGGCCGCAGCGCCGCGAGGAAGGCGCGAACTCCCGGCCCGCTCGCCGCCGTGTCGGACTGATAGAGCGCGCGCACCCCTTCGAGCACCGCGAGCTGATCGCGCAGCCGGACGTTGACCTGCATCGCGACGCGGGTCGCCTGCTCATCCTCCTGCGCCTTGTTGTAGAAGAAGCTGGCGACCGCCGCGGCTAGGGCCGCTGCCAGGATGCCGAGCCCGACGAAGCGGACCGAAAGGGCCATCAGCCGATCTGCCCAGAGCGAAGGGCGCATTACACATATCCTGATGATTGCTGCCGTAGCAGCGCCCCCCTCTGTCACAAATAGGAGCATGCCAAGCGACCGATAGCAAGCAGCATTTCTTGCGCATCGCTGCAATCATCGAACAGGTTGCAGTGAGCAACCGACCGCCTATGCTCGGGCTGGAATCAGGAGGATGTCATGATGATAGTCTATGGGTCGATCGTATCGCCGTTCGTACGAAAATTGCTGGGGTTTCTGGGCGAAAAGGGCCTCGATTTCGAGCTCAAGGGCGTCGGCATCGGCGATCCTGATCCCGGCTTTCGTGCCGCTTCGCCGCTCGGCAAGATGCCGGCGATCGACGACGACGGCTTCCTGCTCGCCGATTCGAGCGCGATCATCCACTATCTCGAAGCGAAATATCCCGAACCGGCGCTGATCCCCGCCGACCCCGAAGCGCGCGGCCGCACCGTGTGGTGGGACGAGTTCGGCGACACCGTGTTCGCGGCCTGCGGCGGCAAGATGTTCTTCAATCGCATCGTCGCCCCCAAATTCCTGGGCCGCGAAGGCGACCTCGCCGCCGCCGCCGAAGCCGAAGCCGACGAACTGCCAAAATTGCTCGCCTATCTGGAAAGCGCGATCCCGGCGTCAGGTTATCTGGTCGGCGACCGGCTGACCCTCGCCGATCTGGCGGCGGTGTCACCGCTGGTCAACGTCCGTCACTGCGGCGTAACGATCGATGCCGCAACCTATCCCAAAATCGCCGCGTGGAGCGAGGCGATCCTGTCGCGCCCGAGCATGGCGCCCTGGATCGCCAAGGAAGAGCGGATGATGGCGAAGGTGCTGGCGGGTTGATCCGGACCGGCGCGGCGATCGCGGGCGCGCTGGCGCTCGCATCCCCGGCGGCCGCGCAACCGTCGATGCCGGTGGCGCGTGCCACCGACGCCGACCGGTTGCTTGTCGGCCTCGCGGACGAAGCGGCGGGCGAAGCGATCGTAACGCTGCGCCATGACGAAGCGAGCAACGCGCCGACGTGCAAGGCTGGCAGCGTGCGAGGCGGGCCGGCGATCGCCGATGCGTCCTGCGCGCTCGCGCTCAAAAAGCTCGGCTGGGCAGCGGCGGGGGTCGATCGCAACGGTAAACGGCAAGCATTGCCGCGCCTACGCATCGCCTGGACCAAGCCCGACAAGGCAGGCGCCGAGCCCGACGCCACCGACGACGATGGCCTGACGCCAATAAGCCCCGAGCGCTGGGTCCTGCCTGCCGATTATCCCGGTACACGGGCGCAAGGTGCCAGCGAGTTCATACTGGATGTTGCACCTTCGGGCCGCCCGACCGCTTGCCACATCACAAAATCGGCCGGCAGCGACATCCTTGATCGCAAGACCTGCGAGGTCCTGATGCGAAGCGGGCTGTTCCTGCCCGCCCTCGACGCGCAGGGAAAGCCGCGCCCCGCGCAGTTCCGCTCGCGGCTGAGTTGGGCCATCGAATAGCGGGGGGGGGCGGCCAGCGAGACGCAGCGTGTGCCGCTCTCGTCATCCCATGCGCTATCCAGGAAAGCGAAGCGGCAAAGGAATTGCGTTCGGCCAAACTTCGCCTTGAAATCCCTTGCATTTGCGAATCAGTCGCACTAGCGGCCTCCTCAACAGGAGTTGAGAATGATTCGCAAAATTGTCACTGCGGCGCTTGCCTGCACCGCACTTTCCTCCCCCGCGCTCGCGCAGTCCGCGGCGCCTGACACGAACGCCGAGGAACATATCGTCGTCACCGCGGCGCGCACGATCCTACCGCCCAACGCCCTGCCGCTGACGGTCGATGTCATCGGCAAGGACGCGCTCGATCAGCAGGTGCTGATTTCGGGATCGGTCACCGACGCGGTCGCAACGCTGACCCCCAGCTTTTCGCCGACGCGGCAGAAATTGTCGGGCGCGGGCGAGACGCTGCGCGGGCGCTCGCCGCTCTATGCCATCAACGGCATTCCCCAATCGACCCCGCTGCGCGACGGCAGCCGCGACGGCTTCACCATCGACGGCTTCTTCATCGACCGCGTCGAGGTCATTTATGGTTCGAACGCGCTGCAGGGGATCGGCGGCACCGGCGGCATCGTCAATCAGGTGACGGTCGGCGCGCCGAAGACCGAAGGCGTCAGCGGCCGGCTGCTGCTGCAGGGCACCGCCGACGACGAATTTTCCGAAGCCGGCATGGGCGGCAAGGCGGCGGGGCTGATCCAGTATCGGGCCGGTCGCTTCGACGCGTCGGTCGGCGCCGCCTATGAGGTGCGCGGGATCTTTCGTGACGGCGAGGGCCGCCCGGTCGGGATCAATCTGACGCAGGGCGAAACGCAGGATTCCAAGACGCTCTCGCTGTTCGGACGCTTTGGCTACGAGGTCACGGACACGATGCGGCTCGACCTGATCGCCAGCCGTTACGAGTTGAAGGGCGACGGCGATTATGTCGCGGTGGCAGGCAATCGTGCGACCGGCCTGCCGACCAGCGCAGCGCGCGGCACCCCGCCCGGCGATCCCGCCGCGAGCCGCACCGAAAGCCTGGCGCTGTCGTTGACCGACAGCAACCTTGGCGGCGGGAATTTCGTCGGCCAGATTTTCTGGAACCGTACCCGCGACACCTTCGGCGGCGAACCCAATCCGATCGCGACCTTCCAGGACGTCCAGATCGCGCCGGTCGGAACGCTGTTCGATCAATCGCAGAACCGCAGCCGCAAATATGGCGCCAAGCTGAGCTATGAGCGTGCGGTGCCCGGTTTCGAGGCACTGACGCTGATCGCCGGTTTCGACGCGCTGTGGGATTCGACCGAGCAGCGGCTGATCGCCACCGACCGCGTCTGGGTGCCGCCGACCGATTTCCGCAGCTTCGCGCCGTTCGGACAGGCCAATCTCAAATTGTTCGACGGGCTCGTCCGCGTCGCCGGCGGCGCGCGCTACGAGAATGTGAAGATCAGCATCGACGATTATACCACGCTCGCGAGCGCCGGCCGCACCTTCGTCAAGGGTGGCAGCCCGAGTTTCGACGACGTGCTGCTGAACGGCGGGGTTATCGTCGAGCCGATCCCCGGCATCCGCGCCTATGCGAGCTATGCCGAGGGCTATACCGCCCCCGACGTCGGCCGCATCACCCGCGCGGTGAGCACGCCGGGGGTCGAGATCGACAATTTCCTCAACATCCGTCCGATCGTTTCGAACAACCGCGAGATCGGTGTCGAGGTGAAGCGCGGCCCGCTCGATGCGAGCGCGACCTATTTCTGGTCGTCGAGCAAGGAGGGGCAATTGCTCGTCGCCCGGCCCGACGGCATTTTCGACGTGCTGCGCCAGCGCGTCGCGATCGAGGGACTGGAAATCAATCTGGCGGTCAAATTGCCGATCGACGGTCTGACCGTCTCGGCCGGCTATGCCCATCTCGACGGCAAATATGATGCCGACGGCGACGATGTGGTCGAAACCGACCTTGACGGTGCGAATATCTCGCCCGACCGGCTGAACCTCGCCGCCAGCTACGGCAAGGGGCCGCTGTCGGCGCGCGTCCAGACGCAATTCTATCTGGCGCGCAGTTTCACTGGCCCGACGCGCGACCCGCGCAACGATTTCGAGGGCTATAATCTGACCGACGCCTTCCTGCGCTACCAGACGCGGATCGGCGGCATCAGCCTGGCGGTGCAGAATCTGTTCGACCGGCAATATATCGCCTATGCGAGCGACACCCAGCGCCCGACCGACAATTTCTTCAACTTCGCCGGGCGCGGACGCACCTTCACGCTGGGCTGGGATTATCGCTTCTGATGCAGTTGCTCGACACGCTGCACCGCTGGACCGGCGGGCTGATCGGACTGGTGCTTGGCCTGCTCGGCCTCACCGGCGCGATCCTCGTGCACAAGGATGCGTGGATCGGGCTGCCGCATAGCGGCGATCCGCTGCGCAGCGACCTTGGCAGCGTGACGCGGGCGACCGAGGCGATCATGGCGCAGCCGGGCGCGCAGGGCATCATCTATGCCCGCGACGGCTTCGGTCTCCACCAGACCCGCTTCGACGAAGGCGCCGGCGCCTATGCCGACCAGACCGGACAGATCGTCACCCGCTGGGCGAGCCAGTGGGAGCGGCCCGAGCTGTGGATCTTCGATTTTCATCATCATCTCTTCGCCGGTGACAGCGGCGAGTGGGTGATCGGCATCGCCGGCCTGTGCGGGCTGTTCTTCATTGTGTCGGGCGTCATCCTGTGGTGGCGGACGCGCCGGACCTTCCGCCTGCGCCTGTGGCCCAAGCGGATGAGCCGGCCGGCGATCGTCACGCATCACCGCGACCTGGGGATCGTGATGGCACCGCTGTTGCTGCTTTCGGTCGTCACCGGGACGATGATGATCTTTCGCCCCTTCGCGATGGCTGTCGTCGCGCCCTTCGGTTCGATTGCCGCGGCAGAGAAGTCGATGGCGCCGCCCCAATATAAGGGCGGCCCGCTGGCTGCGAAGCCCGACTATGCGGCGATGCTCGCCGAGGCGCGCCGCCGCTTTCCGGACGGCGAGTTCCGCATCCTCAGCCTGCCGCGCAAGGCGGGCGACCCGATCATGCTGCGGATGCGCCAGCAGGCCGAATGGCTTCCCAACGGCCGGTCGACGCTTTGGTTCGATGCGCAGACGGGCGAGTTGCTCGGCGCGCGCGACGCGCTCGCCATGGCGCCCGCCGCACAGGCGTTCAACAAGGCCTATCCGCTGCACGCCGCCAAGGTCGGCGGACTCGGCTATCGCATCGTCATGACCCTGTCGGGGCTGACGATGGCGATGCTCGGCAGCTTTGCAGTGTGGACCTTCTGGTTCCGGCGACCGAAGCCCGTCCGCTCCCGTCCGCGCCGCACCGTCACCGCCTGATCTCCCGATCCGCCAGCGAAATCGCACCGCGCGGTGCCTGTCTCAATAGTTAGTCATTGACCTAAGTATTGGACCGAGCTAGGAGGGCGGGCGAAAGGAATGCGCCATGTCGACCATCCGGCCCGACGCCCCGATTGCGCCCGAACCGGCGATGATCGACGGCATCTTCCGCGCCCTCGCCGACCCGACACGGCGGCAGGTCCTCGAACGGCTGGGCGAACGACCGGCCTCGGTCAGTGAACTTGCGGCGCACCACCCCATGGCGCTCCCCTCCTTTCTCGCGCACCTCAAGGTGCTCGAAGGCTGCGGCCTCGTCCATTCGCGCAAGCTTGGCCGGGTCCGCACCTACAGCCTTGCCCCCGACCGGCTGCGGCTGGCCGAGGACTGGCTCGCGACCCAGCGCCGCCTGTGGGAAGGCCGGCTCGACCGCATGGATGCCTATCTGCTCTCGCTCAAGAACAAGAAGGAGACCTTCGAATGACCTTTCCGCTCAGCCCGGTCGACCCCGACCTCGACCTTGTCCTCGAACGCGTGATCGACGTGCCCGCCGACCTTGTATGGAAGGTCTGGACCACGCCCGAGCATCTGGTGCACTGGTTCGTGCCCAAGCCCTGGACGGTCACCGCTTGCGAGATGGACCTGCGCCCCGGCGGCGTCTTCAGCACGACGATGCGCTCGCCCGAGGGTGAGGAGTTTCCCAACAGCGGCTGTTATCTGGAAGTCGTGCCGGGCGAACGGCTGATCTTCACCGACACGCTGCTCCCCGGCTTCCGGCCGGCGCCGGCGCCCTTCTTCACCGCCGGCCTGTTCCTGACCCCGCAGGGCGACAGCACCCTCTATCGCGCCGTCGCGGTCCACGGCGACAGCGCCGCGCGCCAGAAGCATGAGGAAATGGGCTTCCACGACGGCTGGGGAACCGTGGTCGGCCAGATGGTCGACTATATCAAGGCGATGTGATCCGCCGGCGCACGTCGGCAGCGGACATCGGGTATCGGCTCGGCGAGGCATAGCGCGCTTTCCTATTTTCGCCGCGCTCCTATATCGTCATCGCTTCCATGACCCGCGCCCGCGTCCTCCTTCTGACCGCCGCCCTCGGCCCGCTCGACTATCGCGTCCCGCACGGCAGCGACGCGCCGCTCGGCAGCGTCGTCGTCGCGCCGCTCGGCCCGCGGCGGCTGGGCGGCGTGGTGTGGGAGGATGAAAGCTTCGGCGCCCCCGAACCCGTCGGCGACAACCGCCTGCGCAATCTGTTCGAGGTCGTGCCGGTGCCGCCGATCCGCGCCCCGCTGCGCCGCCTCGTCGAATGGACGAGCGACTATTATCTCGCACCCCCGGGATCGGTGCTGCGCATGGTTCTGCCCGGCGCCGCCTTTGCCGACGCGCGGCGCCCCATCGTCGAATATCGCGCCACGGGAGAGCTGCCGGCACGGATGACGCCGCAGCGCACCGTGGCGCTCGAAAAGATCGGCGCGCGCCAAGGCATTGTGCGCGAACTCGCGGCGCTGGGCGAAGTCAGCGAGGCGGTGATCCGCGGCCTCGTCCAGACGGGCGCGCTCGAGGCCGTGAGCGTGTCGGCCGATCAGCCCTACCCGGAGCCCAACCCCGGCTTCGCGCCGCCCGACCTCTCGGACGAGCAAGCGGCCGCCGCCGGGCAATTGCGCGACGCCGTCGCCGCCCGCGGGTTCGAGACGCTGCTGCTCGACGGCGTCACGGGATCGGGCAAGACCGAAGTGTATATGGAGGCGATTGCCGCCGCCATCGAAGCGGGCAGGCAGGCGCTGGTCCTGCTCCCAGAAATCGCGCTTACCGAACCGATGCTGACGCGCTTCGCGGCGCGCTTCGGCTGCGAGCCGGTGGCATGGCACAGCGGGCTGCGGTCGGTCGAGCGGCGGCGCGCCTGGCACGCGATCGCAAGCGGCGAGGCGAAGATCGTCGTCGGCGCGCGCTCGGCGCTGTTCCTGCCCTATGCCGATCTGGGCGTGATCGTCGTCGACGAGGCGCATGAAACCAGCTTCAAGCAGGAGGATGGCGTCCATTATCACGCGCGCGACGTCGCGGTGATGCGCGGCCATTTCGAGGGGCTGCCGGTGATCCTTGCGAGCGCGACTCCGGCGCTCGAAAGCCTCGCGCAGGTCGAGGCAGGGCGTTACCGCCATATCGTGCTGCCCGCCCGATATGGCGGCGCGACACTACCCGACCTGGCAGCAATCGACATGCGGCAGGATCCGCCAGATCGCGGCCGCTGGCTCGCCCCGCCGCTCGTTGAGGCACTCGCCGACCGGTTGCAAAAGGGCGAGCAGAGCCTGCTTTTCCTCAACCGCCGCGGCTTCGCGCCGCTGACGCTGTGCCGTACCTGCGGCCACCGCATCCAATGCCCTAACTGCACCGCGTGGATGGTCGAGCACCGGCTAGTCCATCGCCTCGCCTGCCACCATTGCGGCCATGTGATGCCGCCGCCGCGCCTATGCCCCGAATGCGAGGACGAGGACAGCCTCGTCGCCTGCGGCCCCGGCGTCGAGCGCGTCGCCGACGAGGTGAGCTTACGTTTTCCCGAGGCGCGCACCGCGATTGTCACCAGCGACACCTTATGGTCGCCCGCGAAGGCGGCCGAGTTTGTCGAGGCGGTCGAGGGCGGACTCGTCGACATCATCATCGGCACCCAGCTCGTGACCAAGGGCTATCATTTCCCCAATCTTACGCTCGTCGGGGTGGTCGACGCCGACCTCGGCCTCGACGGCGGCGATCTGCGCGCCGCGGAGCGGACCTTCCAGCAGATCGCACAGGTTGCGGGACGCGCGGGGCGCGGGGTGAAGCCCGGCGAGGTGCTGATCCAGACACGCGTGCCCGACGCGCCGGTGATGGCGGCGCTGGTCGCCAACGACCGCGAAGGCTTTTATGCCGCCGAAACGGCGGCGAGAAAGTTCGCCGGGGCGCCGCCCTATGGCCGCTTCGCCGCGCTCGTCATTTCGTCCGAGGATATCGAAGTCGCGCGCGGCGTCGCGCAGCGGCTGGGCGAAAAGGCGCCTGTCGCCGATGGTCTCGCTATCTATGGCCCCGCGCCCGCGCCGCTTGCGATGCTGCGCGGCCGCCACCGCTTCCGCCTCCTCCTCCACGCGCCGCGCAGTTTCGACCTGCAGGGCGCGATCCGCGACTGGATCGGTCGGATAGATTGGCCGGCAAAGGTGCGCCTCGCGATCGACGTCGATCCCTATAGTTTCGTTTAAGGCGAATCGGCATTTACAGGGCCGACATTGGGGCTAGACCTTTGTCATGTCCCGCTTGACCCTGCGCCTTGCGCTCGCCCTCGCCACCGGCCTCGTTGCCGTCAGCGCCACGCCGCTTCTTGCCGAGCCAATCGCGGTTCCGGTCGTCACGCCAAAGGATCTCGGCGATGAGGGCAGCGGGCGCCTGATCGTCTTCGCTCAAAAGGTCGAACCCGGCGCAAAGCCCCAGGACGCGGTCGACACGTCGCCGTTCGAGCCGACCGGCACCGCGATCGCGGCGATCGAAGTGAGCAGCCTCAAGCCGGGCCGGACCGCAATCGTCGGCACCGACGTCGATGCCTTTCCGGCCGCCTGGTCGACACTGGCGCCGGGCACCTATCGCATCCAGGCGGTGTTCGACCGCAACCATGATTATAATTATGGCGGGCGCGGCGCCGGCGATCTGGTTTCGCCCGTCGTCGAAGCCCGTCTGCCAGGGCCGGTGCCGACCTTGTCCCTCGATCGCGAGATCGCGGGCCAGGATTTTGCAGCCTGGCTTGCCGCGCTATCGCCCGAGGCGCGGGCGGGTATCGAACCCGGGCTGACGTCGGTCGAGCCGCTGTCCGTCCACAGCGCCGCCCTGTCGCGCTTCTGGGGTCGCGACACAGCGATCGAGGGATGGGTCGCCTTGCCGCCGGGCTATGCCAAGGGCGGCGACACCTACCCCACCGTCTATTCGGACGGCGGCTTCGGCAGCACGAGCGACAGCGCGCACGCAAGCGCTGCGCGCACAGCGGCGATGATGGCGAAGGGCGACCTTCCTCCGATGATCTGGGTCTTCCTCGACCATCATATCGCGACCGGAACGCACGAATTTGCCGATTCGGCCAACAACGGCCCGTGGGGAACGGCACTGACGACCGAGGCGATCCCCGCGCTGGAAATGAAATATCGCATGGACGCCCGTCCGTCGGGCCGCTTCCTGACCGGGCACAGTTCGGGCGGCTGGTCGACGTTGTGGTTGCAGGTCGCCTATCCGAAGCTGTTCGGCGGAAGCTGGCCGACCGCGCCCGACCCGAGCGATTTTCACGATTTCACGAATATCGACCTCTATGCGCCTGCCGCCAACGCCTATGCAGGCAGCGACGGAAACGACCGGCCGCTCGTTCGCGAGGACGGCAAGGTCGTCGCGACCTTTCGCCAGTTCGCCCAACTCGAGGCGGTACTCGGTCCCTATGGCGGCCAGCTTGCAAGCTTCGACTGGGTCTTTTCGCCCAAATGCCCCGATGGACGTCCCTGCCCGATGTTCAATCGCGTGACCGGCAAGATCTATCCCGCCGTCGTCACCTATTGGCGCGATCATTATGACATAGCGCATATCATCGCGCGTGACTGGGCACGGCTCAAACCCGATCTCGACGGCAAGATCCATCTTACCGTCGGCACCGCGGACACTTTTTATCTCAACCAGTCAGCCGAGCGGCTGAAGGCCGTCCTCGACGGCCTCGGCGCAAAGGCGAGCTTCCGCTTCGTTCCCGGCCGCACCCACTTCGATCTCTACAAGGAAGGCGACGATCGCTGGGCGCTCACCAAGACGATGGCAAAGGAAATGTACGCCGTGGCGCGGCCCGCAACGGCCACTCAATAATCGGGTTCGCCGCCGCCCAGCACCTGCTGCGCCTGACCGGTCAGCCACGCCATCGCCGCCGCCCACGGCTGATGCCCATGACTGATCCGCGCGACGCCGAGCGCCGCCAGTTCGGCATGGGTCGGCCCCGCCTTGGCGCGCAGGATATTGACCGGTAGCGGCGACGCCGCGCAAATCGCGCCAATGCAGCGCGCATCGCCGAGGAAGGGGACGAACAGCGAGCCTGCGCCGGCATCGGCATAGGCGCGGGCGCGCTCGAGCACGGCGGCGACGAGCCGGTCGCCCTCCTTCGCCGCATCGGCGCCGCGAAAGACATCGCAGCGGGCGTTGACGAAAATTCCGGTATCGGCCGCGGCACGGTAGCGCGCCTGCGCCTCCGCGATCGGCAACAGATCGTTCCGGCCGGGCATCCGGTCCTCCATATTGATCCCCGCCGCTCCCGCCGCCCTTGCCCGCGCGACCGAGGCGCCAACGCTGGCGGGATCGGCGCCATAGCCCGATTCCATGTCGATCGTGACCGGCAAGTCGGTGACCGACAGGATGCGCGCGAGATTCTCGAACACATCGGCGAGCGGAAAATCCTCGCCATCGGCGCGGCCCTGCGCGCCGGCGACGCCATAGCTTCCGGTCGCGATCGCCTTGACCCCCGCGGCGGCGACCGCCTTCGCGCTGCCGGCATCCCAGATATTGACCAGAATCAGCGGGTCACCGGGAATGTGAAGCGCACGGAAGGTCGCGATTTTGTCGGTCATTTAATTTCCCTTTTCAGAAGTTCGCGCTTGATCGGCAGGCCATAGGCATAGCCGCCGAGCGAGCCGTCGCTGCGCACGACGCGGTGGCACGGGATGAGGACCGCGACGTTGTTCGCACCATTGGCGCTGCCCGCGGCGCGCACCGCCTTGGGCTTGCCGACCGCGGCCGCGATGTCGGCGTAGCTGCGCGTCTCGCCCGCCGGTATCTTGCGCAGTTCGCGCCAGACCGCTTCCTGAAAGGCGGTGCCCTTCACATCGAGCGGAATATGGTCAAAACCGGCCGCCGGCGCCTCTACCGCATCGACCACCTGCTGCAGCAGCGCGGTGAAATCGGCGCCGCCCTCGACCAGTTCGGCGGCCGGGAAGCGCGCCTCAAGCGCATCGCGCCCTTCCGCAAAGCTGAGGCGGCACACGCCCTTTGCGGTCGCCGCGACGAGCATGTCGCCAAGGCTCGTCGATACCACCGCCCAGTGAATCGTCGCGCCCTTGCCGCCATTCACCCATGCCGAAGCGGTCATTCCCATGCGTCCCTCCATCGTGTCGTAAAAGCGCGACGGCCCCGAAAAGCCCGCGTCATAGATGGCGTCGGTCACGCGCCCCGCCTCGCTCAACGCCGCCCGGGCGCGCTCCTCGCGCAGCGCCCTTGCATAGGCAGCTGGCGAAAGGCCGGTGTGACGGGTGAAGACGCGCTGAAAATGGGTCGCCGAATAGCCGGTACGCGCCGCAAGATCGGCGAGCGCGAGCGGCTCCTCGCTGTCCTTGATCGCGGCGATGGCGGCGATCACGGCGCCTTCGTCGCGCGCGACATCGTCTGGCAGGCAACGCTTGCACGGGCGCAGTCCGGCGGCGCGTGCTGCGGCTCCGTCGGCGAAGAAGCGGACATTCGCGCGCGCCGGATGCCGCGCCGCGCAGCTCGGCCTGCAATAGATGCCCGTCGTCAGCACACCGGTGACGAAGCGTCCGTCGAGCGCACGGTCGCGGCGCTGCACCGCCGCCCAGCGATCGGCATCGGTCATGCTGTCGGCGCTCATGGCTCGGCTCCCTCGCTCGCATCCCGCTCGATCCGCGCGGCAAAGCATCCGTACGCGGCATTATGGGCGTCGATATAGGCGATGCCGGCGTCCGCGAACAGGTCGCGGATTGCGGCATCGGCTTCGCCCGGCCCTGCGACCCGCGCGGTTCGCAGCATGCCGTCGGCACCAAAGGCACGCATCGCGAGCGGGCGCCCCTCGAACACGGGCGGCGTCCGGTCGCGCCACATCGTGCGCGCCGCGCCGCGCCGGACATAAATGGCATAGGCGCTGCGATAGGGCGTGGCGACGTCGTGGCTGAGGTGATGCAGCAGTACTAGTTCCTCGCCCGCCCTTGCGTCCTCCAGGCTGACCCGGCAGGGAAAGCCGCGGTCGGCGGTGGCAATGACGCGGCGGGCGTTCCGCGCGCTCAGCGCCTCATCGTCGAGCGCGAAAAGCGGGGCGAAGGGCGCGGGGTCCAGCCCCTGAATTCGATAGCGCATTCGATCAGTCATATGCGGCTCCTTTGTCTGCTCGCCGATTTGTCATGCCAGGCGCGGCGATGCGTCCCGATGCTTGCGCTCAAAGCCGGACGATGCGCTCGCCTCTGATTTTTTCCACCAAACCAACAGTTTCGATGCCCGGCATCGACGGATGACATCGGAGACTATCGAATGACGACCATCGACGTATCGCAGACCGGCGGAAAGCGGGCGGCGCCGCGCGACTGGCTCCGGCTTTCCGCTACCCTCTGCTTCCTGTCGATCGCGGCGGGCCAGTTGCTCTTCACCGCCTTCATCCTGCTTTTCTACTACTCGCCCTCCTTGTCGGGTGACTTCGCCGCTTGGAATGCCAAGCCGCTGATCAAGGGCTTCGTGCCCGGCGATGTGGGCGGCAATCTCTTCTTTGCGGCACATGTGCTGATGGCGGCGGCCATCACCTTCGGCGGGCTGGTGCAGTTGGTGCCCGCGATCCGGGGACGCTGGCCCGCCATCCACCGCTGGAACGGCCGGCTCTATCTGCTCAGCGCGCTGGTGCTCGCGCTCGGCGGGCTCTGGCTGACCTGGGTGCGCGGCACTTGGCTGCACTGGGCGGGCGCGGTGGGAATCAGCCTCGATGCGCTGCTCATTCTTCTCTTCGGCGCGCTTGCATGGCGGGATGCCCGGGCGCGCCGGTTTGCGGCGCACCGGCGCTGGACGCTACGCCTGTTCGCGGTGGCGAGCGCAGTCTGGTTCATGCGCGTCGGCTATATGACCTGGGGCATCGCGGCCGGCGGCGCGGGGATCGGCACGGCGATGGACGGCCCGTTCGACATCTTCCTGGCTTTCGCCAACTCGCTGCTGCCGCTCGGCGTGACCGAACTCTATTTGCGCACCGGCGCGCGGGGCAGGCCCGCGGTGCGATCCGCCGTGACCGTAGTGCTGGCGACGAGCGCGATCGCCATTCTGGTCGGCAGCGCCGGGGCATGGCTGATCATGTGGCGCCCCTACCTCTAACTTGCCTTCGCGCGCGCAGCGACTAGGTTCGCGGCCATGACCCGTCTTCTCGCATTCTTCCTCGCCCCCCTGCTTGCCCTCGTCGCCTTCGCGGTTCCGGCCCGCGCTGCCGACGATATCAGCGCGGTTTCGCGCAGCGTCGTCCGCGTCGTCACCGTAGCGATGGTCGATGGCGAAGTCGTCGGCTTCGGGCATGGCAGCGGCATCGCCATTTCGCCGACCCGCATCCTCACCAACGCCCATGTCGTCGAATCGGCGGCCAAATATCCGAACAATGTCGCGCTCGGCGTCGTCCCCTCCGAAGGGAAGAAAAGCTATGCCGGCAAGCTGATCGCGATCGATACCAAGCGCGACCTGGCGCTCATCGAAATGACCGAGGGGCACGTGCCCGCCGCGGTCATCTATTCGGGGCCGTTCGAGGCGGGGGCAGAGGTCGTCGCGCTCGGCTATCCGGGCAATGTCGACCTTGCGACCGCGCAGAGCGCGACCGATTATATCACCCCGCGCAGCCCGGTGCGAAGCGAGGGCAATCTGTCGAACACCCAAGCGATCGAGGGCATCGCCACCTATGTCCACACGGCGAAGATCGCGCGCGGCAATTCGGGCGGACCGCTCGTCGACAGTTGCGGGCGCATCGTCGGCATCAACACCTTCATCACCCGCGCCGACGACGGCGATTCGCCCTTCGCCTTCGCGATCGCGGGCCGCGAGGTGACGCGCTTCCTTGGCGACGCCGGACAGAGTTTCGCGAGCGTCGGAACGCCGTGCCTGACGATGGCCGAGGCCGACGCCCGCGACCGCGCCGCGCTGGAAGCCGATGCCCGCGCGCTGGCGCAGGCCAATGCCGCGCGCGACGAAGCGGCGAAGCTCGACCATGACCTCAAGGCCGCGCGCGCCGAGGAAGCGGCGATGACCGCGCGTGAGAACCGCATGGCGCTCGCCGGGGTGCTGTTCGTGATCGGCGCGCTCGGCGCCGGGGCGGCGCTGATCTTCTACAATCAGAAGAATATGCGCCGCGCCAAGATCGCGGGGAGCGCCGGGGCCGCGCTGATGCTGTTCGCGGCGCTGCTCTTTGCGACGCGGCCCGATGCGCATGCGGCGCTCGACGCGGTCGAAGGCGATACGGCCGATACGGCGAAGCCCGAAGGGGCCAAGCTTGCCGAAGGCAATTATCTCTGCACGATCCGCCCTGACCGCAGCCGCATTACCGTGTCGTCGACCACCGACGTGCCGGTCGCGATCGCCGCGAACGGCTGCGTCAACGACCGCACCCAATATGCGATGGGCGCCGATGGCCGTTGGCAGCGTATCCTGGTGCCCAATGAGGAGGCGACCGTGACCGTCGCGTCGATCGATCCGGCGGCGAAGGATTATCGCGTCGACCGCTATCTGCTCGATGCCGACACCATGAAGCTGGCGCGCGAGGCGCGGGCGGGGATCACGCTCAAGGCCTGCACCACCGACCCCGACGCGCTTGCCGGGCTCGCGACGCAGCAGGATGCAATTCGCGCCGTACTGCCCGCCAGCCCGAACGAGCGGCTCGTCTACCAGTGCCAGAAGGCGGCGGCAGGGGCGGGAGCAAAGCCAGCGCCCTGATGCTGCGCGGGGTCGTGGCAGCGTCTGCTATCCCCCGCACGCCTTGAACAGCATGAGTGTGCGGTCCCTCGCGAGGTCGGCGCTCGGTTCGTGATAATCCTTGCGGCGGTCGCTGTTGAAGCCGTGGCCCGCCTCATAGACGAAGATTCGCGCGGTCGGATGATCGCGCGCGATCAACGTCTCGACGCCGTCCATCGGAATGCCGCCGTCGAAGCGGCCGAAATGGGCGATGGCGGCGCACCCCGGCGCCTCATCCTTGAACATTGTCGGGACGAGGCTACCGTAATAGGAGGAAGCGGCGGCCAGATCGGGGCTGATCTGCGCCATTCGCCACGCGACCGACCCGCCGTAGCAATAGCCGGTGATGAAGACCGGCCCCTTCGCCTTCAGGGCATCGATACAGGTCTGCGCGTCCTTCAGACTCTGTTCGAACGGATGGAGTTCGCGCGCCAGCTGCACCGCGCGCTCGAACTGCCGCCCCGAATAGTCGCTTTCGAATCCCGGATGCTCGCGGTCGAACAGCGCGGGCGACAGCACCTCATAGCCGTCGGCCGCATATTCGTCGCACAGCTCGCGAATATGATCGGTGACCCCGAAGATTTCCTGGATCAGGACGAGCCCGCCGCGGCGTTCGCCGACTGGCTGGGCGTGATAGACCGCGATTTCCGCGCCGTCGTCCATTGTCATACGGATCATTTCGCCCATCGGCCTTGCCCTCTTCCGTGCTTGCCGCGCCAGTCGTGGCGCGATCCGACTTTCGCGCCTGTTTGGAGAAAGTCGGCCGCTTCGACAAGCGCGACGCAAAGGGGGGCGGAAGGTGAAGCGGATTCCTCCCACCGCCACCTTGCATTGCAACAGAATCGTTGCTAGGCGCGCCGCGACTTCGCGCGGGGGTGGTTCGTCGAATTTCCCCGAAAACAGCGCGACCAAATCCCCCACGGGATCGTAGAGAAGGACTTTCGCGCGTGGAGAATTCCGGCGGCATTCAGGGCAACATCACGGCGGGCCTCGCGGGCCGCTATGCCAGCGCGCTGTTCGATCTGGCGAGCGAATCGAAGGCAATCGACGGCGTTCAGGCGAGCCTTGCAACGCTGCAGACCGCGCTGACCGATTCGGCCGATCTGGCGACCCTGATTTCGAGCCCCGTCGTTACCCGCGGCGATGCCGAAAAGGCAATCGAGGCGGTGGCCAAGGCGTTGAAGCTCGATTCGCTGACCGCCAAATTCCTGGGCGTGCTCGCCGAAAATCGCCGCCTTGCCGATCTGCCCGCGATGATCGACGCCTATCATGCGATCGTCGCGGCGCACCGCGGTGAAGTGACCGCCAAGGTCACCAGCGCCCACCCGCTGAGCGCCGAGCAATTGAAGGCGCTCGCCGCCAACCTCAAGACCCGTGTCGGCCGCGACGTGAAGATCGCGACCACCGTCGACCCCGCCATTCTCGGCGGCCTCGTCGTCCAGCTGGGCAGCCAGCTGATCGACGGCAGCATCCGTACCCGTCTCAACAGTTTCGCCCAGGCGATGAAGGGCTGAAAAGCCCGACGCCAAATTGCCCGATGAAAGGCTGAATAATGGAAATCCGCGCCGCTGAAATCAGCAAGGTCATCAAGGACCAGATCGCCAATTTCGGGACCGACGCCACGGTCAGCGAAATCGGTTCGGTGCTCTCCGTCGGTGACGGCATCGCCCGCGTCTATGGCCTCGACAATGTCCAGGCCGGCGAAATGGTCGAATTCGCCAATGGCGTGAAGGGCATGGCGCTCAACCTCGAAGCCGACAACGTCGGCATCGTGATCTTCGGCTCGGACAGCGAGATCAAGGAAGGCGACACCGTCAAGCGCACCGGCACGATCGTCGACGTCCCCGTCGGCAAGGGTCTGCTCGGCCGCGTCGTCGATGGCCTCGGCAACCCGATCGATGGCAAGGGCCCGATCAAGGCCGACAAGCGCATGCGCGTCGAAGTCAAGGCGCCGGGCATCATCCCGCGCACCTCGGTTCACGAACCGGTCCAGACCGGCCTCAAGGCGCTCGACGCGCTCGTTCCCGTCGGCCGCGGCCAGCGCGAACTGATCATCGGTGACCGTCAGACCGGCAAGACCGCCGTCGCGATCGACACCTTCATCAACCAGAAGGACGTCAACAAGGGCGACGACGAATCGAAGAAGCTCTACTGCATCTACGTCGCCGTCGGTCAGAAGCGTTCGACCGTCGCGCAGATCGTTCGCCAGCTCGAAGAAAATGGCGCGATGGAATATTCGATCGTCGTCGCCGCGACTGCGTCGGAACCCGCGCCGCTCCAGTATCTCGCCCCCTATGCCGGCGTGACGATGGGCGAGTTCTTCCGCGACAACGGCATGCACGCCGTGATCGTCTATGACGATCTGTCGAAGCAGGCCGTCGCCTACCGCCAGATGTCGCTGCTGCTCCGCCGCCCGCCGGGCCGCGAAGCCTATCCGGGCGACGTTTTCTATCTGCACAGCCGCCTGCTCGAGCGCGCTGCGAAGATGAACAGCGACAATGGTTCGGGCTCGCTCACCGCGCTGCCGATCATCGAAACGCAGGCGGGTGACGTTTCGGCGTACATCCCGACCAACGTGATTTCGATCACCGACGGCCAGATCTTCCTTGAAACCAACCTGTTCAACGCGGGTATCCGTCCGGCGATCAACGTCGGCCTGTCGGTGAGCCGCGTCGGCTCGGCCGCGCAGACCAAGGCGATGAAGAAGGTGTCGGGCTCGATCAAGCTCGAGCTTGCACAGTATCGCGAAATGGAAGCCTTCGCGCAGTTCGGTTCGGACCTCGACGCCTCGACGCAAAAGCTGCTCAACCGCGGCGCGCGCCTGACGCAGCTCTTGAAGCAGCCGCAGTTCCAGCCGATGCCGTTCGAAGAGCAGACCGCATCGATCTTTGCCGGCACCAACGGTTATCTCGACGCTGTCGCGACGACCGACGTGTCGCGCTACGAAGCGGCGATGCTCGCCTATCTGCGCAGCGACCATGCCGATGTGCTGAAGGCGATCCGCGACACCAAGGATCTTGGCGACGACACCAAGAAGAGCCTGGTCGCGGCGCTCGACGCCTTCGCCAAGATTTTCGCGTAAGCCAAGTTACCGTGAGCCCGGCCTCCTGCGCCGGGCTGACGAACAAGAGGGGCCGTAATGGCATCGCTTAAGGAACTCAAAGGGCGGATCGTCTCGGTCAAATCGACCCAGAAGATCACCAAGGCCAAGAAGATGGTTGCCGCCGCCAAGCTGCGCAAGGCGCAGGCCGCGGCCGAAGCTGCGCGGCCCTATGCCGAGCGGCTCGAAGGCGTCGTCGCCAGCCTCGCCTCCAAGGTCGGCGCGTCGGATTCGGCGCCCAAGCTGCTGTCGGGTACCGGCAAGAGCGACACCCACCTGCTGGTCGTGCTCAACAGCGACCGCGGCCTTGCCGGCGCGTTCAACTCGAACATCGTCAAGGCGGCACGCGACAAGGCTCTGGCGCTGCAGGCCGAAGGCAAGACGGTTCGCTTCTTCCTCGTCGGCCGCAAGGGCCGGCCGGTGATCGCCCGCCTCTTTCCCGGCCAGATCATCGAGAATTACGAAACGACCGGCATCCGCGATATCGGCTTCGATCAGGCGAACGAGATTTCAGCGAAGGTGATGGAGCTTTACGAAGCCGGCGCCTTCGACGTCGCGCACCTCTTCTATTCGAAGTTCCGCTCGGCACTGCTTCAGATCGCAACCGGCCAGCAGATGATCCCGGTTCCGCCGCCCGCTGACGTTCCGGCGTCGAGCGGCGCTGCGGTCGAATATGAACCGGGCGAGGAAGAAATCCTTGCTGACCTCTTGCCGCGCAACGTCACCATCCAGATCTTCAAGGGCCTCCTTGAAAACGCCGCGTCCGAACAGGGCGCGTCGATGACTGCGATGGACAATGCGACGCGCAATGCGGGCGAGCTGATCAACAAGCTGACCATCGTTTACAACCGCACGCGTCAGGCGGCGATCACCACCGAACTTATCGAGATTATCGCGGGCGCCGAAGCGCTCTAACCGATCAACCCAAGGAAGAAGACCATGGCTACCGCTCCCGCTGAAAAGAAGGCTCCCGCCAAGAAGGCCGCCGCGCCCAAGGCTGCTGCGCCGAAGAAGGCCGCAGCGCCGAAGGCTGCTGCGACCGGCACCGCGACCGGCCGCGTTGCACAGGTCATCGGCGCCGTCGTCGACGTCCAGTTCACCGGCCCGCTGCCCGCCATTCTGAACGCGCTCGAAACCGACAACAATGGCAACCGCCTCGTCCTCGAAGTTGCGCAGCACCTTGGCGAGAACACCGTCCGCACGATCGCGATGGATGCGACCGACGGCCTGACCCGCGGCCAGCCCGTCACCGACACCGGTGCGCAGATTTCGGTTCCCGTCGGCCCGCAGACGCTCGGCCGCATCCTCAACGTCATCGGTGACCCGATCGACGAGCGCGGCCCGGTGAACAGCGACATGACCGCACCGATCCATGCCAAGGCTCCCGAATTCGTCGACCAGTCAACCGAAGCGGCGATCCTGGTCACCGGCATCAAGGTCATCGACCTGATCGCGCCCTACGCTAAGGGCGGCAAGATCGGCCTGTTCGGCGGCGCCGGCGTCGGCAAAACCGTTCTCATTCAGGAACTGATCAACAACATCGCCAAGGGCCACGGCGGCGTGTCGGTGTTCGCGGGCGTCGGTGAACGCACCCGCGAAGGCAACGACCTCTATCACGAATTCCTCGACGCCGGCGTTATCGCCAAGGACGCCGACGGCAACCCGACCCCCGAGGGGTCGAAGGTGGCGCTGGTGTTCGGCCAGATGAACGAACCCCCGGGTGCGCGTGCTCGCGTCGCGCTCTCGGGCCTGACCATGGCCGAATATTTCCGCGACCAGGAAGGCCAGGACGTTCTGTTCTTCGTCGACAACATCTTCCGCTTCACTCAGGCGGGTTCGGAAGTGTCGGCGCTGCTCGGCCGTATTCCTTCCGCCGTGGGTTACCAGCCGACCCTGTCGACCGACATGGGCGCGCTTCAGGAACGCATCACCTCGACCACCAAGGGCTCGATCACGTCGGTGCAGGCCATTTACGTCCCCGCGGACGACTTGACCGACCCGGCTCCCGCCACCTCCTTCGCTCACTTGGACGCGACCACGACGCTGAGCCGCGCGATTTCGGAACTCGGCATCTATCCCGCGGTCGACCCGCTCGATTCGACCAGCCGCGTGCTGACCGCCGCGACGGTCGGCCAGGAGCATTACGAAACCGCCCGCCGCGTTCAGGAAACGCTGCAGAAGTACAAGTCGCTGCAGGACATCATCGCGATCCTGGGCATGGACGAGCTTTCGGAAGAAGATAAGCTGGTCGTCGCCCGCGCGCGCAAGATCCAGCGCTTCCTGTCGCAGCCGTTCCACGTCGCCGAAGTCTTCACCGGCATCCCCGGCAAGTTCGTGCCGATCGAGGAAACGGTGAAGTCGTTCAAGGCCGTCGTCGACGGCGAATATGACCATCTGCCCGAAGCAGCCTTCTATATGGTCGGCGGCATCGACGAAGCGGTCGCCAAGGCCGCGAAGCTCGCCGAAGACGCGGCCTGAAGATAATGGCCCCTCCCTTTCGGGGGAGGGGTTGTAGGAATAGAGATATGGCTCTGAAGTTCGAACTCGTTACCCCCGCCCGCCTCGAGCGGTCGAGCGACGTCTATATGGTCACCGTGCCGGGCAGCGAAGGCGATTTCTCGGTGCTCGAAGGCCATGCGCCCTTCATGGCGACGCTGCGCAACGGCCCGCTGACCATCTATGCGACGAACGGCGCCCAGCCCGAAACGATCGAGGTCGAAGGCGGCTTTGCCGAAGTGAACGAAGCCGGCCTCACCGTCCTCGCCGAACATATCGCCGGCTGACGCCGCGCGTCGCTTGCCGGATCGAAAAGGGGCCTTGCGGCCCCTTTTTTTGTCGGCGGTGCCGGGGCGGGTCGCCTAATCGCGCTGCGCCGCGAGGCGATCGAGCGCCGCAGGGTCGCGGATGGTAATGCGGTTGTAATCGATGGCGATCAGCCCCGCCTCCTCGAACCCGCGCAACAGCTTGTTCACGCTCTGGCGCGTGACGCCGAGCATCGCGCCCAATTGCTCCTGCGGCAATCGCAAACCCAAGTCGGTCCCCTGTTCGCCCGCGATGCCGTGGATGCGCGCGAGGTCAGCGAGCGTCCACGCCATGCGCTGGTCGAGCGATCCGAGCTGCTGGTCGTTGAGCAGCCGCAGGCTGTCACCCTGCCGCGCGCACATGAGCAGCGCGATGTCACGCCACAGGATCGGATCGGTATCGAGGATCGCGCGCAGCCCGGCCACCGGCAGATGCACCAGCGTCGTATCCTTATGCGCGCGGTAGGCGAAACGGATCGGCGGATTGTCGAGCAGACGAACGAGCGCGAGCACTTCGAACGGTCCCGACAGGCTGAGCACGAACTTGCGTCCGGCGGCGCTGCCCCGGCTGACCTCGACCCCGCCTGCCGCGATCACGAAAATGTCGCGTTGTTCGGGATCGCGCGCGAAGATTTCGGCGCCGCGCGGATAGTCGGCGGTGCGCGCGATGCGGGCGAGGTCGGCAAGCCGCGCCTCCGGCCAGGCAGCGAAGAGCGGACAGCGGCGCAGCACGGCCAGCCGGTCGCCGTGCGTCGGCGCTGTGTCTTCCCCCACGCTTTCCCGCGACCGCGACGCCATCACCCGTCCTCCCGGCGCCCATAGTAGGATGCGGCGGCAATTTTCCCAACGAGATTGTCGGCCCGATGACAGACTGCGCCCGCCTGCCCCGCTACGGCGCCAATGCAAAGGTGGAAAGAGGAGTGAGGTCCTATGAAATATCTGTTGGCGCTGCTGGCGATGCTCGCGGGCACGCTGTCGGGCCCGGCCGTGCAGGCGGCCCCCGCGAGCGAGGAGGAGGCCTATGAGATCGGCCTCGACGCCTATACCTATGGCTATCCGATGGTGCTGATGGACACGACCCGGCTCGTATCGACCAATGCCGGTGCGCCCGGACGGCTGCGCGCGCCGATGAACGATTTCTCGCATATGCGAACCTATCCCGACGCGACCTTCAAGGATGTCGTGCGCCCCAACGCCGACACGCTTTATTCCTCGCTATGGTATGACGTCGGCAAGGACCCGCTCGTCCTGACGCTGCCGAAGACCGCCGGCCGCTATCATGTGGTGCCGATCATGGACATGTGGACCGAGGTGTTCGCGACGCTGGGCACGCGCACCACGGGCAACGACGGTGGTACCGTCGCGCTGGTCGGTCCGCATTGGCAGGGCAGGCTGCCCCAGGGGATGCGGATGGTGCGCAGCCCGACCGACATGGGGTGGATCATCGGGCGCATCCAGACCAACGGCCCCGCCGATTACGACCATGTCCACAGCCTGCAGGCAGGCTATGATGCTGCGCCGCTGTCGCAATGGGGCAAACCGCGCGCCGTCACAATGCCGAAGGTCGACAGCAGCGTCGACATGAAGACCCCGCCGGTGATCCAGGTCGCACAGATGACGCCCGCCGCCTTTTTCGCGCGCTTCGCTGAGGTGATGAAGCGCAATCCGCCGCACGCCACCGATTACGCGATCCTGCTGCGCATGGAGCGCGTGGGTCTGGTTCCGGGACAGGATTTCGACCTCGCAAAGGCCGATCCGGCGGTCCAGCGCGGCCTGACGCGCGCCGCGGCCGACGCCTATCAGCGGATGCTCGATCGCCGTAAACGGCTGGCGCTGACGCGCAACAATTGGGTCGCGCTGGGCAATGCGCTGGGCGTTTATGGCAATGACTATCTGCAACGCGCCTTCGTTGCCTATGCCGGGCTGGGTGCGCTGCCGCCCGAGGAAGCCATCTACCCGATGGCGCCGCTCGACAGCGAGGGCAAGCCGCTGACCGGTGCCGCACGCTATGTGCTGCATTTCGACAAGGACCAGCTTCCGCCCGCCGACGCCTTCTGGTCGCTGACCATGTATGGCGAAGATCAGTTCTTCGTCGACAATCCGATCGGCCGCTATGCGATCGGCGATCGCGACAAGCTGGCGTTCAATGCCGACGGATCGCTCGACCTCTATATCCAGAAGGACGACCCCGGCGCCGACAAACAGGCCAACTGGCTGCCCGCCCCCGCCGGGTCCTTTTCGATGAACCTGCGCCTCTACCTGCCCGAGCGCGCGGCGCGCGAAGGCCGCTGGACGCCGCCCGCAATCAAGCGGCTGCCCTGAAGCGGATTGAGGTAAGGCGAAGCGGGCCTGCCGCGCCGACGGCTATTTGTCGACGACGAGGCAGGCCTGTCCGCTCTTCTGGAGCGTAGCGCAAAAGCCCTGGGCATCGGCGCGGGTGGCAAAGCCAGTGGCGTGAAGCCGCGTGACCGACCCCGCCTTGACATAGGCGGGGGTCTGGGCCGCGACGGCGGGATATTTGCGCGCCAGCGTCGCCCACAATTTCTTCGCATTGCCATCAACCGCAAAGGCGCCGAGCTGTGCGCGCCAGGGGCCGGAGGTTGCGACGCGCACCGGCGCGGGCTTGGCCGCGGCATCAGGCGTCGCCGCCGGCTCGACGCGGATACGCTTGGGCGCCGAAGCCGCGGCCGGGGTTGCCGGCAGCGGGCCCGCCAGCGGCGGCGCAGCATAGCTGGTCCCTGGCTTGGCGGCGGCCGTCGCGGCGACGGCATCGGCTCTCGCTTCGCTCGCGGCGGTGGCGGCGTCGCGCGCCTTGGCGGGCTTCGCGGCGGAGGGCTGCGGTTCGATCAGCGGCGGCGGCGTATAGCTCGCGCCCGGTTGGGAGGCCGGCAGGCTGGCCGTGCGGATCGTCGGCGCGGGCGCTGCGTCGGGCGCCGGGGCGCCCGCACTGACCGCCGCGAGACGCGCACGCGCTTCGTCCTTTTCCATCTGCGGCAGCATGGCGAGCCCGCGCTGACGCTGGTCGAGCGGCACGAGCTGGTCGAGCTGGACCAGCCGCGCCGAGGCGACAGTCAGCCCGGCATCGCTGGCGCGTTTCGTCAGCGCATAGCTGCGCGGCCAGTCCTTGGCGATGAGGTCGCCGTTGAACAGCGCGGTGCCGAGTACATATTGCGCGCGCGGCTCGCCGCGTTCGGCCGAGCGGATGATATAGGGCATCGCCTCCTTCTGCCGCCCGGCGGTGAAGATGACGAGGCCAAGATTATCCTCAGCCTGGAGATGGCCCTGTTTTGCGGCGCGGCGATACCAGCTTTCGGCCTGCACCAGATCGACCGCCACACCGCGCCCGAGCTTGTACGCCTGGCCCAGATTGAACTGCGCATCGGCATCGCCGGCGAGCGCCAGCGGCCGCCATTCGGCCACCGCCTTCGCAAAATCGCCGGCCTGCCACGCGTCGACGCCATCCTTGACGTCCGCGTGAGCGGGCAGCGCGAAAGCGAGGGCCGAAGCGATCGGGAGCGCGAGGCGCAGCGCGGTGCGAAATGAACGCATCTTATTCTCCAATGACTTGCGCCGCACCGGGCGGGCGGCCGTCGCGGCAGCCGGTCCTAACCCCAAATGGCTAACAGCCCCTTAGCATAGAGGCCGGGCGCAGCGAAGTTGCCCCGCTTCGGCACATGTCGTTACTGACGCCTTGTTAACCAGATTTCTGCGCAATTCGTTCACCTTCTTTTTATCATCGTTAACCCAATTTTAGCTCCCTGCATGGCATTCCCCCGCCAATTCGTTGATTTTTTCAGGGGGACAGCAGTGCGCGTTCTGGCATTGGCTTCACAAAAGGGCGGGTCGGGCAAGACGACCCTGTCGGGGCATCTGGCGGTGCAGGCCCAGCTTGCAGGCGCCGGTCCGGTCGTCCTGATCGACATCGATCCGCAGGGTTCGCTTGCCGACTGGTGGAATGAACGCGAGACCGATCTGCCGGCCTTTGCGCAGACGACCGTCGCGCGGCTGGCGTCCGACCTCGAGATATTGCGCCAGCAGGGCTTCAAGCTCGCGGTCATCGACACACCGCCCGCGATCACCATGGCGATCCAGAGCGTGATTTCGGTCGCCGAGCTGATCGTCGTCCCGACGCGTCCGAGCCCGCACGACCTGCGCGCCGTCGGCGCCACCGTCGACCTGTGCGAACGAGCGGGCAAGCCGCTGGTGTTCGTCGTCAACGCGGCAACCCCGAAAGCCAAGATCACAAGCGAAGCGGCGGTTGCGCTGTCGCAGCACGGCACCGTCGCGCCGGTAACGCTGCACCATCGCACCGATTATGCGGCTTCGATGATCGATGGCCGCACGGTGATGGAGGTCGATCCGAACAGCCGTTCGGCCGACGAGATCCGCCAGCTTTGGACCTATATAAACGACCGGCTGGAAAAGAATTTCCGCCGCACCGTCTTCTCCGCCCCGATGCCGGCACAGCCCGGCTACGGCACCGTCCGCCCGATGGGCGGCGGTTTCGGCCGCCGCATGGCCGGCCAGTGAACGGGGGAGTAGAAAAAATGGGCGAACCCAAACCCCTCGCATCGCTGAGCGCCGGACTGCTGGCCCGCAAGGGCGCTGCACGGCCTGCCATGCGCCGCCAGCCACTCGGCAGCGGCCCCGCCGCGACCTTCGGCCAGCAGGGCTATGACGATCTGGGCTGGAACGACATGGGCTATGATGTCGATCCGCAGCAGTCGACGGAACCGGCACGTATGGTCGATCTGAAGCCGCTGCTCGCCGGATCGGTGCTCGATCACAATGCCGCTGCCGAACATGCGGTCGACGCCAGCACCGGCCACGAGCTGATCGCCGAAGAAACGGCCGACCTGACGCCCGCCGACATGGCGCCGCTCGATCCGACGCCGGTCGATCTGACTGGCGCGCCGGCGGCCGACTTTGCTCCCGAAGCAGTCGAAGTTCCCGAAATCGTTCGCCAGCAGGAATCGCTGATCGAGCGCGTCGCGGCCGTCGCCCGCAAGGTCGAGGCGCGGCCCGAGCCCAAGGCGAAGAAGGACAAGGCGCCGCGAACGCAGCGCGCTCGCGAAAAAGCGGCGTTCACGCTCCGCCTCGATGCCGAACGCCATTTGCGCCTGCGCCTTGCGAGTGCGGTGACCAACCGGTCGGCGCAGACGATCCTGACCGAACTGCTCGACGATTATCTGTCGGCCTTGCCCGAAATCGACGCGATGGCGAGCCGCCTGCCCGCCGCGCGCCCGCTGCGCAAGTCGGCCTGATCCGGACCAGAAAAAGGGGGACCTGACATGAACCGCAACATGCTGATGAAGCTGGCCGTTTCGGGCTTTGTCCTGGGCGTTACCACGACCGGGTGCGCCGCACCGGGCAAGGTCGCCGCGGGGCCGAACGACGCCGCGGGCAAGCCCGAGGTTGCCGCCGCGTCGGCCGAGAAGGCGCGCGCCGCCCTTGAGGATGGCAAGGTCAGCAAGGCGGTCGGTCTTGCCGAAGCCGCGGTCGCGGCGAGCCCACGCGACGGCCATTACCGCGCGCTGCTCGGTCAGGCCTATCTGAACGACGGACGCTTCGCCTCGGCGACCGACGCCCTGTCGGAAGCGATGGAGCTGGGCGTCAAGGACAGCAACACGGTGCTCGCAATGACGCTGGCGCATATCGCGCAGGGCAAGACATCGCAGGCGGTGTCGCTGCTCAAGGAAAATTTCGATACCGTTCCGGCCCCCGACCTCGGCCTCGCGCTCGCGCTGGCCGGAGACACCGAATCGGCAATCTATATCCTGACCGAAGCCGCGCGCGCCGAAGGTGCGACCGCGCGCACGCGGCAGAATTTGGCGCTGGCGCTTGCCCTGTCGGGCCGCTGGGCGCAGGCGCGCATCGTCGCGTCGCAGGATCTGTCGCTCGCGAAGGTGGAAACGCGCATGGCCGAATGGTCGAAACTGGCCGAACAACCCAATTCGCAGCTTCGCGTCGCGAGCCTGATCGGCACGACGCCGCAACAGGATGCCGGTATGCCGGTGCGCCTTGCGCTCAGCAACTTCGCCGGTACGCAGATGGCCGCCGCCGATACCGCGCCGGCCGCCGACGCCCCGGTTCTGGCGAGCGCCGATCCCGCGCCGGTCGGTCAGTTTGCGCCGCCGCCGCCGCTGCTCGCCAGTGCCGACAGCGCGATCCGCACGGTCGAACTGCCGATGCCGCAGCGCGACGCCAATGGCGTCGTGCCGGTCACCGATCTGCCGCAGCCCAAGGCCGCGCCCGTCATCATGGCCGACGCCAAGCCCTATCGCGCCGCGCCGCGCGTCGCGGGCGATTTTGTTCGCAAGCCGTCGCCCGAAGCGAAGGAACTGGCCGCGAAGGTCATGCCGCGCGTCGCCGCCTTCGATGCCGCCAGGCCGCAGGGCTGGGCCGTCCAGCTCGGCGCCTATGACAGCCTGGGCATCGCCAAGGAAAAGTGGGGCGTGTTGAAAAAGCGCAACGGCGTGCTGGCCGCTTATCCGGCTTCGAGCCATTCAGCGGTCGTCGATGGCCGCACCTTCTTCCGCTTGACCGTCAACGGTCTCGGCTCGCGCGCCGACGCCGTGAAGCTGTGCCGCAGCCTCAAGGCCCAGGGCCAGAGCTGCTTCGTCCGCGAAATGGGCGGCAGCGAGGCGATCCAGTGGGCATCGGCGGGCAAGCCGGTGCGCATGGCCGCGCGCTGAACAAAGTTATCCCCTTCCACCAGAGGAAGGGGTTGAGGGGGGAAAGGGGCGTAGCCGGGGGGCCGCGCCCCTTTCGCGTCTGCAGGCGCTCTCCCTGGCGCGCCAGCGCCTATTCGCCGAGCGCCGACAGGCGGTAAGAAGGTCCGATCGGAACTTGTTTTGTTCTCATCGCCGTGCCCCCTTGGCGACGATCCCTGTCGCCGACAGGCAGCGATGCGATCAACAACGGGCGATCGCCCGCTTTGCGCCACGCGCTTTTACGGCTAGGGCGAGCGGATGAACGGACTTTTCCCTGTCATGGTCGGCGGTGCGATCGGCGCGGGTGCGCGGCACCTGGTCGGCCAGATCCTGCTCGCGCGGCTTGGCCCCGGCTTTCCCTGGTGGACCTTGTCGGTCAATATCGCCGGCAGCCTGATGATGGGGCTGCTGATCGGCTGGCTCGCGCGTAGCGGCGGCAGCGATCAGGCCCGACTGTTCCTGGGCGTCGGGGTGCTGGGCGGCTTCACCACCTTCTCGTCGTTCAGCATGGAGTTTTGGACGCTGTTCGAACGGGGCCAGATGGCGCAGGCGGCGGCCTATGTCGGCGCGTCGGTCATCATCGGTATTGCGGCGTGCGGCGTCGGAATGGCCATGATGCGGCAGCTTCCCGCATGAGCGGCGACAGCGCCATTGTCGCCGAGGAGGATGACGGCATCCGCCTCGACCGCTGGTTCAAAAGGCACCGGCCGGGCACGCCCCACGCGCTGATCGCGCGCTGGGCCCGGTCGGGTGAACTGACCATCGACGGGCGCAAGGCCGATGTCTCGGACCGGATCGAGGCTGGGCAGACAATCGCGATGCCGGTACCGCCCACGGCGCCAACCGGCCCCCGGCCGCGCAAGGAAAAGGCGCTGTCGCCCGCCGATATCGCGCTCGCCGAAGCGATGGTCATGCACCGCGACAAGAGCGCGCTGGTGCTCGACAAGCCGCCGGGCCTCGCGACGCAAGGCGGAACCAAGACCGACAGCCATGTCGACGGCCTGCTCGGCGCCCTGCAGGGCGATGCCGCCGTGCGTCCCAAGCTGGTCCACCGGCTCGACAAGGATACGTCGGGCGCGCTGCTCGTCGCGCGCACTCCGCGCGCCGCCGCCTGGTTCGCCAAGGCCTTTTCGAACCGCAGCGCTCGCAAGACCTATTGGGCGATCGTTGTCGGCGTCCCCGACATCGCGCAGGGCGAGATCGACCTGCCGCTCGCCAAGCAACCCGGATCGGGCGGCGAGAAGATGCACGTCGACGAGAAAGGCCTGCCGTCGAAATCGCGCTATCGCGTCATCGAACGCGCGGGGAACAGTGCGGCGTGGGTCGAACTGCAGCCGCTGACCGGCCGCACGCATCAATTGCGCGTCCATATGGCGGCGATCGGCCATCCGATCGTCGGCGACGGCAAATATGGCGGCAAGGGCGCGTTCCTGACCGGAACCATCAGCCGCAAACTGCACCTGCACAGCCGCCGGCTGCGCATCGACCATCCCGACGGCGGCGCGATCGACATCAGCGCGCCGCTGCCGCCGCATTTCGCCGAAAGTCTGGAGGCGCTGGGCTTCGACCCGCTGCTCGGCGACCTGCTGACCGAAGAGGCGCCGCGCGTATCGACCAAGACGGTGCAGAAGGCGAAGGCCAAGGCGCATGCGAAGCAGGTGCGCAAGGCACGACGCGGCGAACGGCGCGGCCGTGCCGAGGCGAAGGTCCAATCGAAACCGGGGACGGCGAAAGCAGCGAAGTCGAGACCGGGGACGGCGAAATCCGGCGCACCGAAGCCGGGCGGCAAACCGTCCGCAAAGCGCGGCCCGGCGAAGCCCGGCGCCGCCAAGACGGGCGCCCGTGGTCCGGCGCCGCGGAAGCCGCGCTGATGCACCCCAATCCGGCGTTCCGGCCCCGGCAGGACGATCTCGCCGCGCTGCTGGTGCGCGAGATCGGCTTTGCCGCCATTTTCGCGGCGACGCCCGACGGTCCGCGCGTCGCCCACGCGCCCGTCGTGCTCAGCGCCGACGCGACGACGCTGCAATTCCACCTCGCGCGCGGTAACGGGCTGACGAAGCATCTTGCCGGCGCGCCGGCGCTCGCGGTAGTGCAGGGCCCCGATGCCTATGTCAGCGCCAACTGGTACACCGACGCCGCAACCGCGGTGCCGACATGGAATTATGTCGCGGTCGAGATGGAAGGCGTGCCGCGCAAGCTCGGCGATGCCGAACTGGTCGCGCAGCTCGACACGCTGTCGACGCTGCACGAGGCACGCGTTGGCGAAAATCCGCCGTGGACGCGCGCCAAATTGGACGCCAGCCATTTCGCGCGGTTGACCAGCGCAATCACCGGCTTCGAGATGCGGATCAGCGCATGGCGGCCGACGGTGAAACTGTCGCAGAACAAGGATGCCGCCGAGCGCGAGCGCGTGGCAGCGGGAATCGAGCGGACGGGCCACGGCGCCCTGGCGCATTTGATGCGCCAGCTCGCAGGCGATAAGGCGGGGGCATGAGCAACGAACAGGACCGGCTGGCCAAGAAGCGCTTTTTCGCGCTGTCGGCGATGCGATTCGTCGGCGCGCTTTTCATCATGGCGGGCTTCGTGCTCATACGGGGCGGCTGGGCAATCGCCGGTCAGCCCACCGATCGCTGGATCGGTGTGATCGTTGTCCTGACCGGCGTGTTCGATTTCGCAATCATGCCGCGCATCCTGGCGCGCCGCTGGCGGACACCGCCCGCGCCATGAAACGCTTCTGGAAGAATGCCGCGACCGTCCCCCAGGACGGCGGCCGAGGCATCGCGCTCGACGGGCGCCCCGTGCGCACCCCCGCGCGCGCGCCGCTGGTGGTGCCGAGCGAGAGGCTCGCCGAAGCGATCGCCGCCGAATGGAATGCGCAGGGCAGCGACATCGACCCGGCGGCGATGCCGATGACCGGTATCGCCAACGCCGCGATCGATCTGGCGACGGGCGACCGCGCGGCCTTTGCCGAGACTATCGCCGCCTATGCCCAGACGGATCTACTGTGCTACCGCGACGACCGCGATGCCGCGCTGCAAGGCGAACAGGCTTCGGCGTGGAATCCGCTGCTCGCCTGGGCGGAGGCGCGGCACGGCATCGAATTCGCGCTGGCACAAGGCGTGCTGCCGATCGACCAGCCCGCCGCGACGGTCGCGGCGCTGCGCGAGGCGGTGCACGCGCTCGATCCCTTTCGCCTCGCGCCGCTGTCGCCTCTCGTCACCATCGGCGGGTCGCTCGTCGCCGGGCTCGCGCTCGTCGAGGACGCCTTCGCCGCCGACATGCTGTGGGAGGCGGTCAGCCTCGACGAACTGTATCAGGAACGCCGCTGGGGCGCCGACAGCGAAGCGCAAAAGGCGCGCGACCGCCGCGCCGCCGACTGGGGCAATGCGGCGCGGTTCTTGCGCTTACTCTGACGAATCCGATGCTCTGACGCCTCCGCTCAATCGGCGAAGTCGGGCTTGCGCTTCTGCATATGCGCCATCACCGCCTCCATCTGATTGGGGGTGCGGATGACCTTTATCTGTTCGTCGCTTTCGGCCTGCAGGATTTCGGCATCGCTCGCGTCGGCGAGCATGTTGCACAGCCGCTTGGCGCCGCGGATCGCATGTGGATTCTTGCCCGCGATCACCCCCGCAAGTTCCATCGCCTTGGCGAGCGGTTCTTCGGCGACATGCGTCGCAAAGCCCAGCGCCTTTGCCTCGACGCCGTTGAATTCGCGGTTGGTGTAGATCATCTCGCGCAGCACGTCGTCGGCGACCTGGGTGCGCCACAGCGCCATGCCGGCGACATCGGGGACAAGGCCCCAGCGCATTTCCATGATCGCGATCCGCGTATCGGGATGAACGATGCGGATATCGGCTGCGGCCATGATCTGGCTGCCCGCGCCAAAGGCGACGCCGTGCACCGCCGCGATCACCGGCACCGGCAGTTCGCGCCAGCCCCAGGCGGCATATTGCGCGTTGTTGGCAAGGCCGCGCGTCCGTTCGGCGAGCCCGCCGCCGGCGCTGCTCGCGCCCGGATCGCGCTCGCCGCCGAGGCTGGAGAGATCGAGCCCGGCGCAAAAGGCGCGCCCCTCGCCCGACAGGACGACGACGCGCAGCCCCGCGGTCGCCTTGAGCTGGTCGACCGCCGCTGCAAGCGCCTCCCACATCGCGCCGTCGAGCGCGTTCATCTTGTCGGTGCGGATCAGGCGGACGTCGGCGATGCCGTCGTCGAGCATGGTGATCGAAATACGGTCCTGCATGGAGAGTCCTCTCAGGCTTTCAAAAGCGCCGCTTCGACGAGCGGCAGTTGGTCGTTGCCGAAATACATATCATCGCCGTCGACGAACATCGACGGCGAACCATAGCCGCCGCGCGCGATCACCTCGTCGGTATTGGCGCGCAGCCGCGCCTTGACCGCATCGCTCGCCGCCGCGTCGCGGATCGCCGCGCCGTCGAGGCCCGCACGCGTTGCTGCCGCTTCGAGCACCGCGGGGTCGTCGAGATTGTCCTGCGCGCCGAAATAGGATTCGAACGCCGCCCGGGCGAAGGCGATCAGCGCCGGCTGATCGGGCTCGAGCGCGGTGGCGAAGCGCATCGCCGCGACGCTCTTTGCCGGATGCCAGCGGGAGGGGAAATTCATCTCCACCCCCGCAAGCCGCGCCCAGTCCCCCAGCACCTTCCAGCTATGTTGCAGCTTGCGATTGCCGCTCTGTTCGCGCGCCGCGTAGACCGATTGGTTCACAGCGTTGAACACCCCGCCGACCAGGATCGGCCGAAAGGTCGCGCTGGCGCCGGTGCGCGCGATCAGCGGCTGGACGTTGGTGAACGCCAGATAAGTCCAGGGCGACGATAGGTCGAAAAAGAATTCCAGCTGGCGCGGCATGATCGGTCCTTCGGAAATGGAGGGGCGCGTCAGGCCTGCAGGTCGGCCTGTTCGATCGCGCGGTGGAAGCGGCGCGCCGCAGCGGGATCGAGCCGGTCCTCGAACAAGGTCAGATGCCGTTCGACCGTCCAGCGCGCGCTATCGAGGTCGCCGACCGCCGCCGGGTCCATCTCGCGCTGATATTCGAGGCCGAAGCGCAGGATCACCAGCGCATTGGTGCAAAGATCGCCGAGCCGCGCGCGCGACCAGTCGAGGTAGCCGCGATCGATCATCGCGCCGAGATAGAGCATCAGCTGGCCGTGCACGCGTTCGTACCAGCCGTCGATGTGGTCGAGAATGATCGGGCTCGATTCGCCATAATCGGCGCGGTCGCGATAGAGAAACCGGAAGGTATGGAGTTCGCGCTGCATGCAGGCGAGCAGTGCGACATATTCTTCGATCAGATCGCCGTCGTCGGACGGCTGCAGTTGTAGCCGCTCTTCGATCGCCTCGGCGAAATCGGCGCTGATCGCGTCGAGGAGTGCGCGCTTGCTGCGGAAATGATACCAGAGATTGCCCTCGGCGATGCCGACATCGGCGGCGATAGCCGCGGTGGATACGCTGCCGAAGCGCTGTTCGTTGAACAGGCGCAGCGCGGCAGCGAGAATGCGGTCGCGCGTCTTGACGCGGGGTGCGCTCACGCCTTCTTTTCCCAATATTGGTCGCGCAGCAGCCGCTTGTAGAGTTTGCCCGTATCGTGGCGCGGCAGCGCCTCCATGAAATCGATCCGGCGCGGCACCTTCACGCCCGACAGTTTCTGGCGCGCATAGGCGCCGAGCTCGTCGCGGAATTCATCGGTCGCGTCGGCCATGTCGGCGGGCTGAATCACCGCGATCACCTCCTCGCCCATTTCCTCGTGCGGGCCGCCGACGACCGCGACATCGGCAACCCTGGGATGGGTGACGAGATGGTTTTCGATCTCCTGCGGATAGATGTTTACCCCACCCGAAATGATCATGAAGCTCTTGCGGTCGGTGAGATAAAGGAAGCCGTCGGCATCGAGCTTGCCGACGTCGCCGAGTGTCGACCAGCCCTTCGAATTGCGGCTCGACGCGGTCTTTTCGGGGTCGTCGTGATATTCGAAGACATTGTCGCTTTCGAAAAAGACCGCGCCCTCCTCGCCGACCGGCACTTCGGTTTCATTATCCTCGCCGACGATGTGGACGGTCCCCAGGATCGCGCGGCCGACGGTGCCCTTGTGCGCCAGCCAGTCCTGGCTGGTCGCAAAGGTCATGCCATTGCCCTCCGACCCCGCATAATATTCGAGCAGCACCGGCCCCCACCAGTCGATCATCGCCTGCTTGACCGGAACCGGGCACGGCGCCGCAGCGTGGATCGCGCTCTTCATCGACGACACATCATATTGCGCGCGCACCTCCGCGGGCAATTTGAGCATGCGGACGAAATGGGTGGGCACGAACTGCGCCGCATTGCAGCGATAATGCTGGATCGCCGCCAGCGCGGCTTCGGGGTCGAATTTCTTCATCAGCACGACGGTGCCGCCAAGCCGGTGGATCGTCATCGACCAGCGGAGTGGCGCCGCGTGATAGAGCGGCGCGGGCGAAAGATAGATGCTGTCGGCGTTGATGCCGAACGCCGCCGAAGCGAGCATCACCAGACTGTTCGGCGCGTCGATCTCCTCCTCTTCGGGGAGCGGCACCTTGACCCCCTTGGGCCGGCCGGTCGTCCCCGACGAATAGAGCATGTCGACCCCGGCGCGTTCGTCGGCGATACGCGTCGCGGGCATCGCGGCCAGCGCGTCCTCGATTCGGGGCCATCCGTCAATCGCGCCACCCATCGAATAGCGTTCGATCCGAGTTTCGAGCTGGAGTGCCGCGGATGCGAGGCTGGCCGAGACGACGAGCATCTTCGCGCCCGAATTTTCAAGGATATAGTCGGTCTCGTCCTGCGTCAGCCGCGACGAAATGCAGACATAGCGCAGCCCCGCGCGCTGTGCCCCCCAAGTCAGCCCATAATAATGCGGCGTGTTTTCCAGCATGAAAGCAACGACATCGTCATGCTTCAGCCCGTGGCTGCGAAACAGCTGCGCGGCGCGGTTCGACGCTGCGTCGAGTTCGGCATAGCTGATCGTCTCACCGGTTTCGGCGACGATTACTGCGGGTTTGTCGGGCGAGCTGGCAGCATGAACAGACGGGTGCATCGGGCATCTTCTCCAAGAGACTTTTGGTTTCTTTATGTCCCGCGATCAGTAGCAAGCTGAAACTTTCGGTCAAGCCGCCGTAGGGTGAAGACCCTAGGATATGCCGATGTCAAAATGGGCGCAGTTTCGCTACGGCCGAAGCGCCCGCCGATCCCGGCAAAAGTCCGGGGATAAGCCCGGTATAAGTCTGTGGATCAGTTGTTGAGGCTGCGCCGGATCGCGGCGATTTCGCCGTCGAGTTCGCTGTCGGTCACGCGCAGCGCCTCGACCGTGCGGACCGCGTGGATCACCGTCGAATGGTCGCGCCCGCCAAAGCGGCGGCCGATCTCGGGATAGGAGCGCGGCGTCAGTTCCTTGGCGAGATACATCGCGACCTGGCGCGGGCGCGCAACCGCGCGGACGCGGCGTTTCGACGCCATTTCGGCCTTGTCGAGCCGGTAATGGGCACAGACCGCACGCTGGATTTCCTCGATCGTGATCCGCGGGCGCGCGCTGCGGACATTTTCGGCAAGCCGATCTTCGGCGAGCGCCAGATCGACCTTGGCGCCGGTCAGCGCTGCATAGGCGAGCAGCTTGTTGAGCGCGCCTTCGAGTTCGCGGATGTTGCGCGTGAAATGGCGGACGAGATAGGCGACGACGTCGTCGGGCACTTCGACCATCGGCATGGCGGCAAGGCGCTGGCGGATGATGCGTTCGCGCAGATCGTCCTCGGGCGCCTCGATATCGGCGACAAGCCCGCCCGACAGGCGCGACAGCAGCCGCGCCTCGACCCCGTCGAGCATCGCGGGCGGCCGGTCGGCGGTGACGACGAGCCGCTTGCCCGCGGTCATCAGGTCGTCGATCGTATGGAGCAGCTCTTCCTGCGTCGAGTTCTTGCCGATCACGAACTGCAGATCGTCGAGGAGCAAGAGGTCGGCGGCGCGGAGCCGCGCCTTGAACGCCATCATGTCGCCGCCGCGCATCGCGCCGACGAATTCGAGCATGAATTTTTCCGCCGACATCAGGATGATGGTCGCGGTCGGGTGCGCGGCAGCATAGTCCTGCGCGATTGCCTGCAGGAGATGCGTCTTGCCCTGCCCGGTGCCCGAGCAGAGATAGAGCGGGTTGAACTGCGGCGTTTCCACCATCGCCATGCGGCGCGCCGCATTGGCAGCGAGGATGTTCGAGCGCGCGACGACGAAGCGATCGAAACAGAGCCGCGGATCGAAGCCGAGCAGCGCGGGATTGGCGGCGGGCACAGCAGCAGGCGCTGACGCCTCGAAGCTCGGCAGCGGCGCCGAGGCGAGCACGCTCGCCCGCTCGGCAGCGGCAACTCCGCCGCGCACCGACACGCTGCGCACCGCGGGCAGCAGCTGGCGCCACGCCAGTTCGAGGCGCTCGCCGAATCGTTCGTTGATCCAGTTGGCCGAAAAGCGGCTCGCGGTTTCCAGCGTCACGACGCCCGACAGGGTGCAATATTCGGCGAAACGGACGGGCTTCAGCCAATGATCGAAGGTGCGCGCACCCAGATCGCGGCGCAGCCCTTCGGCCACGCGCGGCCAAAGCGTCGCGGCATCGGCGTTCATCGTTTCCATGCCTGCCTTGTCGTCACGCCTGTCCCCGCTTTGCACCACAATCCATGCCCCCAATATGCCCCCACGGCGGCCCGATCGCCCCGCAGCCCACCACATGCCGATCCGGGCGCCCACGCCGGGGCGCAAGCATCCTGTCCCGGGCGCGCAGCCCGAAGCTTTCCGAATCATGTCGATGTGGCGGCCGCCGGCGAAGGCCAACGACGCCTTTTTCTAGGCAGGGGGAGACGAGTCGATCAAGGGTGCGGAGCGTAAAAAATCTGAAATAAAATTCTTGACTCGCAAGGGGACGCGGAAACGCGTTGCAGGGCAAAATTTCTTATATTTTTCAGATATTTAGTGCAGCGTAAAAACGTCATGGTAAACGAATCGCGATAAATCCGTCACTTACCGCGCTGCAACAGCTTTGCCATCGCGCTGTAACAAAAAAGGACCCGCGGGCGCTTGGCCGACGGGTCCTTTTTTGTGCCCTTTCGGGACGGTGCGGCGTGCGCGGATCAGGCGATCGCGTTCACGCTCTTGGTCAGGCGCGAATATTTGCGCGCAACCGTGTTCTTGTGGAGGACGCCCTTGGCAACGCCGCGCGCCATTTCGGGCTGCGCCGCTGCGAGCGCTGCAGTCGCGGCGGCCTTGTCGCCGGCGGCAACCGCGTTTTCGACCTTCTTCACGAGCGTGCGGATGCGCGACACGCGATTCTTGTTGATCAGCGTGCGCGCGCTGTTGCGACGGATGCGCTTTTTTGCCTGCGGCGTATTGGCCATAAGTTCCTCAAAATATCCAATCGGTTCAACGGTCGGAGCACAGCAGCAGCGGAGCAGCCGAATCGCGCGTGGACGGCGAATCAATGTCCGGATGCGGCCGGTTCCGGTTGACCGGACCCTGCTCGAAGGGTGGGCCCATAGCCAGCATGCCTCCGAAGGTCAACGCTTTTCGCTGGAAAAGCGGCATCCGATCACGCTCACCGCTGGCATTTGGGGCAATAGAAGGTGGACCGCCCCGACTGGACGATCCGCACGATCGTGCCGCCGCATTCGCAGCGCTCGCCCTCGCGGCCATAGACGCGCCAATCCTTGGCAAAATAGCCGAGGTCGCCTTCGGGACTGAGGAAATCGCGCAAGGTCGAACCGCCCGCAGCAATCGCCGCCGCCAGCACTGCCTTGATCGCCGGTACCAGCGTGCCGAGCTTTGCCCGCGAGACGTCGGCCGCAGGGCGGGTCGGCGCGATTCGCGCCATGTTGAGCGCCTCGCAAACATAGATGTTGCCGAGTCCCGCGACGATCGTCTGGTCAAGCAGCATCGCCTTGATCGGCGCGCGGCGGCCGGCGAGCGCGCGCACGAGATAGGCGGCGTCGAAATTGTCCGACAGCGGCTCCGGTCCCAGCGTTACGAACGCGGGAAAGATCGCGAGCGGATCGCCATTCACAAGATCGACCGACCCGAACCGCCGCGGATCATGGAGAAACAGGCGGTGTCCGGCGCCGGTTTCGAGCAGCAGATGATCGTGCTTGCCCGCCTCGCCGCCCTCGGTGCGCCACCGCCCCGACATGCCGAGATGGAAGATCATATGGTCGTCGCGGTCGGTCGAGACGATGCCATATTTGGCGCGCCGCGCGAGATGGGTGACCGTCGCCCCGGTCAGCCGCTGCGCAAGGTCAGCGGGAAAGGGACGCCGCAGATCGGGGCGGAAGGTGCTGACCGTGACGAGCCGCTGCCCCTCGAGAAAGGGCGCGAGGCCGCGCACGGTGGTTTCGACTTCGGGAAGCTCGGGCATTTCGCGCCAGCGGTATCTGGCATTTGCGCGCGCGGCAAGGCCCGGCTAAAGGCGCTGCTGAAAGAGGCTTTCCCCGCAAAGGCGCGCACCCGATGACCACCCCCGACACCGTCAGCTTCGGCTATGAACAGGTCCCCGCGACCGCGAAGACCGCGATGGTCGGCGAGGTGTTCAGCCGCGTTGCGCGCAAATATGACATCATGAACGACGCGATGTCGGGCGGGATGCACCGGCTGTGGAAGGACCGTTTTGTCCGGCGCGTCAAGCCGCGCGCAGGCGAGGCGATCCTCGACATGGCGGGCGGCACCGGCGACATCGCCTTTCGCATGGAGCCGTCGGGCGCGAGCATCACGGTCGCCGATATCAATCCCGACATGCTGGGCGTCGGCATGGAACGCGCGGCGGAGCGCGGCATCGACACGCTGGTATGGTCCGAACAAAATGCCGAAAAGCTGAGCTTTCCCGACCAGTTTTTCGACGCCTATACGATCGCCTTCGGCATCCGCAACGTGACCGACATTCCCGCCGCGCTGAAAGAGGCGCACCGCGTTCTGCGCTATGGCGGGCGCTTCTTCTGCCTCGAATTTTCGACCAACGAATGGCCCGGCTTTGCGCAGGTCTATGACGCCTATTCGCACCATCTGGTGCCCAAGCTCGGCAAGCTGATCGCCGACGATGAAGACAGCTATCGCTATCTGATCGAATCGATCCGCCGCTTCCCGCCGATGCCGCGCTTTGCGCAGATGATTCGCGATGCGGGCTTTACCGCGGTGAAGGTCGAACCGATTTTGGGCGGACTGGTCGCGATCCATAGCGGGTGGAAGGCTTGACCCGACCCGTCACCCATATTGCCCGCCTGCTGAAGTGGGGCCGCATCCTGGCGCGCCACGGTGCGCTGCGCGGGATCGAGACCGCGCCGCAGACGCCGCCAGGGGTCAAGCGGCTGTGCCGCATCGCGCGGCTCGGCACGGTCCAGCCCAAGGTGCCCGATTATGCCGCCGCCTTCCAGGCGATCGGACCGGCGGCGGTCAAGCTGGGACAGACGCTCGCGACGCGTCCCGATCTCGTCGGCGAAGAGGCGGCGCGCAACCTGCTGACCCTGCAGGACGCGCTCGCGCCCGTGACCTTTGCCCGCATCCGTGCCGAGATCGAGGCGACGTTCGAGGCACCGCTCGAAAGCCTGTACAGCGAATTTGATCCCGAACCTGTCGGTTCGGCCTCGATCGCGCAGGTTCACCGCGCGGTGACCACCGAGGGCCGGCAGGTCGCGGTCAAGGTTCGCCGACCCGGCATCGACAAGCAGTTCGCGCGCGACATCGAAACCTATGAATGGGCCGCCGCGCACCTCGAGGCACTGGGCGGCGAAGCCGCACGGCTGCGGCCGCGGCAGGTGATCGCCAATTTCCGCCGCTGGACGCTGCGCGAGCTCGACCTGCGCCGCGAAGCCGCGTCGGCATCCGAACTGCGCGAGGCAATGGCGGCCGAGCCAACCTACGAAGTGCCCGCGATCGACTGGGACCGCACCGCGTCGCGCGTCATGACGCTCGACTGGATCGACGGGATCAAGATTTCGCACCGCGAAGCGCTGGTCGCGGCGGGGCACGACATGGAAAAGCTGGCGACCAATCTGGTCCAGGCCTTTCTGCGCCAGGCGATCGCCGAGGGGTTCTTCCACGCCGACATGCACCAGGGCAATTTGTTCGTGAAGGCCGACGGGACGATCGCGGCGGTCGATTTCGGCATCATGGGGCGGATCAACCGACAGGCGCGCTACTGGCTCGCCGAGATCCTCTATGGGCTGACCACCGGCAATTACCGCCGCGTCGCCGAGATTCATTTCGAGGCGCAATATGTCCCCGACTATCACAGCGTCGAGGAATTCGCGACGGCGCTGCGCGCGGTCGGCGAGCCGATGCGCGGCAAACCGGTGAGCGAGCTGTCGGTCGGGCAGATGCTCGACGGACTGTTCGCGATCACCCGCGACTTCGACATGCAGACCCAGCCGCATCTGCTGCTGCTGCAAAAGACGATGGTGATGGTCGAGGGCGTGGCCACGATGCTCAACCCGCGGATCAACATGTGGGATGTATCGGGACCGTTCGTGCAAGGATGGATTCGTGACGAACTGGGCCCCGAAGCCGCGCTGGCCGATGGGCTGCGCGAACAGGGGCGGACGCTGGCGCTGATCCCCGACATCATCCGCCGCCTCGACGCGCAATTGCCGAAGCCGGGCGCTGCTCCGCCCGCGCCGCCGCTCCCCGATGTCCGGCTGATGTGGGAAAAGGGCGAAAAGCGGACAGCATGGCGCTATGCGCTGACCGCGCTCGCCGGGGCGGCCGCAGGCGCTGCGATCCTCCTTGCGCTGGGCGGTTGATCGCCGCCGCCAAGGCCGATTGTGATTACCAAAGATTTACCTTAATTCGCTAGCGTTTTTGAGGACCAACAGGGCGGTACCGCTCGATCGAACCGAGGCATCTTCACCCGATATGCACCACGAAACCGCCCTTGCCGACCCGATCGTGTCGGTTGACACCCTCCCGCTCGAAGTCGCGGTCGTCGTCCCGACGCTCAACGAGGCCGCCAATGTCGAGCGGCTGGTCGAGAAGCTGACGAACGTCCTTGCCGGTCGCGGCTGGGAAGTGCTGTTCGTCGACGATAATTCGCCCGACGGTACCAGCGACGTCGTGCGCCGCATTGCCCGCAACTCGCGCCACGTCCGCATCGTTCAGCGCGTCGGCCGCCGCGGCCTGTCGTCAGCGGTGATCGAAGGGGTGCTGGCGACGGCCGCTCCGGTGATCGCGGTGATGGACGGCGATCTTCAGCACAACGAAGACGCGCTGCCGCGCCTGATCGACGCGGTGGCCTCGAACGACGCCGACATCGCCGTCGGCACCCGCTACGTCGATGGCGGCGGCGTCGGCGAATGGAGCGCGCTGCGCGTGTCGATGAGCCAGTTTGCGACAAAAATCGGCCAGATCGCGCTGCGCACCAAGGTGAGCGATCCGATGAGCGGCTTTTTCGCGATGCGCCGCGAAGCCTTCGACGCGGCGCTGCCACGCCTGTCGGCGATCGGCTTCAAGATACTGGCCGACATATTGGCGTCGTCGCCGACGCCGCTGCGCGTCGCCGAAATTCCCTATCAATTCCGCACCCGCGAAGCGGGCGAGAGCAAGATCGGCGCGCGCGTCATCGCCGAATATGCCGAACTGCTCGCCGAAAAGACGATCGGCCGCTTCGTGCCGGTCCGGCTGCTCAAATTCCTGATGGTCGGCGGACTGGGCGTCATCGTCCACCTGTCGGTGCTGTGGGGGCTGCTGACCGCCGGCAACAGTTTCATGATGGCGCAGACCGGAGCGGTCGTGACCGCGATCGCGTTCAATTTCTTCCTCAACAACAGCTTCACCTACGCCGACCGCAAGCTCAAGGGCTGGGCGGTGCTGGGCGGACTGGCGAGCTTCTATGCGATCTCGGCGGTCGGCGCGCTCGCCAATATCGGCATCGGCACCTGGCTCGCCGGGCAGAATGAGCGTTGGTGGGTCGCGGGCGTCGCCGGGGTCTTGGTAGGCGCGATCTGGAATTTCGCCATGTCTTCGGCGCTGACGTGGCGCAAATAGCGCCGACGGCCGCCACCGGCTGGAACCGCTTTTCGGCCATCCCGCGGCTTTGGGCCGCGGCCGTGCTGGTCCTGCTCGCCGCGCTGATGGTGGCCGGATGGAGCGGCGGCGTGGGCGGCAAGCGGGTACAGCCCGCCAAGCCCACATCGATGAAGTTCGAAGGCATGGTCGGCGATCATGCGCTGTACCTCAACATCCTGCGCAAGATGGAGGCGGGCCAATCCTATTATCCCGCCGCGACGGAAACGCAGCGCGCGCATCGCTATCCGCTGCATCCCTTCTTCACCGTACGCCTGCCCACCCAGGCCGAAATCATGGCGGTAATCGGCCTGCGCGGGTCGGTCGCGCTGCTGACGTTGACCGGTCTTGCGGCGTTTCTTCTGTGGCGAAAGCGGTTGATGGCCGGTGATCTGCCGCCTTATGCGCGCTTCGGTGCGTTCCTCATGGCGGTCAACATGTCGCAGATCGTATCGCGCCAATGGGTACTGATGCACGAAGTGGTGGCGGGCGTGCTGATCGCGCTGGCGCTCGCCCTCTATCGCCCTGCCCGCCCCTGGCCGGCGATGGCGGTGATCGCGCTCGCGCTGGCGATGCGGGAAACGGTCCTGCCCGTGGCGATGTTGCTGGGCCTGTTCGCGCTGATCGACCGCGATTGGCGCGCCGCCACCGGCTGGCTTGGTATCGGACTGGGCTTCCTGGCCTTGATGGCATGGCATGCGACGACGCTGACCGCCTTCGTCCGTCCCGGCGATATGACCACCCCAGGCTGGAGCGGGATGGGGGGATGGCCCGCCTATCTGTCCTTCGTCCATGTATCATCGGTTTTCCGCTTTCTTCCGGCTTGGACGATGGTGCCGGTGGTGCCGCTGGCATTGCTCGGCTGGGCCGCATGGCGATCGCGGCTGGGCACGACGATGCTGATCGTCCAGCTCGGCTATGCGGCGATGCTGATGCTGTTCGCCCGCCCCAACAATTTTTACTGGGCGATGCTGATCGAACCGACATTGTTCGTGGGGCTGATCTTCGCGCCCGCCGCACTCCTTGCTCTGTACCGGTCGATCCGGGCGGTGCCGTCCCCAGTTTCCGTACCCGCGGTCTGAGCGGTCAGAATCTGCGTGGATCGCGGGCGCGGACATCCTATAGGATAGGGTCATGACCCATCGGCGTATCCTTCTGATCATCGGCGGCGGCATCGCCGCCTACAAGGCCATCGAGCTGGTGCGCCTGCTCCGCAAGGCCGGCCATAGCGTACGCTGCGTGCTGACGCGCGCGGGCGAGCAGTTCGTCACGCCGCTGACGCTCGCGGCCCTCTCTGAAAATAAAGTATATACATATCTTTTCGACCTGAAGGACGAGGTCGAGATGGGGCATATCCAGCTTTCACGCGAAGCCGACCTGGTCGTCGTTGCCCCCGCGACCGCTGACCTGCTGGCAAAGATGGCGGGGGGCATCGCCGACGATCTGGCGACAACCTTGCTGCTCGCGACCGACAAGCCAGTGCTCGCGGCGCCCGCTATGAACGTACGCATGTGGCTGCACCCCGCGACGCAGCGCAATGTCGCGACGCTGCGCGGCGACGGGGTGACGGTGATGGAGCCCGACGCGGGCGAAATGGCGTGCGGCGAATATGGCCCCGGCCGCTTGCCCGAGCCCGAAGCAATCAAGGCGGCGGTCGAGGCGGCGCTGGTGCAAGGCACGGTTGTCCGACCGCTCGGCGGCCAGCCCGATTTCGCGCCGTCGCGCCACCGCCCGCTCTTTGGCCGACACATCCTCGTCACCGCGGGACCGACCCACGAACCGATCGATCCCGTCCGCTACATCGCCAACCGGTCGAGCGGCAAGCAGGGCTTCGCGATCGCCGCAGCCGCCGCCGAAGCGGGCGCGGAGGTGCTGCTGGTCGCGGGACCGGTACCGCTGCCGACGCCGCCGGGCGTGATTCGCGTCGATGTCGAAACCGCGCGCGAAATGGCGGCCGAGGTCGAGGCGGGACTGCCCGTCGACGCCGCGATCATGGTCGCCGCAGTTGCCGACTGGCGCGCCGCCGACACATCGGCGCAGAAGATCAAGAAGGACGGCAGCGGCGAGGTGCCACCGCTCGCCCTGGCAGAAAATCCCGACATTCTGGCGAGCGTCGCGAAGAGCGCCAAGCGCCCGCCGCTGCTCGTCGGCTTCGCCGCCGAAACCAACGACGTGATCACCCATGCTCAGGCAAAGCTCGCCCGCAAGGGCTGCGACCTGATCGTCGCCAACGATGTGTCGGCGGACCCGATGGGCGGCGAGACGAACCGCGTTCATATCGTCAGCAAGGCTGGCGTCGAGAGTTGGGACCGGCTGCCCAAGGAAGCCGTCGCCCGCAAATTGATGGAAAAAATCGCCGATGAACTCGATACCCGCGTCCCGCTTGCCGATGATTGAGATCCGCCTCCAGCGCCTGCCCAACGGCGGCGGCCTGCCGGTTCCGGCCTATGCGAGCGACGGCGCCGCGGGGATGGACATCGTCGCGGCCGAGACGCTGACGCTGCGCCCCGGCGCGCGCCACGCGGTTGCGACCGGCTTCGCGATGGCGATTCCCGCAGGCTATGAGGTGCAGGTGCGCCCCCGCTCGGGCCTCGCACTCAAGCACGGCATCACCTGCCTCAACACGCCGGGGACGATCGACAGCGACTATCGCGGCGAGGTGAAGGTGATCCTCGCCAATCTCGGCGACGAGGTGTTCGAAATCAAACGCGGCGACCGCATCGCGCAGATCGTGCCCGCGCCCGTCCAGCGCGCGACCTTTGCCGAGGTGGAGACGCTCGACGAAACGGCGCGCGGCGCGGGCGGCTTCGGATCGACCGGGGTCGCGAGCGGCACGGCCGACGAACAGAGCGAAGGCGATCAGGATGCGCCCGCCAATGTCGGGTCGCTCACGGCGATGAAGATGCGGCGGCCGGGCGAATAGATCTTGCTCAGCGCCGCCGAACTCGACCGCTATGCGCGCCAGATCATCCTGCCGCAGTTCGGCGGCGCGGGGCAGACGAAGCTCAACGCGGCGCATGTCGCGCTGATCGGCGCGGGCGGGATCGGCTGTCCGGCGATCACCTATCTGGCGGCAGCGGGGGTCGGCAGGCTGACGATCATCGACGATGATCGCGTCGAACTTTCCAATCTGCAGCGTCAGCCGCTGTTTACCGATGCCGACATCGGCCGTCCCAAGGCGGTCGTCGCGGCAGACGCCGCGCGGCGCATCAACCCCCATGTCGAAGCGGTGGCGGTCGAGGCGCGGCTCGATACGGGCAATGCCGAAGCGCTGCTGACCGATGCGAGGCTGATCCTAGACGGTTGCGACAATTTCGCCACCCGCCTCGCGGTCAACCGCGCGGCGGTCGCGCGCGAGATTCCGCTGCTCAGCGCCGCCATCGGCGCGTTCGAGGGACAGATCGCGCTCTATGAAGGCTGGCGCGGCGACAGCCCCTGCTACGCCTGTCTGGTCGGGGACGATCCCGACCGACCCGGCATCAACTGTGCCGAAGCGGGCGTGATGGGCGCGCTCGCCGGAATGGTCGGAACGATGGCCGCGCTCGAAGCGGTGCGCGCGCTGACCGGCTGGGGCCAGCCGCTGACCGGCCGCCTCGCCATCCTCGACATGCTCGATCGCCGCTGGCGCGAGGTCGGTGTCGCAAAGGAGCCGACATGTCCGATATGCAGCGCCTGAGCATCATCGTCGCGAGCTGTGACGGTGCGCGCTTCTATGCCGCGCTGGAGACAGGGATTGCTGCCGCGGCGCTCGGCCGCCCGGCCCGGCTGTTCCTGCAGGGCGAGGCGGCGGCGCTGCTGCGCACGCCCGTCACCTTTGCCGGCGACGGTGCGCGCGAGGCGGTTGGTCAGCCGGGGCTTGCCGCATTGATCGCCGAGGCGATGGCGATGGATGTTGACCTGTTCGTCTGTCAGTCGGGTATCGCGCTCGCGGGCATGACGGCGAACGACCTGGTGCCGCAGGTGCGCTCCGCCGGCCTCGTCAGCTTCCTTGCCGACGCGCGCGCCGACGACAGGCTGCTGGTCTATTAGGGGTTCTTGCAGACCTTGATGGCTGTAGGCGCTGGGCGCTGACCGTCGGGTACAAAGCGCGCGAGATAGCCGCCCGCATGTGCCTTGTCGTCATAGGACAGAAGCTTGAAACCCACCGCCTCGAATTCGCAGACGAGCAGGCGAAAGGGTGTCCCATGCTGGGCGATCGGACGATCGCCGTCGACGACGATCACCTGCCCGTCCTGGCGCAGCGCCGGGCGCAGGCGCCACAGAAAGGCATAGGGCTCGCCGATCTCGTGATACATATGGACCATGAACACGCGGTCGAAGCTGGCCGCGGGCAGGCGCGGATCGTCGACCGCACCAAGTTTGAGCGAGACATTGTCGAGCCGTTCGCGCGCGACACGGTCGGCGAGCCGCTCGATCACTTCGGGCTGGATATCCTGCGCCAGCACGCGGCCCGACTGGCCGACCCGCGGCGCGAGCCGCACGGTATAATAGCCGTCGCCGGCGCCGATATCGGCCACCGTCATGCCGGGGCGCACGTCGGCCGAATCCATGATGTCGTCAGCTTCGTTGACGCGGTCCCGCGCCTCTTCGGTCGACCATTTGGTCGAGGTGATCGGCGCGACCGGACGGTCAGCAGGCGGAAAGTCGCGCGCGGTTTCGGGGCGGTCGCTATTCTCGCTCCACGGCGCCTTGCATCCCCCGAGCAGCGACAGCGCGGCCAGCGCGGCGAACAGCGGCAGCGCCGCAGGCCGGGCCGCGCGGCGGCGCATCAGTCGATATCCTCCACCTCGACCTTTTCGCCTGTCACCTTCTGCGACAGCGCCGCTGCCATGAAGGGGTCGAGCGCGCCGTCGAGCACGTCGGAGGGCGCAGTCGAGGTCACGCCGGTGCGCAAATCCTTCACCAGCTGATAGGGCTGGAGGACATAGGAGCGGATCTGGTGACCCCAGCCGATTTCGGTCTTGGCCTGATATTCGCCCGAAGCCGCGGCTTCGCGCTTCTGGAGCTCCGCCTCGTACATTCGCGCCTTCAGCATCCCCATCGCGGTCGCGCGGTTCTTGTGCTGCGACCGGTCGTTCTGGCTGGCGACGACGATGCCGGTCGGGATGTGCGTGATACGCACCGCCGAATCGGTCGTGTTGACGTGCTGCCCGCCCGCGCCCGACGCACGATAGGTGTCGATCTTGAGGTCGCCTTCGTTGATCTCGATCTCGATATTGTCGTCGATCACCGGATAGACCCAGACGCTGGAAAAGCTGGTGTGGCGGCGCGCCGAGCTGTCGTAGGGCGAAATGCGGACGAGGCGGTGAACGCCGCTCTCGGTCTTGGCATAGCCATAGGCATTCTCGCCCTTGACCAGCATCGTCGCCGATTTGATGCCCGCCTGTTCGCCCGCCTGATATTCGATCAGTTCGACCTTCATGCCGCGCTTTTCGGCCCAGCGCATATACATACGCTGCAACATTTCGGCCCAGTCCTGGCTTTCGGTGCCGCCCGCGCCGGCGTGAACCTCGATATAGCAGTCATAGCTGTCGGCTTCGCCCGCGAGCAGCGCCTTGATCTTGTCCTCTTCGGCGCGCGCCGCCAGCGTGGCGAGCGACTGCACCGCGTCATCGACCAGCGCCTCGTCGCCCTCCATCTCGGCAAGTTCGATCAGTTCGACCGTATCGCCCATCTCCTTTTCGATCGACCGCGTCGCGGTGATCGCCTCGTCGAGACGGCGGCGCTCGCGCATGACATCCTGCGCCGCCTTGGGATTGTCCCAAAGCGTCGGGTCCTCGACCTTCGCATTAAGTTCGTCGAGGCGGCGCACCGCGCGGTCCCAGTCGAGGAAACGGCGCAAGAGCGCCAGCGCGGCGTTGATGGTATCGACATGATCCTGCGCTTCGGCGCGCATGGTCTTTGCTCCTGAAACTGTAGGCGACGGCCATAGTGGCTCCGCCGCGCGAGGCAAGCCGTCAGATGATACCGCCGCGGTCGTCGAGGAAGTCGGCGTCGCTGCGCCGGCCATTGCCTTCCTGCACCGGGGCATCGGGTCGCTTGGCGGAGGCGGCAGGCTTGATCTCTTCTTCGCGGATCGTCCGGCGCGGTTCGCTTTCGGGCTTAAAGGCTTCCCAGATGATCGCCGCCTTGGGATCGGTCCCCGGCCACGCGCCATAGACGCGGCGGCCCGACTGGCGGTCGATGCGCACCATGCGGATATTCTTCGGCGCAATGAACGGCACCGGCGGCCGGTCGGTCAGCGATTCGAGGAAGAATTGCTTGAATACCGGCGCGGCGAGGCTGCCGCCCTGCGCATAGCCGCCCATGCTGCGCGGCTGGTCATAGCCCATGTAGAGGCCGGCGACGACGTCGGGGGTGCCGCCGACGAACCAGACGTCGGTCGGGCCGGTGGTCGTCCCCGTCTTGCCGAACAGCGGCACGTTCAGATCGCGCAGCACCTGCGCGGTCCCGCGCTGAACGACGCCTTCGAGCATATGGACGACCTGATAGGCGGTCATCGGGTCCATCAGCTGCTTGCCCGACGGCGTGAAGCGCGGCATCGGCTTGCCATCCCAATCGTCGCTGTTGCACCCCTCGCAGGGCCTCCAGTTCTTGGGAAAGATCACCTTGCCGCGGCGATCCTGGACATAGTCGATCAGTCGCGGCTTGAGCTCGCGGCCGTGGTTGGCGAGCATCGAAAAGGCGTTGACCATCTTTTCGACCGTCGTCGACCCGGCGCCGAGCGCGGTCGACAGATAGGGTTCGTGCGTCCCGATCCCCATCGTCTTGATCGTTTCGACGATCGGTTCCATCCCGATCTGGCTCGCCGTCCTGACCGTCATCAGATTGCGCGACTGCTCAAGGCCCCAGCGCATCGTATGTTCGCCGCTGCCGCTCGCGCCGCCGAAGTTGCGGAAGCATTTGTTGCCGAAGCGCGCGCCCTGATAGACGCAGAAGGGGCCGTCGACGATCAGCGTCGCGGGGGTCATGCCATTGTCGAGTGCCGTCGCATAGACGAAGGGCTTGATCGTCGACCCCGGCTGGCGTTCGGCCTGGGTCGCCCGATTGAACGGCGACAGGCGAACGTCGAACCCGCCCTGCATCGCATAGATGCGGCCCGAATGGGGGCTTTCGACGACCATGCCGCCCGACACTTCGGGGATGTTCTTCAGCGTATAGACGCCGGGCCCGGTCGCCTTGACCGCGATCAGGTCACCCGGACGCATCGCCGAAAAGGCGCTGCCGCCCGTCTTGCGATAGCCCATGCTCGCGGCACCGGCGGGCAGGCGCCCCTCTTCGCCGTCGGCAAAGCCGATGCGCGCCTCGCCGGCCGTTTTGGCGAGCACCGCGGCAACGCGCCAATTGTCGTAGTCGATGCCGATGAAGCTCGACGCGAGGCGGCTGCGCCATTTGTCGTCGGCCTCGATCCGCGCGATCGGTCCCGACCAGCCCTTGCCGGTGTCGTAGCGGACGAGGCCGCGGCGCAGCGCGCCGGTCGCGGCCTGCTGCATCTTGTCGTCATAAGGGGTGCGCACCCAAAGCCCGCCGCCATAAACGCTGAGCGGGCCGTCCTCGGGGGTCTCGCCGAACTGGTCGATCAGCTGGCGGCGCACCTCTTCCATATAATAGCCGCCGACCTGCGCGACCGCCTTGTTGCCCGTTTCAGAGAGGCCGAGCGGCATCGCCTGCGCGGCGTCGCGCTGCGCCGCGGTGATCCAGCCGTTGCGGAACATTTCGGAGAGCACGAAATTGCGCCGCGCGATCGCCTTGTCGGTATTGCGCGCGCGGCCATAGGTTTCGGGTGCCTTGGGCAAAATGGCGAGGAAGGCCATTTCGTGAAGCGCGAGCTGGTCGACATCCTTGTCGAAGTAGACGCGCGCGGCCGCTTGGACGCCGAAGCTGCGGCGGCCGAGCGGAATTTCGTTCAGATACAGTTCGAGGATCTGCTGCTTCGTAAGCGCCGCCTCGATCCGCTTGGCGAGGATCGCCTCGCGAATCTTGCGGGTATAGCTGACCTCGCCCGTCAGCAGCAGATTCTTCGCCACCTGCTGCGTGATCGTCGAGGCACCGACCGGGCGGCCGTCGCGCTTCAGATTGGTCAGGATCGCGGTCGCGATGCCGGGATAGTCGATCCCGCCATGTTCGAAAAAGGTGCGATCCTCGGCCGCGAGAAAGGCGCGGACGAGAAGCTGGGGATATTCGGCATATTCCAGCTGGACGCGGCGCTCGCGTGCATAGCTGTGGACGGGCTTGCCCTCGCCGTCGCGCACCATCGTCGGCAGCGGCGGCTGATAGTCGCGAAGCTGGTCGACCGAAGGCAGGTTACGGGCGAAAATCGTCCACAGCAGCGCCAGTGCGGCCACGCCCGCCAGCGCCAGATAGCCGAGCCAGCGGAACCAGCGCCGCGTCCACATCTGCCGGAACCAGCCAATGACGGCGTTGCTGTCGCGACGCAGGCGGTAACGGAAGTGGGACGTGCTGTCGGCGACCATGATTGGCTTGCCTCTAAAGCCTGCTTCGCCGAAAGGGAAGCGGCTTGCGCCCGGACGGTCAGCCGTCCGTCGCGAGATCCTGGAGCGACGCCTTTAGCAGACGCGCAGCGTCGGCGAGCACCGCATCGGCGGCGACCCGATCTTCCTCATAGAGCATCTCGTCGGCGGCGAAGCCGATCTCGACCGCGAGGCGCAGCCGCCGCCAACAAGTCTCGCGCGGCACGCCGACGAGCCAGGGCAGACATGCATCGGTCAGCCGGTCGGTGACGTGGCGATGCGATTCGAGCCGGACATGGACGAGTCGCGGGGTCGCGTGGAGCGCGCGCAAGGTCCACACCGCGCCCGGCTCGGCGCGCGTTACCGTGGCGGTTTTGGCGAGCAGTTCGCCGATATGATCGGCCATTGCCGCGATGCCGCCGCTCCGGTGCCGCTCGATCCACGCCTCCAGCACTGCATTCTGCCGCTCCATCAGCCGGCGGCCCAACGCTTCGAGAACCGCATATTTGTCGCCGAAATAGCGATAGAGTGCGGGCGGGCTCAGCCCTGCCTCGGCGGCGATCCGGTTGGTCGAAATGCGTTCGATGCCCTCTTCGGCGAGGAGCAGGCCCGCGACATCGAGCAGCCTGTCATAGGTGGCGCGCGCGCGGTCCTGCTTCGGCGGCGCCTTCGCCGCGACGCTCATCGCGCGCGCCCGCGCGCACTGACCGGCCAGATGGCGACGAGCGTGTCGCCTGCGACGACATGATAATGGTCATAGAGATTGACGGTCGGGTCGCAGTGCGGGACGGTCAGCGTCACCGGATCGCCCGGCGCCATCCGTTCGCCGATGCCGGGCGCGACCAGCGCCGCATGTTCGTCGCCCATGAAGGCGAAGAAGCTGTCCGTGGGCGCGCCGCGCCGCACCACGGCGACCCCGCCGTCGGTCGACAGCGATTTGAACCCCGCGTCGATGGTGACAAGGCCGCTATGATTGGCGCTGACGACGCGCGCATCGACACCGAGCGCAACCTCGAACGGCGGCGCGCCGTCGCCGGTCAGATCGCAGTCGCAATATTGCTTGTCCATGAAGACGTAGGAGCCCGCCTGCAGCTCGGTAAAGACGCCGAGGTCGAGGTCGATATGGTGCGTTCCGGTCCCCGAGCCGCTGACGATTTCCGCCGCGAAGCCCGCGTCGGCAAGCGCGGCGAGGGCCGTCTTCAGATAATCGGTGCGCTCGGCGATCGCGGCGCGGCGCTCGGCATAATCCTCGATATGTTGCTGCGACCCGCAATAATATTGGACGCCGCGCCAGCGCAGCGTCGGCAGCGCGGCGATGGCGCGGGCAAGGTCGACGGCCTTTTCGGGCGAGGCGACCCCGGTGCGCGCGATACCGGGATCGATGTCGATCAGCACGTCGAGCGTCGCGCCTTGGACCGCAAGCGCGGCATCGATCCGCTCCGCAACATCGGGATGATCGACCGTCGCCATCAGCAGGTCCGCGCGCGTGGCCAGCGCCGCAAGCCGCTCGATCGCGCGCGGCGCGGCGACCGGCGAGGTGATGAGGATGCCGGTGATGCCGCCGTCGGCGAGTGCCTCCGCTTCGCCGATCTTCGCGCAGCAGACCCCGGCGGCGCCCGCTGCAAGCTGGCGCTTCGCGATATCGACGCTCTTGTGGGTCTTGGCATGGGGCCTCAGACCAATACCGCGCGCGGCGGCCAGCCCGGCCATCGCCGCAATATTGCGGTCGAGCGCCTCGATATCGAGGACGAGTACCGGCGTATTGAGGTCGGCGCGCGACCCCTGCCGACCGACAAGATGGGCGTGCAGGGTCAGATCGTCGCTCATGAAAACAGCGCCTCCAGATGCGGGTTCAGAAATTTGCCGTGGGGATCGGCAGCACGGCGGACCGCGCGATAGCGCTCGGCCATCGGATAAAGCGCATCGACATCGGCGCGCGTCAATGTGTGGCGCTTCGCCCAATGCGGCCGCCCCCCATGCGCCCGAAAAATCGCTTCGGCGCCAGCAAAATGATCAGCCCATGGCATTTTTGCATATTGATGCATCGAGATCGCAGCGACCGGCCCCGCGTTCATCGGGCTCATCCAGATATCGTCGGCGGCGACGGTGCGATATTCAAAGGGAAAGGTCACGGGCAAACGCCGGGCGCGAATCCAGCCGATCACCGCGTCGAGCGCGGCGAGGCCGACGGCGCGCGGCAGTTCATATTCCATTTCCTCGAAGCGGATCGTGCGGTCGGACGGAAAGATGCTGTGCGCGGGCCCGCGACGCTCGCCATCGAAGCGCGTCTTCATCATCGCGCGCTGGAGCAGCGGGGTCAGAAAAGGCGCGAAGGCCGCGACGTCGAGCGCGCGGCGGAAAGCGCTTTCGTCGACATCGCTCGTCGAGCGGGGCGGATCGCACGGGTCGCACGGCGTCAACGTCTTCAGGATCACATGTTCGGCGTGCGGAAAAATCCAGAATTCGATGTGGCGGTGCTGCTCGGCAAGCTCGTCGTAGCTTTCGCGGATTTCGTCCCAGCGCCTTTTCTCGATCTGTTCGACCAGATGAAAGGCGGGGACGACGGCGACCTCGATCTCGGTCGCGATGCCGAACAGCCCGAGCGACAGCCGCTGGGCCGCGAATAGATCGGAGTTTTCCTGCGCGTCGCACCAGCGCGCCGCGCCGTCGGCGCCGATTAGCCGGAAGCCGCGTGCAAAGGTTGACAGCGAGCCGAGATCGACGCCGGTCCCGTGCGTGCCCGTCGCCATCGCGCCCGCCAGCGCCTGCGGATTGACATCGCCCTGGTTGGCGAGCGCAAGGCCGTGCTGCCACAACGCCTCGGTCAGCCGCTTGATGCTCCATCCTGCCGGGATGCGCGCGGTCTGACGATCAGGGGCGATACTGAGCTCGCCCGCCATCGCGTCGAGGCTCACGATCAGTTCGTCCGACTGGCATAGCGGCATGAAGCTGTGCCCGGCGCCGACCGCGCGCACCTTGGCGGCCTCGCGCACCAGCGCGGAAAGCGCCGCCTCGTCCGTCGGTCGCGCCACCGTTGCCGGGGCACGGACGCTACCCGACCAGTTGCTCCATCCTGCCTCCGCCGTCGCCATGTCGCTCTCCCGCCGCGAACCGGGCGAAAGCTGCGCGCACGTCAAAAGTTAGTCAAGACTAACTTTCTGGTTCAGCGGCCGACTGCGGCGATCTGCCGCGCAAAATGAAGCTGGATGGCATCGCGGACGCCCCGCGCAACCTTCTTCTGCCCCGCCGCCGAGGCGAGAAATTCCGCATCCTCCTTATTCGAGATGAAGCCGGTTTCGAACAGGATCGACGGCGTATCGGGGGCCTTCAGCACGACGAAGGATGCAAAACGGTGCGCGGTGGTGCGGAAGGTGACATCGTCCGCCGCCTCACGCTCGAGCAGACGGGCGAAGTCCGACGCGACATTCATCGTCTCGCGCTGCGTCAGGTCGAGCAGGATCGACGAGACTTCGCCGCTGTGCGCGCCCAGGTCGACGCCGTTGATGATATTCGCCTTGTTCTCGCGCGCCGCAAGCCGAGCCGCCTCGCGGTCGGAGGCGACTTCGGACAGCGTATAGACCGACGCGCCATGCGCCTCTTCATTCTCGGCCGCGTCGGCATGGATCGAAATGAACAGATCGGCCTTCAGCCGCCGCGCGATGCCATAGCGTTCCTCGAGCACCAGAAAGCGGTCGTCCGAGCGCGTGAGCGCAACGCGGACGCGGCCGCTGGCGACCAGATCGTCGCGAATCGCGCGCGCGATCCCCAGCGTGATATCCTTTTCGCGCTTGCCGCTGTGCGGCGAAATCGCGCCCGGATCGTGCCCGCCATGGCCGGCGTCGATGACGACAAGCGGCAGGCGCGGATTATTCGGCCCTTCGATCTTGGGCAGCGCCGGCGCCGGCTTGGGCGCGCCGATCGGCACGGTGACGCTGTAGCGCTTTTCGGGCGGCTTGGCGCGAAAGTTGAGCGGCGGCTGCCATTCGGTGCGCGGCGTCTTGGCGGCGCGTTCGAACTCGTCGGCCGAGACGGGACGCAGGCGCAGCGAAAGGCTGCGCCCGTCGGCGGCGAAGCGCGCGTCGGTGACCACCGCGGGCCGCGCCAGATCGAGCACGACGCGCGCCGTGTCGGCGGCCGGCCGCCCCTGGCGCACCGCGCTGACAAGCCCGCTGCCCTGCGGCGAACGGCCAGGATCGGCACCCAGAATGTCGAGCGCGATGCGGTCGGGTCCGGCGAGGACGAAGGCCGACGCGCCCGCGACGACGTCGGCAAAGCGCAGCGTCACCTCGCGGTCACCGATTTCGACCGCGCGAATATCGCCCGCGATCGCCGCCGGTATCGACAGGATCGTCACGATCAGGACAAGGATCAGGCCCATCACCCGGTTATGCCGCCCCCGGCGCGCGATGGTCCAGCGCTTATTCGAAAACATGAGCGCTCCGGCCGCAAAAAAGGATGAACCAGCCATTAGCCATCGCCCGTCAAATCGCGGTCAACCGGCACGGTTAACAGGCTATTCAGTATGAATTACGCGAAACGCCTTGTCGGCGCGCGCGAACATTCCCATGTGACTGCCGTGCTTTGGGTTGCCGTTGGTCCGTGCCGATGCTAGCACCCGACACACTGACGGTGTCCGACCCGATCCCGTCCGGCCTTTTGAGGGGAAAGGCTGACCCGCGCGATTCGCGGTTCATGGCCTCCCTGGCGCCGGACATGCGGGGAAAGGCATATCCGTCAGTCCACCCGGATGACCGGGCGGCGGCCGACCCCATTCCAGCGTCGCCTGCCATAACGGTCACCCCGTAACAGGTTGATGCCGTATGAGGCTTGCCATGCCCTCTTCCCATGCCGACGCAGTCGCATTTGCGCCGCGCGTCGACGTGACGGAAGACCGCATGCGCGTCCAGGACCGGACGCGGGCCACGCGCGGCAATAACGTCTTTTTCCGTTTGAACCCTATCGACCGCAGCCGCCCTCCACGGGCGGCGGCGGCCTTTTTGTTTGGCGCGCTGCGGCGCGCCTGGAGTAATAATAATGACCACGCGCATGTTGATCGACGCGCGGCACCGGGAAGAAACCCGGGTCGCCGTCACCAAGGGAAACCGCATCGAGGAGTTTGATTTCGAGTCCGCCGAGCACAAGCAGCTCAAGGGCAATATCTATCTGGCCAAGGTAACCCGCGTCGAACCGTCGCTGCAGGCGGCGTTCGTCGAATATGGTGGCAATCGCCACGGCTTCCTGGCCTTCAGCGAAATCCACCCCGACTATTACCAGATCCCGAAGGAAGACCGCGAAGCGTTGCTGCGCGAAGAGGCGGAGCATGCCGCCGAAGCCGCGATGCGCGCCGAGGAAGATCTCGACGAGCTGGAAGGCGATGTGGCCGATGTCGACGAGCCCGGCGACGATGACGCCGCCGTTGCCGCCCCCCAAACCATCGGCGAGGACAGCGACGATGATGGCCGCGAAGATTCCGCGGACGACGCCGACGGCGAAGATGGCGAAGAATCGCGCGACGATCGCGACGACAAGGGTCGCCGGGGCCGCGGGCGTGGCCGGGGGCGCAAGGGCGGCCGCGGACGCGGACGCCGCGACGAGGACGAAAATGGCGAAAGCCGCATGTCGCTGCGCCGCAAGTACAAGATTCAGGACGTCATCCGTCGCCGCCAGGTGATGCTGGTGCAGGTCGTCAAGGAAGAGCGCGGCAACAAGGGTGCGGCGCTGACCACCTATCTGTCGCTGGCCGGCCGCTACTGCGTGCTGATGCCCAACACGATGCACGGCGGCGGGATCAGCCGCAAGATTTCGAATGGCGCCGATCGCCGCAAATTGAAGGCGATGATCGACGAGCTCAACCTGCCGCCGTCGATGGGCTGCATCGTCCGCACCGCGGGGATGAGCCGCACCAAGACCGAGATCAAGCGCGACTTCGACTATCTCGCCCGGCTTTGGGACGAGATCCGCGAAAAGACGCTGGGGTCGAGCGCGCCGGCGCTGATCCATTCGGACAGCGACCTTGTGAAGCGTGCGATCCGCGACATCTATCACCGCGACATCGAGGAAGTGCTCGTCGAGGGCGAAGAGGGCTATAAGGCGGCGAAGCAGTTCATGAAGCTGCTGATGCCCAGCCACGCCCGGCGCGTGAAGCAATATGCCGACCCCGTTTCGCTGTATCAGCGCTATGGCGTCGAGGATCAGCTTGCGGGGATGCTCAATCCCGTCGTCCAGTTGAAATCGGGCGGCTATCTGGTCATCAACCCGACCGAGGCGCTGGTGTCGATCGACATCAACTCGGGGCGCTCGACGCGCGAGCATAATATCGAGCAGACCGCACTCAGCACCAACCTCGAGGCAGCGCACGAAATCGCCCGCCAGCTCCGCCTGCGCGACATGGCGGGCCTGATCGTCATCGACTTCATCGACATGGATCATGGCTCGAACGTCCGCAAGGTCGAGCGCGCGATGAAGGATGCGCTCAAGAATGACCGCGCGCGCATCCAGGTCGGCCGCATCTCGGGCTTCGGCCTGATGGAAATGAGCCGCCAGCGGCTGCGCACCGGCGTGCTCGAAGCGTCGACGCGACCCTGCCCGCATTGCGAAGGCACCGGCCTCGTCCGCACCGCATCGTCGGCGGGTCTCAGCGCGCTGCGCCTGATCGAAGAGGAAGCCGCACGTGGCAAGGGCAGCAAGATAATCCTGCGCGCGAGCCAGGAAGCAACCTTCTATCTACTCAACGAAAAGCGCCGCGAACTGCGCGATATCGAGGATCTGTACGGCGTCAGCGTCGAAATCCTGCCCGACGGCGAAACCGAAGGCGCGCGCATGGCGATCGAGGTCGGCGGCCCACCGCCCGTTCAGCGCCGCAGCTTCGCCCCGATCGCGCCGATCGAGGATGATGATGACGACGATATCGTCGACGAAGAGGATATCGAAGAAGAGGAAGAAGAAGCCGAACGCCCCGCGCGCCGCGAACGCGAGCGTGAAGAGGGCGATGCCGATGGCGAAGGCGGACGCAACAAGCGCCGCCGGCGTCGCCGCCGCGGTCGTCGCGGTCGCCGCGATGACGAGGGCAACGAAACCGCCGAGGGCGAAACGGCTTCCGAAGAGGCCGAGGACGGCGACGACGAAGCCGGCGCCGATGGTGCGGTCGAAACCGTAGCCGCCGAAGCGAGCGAGGAAGGCGAAGCCAAGCCGCGTCGTCGCCGCGGTGGCCGCGGTCGCAAGAAGGTCGAGGCCGAAGCCGAAGCAGGCGACGCGGACACGACCGCGCCCGAACCGGAAGCCGTCGAAGCTCCCGCCCCCGAAATGCCGCCGGCTGACGAAAAGCCGAAGCGCAAGCGCGCGCCGCGCAAGACCAAGGCGGCGATCGCTGCCGAAGCGGCCGCTGCCGAAGCGAGCAGCGAAGCGCCCGACGCTCCTGTCGCCGAAGTGCCGGTAGAGGAGGCGGAACCTGCCAAGCCTGCGCCGAAGAAGCGCGCCAGCCGCAGCAAGAAGGCGGCCGCCGCCGAGGCGCAGCCCGCCGAAGCGACGGCAAGCGCACCGCAGGGCGATGCGGCGGACGAAGCCGTCTCCGTCCCCGCCGAGGCCGATGCCGACGGCGGCGCCCCAGCGGGCGAACCCCGCCGAGGCTGGTGGCAGCGCACCTTCGGCAACTGACGCGCCTGCATCGCGTAAAAAGATGGGCCCCCGTGCAAGCGGGGGCCCTTTTTTTGGACTGTCACCGCGGCGGCGACCATCTCTCGCCTTGCGCCCGCGCGGCTGGCGCCCCAATAAGTCTCCATGGCTTCAGTCGAGGTTCAGACGCGCGGCGCAAGACAGGCGGCGATGATCGCCCCGTCCCCGTCCCACATCGTGGCCCGGCTGGGCGCCTGGCGCGCCGCGCTGCGCCTGTTGATGACGCTCCTCGCCATGGTGGCCGTTGCCGCGCGGCCGGTGATGGCGCAGTCGATGCTGCGCGACGCCGAAACCGAGGCGCTGTTCCAGGACATGGTCGACCCGCTGCTCGTCGCGGCGGGGCTGCGTCCCGGACAGGTGCGCGTCCACCTGCTCGGCGACCGCAGCATCAACGCGTTCGTGGCGGGCAGTCAGGACATCTATGTCTTTAGCGGCCTGATCGAGACCGCCGACAGCGCCAACGAAGTGCAGGGCGTACTCGCCCACGAGCTCGGCCATATCATGGGCGGCCACGCAATCCGCGCCAGCGACGGCGCCAAGACCGCAACGGGCATCTCGCTGCTCAGTATGCTGCTCGGCGCCGCGGCGATCGCGGCGGGCGGCGGCGACGCTGGAATGGGCATCATGATGGCAGGGCAGCAGGCCGCACTCGGCAAATATCTGGCGTTCAGCCGGGTCCAGGAAGCGACCGCCGATGCCGCCGGCGCCCAATATCTGTCGAAGGCGGGGATCAGCGGCAGGGGCAGCCTCGATTTCTTCAAGAAGCTGCAGAACCTCGAATTTCGCTATGCCGTCAAACAGGATGATGATCAGGCCTACAGCCGCACGCACCCGCTGTCTGGCGATCGCATCCAGGCGCTTCGCGAAGTCTATGTCGTCGATCCGGCGTGGGACAAGCCGAGCGACCCCCAGCTCGAGGCCCGCTTCCAGCGCGTGAAGGCCAAGCTGCTCGGCTATATGGAAGAGCCCGAGCGGACGCTGCGCAAATATCCCGAAAGCGACAGGAGCGTGCCCGCGCGCTACGCCCGCGCTTACGCCTGGCACAAGAGCGCCTATCCGCAAAAGGCGCTGGACGAGGTCGATGCCCTGATCGCCACCAATCCCGAAGACCCTTATTTCCTCGAACTCGAAGGCCAGGTTCTGCTCGAATCCGGTCGGCCCAAGGAAGCGATCCCGCCGCTGCGCAAAGCGGTCGCCAACTCGAAATCGCAGCCGCTGATCGCCTCGACCCTCGGCCATGCGTTGATCGCGACCGAGGATCCGGCCAATTTTCCAGAGGCCGAGAAGGTGCTGAAGACCGCCGTCGCGCTCGATAACGAGAATCCGTTTGCCTGGTATCAGCTTGGAATTGTCTATGCGAACCGCGGCGATCAGGCGCGCGCCGCGCTCGCCTCGGCGGAACGCTACAGTCTCGAGGGTGGACAGCCGATGCTCGCGCTGCGTAATGCCGAAATGGCGATGCAGGGCCTGCCGCAAGGGTCGCCCGACTGGATTCGTGCACAGGATATTTCGATGGTTGCGCGCGCCGAGGTAGAACGGACGCGCAAACGGCGCTAGATTCACGACGAAATTCGGGGATGCATCGCAATTTCGCGAATGCACAAGGGCGACAAGTGACAGACAAGAAAGACGAATATTACCAGCCGTGGTTGCGCGACCCCACGCCGGCGCCCGATCCCCTGCCGCGCGCCGACGAGGGGCTGGCGAAGCCGAAGGACGCGCCCCCCGTCGGCATCGACGTCGGCCGCTATACGCCGCAGCCCGCTCCGGCGCGCGATCCGCGCGTCACGGGCGAGCAGCTGAAGGCGGGTGCGGCGCGGCTATGGAGTGCGATCCGGCACGGCGCTGCGGCCTTTGCCGACTGGACGATCGATGTCGGCGAACGCGCCGATATTCCCGCCCGCGTCGAGGCAATGGAGATACCGCGGCGGACGCGCGACCTTGCGCAGCGTTCGGGCCGCGGCGCCGCGCGCGCCGCGCGCGCCATCGGACGCGGATCGGCGAAGGCGGCGCGCAGCGCAGCAAGCGCGAGCGGCGAGGCGTGGGGCAAGATGGCGCTGGGCGACAAGGTCGCGAAAATTTCCAGCGAAGCCGGACGCGGGATCGGCGAAGTCGCGGGCAAGACGAAGGCCGGAATCGGCCAGGTCGCAGGTCAGGTTGCGCGCGCCGGCAAGGACGGCATCGGCGACGCCGCGAACAAGCTGCGTCCCGCCGCCGAAGAGCTTGCGCCGCCGCCCTCGGGGCTCGAACAATTGCTCGCGCGCGAAGAGGCAGAGGCGCGCGCCGCCGACGCCGGGAACGCGGGCGACCTGCCGCTCTTCGCCGGCGAAGCGATCCCCGCGACGCTGGCGGAAACGCCGGCCAAGGCAGCGGCAACAGCAATCGCGTCGGACGATGATCGCACCCCGCATGTCACGCCCCCGGCCAAGCCCAAGCCCGCGCGGACCAAGGCGATGACCGCGGGCCGCCTGCCGCAGCGCCAGGGAGGAATGATGGACGGCGTATCGACGCGAACCCTGCTGATCGGCGGCATCGCCGCGCTCGCGCTGCTCGGCGCGACCTTCTGGCTTGGCGGCCGCTTCGGCGGCGGCATGAGCAAGAGCGAGGTCGAGACGATCGTCGGCGACTATATTCGCGCCAATCCCGAAATCATCCCCGAGGCGCTGGAGGCGCAGCGCGACCGCGAAATGGCGAAGGCGATCGACGCGATCCGCCCCGCGCTCGAAAAGCCCTATGCCGGCGCCTGGGCGGGCAATGCCGACGGCGACGTCACGCTGGTCGTCTTCACCGATTATGCCTGCGGCTTCTGCCGGGCGAGCGTGCCCGATGTCGACCGGCTGGTCCGCGAGGACAAAAGGCTGAAGGTCGTGTTCCGCGAATTGCCGATCATCTCGCCGCAAAGCCGCGATGCCGCGCTGATGGCGCTCGCCGCCGCGCGGCAGGGTAAGTATGACGCCTTCCACCACGCGATGTTCGCAGCGAGTTCGCTCGACCCCTCGGCGATCGCCGCAGCGGCACAGCGCGCGGGCGTCGTTACCGACGGCAGCGCCGACGCGACCGCGAACGAGGCGTTGTTCCAGCGTGAACTCGACGCGAATCTGGCGATCGCGACCCAGCTCCAACTCAACGCGACTCCGACCTGGGTTATAGGCAACCAACTGCTCCAAGGCCAGGTCGGCTATGACACGCTGAAGCGCGCCATCGCCAAGGCCCGGTCCAAGAGCTGAGGCGCGCGGGTTTGGCGACCGTCACGCACGATCAGGCGCTCGCCAACGCCCGGCATCTGCTGGCGGGTCAGCCTGCCGCGGCGCTGGCGCAGGCTCGGGCGATTATCGAGGTTGTTCCGACATCGGCCGCCGCCCACCGCCTTGCCGCGCACGCGCTGCGCGCGCTCGGACGAGAGGATGAGGCGCAGGCGGCATCGCTCGACGCCGTCGGCGCGGCGATCCACGATCCCGAAATGATCGCAGCGGCGCTCGCCCTTGCCGAAGATCGGCTGCCCGATGCCGAGGTCGCGCTACGCGGGCGCCTGCGCGACGACGCCACCGATGTCGCAGCGATCCGCATGTTGGCCGAGGTCGCCGGGCGTATCGGCCGTTATGGCGATGCCGAAAAGCTGCTGATGCGGGCGGTCGAACTCGCGCCGGGGTTCGGCGCCGCCCGCGCCAATCTGGCGACGGTCTATTACAAGCAGAATCGCTTTGCGGAAGCCGTCGCGGCGCTCGATTCCGTGCTCGGCGACGATCCCGACAATCCGGCCCACGCCAATCTGAAGGCCGCCGCCCTCGGCCGTATCGGCGGCTATGACGAAGCGATCGCGCTGTACGAAGAATTGACCCGCCGCTTTCCCGGCCACGCCAAATTGTGGATGAGCTATGGTCATATGCTCAAGACGGTCGGGCGGCAGGACGACAGCATCGCGGCCTACCGCCATGCGCTCGCTACCGATCCCGGGCTGGGCGAAATCTGGTGGAGCCTCGCCAATCTGAAGACCATTCGGTTCGACGCCGCCGACCGATCCGCCATGGAAGCTGCGCTCGCCGATGCGGCGCCAACGGACGAGGCGCGCGCGGATGACCGGCTCCATCTGCACTTCGCGCTTGGCAAGGCCTATGACGATGCCGGCGATCATGCCGCAGCCTTTCGTCACTACGCAGCAGGCAATGCGATCCGGTCGGCGCAACTCGGCTATGATCCGGCAGATACGCGCGCCACGGTCGATGCCATCATCGCCCATTTTCCGGCCGAACGCTTTGCGGCAATGGCCGGTGCGGGCGCGCCCGATCCCGATCCGATTTTCGTCCTCGGCCTGCCGCGCGCGGGTTCAACGCTGATCGAGCAAATTCTGGCAAGTCATAGTGCGATCGAAGGCACGATGGAATTGCCCGATATTCCGGCGCTGGCGCTTAGCCTCGGGCGCGATGCGAAGGGCGACCCGCGTCGCTGGGTCGAAGCACTGGCCGATCTGCGCTCCGATGCGCTGGCCGACCTCGGCCGGCAATTTCTGGCGCGCACTGCAGTCCAGCGCAAGACGGACAAACCCTTCTATATCGACAAGCTTCCGAACAACTGGCTTTACCTGCCCTTCATTCGCCTGACCCTGCCCGGCGCAAAGGTCATCGATGCTCGGCGCCACCCGCTCGATTGCTGCTGGTCGAACTTTCGCCAGCATTTCGCCAAGGGTCAGGCGTTCAGCTATGGGCTGGCGGATATCGGCGCCTATTATCGCGACTATGTCCGCCTGATGGCGCATATCGACGCGGTCCAGCCGGGCCGGGTTCACCGCGTGATTCACGAGGCGCTGCTCGACGATCCGGAGGGCGAGGTTCGCGCGATGCTTGCCTATCTGAACGTCCCGTTCGAGGAGGCCTGCCTGGCCTTTTACACCAATGATCGCGCCGTGCGTACCGCATCCAGCGAACAGGTGCGCCGCCCCATCAACCGCGACGGCGTCGATCAATGGCGCCCCTATGACGCATGGCTCGACCCGCTAAAGTCGGCGCTCGGTCCGGTGCTGGAGGCTTATCCAGGGGTTCCACCGCTCGCCGACTAGCCCGCCGCGCGCAAATTCGTTGCCTTTGAGCAACAGCAGCCGACATTTTCGACTAACGCGCGCGCCGTTGCGATGACAATGCTTGCGCTTGCGCTGCACCGCGTCATTCTCCGTCACATTGTTGTCATCGAGGGGGGTCTCTATGCGGAATGTTTCAGCAGTGTTGGCGAAAGGCAGCGCGCTGCTGCTCGGCAGCACGATCCTGTGCACGTCGGGAACGGCGCTCGCACAGCAAACGACGCCGGCCAATGGCGACGACATCGTCGTCACGGCTTCGAAGCGCGAGCAGAATCTGCAGGACGTGCCGATGGCGATCACCGCGATCGGCACCGAAAGACTGGCCGAGTTGCAGGTCAAGGAATTTCAGGACGTCGTCAAATTCCTGCCGTCGGTAACGATCCAGACGGCCGCCCCGGGTTTTGCCCAGGTCTATTTCCGCGGCGTGTCGTCGGGCGAGAATGCAAACCATTCGGCCTCACTGCCGACCGTCGGCACCTATCTCGACGAAATGCCGGTGACGACGATTCAGGGCGCGCTGGACATCCATGCCTATGACCTTTCGCGCGTCGAGGCACTCGCCGGGCCGCAGGGCACGCTGTATGGCGCAAGTTCGATGGCGGGCACGATCAAGCTTGTCACCAACAAGCCCGACGCCAGCGGCACCTATGGCGAGATCGGGGCCGAGATCAATTCGGTCGCGCACGGCAATTTCGGCGGTGTCGCCGAAGGCTTCATCAACGCGCCGCTCGGCGAGCGCGCGGCGCTGCGCCTCGTCGGCTGGTACCGGCACGATGCTGGCTATATCGACAATATTCCGGGCAGCCGCACCTATCCGACCAGCGGCATCGTCCAGAATAATTCGGCCTATGTCGAAAACAACTACAACGACGCCGACACCTATGGCGCGCGCCTCGCGCTCGGGATCGAGCTCGACGACAATTGGACGCTGCGTCCGACGATCATGGGCCAGATTCAGAAGACGAACGGTAGCTATTCGCAGGAACGGTCGAGCGCCGTTACCGGCCAGCTGCAGACCGTCCAGTACAATCCCGAATGGAGCAAGGACAAATGGCTGCAGGCGGCCCTGACGATCGAGGGCAAGCTCGGCAATTGGGATCTGACCGTCACCGGCGGTCACCTGCGCCGCCGCACCGACGTCGCGAGCGACTATTCGGATTATTCCTATTTCTATGACGCGCTCTACGGTTCGGGCTATTATCTGCGCGACAATGCGAACAATCTGATCAGCCCCAACCAATATATCAACGGCATCGACCGTTATAAGAAGAGCTTTGTCGAGGCGCGCATCGCATCGCCAGCCGACGCACCGATCCGCTTTATCGGCGGCGTGTTCTGGCAGCGCCAGAGCCATAATATCGAACAGAATTATATCATCGACAATCTGGCCGACGATCTGAAGGTGCCCGGCACGGCCAGCGACATCTGGCTGACTAAGCAGTTCCGCGTCGACCGCGACTATGCCGCGTTCGGCGAGCTCAGCTACGACATCACCGACAAGCTGACGCTGACCGGCGGCGGCCGTCTGTACAAGTTCGACAACAGCCTGGTCGGCTTCTTCGGCTATTCGGCGGGCGTATCGAGCCGAACCGGCGTCGCCGCCTGCTTCGGTCCGGCGATCGTTGCCGGATCGCCCTGTACCAACCTCGACAAACGGACCAAGGACACCGGCTTCATTCACAAGCTGAACCTGACGTACAAGCTCAGCGACAATGCCTTGATCTATGGCACCTGGTCGCGCGGCTTCCGTCCCGGCGGGATCAACCGCCGCGGCACCCTGCCGCCCTATGGTCCGGACACGCTCGACAATTATGAGTTCGGCTGGAAGACCAACTGGGGTCCGGTGCGCTTCAACGGCGCCATCTATCAGGAGGACTGGAAAGACATTCAGCTTTCCTTCCTCGGGCTCAACGGTCTGACCGAAATCCGCAACGCGGGCGTAGCGCGCATTCGCGGCATCGAACTCGACCTCGGCTATCGCGAGGGCGGCTTCTCGATCAACGCCGGGATGAGCTACAATGATGCACAGATTCGCCGGGATTTCTGCCTGATCGCAAACAGCAGTTTCGACTGCACCCTGCCCGGCAGTGACGGCGCGACCAATGCGCTGCTCGCCCCGTCGGGAACGCAGCTTCCGGTGACGCCGAAGTTCAAGGGCAATCTGGTCACGCGCTACGAATTTCCGATCGGCGGCCTGGGCGGGCATGTCCAGTTCGCGCTCAACCATATCGGCAAGCGGCGCAGCGACCTTCGCATCTTTGAAAATGCGCTCAAGGGAACGCTTAAATCCTATACCACCGCCGATATCAGCATCGGCGTGAAGGGAGAGGATTGGAAGGCCGAACTGTTCGCGACCAATTTGTTCGACAGCAACGGCATCATCAATACGGGTGTCCAGTGCCTCGAAACCACCTGCGGCGATCCCGACGGGCTGACCGGCACCGGCGGGGTATTCTACGACACGCCGATCAGGCCGCGACTGATCGGGATCAAGGTCAGCAAGGAATTCTGACCGGGTGACGAACCCCGCACAGCAACAGGGCGAGGCCGGGCAGAAGCTCGGTCTCGCCATGTGCGTCGCGCTCGTCATGGGCAATATGATCGGGTCGGGGGTGTTCCTCCTGCCCCGGGACCTGGCGCCGCTCGGCTTGAACGCGGTCATCGGCTGGGGCGTGACGATCACCGGCACCCTGTGCCTCGCCATCGTCTTTGCGCGGCTTGCGCGGCGATTGCCCGGCGGCAGCGCGACGTTCACCTATGCCAATGCAGCCTTCGGCCCCGGCACGGGATTCACCGTCGCCTGGAGCTACTGGATCAGTTGCTGGACGGCGAATGCGACGCTCGCCGTCGCGGCGGTCAGCAATCTTTCGATCGTCATCCCCAGGCTGGGCGACAAGGGGCAGCTGCCCGCGCTGGTCGCGATCGGCTTCCTGTGGCTGTTCACGCTCATCAACCTGTCGGGCATCCGCCGCGCGGGCGAGACGCAGATCATCACACTGCTGTTGAAGCTGGTGCCGGTGATCGGCGCGGTGCTGGTCGCGGCTTGGCTGCTCGGTACCGGCGAAAGCCATGCCGCAGGGATGGCGCATACCCAGCCGGTCAGCCTGTCGGCAGTGAGCGGCGCGGCGACGCTGACGCTGTTCGCGCTGCTCGGCTTCGAAAGCGCCGCCGTCGTTGGCGACCGGGTGCGCGATCCCGAGCGGATGATCCCGCGCGCCACACTGATCGGTGCCGCGGCGACCGGCCTCCTCTATCTCCTGTCCTGCACCGCGGTCACCATGCTGCTGCCCGTCGAAACGCTGCAACAGTCGAACGCCGCCTATGCGACCTTTTTCGGAACGCTGGTCAGCCCGCTGGCGGGTGATATCGTCGCGGTCTTTGCCGCGATCGCCGCGCTCGGCGCGCTCAACGGATTCGTGATGCTGCAGGGCGAGATTCCGCGCGACCTCGCCCATCGCGGCCTGCTCCCTTCCCTTTTCGGGCGCGACAATCGTTTCGGGTCGCCGCAAATGGCGCAGATCGCGTCGAGCCTGCTCGCGAGCATCGTCGTCTATGCCAATTATTCGCGTGGCCTCGCCGAACTTTTCACCTTCATGGTGCTCATCACCACTTCGACCGCGATCATTCTTTATGTCGTCGGCAGCCTGTCGGCGCTGCGGCTCGAACAGGCGGGCAGCCTGCGCGTCTCGCCGGGCTTTGCAGCGCTGACCCTCGTCGGCTTCGGCTACAGCTGCTGGGCCTTCTACGGCGCCGGGATCGAGGCGAGCCTGTGGAGCGTCGCGATGACCGCGGCGGGGCTACCCATCTATCTGCTGATGCGGCGCCGCGGGGGCGCGGCCTCAGCGCCAGCGGGGCGCGAATAGACCGCGGTCGCGCAGGATCACCTGCGCCGCATTATGCCCCGGCGCGCCGGTGACGCCGCCCCCCGGGTGCGTTCCCGCCCCGCACATGTAGAGCCCCTTCACCGGCCCGCGATAGCCGCCATTGCCAAGCACCGGCCGCGCCGACCAGAGTTGATCGAGGCTCATATTGCCGTGCATGATGTCGCCGCCGACCAGCCCGAACTTGCGTTCGAGACCCTTGGGGCTGAGGCGCGTCTGCCCGACGATGCTGGCGCGGAAGCCCGGCGCATGCTTTTCGACCGTGTCGATGATGCAATCGGCCGCGGCTTCCTCCTCATCGTCCCAGTCGCGCCCCTCCGGCAATTCGGGTGCGAACTGCTGGCAGAAGAGGCTGGCGACATGGCAGCCTTCAGGGGCAAGGCTGTCATCGACGGTCGAGGGGATGAGCATCTCAACGATCGGTTCCTTCGACCAGCCGTCGCGCTTCGCATCCAGAAAGGCGCGGTCCATATAGTCGAGCGTCGGCGCGAGGATGATCCCCGACTGGTGATGCTCGCCCGGTTCGGGGAGGCAGGTGAATCTGGGGAGTTCGGACAGCGCGACATTCATCCGGAAGGTGCCGCTGCCTGCCTTGAAACCCTTGATCCGGCGTTCGAAATCGGCAGGCAGGTCGCCCGCGTCCACCATCCGTTCGTAAAGCAGCTTGGGTCCGACATTGGCGATCACCCGCGCCGCCGCAATCTCCTCGCCGCCGACGAGCTTGACCCCCACGGCCTTGCCGCCGTCGACGAGCACTTTCGCTACCGGGCTTTCGAGGCTGATTTCGACGCCATGATCGCGGCAGACCTTGGCCATGATCTCGGTGATCTTGCCCATGCCGCCGACGCTGTGGCCCCACGCCCCCTTCTTGCCGTTCACCTCGCCGAAGACATGGTGGAGGAGGACATAGGCGCTGCCCGGCGTGTCGGGGCTGGCATAGTTGCCGACGACGGCATCGAAGCCGAAGGCGGCCTTGACCGCCTCGCTCTCGAACCAGCTGTCGAGCATTGTACGCGCCGACTTGGTGAACAGGTCGAGCACATCGCGCTGCTGTTCGAGGCTGAGCGTCGCGAAGCGCCGCCCCTGCCGCGCGCCGTCGAGCAGCGTGCGCATGCCTTCGCCGACATTGGGCGGGACGCGCAGCGCAAGATCGCGGAGCAGTTCGGCGACATTTTCGAGCGCGTCATAATATTGCGGCAGCACCTCGGCATCGCGGGCGCTGAACTTGCGGAACTCGGCCTGCGTGCGTTCGAGCCCGGCGCCGAGTTTGAGATAGCCCCCATCCTCCTGCGGCAGGAAATTGCTGATCGGCCGTTCGATCACGCGATAGCCATGATCGGCGAGCTTCATGTCGGCGATCACCTTCGGCTGCAGTAGGCTGACCGTATAGCTCGCGACCGAATTGCGGAAGCCCGGCGCGAATTCCTCGGTCACAGCGGCGCCGCCGACGACGTCGCGCGCCTCCACGATACGGACCTTCAGCCCCGCCTTGGCAAGATAAAAGGCGCAGACAAGGCCGTTGTGGCCGGCGCCGATGATCAGCGCGTCATAGGCTTTGGTCATGAAAAATCTTTCGCAAGTGGGGACTGAACATGCTGCCGCCCGAAGCCGAGGCCGAGTATGCGGCCGGGAATCCGGCGCAGCAGCGGGATATGGTCGAGCAGGCGGATCGCGAGCGGTACATGATCGATCTTGCCGCGCAGCACAGGTTCGACGACGCGCCGGTGCGCAAAACGCTGCAGCGCCTGCATCTTTGTCGTGGGCTTCCATCGGCGGTCCTGCACCCGCGCGAGCAAGGGATCGGGGTCGGCGCCGGCGACGAGCGGCACCGCAAGGATGTTCGCGGCGGCCACTGCATCCTGCACCGCAAGGTTGATCCCGACGCCGCCGACGGGCGACATGGCGTGCGCGGCATCGCCGATCGCGAGCAATCCGGGCTGCCACCAGCGGGTCAGCCGATCGAGCGCGACCGACAGCAGCTTGACGTCTTCGAAGCCGCCGATCGCGTCGATCCCGGCGGCGAGGCCCGGCGCTATCGAAACGATTGTCTCACGAAAGGCCGCGATACCGCGCGCCTCGACCGCCGCGAAGCCGCCCTTTTCGATGATCTGCGCGCACTGCCAATAATCGCCGCGCGGTATCGCGACGACCATGCCGCCTTTGTCGATCGTACCGAGCGGGGCTTCGGTCATGTCCAGATCCGCCGGCATCGGCACCCGGAACCATAGCACATCCATCGGTGCGCCAAGATCGTCGAGCGGCAGCCTGGCGGCATCGCGCAGCACCGAGCGGCGCCCGTCCGCGGCGATGACAAGGCGCGCGGGCAGCGTTTCACCGCTCGCCAGGGTGACGCCGTCGACGCGGCCGGCGGCATCGTGGCGCAATCCCGTCGCTTCGGTCGACATGCGCAGGTCGAAGGTGGGATATTTGCGGCCTTCGCGCGCGATGAAGTCGAGCAGATCCCATTGCGGCATCATCGCGACAAAGGGTGCGGCAACGGGCAGATGCTTGAGCGTCGCGATCGTGTAGCGGCGCCCGAGCAGGTCGAGCGTCATCGTGTCGATCGCGGCATGCGGAAGCGCGAGCAGCGCGCCAAGCAGGCCGATGTCGTCGAACAGATCGAGCGTCGAGGGGTGCACCGTGTCGCCGCGAAAATCGCGAAAAAAGTCGGCGTGCTTTTCGAGCACCGTCACCGCCACCCCGGCGCGCGCGAAGAGCAGCCCCGCGACCATCCCGGCGGGACCGCCGCCGACGATCACCACGGGCGCCGTGCCGGTCAAGCGCGGCTCCACCCCGCCGCCGGCGCCTGCTCCAGCCGCGCTTCGGGGATGATCGCGCGCATCCGGGCACAGAAATGCTTGAGGCAGACTTCCTTGTCGCTGAGCGGTCCCATCTGGAAACTTTGCGATTGCATGCCCTGCTGGACGCGGGTGATCAGCGCCGTATCTTCGGCATTGACCTGACGATTGATGCGCCAGTTCAAATAGCGCGCGGCCTTCATCTCGCGGCGGGCATCGGGAAGCACGTAACTGATTTCGCGGATCAGGCAGCTCGTCGGGCCGGTCGGCAGCCACTGCATGAAATCGACCTGATCGGGGTAGATGTCGAAGGCGACATTGGGCCACAGCTTGAAATAGAGCCAGTGCCGCTGGTTCGCTTGCGGCAGGTGCGGGACCGGCGGCAGCAACCGCTGATAGAGCCGCTCGGACCAGTTCGCCGACGGTCGGTCGGCGAGGTCGCCCCACATGCGATCGACGCGATCTTCGGCTTCGACGCCATAGCTTTTTCCGAACAATCGCGTCAGGCCGGGGTGGGCGACGGGAATGTGCAGGCCGTCCGAATAATTGTCGCCGACATTCTTCCAGTTCACATCGCGCGGGCGCAGCGTGACGCGCCCCAATGCGCCGAGTTCCGCGAAACGATAGGGTTCGACCATCGCTTCATAGGGCGCCATCATCGCGGCGACCGACGGGCCGCCGTCCTCCTCCAGCCGCACGAACCAGAAGCCGCGCCATTGTTCGAGGCCGACGGGCGCGAGCCCCGCCTTTTCCTTGTCGAGCGTCGGATAGCTCGCCGAATCGGGAACGCCCGAGAGTCGCCCGTCGAGTTCGTAGGTCCAGGCGTGATAGGGGCAAACGAGCTTCTTCGCGCAGCCCGCCGCGCCGTCGACCAGCCGCGACCCGCGGTGGCGGCAGACGTTGGTGAAGGCGCGCACGACGCGGTCGGCGCCGCGCACGACGATCACGCTTTCGCCGCAATAATCGATGCTGTGCCAGTCGCCCGCCGCGGGAATGTCGCTGTCATGACAGACGACCTGCCAGCTCGGGCGGAAGATGCGCGCCATTTCGGCGGCGTAGAAATCGGGGTCGCTATAGGTCCAGGCCGGGAGCGACCAGCCGTCGAGCGGATCGGGATGCGAATCGCGAAGGGGTGCAGTTGCCATGGCTCGTTCCTTGTTATACACATGTATAACAATATGACCGCCGCTCGCCAAGCCTTTACGCGCGAAAGTGCCGACGCCCGCCGGGCCGACCTGATCGACGCGACCGCGGCATGTCTTGCCGAGCTTGGGCTGGCGGGAACGAGCGTCCGCGCGATCTGCGCGAAGGCGGGCGTGTCGCCCGGGTTGCTGCGCCATTATTTCGGCGGCATCGACGATCTGATCGCCGCAGCCTATCAGGCGACGAGCGACCGGATGGATGCGGTCTTCGCCGCCGCCACCGACGCGGCGGGCCCCGATCCGCACACGCGGCTGACCGCCTATCTGACTGCCAGCTTCCGCCCGCCGGTGACCGACCCGCAATTGCTCGGCGCGTGGACCGCTTTCTGGGCGCTCGCGCGCAGCGATGCGCGCATGGCGGCCATCCATGCCGATAGCTATGCCGGTTATCGCGCCCGGCTGCGCGACCTGCTCGCGCCGTGCGGCGCGCGCGACCCCGACCAGCTCGCGATCCTGCTTACCGCCATGGTCGACGGGCTGTGGCTCGAACTGTCGCTCGACGCGAGCAGCTTCGGCGCCGATGCGGCGGCGGCGATGGTCGAGCGGGCGGTGGCGGCGCTCATATAATCGTCGCCCCCGCGCGGGCGGGGGCGACGGCATAGGTTCGGACGATTATTTCGCCAGGTCGCGCAGCAGGCTGTCCCAATGCGCAAGCGCGCCGGGAATGGCGTTGACCGGCACCCTCTCGTTGAGCCCGTGCGCGTAGCTGTCGCTCGCCTTCGAAAACAGACCCGCGACGCCATAGCTCGGAACGCCCAGCATACGGAAATGATAGCTGTCGGTCGCCCCTGCGCTCATCGACGGTATGATCGGCAGGCCCGGGAAGCGCCCATGGACGGCCTTCGTCACCGCCGCCATGACATCGGGGCGCAGCGGCGAGGCGTCGCTCGCGCTCGCGTCGGGATCGGGCTTCACCGCCACCGCGGGGTCGGCGATCACGCGTTCGAGTTCGGCGCGCACCGCCTCGACAGGCACGCCAGGGAAGATGCGGCAGTTGATATTGGCGGTCGCCCGCTGCGGCAGGGCGTTTTCGGCGTGACCGCCGTTGACCAGCGTCGGGACGCAGGTGGTGCCGATCTGGCCGACATATTCAGGATCGGCGGTAATCGTCGCGATCGCCGCCGCGTCGGCGGGGTTTGCGGCAAAGGTCTTGAGCGCTGCGCCGATCGCACCGCCGACCTGATCGGCAACAATCGGCATACCGACCTTGGTCAGTTCGTTCTGCTGCGGCTTGAAATGATGGGCGCCCACCTTGGCGAGTGCATTCGACAATTGAACGATGGCATTGGTCGGCGACGGGCGCGAGCTGTGACCGCCGGGGTTCGTGACCTCCAGCGTGAAGTCGGCATAGGTTTTTTCGCCGGCCTGCAGAGCGTAATATTGCGCCTTGCCGTCTTCACCGATCAGGCCGCCGCCGCCGTCGCCGTTGAGCGCGAGTTCGGCGCCCTTATATTTGGCGGCGAGCGCACGCGTCGTCATCATCGACGTTTCCTCGTCGCCCGACAGCAGCAGGATGATCGAGCGCTTGGGCTTGAAGCCGTCCTTCCTGAGCTGCGCCATGGTGGCGACCATCATCGCGACGTCGAATTTATTGTCCTCCGACCCGCGCCCGAAAATATAGCCATTCTCCTCGACCGGCACGAACGGATCGCGCGTCCAGTCCTTCGCGTCGGCCTCGACGACATCCATATGGCCGAGCAGCAGGATCGGCTTTTCCTTCGTCGTTCCCTGCAGCGTGGCGGCGAAGGTCGCGGTTTCGCCCATCGGGGTGATGACGATGTCGCTGTCGGCATAGCCCGCCGCCTTCAGCACCTCGGCATAATAGGCCGCAAGTTCGGGCACCTTGCCGCGTCCCGCGACGGTCGGGATCGCGACGCTGTCGATCAGGATCTTTTTCGCGGTACCCGCATCGGCGGGTTTGGCATGGACGGGCGCGGCGGCCAGCAAGGCGGCGGCGAGGGCGAGCGGAGCGGTAAGGGTGCGCATGGTTCGCGACTATGGCGTCTGCGCGGGGGCGCGCAAGACCCGAAGTTGGGCAGATCCCCCCTGCCCCCCAATCGCCGCCCGCGGTCAAGCCGGCGCGAGTTCACTCGCAAGCTTGAGCACGCAGCGCCCGTCGAGCATTTCGATCAGATAGGCGGGATTCCCCGCGCTCCCGTTGCGCACGATCCGGCTACCCTTGATCGTGCGTTCGACGCGGCGGTCGAAGCGCTCGGCGATCACGCCGCGACCTTCGCCGCGGCCCCATTGCCAGCACACCATCGTGCCGACCGGAAAATCGCGGTCGGTCAGGCGCCGAACGAGGCCGGCTTTTCGCCGACGACTTCGAGCGCCGGAGGCGCCTTGGCCGCACCCGCGCGGCGGTGCGACAGCTTGCCGTCGACCTTGCCGCCATTTTCGATCGTGATCGTTTCGTAGGTCACGTCGCCGGTGATCCGCGCGCTGGCGTGGATGATCAGCGTCTTGGCCTCGATCGACCCGTCGACCAGACCCGCAAGCTTAGCGGTCTCGGCGACGACACCGCCCTTGATCTCGCTCGCCTCGCCCTGGACGAGGTTGGCGCATTTCAAGTCGCCCTCGATCTTGCCGTCGACGTGCAGGTCGACACTGGCCGACACATTGCCGGTGATGACCACATCCGACCCGATGATCGAGAAAGTGGTATGACGGGCGCCGGTCGCCATCTTAGCGGGCACCGGCGGAAGCGAGGGCGCCGACCCGCTGTCGGGCGTCGTCTTTGACTTTGAGAACATCGGCTTTGGCCTCCAGAAAACGCCGCGGATTGACCGCGACCCCGTTCAAACGGACTTCGAAATGCAAATGGCTGCCGGTCGAGCGGCCGGTGCTGCCCATGCGGGCGATCTGCTGCCCCGCGGTGACGCGGTCGCCCACTTTGGCGTTGAAACCCGACAAATGGGCATAGCGGGTCAGGATACCCTGACCATGATCGACCTCGACGACATTGCCATAGCCCGACTTCTGGCCGACGAAGCTGACACGCCCGGGCGCGGCGGCGAGGATCGGCGCGCCGATCGGCCCCGGGAAATCGAGCCCCGCGTGCATCGCACCGGCGCCGGTGAAGGGATCGCTGCGATAGCCATAGCTCGATGAGAGCATCAGCACATGCGCCGGCTGACCCGAAGGAATCGCGACGAGGGTGCGTTCGAACACTTCCATACGGAACAGCGCGCCTTCGAGCGCGGCGAAGCTGGTGCCGAGCGCGCCCGCATTGCCGCCGCGGCGCTGGAAGGGGATGAGCGGACCACCACGACCCGACGAGGCGTCGCGAACGAGCGCGCGCGGATCGAGCCCGAGCTTGGCGACCGCGCTTTCGGCCTTGGCGGCGCGGGCGTTGACCGCGGCGAGCAGGCGCGACGAAAAGGCCTCCTGCCGCGCCTCGATGCGCGCGAGCGCCTGTGCTTCGGGGGGCAGGCGCGGATCGATGGCGCTGGTCTTGAGCGGCGTCGCGGCGTCGCCGTCGGCTTTTGCACCATCGGCCGCCTTCGCCGGCGCGGGCAGCGCTTCGTTGCCGAAATAATCCTGCTGCCACTGTTCGAGCTGCTTTTGCCGCTCGTCGAGGTCGGCGGCGATTTCGCCGACGCGGTCGCGATAGCGCGCGATGCGCTGCTCGGCAGCCGCGGCAGCCGCCTGCTTCTGCGCGACTTCGGCGCGCTCGTCGGCGGTGAGCAGCTGGTTGACGAACACGGCGAGCGTAATCGCAGCCCAAGCGAGCAGCACCGCGCCAGCGATCAGCGCAACGCGCTTTTGCCAAACGGCGCTGATACGCAGAAACCGGACATGGCCGTGCGTGCGAATGAAGATTTCATGGTCCTGGAACAGCGCATTAAAACGCTGGCGCCAATGGCGCAGACCCGTCGATTGGGAAGACAAGCTACGACCCCGTCTTGTTGTTCTGATGGAGCCCTCCGCCCCGACTTGGTGGGGCCTTTACCAGCGCCGGCGGGGCATCGCGACTCTTCAGCGGCCGAGTCGGGTTGAATCGAACCTGACTCGCGGTGAACGGTGTCAAACCGTCGCAACTATGATCGATCGGGCGGCATTTTCGCCGCGAATCGGGGATTATCGTTGACGGCTTGCTTACCATTTCGGCCTAGGACGAGGGGGTGACCCATATGCCCGATCTTGCCGTTCCGGCGGCCGCCGAGACGGCGGCTGACGCCATCGAAGCGCCCGCTTCGCGCCCCCGATCGGCGGTCAGCGCCGGGGTCGGGATCGTCGGTATCCTGGGCCTGTTTTCCTATCTGCTGATCGCGCGCTACGCGCCCGAAATCGCGGCCTATCTGGGCGTCGACTGGGGACAGCGCGGGCCGATGAACGGCCCCAATTCGGCGATCGCCAGCGTCCTTGCCTGCGGCGTTCCGATGGTGCTGTGGTCGCTGTTCGTCGACAAGGTGCACCGCAATCCGTCGACCGGCATCGACTGGTCGCTGCGCCGCCCGTGGCGCGAGACGGTCGACATCAGCCTGACCAAGATCGCCGGGCTGTGGACGACCTGGGCGCTGATCGCCGGATTCTATGCCGTGATGCGCTATTATTGGGAGGGCAATTACGCCTTCTCGATGGACCTGCTCGAACGGGTGGTGCCGTGGCTGCTGCTCGTATCGGTGCCCTATATGCTGTGGCTCGACCGCCGCATGGTCGAACCGCGCGACGGCTGTTACCAGTTCGGACGCTGGCTGATCGCGCCGCGCCAGTCGGGCCGCGCCCAGCCCGTCGATGGGCGCGCGATCGCGCATCATCTGCGCGCCTGGGCGGTGAAGGGGTTCTTCACCGCCTTCATGCTGTCGATCGTGCCGGGCAATTTCTCGTCACTGGCCAGCGTGCCGATGCGCGACGTCCTCGCCAATCCCTATATGACCGGCATCTGGACGATCAACCTGCTCTATCTGGTCGATGTCCATGTCGCGACCGTCGGCTATATCCTGACCCTCAAGCCGCTCGACGCGCATATCCGCACCGCCAATCCCTATGGCATGGCGTGGGTCGCGGCGCTCGTCTGCTACCCGCCCTTCATTCTGATGAACGGCGGGCCGCTCGATTATACGGTGAACGGGTCCGACTGGGGCTATTGGCTTCAGGGGCACGACACGCTGATGACATTGTGGGGCGTGGCGCTGGTATTTCTGGTCGGCATCTACGCCTGGGCGACGATGGCGTTCGGCATCCGCTTTTCGAACCTGACCCACCGCGGCGTCATCACCCACGGCCCCTATGCCTTCACGCGGCACCCCGCCTATGTGTCGAAGAATCTGAGCTGGTGGATCGGCTCGCTGCCCTTCCTCGTCACATCTGGCAGCGCCGCCGACGCGGTGCGCAACACCATCCTGCTCGCGGCGGTCAGCGGCGTCTATTACTGGCGCGCCAAGACCGAGGAAAAGCATCTGCTCGGCGATCCCGCCTATCAGGCCTATTGGGCCTGGGCGCAGCGCCACGCCCTCGTCCCGCGCCTGTTCGCGAAGCTGAGTGGCCGCGCATTGCCGCGGATACGGCTCGATCCCGATCCGCGCGTCGGGCCGGTCGCCTGACCGCCCGGCGGACGCGCTATCAGGGAGCCTGCCAGCCCTTCGGGGCGGGCGTCTTGGGCTTGTAACGGCACAGATCGGCAACGGGGCAGCGCCAGCATTCGGGGGTGCGCGCCTTGCAGATATAACGACCGTGCAGGATCAGCCAGTGGTGCGCGCCGACGCGAAAGGGCTGCGGCGTTTCCTTGTCGAGCTTTTTTTCGACCGCGAGAGGCGTCTTGCCGGGCGCAAGGCCGGTGCGGTTGCCGACGCGGAAAATGTGCGTGTCGACCGCAAAGGTTTCCGCCCCGAAGGCGCAGTTCATGACGACATTGGCGGTCTTGCGCCCCACGCCGGGCAATTCGACCAGCGTATCGCGGTCGGCGGGCACTTCGCCGCCATGGTCGCGGACGAGAATTTCGCTGAGCGCGATGACATTCTTCGCCTTCGCGTTGAACAGCCCCATCGTCTTGATGTGCTGTTTGAGGCCGTCTTCGCCAAGGTCGACCATCTGCTGCGGGGTCTTCACGTCCTGAAACAGTCGCCGCGTCGCCTTGTTCACCCCGACATCGGTCGCCTGCGCCGACAGCACCACCGCGACGAGCAGCTGGTACGTGTTGCCAAATTCCAGTTCGGTTTCCGGACTCGGGTTGAGTTCGGCAAGGCGGCGATAGAATTCGAAGATGTCGGCCTTCTTCATTCGGCCGCGGGCGGGTGCGCCGCCTTCCAGTCCATCGCGACGCGCACGCGCCGTTCGACCGAAGGATGGTCGTAAAAGATCGTCTCCTCGACCGCGCCGGGGCGCGGGTTGCGATATTCGGCGGTCTTGACGAGCGCGGTGGCAAGCGCATCGGGCCGGTTTTCGGTCTTGAGCGAATAAAGGTCGGCCTCGCTCTCGTCGATGCGGATCAGCGTGTTAGTGATCGGCAGGGTGACGAGGCCGAACAGCGACAGGAAGAAAATCAGGACAGGAAAGCCGCGCGGATCGCCGATCTCGGCATCGCTGCCGAACAGCCGTGCGAGGCGCGGAAAGAGCCGGTCGGCCAAAAAGAAAAGCAGCACCGCGAGCGCCGCAAAGACGAAAACCATGCGCCAGATATGGCCGAGCACATAATGGCCGATCTCGTGCCCCGTCACCGCGCGCACCTCGTCGAGCGAGGCCTTGCCGATCGCAACGTCCGAGATCGCGATGCGCGCCGAATGACCGATGCCCGAGACATTGGCGGTGAAATTGTTCGATTGGCGCGATCCATCGAACATATAGATACGGTCAGCGGGTATGTCGGCCTTTGCCGCCATCTCGACGAGCGCATCGCGCACCGGCCCATCGGGAACCGGTGTATATTTGTTGAACAAAGGCTCGATCGCGATCGGCGCGACGAGCAGAAACGCCGAAATGGCGATCGCCGCCAGCCCGCCCGACCAGATCCACCAGCGCTTGCCCGTGCGCCGGATCAGCGCATAGACGCCGAGGAAGAAGAGCCCGCCGAGCAGCGCGGTGATGACGGTCGAGATCGCCGCCTGACCGAGCCAGTCGCCGAGCGGCTGGCTGGTGCGATCATAGGCGGTCTCGCGAATCCAGCCGGTGTAAATGTCCCACGGCAGAGTGACGAGCGCCGAAAGCAGGAAGAAGACCGCGCACAGCACCCAGGTCCGCAGTGCCCAGCCGCGCCGCGCCAGACGCGTATCGATGCGATCGAGAACCCGCAGCCGCACGAAAAGCAGGGTCACGGCCGCCGCGACGAGCAAGCCCCACAAGAGCAGCCAGTGATTGCCGTGCGTATAGGCGGCCGCCTTCGCCAGCGCCTGCGGCCCGAGGCTGTCGATGTAGCCCGCGGTTTCTGCGGCTGGGTTCATCGCGATATCTCCCCTCAACTTTGGCAGCGATGCCGTATTAGGAGAGCAATGCGCCGAAATCGGCGCGCCGCAAGCCCGTTCAGAGGCCGAGCACCTGCGGCATCGTGTAGCGACCCGGCGGCTGGTGGATCAGCCACAGCGCCGCCCGCACCGCGCCGCGCGCGAAGATCATGCGGTTTTCGGCGCGATGCGACAGAGTGATCATTTCCTCCGGCCCGGCGAAGATGACATCATGGTCGCCGGCGATGGTCCCGCCGCGCAGCGATGCGAAGCCGATCTTGCCATGGCCACGCGCCCCGGTGACGCCATCGCGGCCACGTTCGGAGCAGCGGTCGAGGCTGATGCCGCGCCCCTCGGCGGCTGCCTGACCAAGCAGCAGGGCGGTGCCGCTCGGCGAATCGACCTTCATCCGGTGATGCATTTCCAACACCTCGATATCCCAATCGGCGTCGAGCCGCGCCGCCGCCTCGCGCACCAGATGCGCAAGCAGCGTGACGCCAAGCGAAGTATTGCCCGTCTGGAGCACCGCGATATCCTTCGCGGCATCGTCGATCAGATAATGGTGACGCTCCTCAAGCCCCGTCGTGCCGATGACGATGGGCTTCCTTGCGGTAATGCAGGCGTCGAGCGTCGCCTCCAGCGCCCCCGGCGACGAGAAATCGACGAGCACATCGGCGGCGGCAACGAGCCGTGCGACATCGCCGCCCTTGTCGACGCCGCAGCTGCGCTGCCCCGCCTCCGAAATCGCGGCGGCGAGCGCGACGCCCATCCGTCCCTGACTGCCGATGATGCCGATGCTCGTCATGACGCGTCCCCTTACCCCATCCCCCTTAGCGCTTCCGATCGCGCAAAGTCGAGGCGCGGCTCGCCCGGCACGGGCCGGATTGATGAAAAAGGATGAAGCCGCCACTGCGTCTCGATAGAGAGGCCGCATGAGCGGCGTCCATAACATCGTGATCCTGACCGGCGCGGGCGTGTCGGCCGAAAGTGGTATCGACACCTTCCGTGACGGCGGCGGGCTTTGGGAACAGCATCGGGTCGAGGATGTGGCGACGCCCGAAGCTTTCGTCCGCGATCCCGATCTGGTCCACCGCTTTTACGATGCGCGCCGCGCCGCGATCCAGACCAAACAGCCCAACGCCGCCCATGCTGCGCTGGCACGGCTCGACGCGCATTGGCCCGGCGAGTTGCTGATCGTCACGCAAAATGTCGACGATCTGCACGAGCGCGCGGGCGCGAAGCGGTTGATTCACATGCACGGCGAACATCTGAACGCGTGGTGCACCGCGTGCGACCGACGCAGCCCATGGTCCGGCACGTTGATCGACCGGCCCGCCTGCCCGGCGTGCGGCCTGGTCGGCTATCTGCGCCCCGACGTCGTGTGGTTCGGCGAGATGCCCTATAGGATGGACGACATATATCGCGCCATCAACCGCGCCGACCTGTTCGTTTCGATCGGCACCTCCGGCGCGGTCTATCCCGCCGCGGGTTTCGTGCGCGAGGCGCGGCAGGCGGGTGCCCGCACGCTCGAGCTCAATATGGAGCCGAGCCAGGGCAGCTATTGGTTCGACGAGGCGCGGCAGGGACCGGCAACGCAGCTGGTACCGCAATGGGTCGATCAATTGCTGGGGCTCTGACGGTCAGCGACGCGCCGCGAAGAAATCGCGGAGCAACATCGCCGCTTCACCGGCACCGATCCCGTCGTAGATTTCGGGGCGATGATGGATCGTCGGCTGCGCGAAGACGCGCGGACCATGCGCGACCGCCCCGCCCTTCGGATCGTCGGCGCCATAATAGAGGCGCGCGATGCGAGCATGGGCGATGGCACCCGCGCACATCGCGCAGGGTTCCAGCGTGACATAGAGGTCGCAGCCGTCGATCCGCTCGTTGCCGAGCTTCGCCGCGGCCGCCCGAATCGCCACAATCTCCGCATGCGCGGTGGGATCGTGCGATTCGCGCGGGCGGTTATGGCCTTCGGCCACGATCGCACCGTCCTTGACGACGACCGCACCGACCGGCACTTCGCCCCAATCTGCGGCGATCCGGGCAAGGTCGAGCGCGCGGCGCATGGGTTCGGGAAGGGGGAAAGAGGGCATTTCCTACCGCTAATCGCTTGACGAATCTCCGGCAAGCCGATAAGCGCGCGCCTTTCCCGGCCCACCCGGTCCCTTCGGCGCCTTTCGCGCCAACCGGCACGCCGCCCAGATTTTGTGAGGAAGAAGACGATGTCGCGCATTTGCGAACTGACCGGCAAGGGCCGCCAGGTTGGCCACAATGTCAGCCACGCCAACAACAAGACCAAGCGTACCTTCCTGCCCAACCTGCAGAATGTGACGCTGCTGTCGGACGCGCTCGGCAAGGGCGTGAAGCTGCGCGTGTCGACCCACGGCCTGCGTTCGGTTGAACATAATGGCGGCCTCGACAACTGGCTGATGAAGACCGGCGACAATCTGCTTTCGGACAACGCCCGCAAGATCAAGAAGGAAGTCGCGAAGAAGCTGGCCGAAAAGGCCGCCTGATTCGTCCTTCGACGTGCTGCGACAAAAGGCCGCCGGTTTACCGCGCGGCCTTTTTGCTGCCCGGCAGGTCGACGAGTTCGAATTCGACGAGCAGGCTGCGCTGCCAGGCGTTGAAATTATTGTCCGCGACGAGCCAGACGAACGTGCGGCCATCCCTCCGCATAACGGCCGCCCCTTCATAATTGTCGGCGAGCGGCGCCGGAACCTGACCGATCGCCATCGACCGGACGACAGCGTCCTTCGCAATATCGGCGGGGTCGACGATCGCGAGGATCGTCGTGAAGATCGGGGAGAGGCCCAGCCGCCGGTGAACGAGCAGAACGCGGCCGTCGGGTAGCGGCGCGGCATCGCTGACCAGCCCCTTTCCTTCTGCCTCATAGAAGAAGCGCAGCGGCGCCGGCCCCGGTGCGGCCGGGTCGCCCGTGTAGAGCAGCGCCTCTCGTCCCCGCGGATCGCGGTGCGCGTCTTCGGAAAAGATCAGGGTCCGGCCGTCGGCCAACCGTGCCATCGCCTCCGGCCCGCTGTTCGACGGCCAGGCCGGTTCGGGCAAGGCGCGGCGCGATTCGATCTTCGTCAGCGCCGGATCGAGCCGCCAGACCTGATTGAGCCCTTCTAGCGCCAGCCAGGTCCGGCCGCTTAGCGGGTCGACCAGCATCGATTCGACGTCGCGCTGCGATTTGTTGCGCTCGCCGCCGGTCGGGGACGGCCCGGCCGGTGACGGAATCGTGCCGATGTGCGCGGCGCGCGGCCGGCCGTCTTCGGTCAGGGTCATGCGGACCAGGACGCCGTTATCCCCGGCTAACTGAAACCGGTCGGGGCCGGTCAGCGCCAGCGCGGAAAAGCCGCCGAACATGGCATTGGGGCTGACGAGCTGCCAGCCGCGCACGAAGCGCAGCGTTCCGGTCTGCCCCGCCGGATAGACCAGGGGCCGCGCCTCGATCCGTTGCGAGGTGCGGTCCATGACACGCAGCCGCTGCTCGGTTCCGGGCAGCGGGCCAAGCAAAAGGAAGATGGCGGCGGCGGAGAGAAGGCGGCGCATCGCCGCGGCGATAGGCCCGAACCTTCCTCGCAGGCAAGCCCGGTGTCCGGCGCGCGAAGCTGAACAAATGCCAACAATGGCGTTCAGGCTTCCCTCAAGACGAATCGGGCAAAACCCTTTCATCGACCCACCGCCCGCACCGGGCAGACGCAAGAGATTGAAGGAGAAAGACGATGAAAAAGATGATGACGCTCTCCCTCGCCGCCCTGATGTCGACCGCGACGCTGGGCGTGGCGACGCCGGCCGCCGCCCAGCAGGGCTATTACGACGGCAGCTATGGCACCTATTACAGCGGCTATGGTCGCGACGACCGTCGCCACGACCGTTACGAGCGCCGCTATGACCGCCGCGACTATCGAGCCGACCGCCGCTACGATCGTCGCTACGACCGCCGCAATTATCGCCAGTGCGACAATGGCACCGGCGGCACCATCATCGGCGCGATCGCGGGCGGCCTCGCAGGCCATGAAATCGCCGGCCGTGGCGACCGCACCGTCGGCACGATCATCGGCGGCGCCGTCGGCGCCATCGCCGGCCGCGCCATCGACAAGGGCAATGACGGCTGCCGTCGCTAAGGCAGGCCCGAGCCCCAACAAAAAACAGTCTCCCTTGCCCCGTCCGGCCCCGCGCCGGGCGGGGTTTTGCTGCGCCATGCGCCTTGCCATCGCGGCGGGGCGCGCCTAGGTTCGGTCCCAAGTGCACACCCGCGGCTGATCGCGGGTGGGTGAGTTGAGACAGGTCATTTAAATCATGCGGCAAATGGCAGCGCCATCGGGCCGACCGCCGCGGTCAGGACAGGCGGCAAAAGGACGAAACAAGACGGCACCGCCCCCGCGGCCCGTGCCGGTCGTACGGCCGCGCAGCTATGCCGCCATCGACCTTGGCACCAATAATTGCCGTTTGCTGATCGCGCGCCCGCAGGAGGGCGAACTGGTCGTCATCGACGCTTTTTCGCGTATCGTGCGCCTCGGCGAAGGGCTGCACAGCACCGGCCGGATCAGCGAAGCCGCGATGGACCGCACCGTCGCCGCGCTCGCCATCTGTGCCGACAAGCTGCGCCGCCGCCATGTCACCCTATCGCGCGCGGTGGCGACCGAGGCGTGCCGCCGCGCCGCCAACGGGGTCGAGCTCGCCGACCGGGTGCGCCGCGAAACCGGTATCGTACTCGACATCATCTCCGCCGCCGAGGAAGCGCGACTTGCCGCGCTGGGTTGCCACAATCTGATGGAACCCGGCGACGGTCCGGCGCTGATCTTCGACATCGGGGGCGGTTCGACCGAGCTGATGCACGTCGATATATCCGACCATGATGTTGCGATCCGCGACTGGATCAGCGTGCCGTGGGGCGTCGTCTCGCTGACCGAACATGCGCCGCCAGCTGAGGATAATCTCTCGGCCCGGCAGGCGAGCTATGCCCATATGCGCGCGGTGACGCGCGAGGCCTTCGCCGGTTTCGCCGAACGGGTGAAGTGCTACGAAGGCCAGCCGCTGCGTTTGCTCGGCACGAGCGGCACGGTAACGACCCTGGCGAGCGTCTTTCTTGATCTGCCTCGGTACGATCGGCGCGCGGTCGACGGGCTGGTCGTTCCCACCGACGCAATGCGCGACATCAGCCGCCGGCTCGCCGAGGCGAGCCTCGACGACCGTGCCGAAATCGCGTGCATCGGCCGCGAACGCGCCGATCTGGTCGTCGCGGGCTGCGCGATCCTTGAAAGCATCATCGATCTGTGGCCCGCATTGCGCGTCGGCGTTGCCGATCGCGGTATTCGCGAAGGGATATTGCGCACGCTGGCGATGCAGGGGCGCGACATTCCAGTCACCCGGCGCGAGTATCGCAAATGAGCGGACGCAAGGGCGGAGGCGGGGGCGGAAGCGGGCGCGGCGGACTGCACGAGCGCGTCAAGACCGCGCGTCGGCGCACCGCATCCTCGACGCGCTGGCTGCAGCGTCAGCTCAACGACCCTTATGTGCGGCGCGCGCAGGCCGAAGGCTATCGGTCGCGCGCCGCGTACAAGCTGATCGAGCTCGACGACAAATTCGGCTTTCTCAAGAAGGCGCGTGCGGTTGTCGATCTGGGCATCACGCCTGGCGGCTGGTCGCAGGTGGTACGCAAGGCCAACCCCCGCGCGCGCGTCGCCGGTATCGACCTGCTCGCCTGCGAACCGATCGAAGGCGTTGTGATCCTCGAGATGGATTTCATGGACGATGCTGCCCCCGACGCGCTGATCGAGGCGCTCGGCAGTGCGCCCGACCTCGTGATATCGGACATGGCGGCCAACACCGTCGGCCACCCGCAGACCGACCATCTGCGTACTATCGCTCTCGCCGAGACGGCCGCCGATTTTGCGGTCCAGACGCTGTTGCCCGGCGGTGCCTTCGTCGCCAAGGTGTTCGCCGGAGGCGCCGACCGCGAATTGCTGATGCTGCTCAAGCAGAATTTCGCGAGCGTGAAACATGCCAAGCCGCCTGCAAGCCGCAAGGGGTCGCCCGAGCTATATGTGATCGCGCAAGGGTTCAAAGGACGCGGCGATAGCGCGCCGGAGCATGACGAAGGGGAGTAGGGACATGGCGAAACCGAGGGTGCCGCTGACCGCATTGACGATGGCGGCGCTGATGCTTGCCTCGTGCGGCGGAGGAGGAGGTAGCAGCACGGCGGGGAGCGGGCCGGTAACGGTCACCCCGACACCCAGCCCGACCCCCACGCCCGCAAGCTGCGGTCTGTCGGCACAGCAGTCCTTTGCCAAGTCGGTGATCGACGAATGGTATCTCTTCCCGAACGATGTCGCGACGAACGTCAATCCGGCCAGCTATTCGACGGTGCAGGATTATATCGACGCGCTGGTGGCGCCTGCGCGAGCGCAGAGCAAGGATCGCTATTTCACTTACGTCACCTCGATCGCCGAAGAAGAGGCCTATTATAACAGCGGGTCGAGCGCCGGTTTGGGCGTCCGCCTGACTTACGATCCCTCGACCCAGCGCGTGATTATCGCCGAAGCCTATGAAGGCGCCCCCGCCCTCGCCGCCGGGATCGATCGCGGCACGCAGATATTGGCGATCGGGACCAGCGCCGCCAATCTGCGCAGCGTCGCCGACATCGTCGCGAGCGAAGGGACCGCGGGCATCACCAATGCCCTGGGGCCAAGCGATCCGGGCGTTACGCGCTTGCTGCGGATCAGCGATGCAGGCGGCACCCGCGATGTCAGCGTCACCAAGGCCGACTATAATATCGACCCCGTGTCCGACCGCTATGGCGCCAAGGTGATCACCGAAGGCGGCCAGAGCTATGGCTATATCAATCTGCGGACCTTCATCAGCTCGGCCAATGATCAGTTGAAGGACGCTTTTCTGAATTTCCGCAGCCAAGGGATCACCAATGTCGTGGTCGATCTGCGCTACAATGGCGGCGGCCTTGTGGCGACCGCAGAGTTGTTCGGGGACCTGCTCGGCCGCAACCGCGCGGCAAGCGACGTCTTTTCGCGGACCAGCTTTCGCGCGTCGAAATCCGCGAACGATGAGACCCACAATTTCACGCCGACCACGCAGTCGATCGCGCCGACGCGCATCGCCTTCATCGGCACCGGATCGACTGCGTCGGCGAGCGAACTCGTCATCAACGGCATGCTGCCCTGGCTCGGCACCAATATGACGCTCGTCGGCAGCAACACCTATGGCAAGCCGGTGGGCCAGATCGCGCTCGACAAAAGTGAATGCGACGAGCGGATGCGCGTGATCGCCTTTTCGACGGGCAATGCGAGCGGGCCGAGCGACTATTTTACCGGGTTGGCGCCCAAGATAGCGAACAGCTGTGCGGCCGCGGACGATCTCGATTATCCGCTCGGCGACGTGCGCGAGGCATCGGTACGCGCCGCAATCGATTTCCTGTCGGGACAAAGCTGCGCGGCGCACATCGCAAGCGCATCCGCCGGCATCGCCGCGCGCAGCTTCGCCGCCGCACCGGCCGCGCCGGAGATGCTGATGCCGGCCGACCCCCGCGCCGCGCAGCGCGAATTGCCGGGCCTGTTTTGACGCTGCGGCGCGAAGGAGCATGACCATGGCCTCGATCTTCCTGCCGCGGTCGATCCGCATCGGCGGCGGCACGATCGCCGAGCTGCCGGCGGCGCTCGCCCAGTTCGGCCTCGCCGCTCCGGCGATCCTGACCGACCCCTTCCTGGCGCAAAACGGCACGCTCGAGCGGCTGCTCGCGATCCTTGACGACGCAGGGATTGCGTCGCGCGCCTATTGCGACGTCATCTCCGACCCCACGGTCGCATCGGTCGAGGCGGCGCACGGCTTTGTCGCCGAAGGCGCGCATGACTGTGTGATCGCGCTCGGCGGCGGCAGTCCCATCGATACAGCGAAGGCGGTGGCTGTGCTCGCCGTACGCGGCGGCACGATGCGCGCGCGCAAGGTGCCGCATCAGGAAGATGCCCCCGCCCTGCCCATCGTCGCGATCCCGACCACCGCCGGCACCGGATCCGAAGCGACCCGCGTGACGGTCATCACCGACGAGACCAATGACGAAAAGATGCTGTGCGCGGGCCTCGCCTATCTGCCGACCATCGCGATCGTCGACTATGAGCTCACCCTGACCAAGCCGCTGCGCCTCACCGCCGACACCGGGATCGACGCGCTGACGCACGCTATCGAGGCTTACGTGTCGCGGCTCGCCAATCCTTTCTCGGACGGCATGGCGCTCGCCGCGATGCGTGCGATCTGGCCCAATTTGCGTACCGCCTGCGCCGAACCCGGCAATCGCGCCGCGCGCGAGGCGATGATGGCGGGGTCGCTGCAGGCCGGAATCGCCTTTTCGAACGCCTCGGTCGCCTTGGTCCATGGCATGAGTCGCCCGATCGGCGCGCATTTCCATGTCGCGCACGGCCTGTCGAACGCGATGTTGCTCCCCGCCGTCACCGCCTGGTCGGCACCGGCGGCGCTGCCGCGCTATGCCGACTGCGCGCGCGCGATGGGGCTCGCGGCAGAGGGCGAAGGCGACCAGGCGGCCGTGGCGCGGCTGGTCGAAGCGCTACGAGACGTCAACCGCGACCTCGCGGTCCCCACCCCCAAAAGCTATGGCATCGACGAAGCGCGCTGGAGCGAATTGCTGCCCCTGATGGCCGAACAAGCGCTCGCATCGGGATCGCCGGGCAACAATCCCCGCATCCCCGACACCGCGACCATCGAGGCGCTGTACCGCGAAGCGTGGGCCTGACCGGCCCGCCGTTGAAATTCCGATGTCAGCGAAGAATGGAGCGGGCGAAGGGATTCGAACCCTCGACCCCAACCTTGGCAATATTCATCTCTTTTATAACTACTGACGTGATGGCGTGGACGGCCCCTGCACCCGCGTAGCTGTGCAATGATGCGGCCGTTGTAGGTCCACGCCTAGGAGTCGTCATATGAAGCAGGAGGTTGCCACCGTCGGATTAGATCTGGCGAAGAACGTTTTTCAGGTACATGCGATCGGTAGCGACGGCGCCGTCCTGGTGCGGCGGAAGTTGAGGCGCGCGGAGGTGATCGGCTTCTTCACCGACCTTCCAGGCTGCGTGGTCGGCATGGAAGCGTGCGCATCCGCGCACCATTGGGCTCGCGAGCTGATCGCATTCGGCGATGCGGTGTGAGGACCAAAAAAGTCGAGCGCCGGGATTTTAACCAAGCCATGGGAGAAGGGTTTGACTTCCAGCGGGCTGGCGAACTCTGGCTGCGCGGGCGACTTGTCGCTCGAGCCATCGCCGCCGAACAAGCGCTGGAAGAACCCCTTCATGCGGCCGCGTTCAAGGAATTCTGCAATTCTGCAATCGCCTCGACGACCGCATCAAAGGGCGGCGGCGCGCCGAAGATCATCGTGTTCATGGCGCGATAGTCCTGGCGCAAGGCATCCGTCATCCCTCCCTCCGGGCACAAGGCAAATGTCGGGGCCTGCGCGGCGGCGAGATCGAAGTCCGGGCGATTGAAGAACATGCGGGCATGGGCAACGCAGTCCTCGCCAAGCGCGCGGTTTGCAAGGGCGGCTTGGCCGATCTCCGATTGGACCAGGCGGAACAGGTCGTAATAGTGGCGAGAGATGCGCTGGCCGTCGCCCCGCAGCTGCCCTCGGATTTCGAACCATCGCCTCAGGCCATGAAGGATGACGACCTTGTCCCAGAAGGTTCGCTCGGCATCGACCACAGTCACGCCCGGTACGGCGAGGTCGAGGTCGACGGCGTCAGCGTTGACATAGGGCACAATAGTTCGGACCGAATTAGGATCGAGCGCCGACTTTGCGCCTGATTCGATCTTCACCGACTTGGCGATGTAGGCATCCTCGGGAGTGATGCTGGGATATACCAGGAGCAAGGTCTGGCCATCCCGGGCGTCGGCCTCGACCCGAATTGACTGCACTTCAAGGCCTGCGCGCGCGCAGGTTTCGGCGCAGATTTGCGCGAGGCGCGCCTTCATTAGTCCGTTGATATGGGTTTCGCAGGCGTCCTTGATTTCATCGAGCGCGGCTTCCCGCTTCTTGCGGCTCAGTGCAGCCAATCCCGCGATGGTCGCGGGCACGCCGAGATCATCGCGGAAGACCGTTACGTCGATGTCTTCGGAGAACCGCTCGATCAGCCCAAACCCCTTCGACAGGGAGGTTCCGCCCTTGAACAGCAGGCGGGGTCCGTCCTCGATTCCGTTGAACAACGCATCAAGGGTCCAGCAGACCCAGAAATCCTTTTCGACGTTTTGCGGGGTCGTGCCGAGGCGTTGCGCAGTCGCCGTATAGAGCCCCGTGCGGGTGGCCGTGTTAGCGCGCAGCACTTCATCGAAGGCGGAGTTCATGCGCTGGGCACTTCAGAGACGAGCGGACGGAGCAGGTCCTGCATCCAGGCCGGGAGCGTTGGCAGCCCCTCGGCAAGATCAGCGCGCAAAGCTGCGCCGTGGGTGGGGTTGCCGAGAAGGGCGGCAAGTCGCTCACGCCATTGTCTCGTGTCGTCGTCCGTCGACATTGTATCGCGCAGCCAGTGCAGCGCCTGGACGATCCTCATGGCCGGGCGTCCCGCCCAATAGAGTTTGCTTGCCGCGGTCGTTTTGAATTCGATGGTTAGGTTGCCGAGCTTGATCGACTTGGGCCGCGCTTCGCTGTGCACGACGATTTTCGCCGGTACGGCATTGGTAAAGCCGAGATCGTTGGCGGCCGTCATTCCGTCGACCAGGACACGGATCTGATCGCGCCGCGCGACGGCGTCGATGACCGCTCGCGGATCGGGAGCATTGTCCTGCCGGGTCAGGCTGTTGAACTGCGGTTTGTCATAGAGGCCGCGATCGATCCGGCGCAGCTCGCCCCATTTGACCAAACGCTGGAGGGTCTTGTCGACCGCATCGCGACCGGCAAGGTCGAGGAAGTCGGCCGGTGTCCAGACAGTGTTCGCCGTCGCTCGGCTTACACGATCGAGGATTTGCGCTTTCAGTCCGGTCGGGATTTTGTCCATGTCCGAAATAAGTAGCACAACTTCGGACATTATCAAAATCGCTATTGTCCGAAAAATGTAGACGGATTTCGGACGGGGTAGTGACGAAAACCGTCTCCCCCGGCCCAAGCAGATCAAACAGCTTATGGATGAAAGGGAACGTAAGGCTCGGCCTTCTCATTGAAAAACCGGGGCGCCATGTGTGGACGACCCCTGCGGCGCAAGAGCTTTTGTCTAATGATGAGCACCGGTCGGGTGCATCCATGTGTTCGGCCTGTTCGCGCAGCGCCGCATGGCTGCTGGCCCTGATGAAGTCCGCAGGTGCTGCGCAACAATCAAGGTGAGAACAGCGCGACAATCTGGATGAGAAAGGCGGCGGTGTGTCTGTCGAGACGAGGGGAGAAGCCCCGAGGAGCGACAGACACACCGCCGCGAGCGTCTTTTCTTCTGGAAGGGCGCTTTTGGTGATCGTGACCTGTCAGGTGGCGCCTCCTTCTGAAGGGGAGAAGCGGTGCCTGGGAGCCATATCAACGATCATCAGGTGAGATTATATATGAAGATGAGACAGACAGTGTCGCCGCGTTCAGCGGAGGCGTGCGCGGCGTTCAGCAAGGCGACGGCCTATCGGCTGGAGCAGGATGCGCAGTTACCGTCGCGGAAGAAGGCGCCGCGCGGTCGCCGTCGCCCCGATCCGCTGGCGGATATCTTCGACAGCGAGGTTGTGCCACTCCTGGAGAGTGAACAAGGTCAGGAGCGCTTTTCGCAGAAAACAAAAGCTTTGCCGCGCTTACGCTCTGCTTACAACCAGCGAAGCCGAAGGCTTTGTAAGCAACCAACTGCGTCGATGATTGGCCACAACATCTAGGTGTTTAATGAGAAAACTGGAGCGGGCGAAGGGATTCGAACCCTCGACCCCAACCTTGGCAAGGTTGTGCTCTACCCCTGAGCTACGCCCGCTCTGGCGGCTGGCGACCGGTGGGTGCCAGCGGGTGAGGCGGGCGATTAGCACCGGCTTTTGGAGTCGGCAAGCCCCCCTTTGTACTTTTCTTAGAGGGGCCGGGCGAAGGGTTGGCATCCGGCGTATAATTCCCACATAACGCGGCGAGGAGATTCTTTTCGCGTCGGCACGGGGCCATTGCAGCCCGCCACCATGGCGCGAAACAACCGGCAAGGAGCATGAGCGTGGCGACATTGGGGCTGAACCCACAGGAAAAGGAAGCCGTCGAAGCCTTCCGCCGCGACGTCGTCGAACCGTCGATGACGAAGCTCGTCATCCTCGATTTCTGGGCCGAATGGTGCGGGCCGTGCAAGCAGCTCGCCCCCGTGCTCGAAAAGGTCGCCGCCGATTACGCCGACAAGGGCGTGGTGCTGGCGAAGGTCGACGTCGATACGAACGGTTTCATCGCGAGCCAGTTTCAGGTCCAGTCGATCCCGACCGTTTATGCGATCTTCCAAGGCCAGCCGGTCGCCAATCTGACAAACGCGCGCAGCGAAAGCCAGCTCAAGTCGATGCTCGACCAGCTGCTCGCTCAATTGCCGGTCGAAAGCGACGCCGGAGCACGCGCGGTCGAGATCGCCCCGCTGCTCGAAATGGGCGAATCGGTTCTGGCCGAAGGCGACGGCCCGCGCGCGGTCGGCATTTTTTCGCAGGTCGCCGAAATGGCGCCCGACAGCGCCGCCGCGCACGGCGGGCTGATTCGCGCGCTGCTCGCCGCAGGCGATAGCGAAGGTGCGGCGCTGGCGCTGGCCGCCGTCCCCGCCGACATTGCGGGCGATCCCGCGATCGCGCAGGCGAAAAGCGCGCTCGAACTCGCCGCAGATGCGCCCGACGCCGGCGAACTCGCGGCGCTGGAAGCCGCGACCGCCGCCCATCCCGACGACCATCAGGCGCGCTTTGATCTTGCCGTGGCGCAAATCGGCGCGGGACAGCGCGATGCCGCCGCCGACAATCTGCTCCACATCGTCGCCGCCGACCGCGAATGGAACGACGGGGCAGCGCGCGCGAAGCTGCTGTCGCTGTTCGAAGCGGTGGGGCTGGAAGATCCGTGGGTCGCCGCCCAGCGCCGCCGCCTGTCACTGATCCTGTTCGGCTGATGTCGACCGACGCGCCCCTGACCATTCAGCGGATCGCGATTTTTCCGCTGCCCGGGGCGGTGCTGTTTCCGGGACTGCACCTGCCGCTCCACATTTTCGAGCCGCGCTACAAGGCGATGGTGCAGGAAGTGCTGGCGCGCGACCGCCAGATCGGGATGATCCAGCCGCGCCAGATCCCGGGCGAGGAGGATCGCGAGCCCCCCGCGCTTTACGATGTCGGCTGCGTCGGGCGCATCATCGACGTCGAGGCGCTCGCCGAGGGTCGGTTCAACATCGTCCTGGAAGGCGTCGCGCGCTTTCGCGTCCGCCGCGAGCTCGACGTCACGACACCCTTTCGCCAGGTTGAGGCCGAAATAGAGGCCGAGGTCGAGGATGAAGCAGCGCTGTCGAGCATCGAGCGCGCGAGCCTTGAGCGCGAGGCGAAACGCTTTGCCCAGCGGCAGGGCTATGTCGTCGACTGGGCTTCGGTCGGTCAGCTCGACGACGAAACACTGGTGAACGGCATCGCGCAGGTCGCACCGTTCGACGCTGCGGCCAAGCAGGCGCTGCTTGAAACCTCTCCGCTCGAAACGCGCGCCGAACTGGTGATCCAGTTGATGCAGTTTTTCGGCCGCTTCGACGGCGACGACGGACGCGCGACGCTGCAGTAGAGCGTTAGTGCGGCGAGCGCCAGCGACGCGCAAAGGCACGATCGATCCGCGCCCGCGGACCCGGCGTCACCTCTGCCGCGGTGTGCGCCGTGCCTTGATCCTGTCCGACATCTTATGTCCCCTGTTCCCCGCGGCAAAATGGCCGCGCAGGATCAGGCTATGCCGCAATGGTTAGCGCGGTCGCACGGGACGCCCAAGCAGGACTAGCTATATTTCGGTGCCAGCGAGCAGCCGCGGCAGATCGCCCGCTTCGCCGCGCGCTTCGTCCATGAAGAAGCGCTTGAGCGCCGGCATGCGCTGCACCGCGCCGAGCCCGGTACGGCGGACGAGGGAGGCGGTGCGCCCCGGAATGCCGAACAGCCGCGTCAGTCCGTCGGTCGCGAGGCTGACCATCAGATTGTCGAGCCCGCGCCAGCGCTGATAGCGCGCGAGCAGCGCCGCATCGCCAAGATCGAGTCCGATCCGCGCGCCGTCGACGAGGACCTCGGCCAGCGCCGCGGCATCGCGCAGCCCCAGGTTGAGACCCTGCCCCGCGATCGGATGGATGCCGTGCGCAGCGTCGCCGACCAGGACGATGCGGTCGCCGACGATCTGCGCGCTGTGATGGAAGCCGAGCGGATAGGTCATGCGCGGCGCGACGAGCTCCATCGTGCCGAGAATGTCGCCCGCGCGCTTGCCGAGTTCGGCAAGAAAGCCCCGGTCGCCAAGCTTGGCGAACCCCGGCCCGTCCTGTTCGGATACGGTCCACACGAAGGCCGAGCGATGCCGCCCCTCGGCATCATCGACAAGCGGAAGCAGCGCGAAGGGTCCCGAGGGGAAAAAGATTTCGTGCGCGATCTGATCATGCGGACGCGAATGCGCCACCGCGCCGATCATCGCGTGATGATGATAGGACCAGTTGGCGATCGTGAAGCCCGCCGCATCGCGGGTCGGCGAACGGCGCCCTTCGGCGACGATGAGCAGTGGCGCCGCGAGCCGCGTGCCGTCGGCGAGGGTCAGCGTGACGCCATGCGCGTCGATATCGCGCGCGACCACCTTCGCCGGCATGAACAGGCGCACCAGCGGCGCCTCGGCAAGCGCCGCCGCGAGCGCGAGGCGAAGCTGGCGGTTTTCGACCATCGTTCCGAGCGCGGGGGCGTCCGCATCGGCGACGAAATCGAGCTCGCCCGCCTGTCCCCCGTCGCTGACCTTGATCGCGCGGATCGGGCAGCCGTGGGGTGCGAGCCGGTCGGCAAGGCCGAGCACGCCGAACATCTGCCATACCGCGCTGGCGATCGCCGAGGCGCGGCCATCGAAGCCTGGCGCGATCGTCGCAACCGGATCGGCGGGGTCGACGATCTGCGACGACAGACCATGATGGGAAAGCGCGATCGCCAGAGCCTGGCCGACAAGTCCGCCGCCGGAGATCAGGACATCGCTGCGCAATATTTCGCTCATGCCGCCGCTCTACTCCGGCCCGGCGCGCTTGGGAAGCGGGCAGGCGCACCCGGATCGCCGGCGCGCCGGGCGCCGCTTGACGACGAGTCCGCCCCATGCGCATATCGCCGTGGTTAATCGATCGAGGACCGCATTCCGCATGGCAAGCCGCAAGGCCGCATCGGCGAAGGCCGACTGGCGCACCGTTTTCAGACAAAGCATCGCGCGATCGCTGGTGATTGCCGCGGCACTGGCGCTCGCCGCCTTCACGCTGTTTTTCGCGCTCGCCCTGCTCACATACGACAGCACCGACGCAGCGCTCAACACCGCTGCGGGCGGCAGCGCCGCCAACTGGATGGGCCATGCGGGGGCCTGGTTCGCCGACCTTGGCCTGTCGGTCGGCGGCGCGCCGGTCGCGCTGCTCGTCCCGCTGTTCGGCATCATGGCCTGGCGGCTGTGGGCGGCCGAGCCGCAGCCCTATTGGCTGCGTCAGCTCGCCTATTGCTTTGCCGGCATCCTGCTCGTCGGCATGGGCGCCGAGCTTTGGTCGCCGGCGTCGGGATCACCGATGCCCGCGGGTTGGGGCGGCCTGCTCGCTCTGCTCGCGGGGAGCGCGGTCACCCCGCTGTTTGCGCTGGCAGGCGACCCCGCCGCGGCGCTGATCCGCTTCGGCACGATCCTGCTCCTCATCCTTGTCGGCCTCTGGCTCGCGATGCGCTCGCTGCGGCTTGAAAAGGGCTGGCTCGGGCGGCTCACACTGCCGGCGGCCGAAGGAAGCCGGGTCGTCGAACCGGCGCGCGCGGCCCCGGCCGATGCGCCGCGCCCCGCCAATCTGGTCGAGCGCGTGATCCGGCCGCGCCCGCGCGCCGAACCGAGCGATCGCGCCCCGCCCGAGATTGCCGACCCGGCGCAGCGCTCGGCGCCATCGAAGCCGCGCGCCAAGCCGCAGACCGAGCTGTTCACCAATTACCGGCTTCCCTCGATCGACCTGCTTTCCCCGGCCCCCGACACGCCGGCGGGACAGATCGACAAGGCGGCGCTCGAACGCAATGCGCGCTTGCTCGAATCGGTGCTCGAGGATTTCCAGGTCAAGGGCGTGATCACTGCGGTCCGCCCCGGTCCGGTCGTCACCATGTACGAGCTTGAGCCCGCGCCCGGAACCAAGGCGAGCCGCGTGTCGAACCTCGCGGACGACATCGCGCGCAACATGTCGGCGCTGTCGGCGCGCATCGCGCCGATTCCGGGGCGCACCGTCATCGGCATCGAATTGCCCAACGCGCACCGCGAGGCCGTCGTGCTGCACGAGATCATCGGCAGCGGGCTGTTTCAGGAACATAGCGGCGCCCTGCCCATCATCCTCGGCAAGAATATCAGCGGCGACGCGGTGATCGCCGATCTTGCGCCCATGCCGCACCTGCTGATCGCCGGCACCACCGGGTCGGGTAAATCGGTCGGCCTCAATGCGATGATCCTGTCGCTGCTCTATCGCCTCGGTCCCGATCAGGTGAAGATGATCATGATCGATCCCAAGATGCTGGAACTCAGCGTCTATGACGACATCCCGCACCTGCTTGCCCCGGTGGTGACCGAACCCAAGAAGGCGGTGCGCGCGCTCAAATGGGCGGTCGAGCAGATGGAGGATCGCTACCGGATGATGTCGTCGCTCTCGGTGCGCAACCTCGCGTCCTACAATGACAAGGTGCGCGGCGCGCTCGCCAAGGGCAAGTCGCTCGGGCGGCGTGTCCAGACCGGCTATGATCCCGAGACCGGCCAGCCGGTCTATGAGGAAGAAACGCTTGATTATCAGCCCCTGCCGCAGATCGTCGTCGTCGTCGACGAGCTGGCCGACCTGATGATGACCGCGGGCAAGGAAGTCGAATTCCTCATCCAGCGCCTCGCGCAAAAGGCGCGCGCGGCGGGCATCCATCTGATCCTTGCGACGCAGCGTCCGTCGGTCGACGTCATCACCGGCGTCATCAAGGCGAACCTGCCGACCCGCATCAGCTTCAACGTTACGTCGAAAATCGACAGCCGCACCATTTTGGGCGAGGCCGGCGCCGAACAACTGCTGGGCAAGGGCGACATGCTTTACGTTCCCGGCGGCAAGCAGATCACGCGCATCCACGGCCCCTTCGTTTCCGACGACGAAGTCCGCGCGGTCGCCGACCATTGGCGCGGCCAGGGACGCCCCGACTATGTCGAGAGCGTCACAGAAGATCCCGAGGACGGCGGTTTCGCCATGGAAGGCGCGCCTGCGGGCGGCGACAGTGCCGAGGACCGCATGTATGCCAAGGCCTGCCAGATCGTGGTCGAAAGCCAGAAGGCATCGACCAGCTGGCTGCAACGCCAGCTGCGCATCGGCTATAATAGCGCGGCGCGGCTGATCGAGCGGATGGAGGACGAAGGGCTGGTCAGCCCGCCGAACCATGTCGGCCGCCGCGACGTGCTGACCGACCAATATGGGCAGCCGCGATAGGGAACCTTTCGCCACGCCAACGACTTGAACAGCGGCTAAAGGCCGGGTTCAGGGCGGGTTCAATGCCGCCCTGCAACAAGCCGGTATCGACCGAAACAAAGAGAGCCCGATGACCCTGACGATCGACCGCCATTTCCTGACCCGCGCCGCCGCGCTGACGCTCGCGCCCGCCGCCGCCCTCGGCCTGACGCTGACCGCGCCCGCCATCGCGCAATCGGCGAGCGCGCTCGCCGCGGTGCAATCGCACCTCAAGTCGACCAGTTCGATGACCGCCGACTTCGTGCAGACCGATCGCAACGGTCAGCGGCTGAGCGGACAGCTGACGCTGAAGCGTCCGGGCAAGATCCGCTTCCAGTATCAGAAGGGCGTCCCGCTGCTGATCGTCGGCGACGGCAGCCGCCTGACGATGATCGATTATGAGGTCAAGCAGGTCCAGAGCTGGCCGGTGAAAAATTCGCCGCTCGGCGCGCTGCTCGATCCCGATCGCGATCTCGCCAAATATGCGAAGGTCGTTCCGACCGGAAACAGCGATGTGCTGAGCGTCGAGGTCAAGGATCCCAAGCGCCCCGAATATGGGACGATCACCATGGTGTTCATCCGCGATGCGGGGGCGCCGGGCGGATTGCGGCTGCGCGGCTGGGTGGCGCTCGATTCGCAGAACAACCGGACGCGGATCGATCTGTCGAACCAGCGTTTCAACGTGCCGGTCGCCGATTCGGCCTTCCGCTGGACCGATCCCCGCCCCAAACAGCGCGGCCGCGTCTGACGCCAGCACGACTTTTATGAACAGGGCGCCGTCTCCCCAATGGGATTCGGCGCCCTTTTTCCGCCCAACCGACGTTCGGCATCGACGAACTGCAAATGTCGCCGACAGCCGCCGATTTTCGTTCAGCTTGGGGACAGGGAAGAGGGGCTATTTCAACTCTCGAAGGCGCCGACACGGCCTCCGGATTTTGGGTTTCCCCCTGTTGCCCCAACCGGATTGCCAGGTGTCTTCATTCAAGAGCGTGACGAACGCTGACCTTGAACCCCCGTTCCACCGCCCCTGGAACGGGGGTTTATGTTTATGCGCGGCGTGTCCGGCGCGTCGCTGCAGGCGGCACCAGCCCGCAACGATTGCAGTGAAGGCTTCGCACCGATAGAGCCGGACCCCATGACCCAAACGAGCATTGCTTCCTGGAACATCAACAGCGTGCGTGCGCGCATTGGCATCGTCGAGAAATTCCTGCGCGAAGAGGCGCCTGACGTCCTCTGCCTTCAGGAAACGAAGGTCGAATGCGGACTGTTTCCGAAGCAGATGTTTGAGGATCTGGGCTATCGTCACATCGTCACCAACGGCCAGCGGATGCACCATGGGGTCGCGATCGTCAGCAAGCTGCCGCTCACCGATGTGCGCAAATATGATTGGCAGGCCAATGGCGAGGCACGCCATGTCGGCGTGACGCTGCCGTCGGGCGTGCGACTGGACAATGTCTATATCCCCGCCGGCGGCGATATCCCCGACCGCGCGCTAAGCCCCAAATTCGGTCAGAAGCTCGACTTTCTGGAGCGCATGACCGAATGGGCGGGCGCGCTCGCCGATACGCCCACAGTGCTGACCGGCGACTTCAACGTCGCGCCGCTCGAAAGCGACGTATGGAACCATAAAGCGCTGCTCGACGTCGTCAGTCATACGCCGGTTGAGGTCGATACGCTCGCCCGCCTGCAGGCCGCGGCTGGCTGGATCGATCTCGGCCGCCAGTTCGTGGCGCCGCCGACGCCGCTCTACACCTGGTGGAGTTACCGCGCGAAGGACTGGGAAGCGTCGAACCGCGGTCGGCGGCTCGACCATATGTGGGTTACCCCCGACATCCGGAACGCGGCGCAGAGCCACCGCGTCGTCCAGCCGGCGCGGAGCTGGGAACGCCCGTCCGACCATATCCCCCTCGTCACGGAGTTCGCATTTTGAGCGACGCGGCGGGTAGCGACCGCGGCGCCCGCCGCGCCGCGCGCGCAATCGACGCGCTGCGCCGCGGGTGGCCCTTTCGGATCGAAGGCGCCGACGGGGCTCTTGATCTGCTCGCCGTCGAAAGCGCGCGCGATGCGGCGCTGGCCGAATTCGGCAGCGCCGACCTGCTGATCTCGGGCGAGCGCGCGGTCACGCTGAAGCTTACCAACCAGCGCGCCGCCGCAACGCCGGGGCCCGTGCGGCTCGCGGATGGCGCCGCGAGCATCGCCGCGGCGCTGGCGATCGCCGACCCGGCGCTCGACCTTGCCAATCCGCTCAAAGGACCGTTTCGCACGATCGCAAACGGCGGCGAGGCGGCGGCGGCGACTGCGATGACAATGGCGCGCCACGCGGGCCTGCTCCCCGCCTTTTTCGTGCACGCGGCCGGAGGTGAAGCCGAAACCGTCTGTTCCGCCGCCGACGTCTCCGCCCTGCTCGACCCGGCGCGGCTCGAAATCGCGGCGCGCGCGCGCCTGCCTGTCGCGGCGAGCGAAACCGCCGAGATCGTCGCTTTTCGCAGCCCCGAGGAAGCGTCGGACCATGTCGCGCTGATTATCGGCAAGCGCGACGGCAATCCGCCCGTGGTGCGTCTGCACAGCGAATGCCTGACCGGCGACGTGCTCGGCAGTCTCAAATGCGATTGCGGACCGCAGCTGCATGCGGCGCTGCACGCGATGGCCGACGCGCCATGGGGGGTGTTGCTCTATCTGCGCCAGGAAGGCCGCGGCATCGGCCTCGTCAATAAGCTGCGCGCCTATGCGCTGCAGGATCAGGGCTATGATACAGTCGACGCCAATCTGCGGCTGGGTTTCCCCGTCGAGGCGCGCGATTTTGCGATCGCCGGCCAGATGCTCGCGCTGCTCAACATCCCGCGCATCCGCCTGATGACCAACAATCCCGAAAAGGTCGCGCGACTGGAAAAGGAGGGCGTCGACGTCGTTGAACGCATCCCGCTCGCGCTGCCGACGAACAAATATAATGCGCAATATCTCGCGACGAAGCGCGACCGCACGGGGCATCAATTGTAGAGCCTCGCCATTGCGAGCGCAGCGAAGCAGTCCAAAGCGGCTTACGCCTGCTCTGGATTGCAGCGTCGCTTCGCTCCTCGCAATGACGATATGTGTTGGCGCTTAGTGCACAAACCGCGCGACCACGTCGCGGTAGCTGCGGCTGACCTTCACCTGCGCGCCCGAGCCGAGCACGAGGAAACACTCGCCGTTGGTGTGCGGCTTGACCTGCTTCACCTGGCTGAGGTTGACGATGGTCGAGCGATGCACGCGCTGGAAATTGCGCGGGTCGAGCCGCTTTTCGAGATCCTTCATCGTTTCGCGCAGGATCAGCGAATTGTCGGCGGTGTAGATGCACATATAGTCGCCGGCAGCGTCGATGCGTTCGATGCTGTCGACATCGACGCGGAAAATCTGCCCGCGATCCTTGATGTTGATCATCTTTTCGTAGCGGTCAGCGGCAGGCGCATCGGCCGCCGTTTCGGCATCATATTCCTCGACCGCGTCGGGCGCGACTTCGGCAAGCACCGTCTTCAGCCGCTCAACCTCGGCCGCGCCACGCTTTTCAGTGAGGCGCTGGCGCACGCGGTCGAGCGCATCGGCGAGCCGCTCGGGTTCGACGGGCTTCACCAGATAATCGACCGCCTGCGCCTCGAAGGCGCGGATCGCATGATCCGAATAGGCGGTGACGAAGACGACGAGCGGCGGCTCGACTTCCATCAGCCCCTGGATCACCGAAAAACCGTCGAATCCGGGCATCTGGATATCGAGGAAGACGAGGTCGGGCTTGTGCGTCTTGATCTTGCGAATGGCCTCGCGGCCGTTCTGCGCGGTGTCCACGACTTCGACATCGCTATGCGCTTCAAGCCGCAGTTGCAGGCCCTGGGTCGCCAATTTCTCGTCATCCACCAGGATGGTTCTGATCGTCATGTGCGTTCGGTTCCAATCGTCGCTTGTCCATCGGGCTGAAACGGAATCTCGATAATCACTGTGAATCCGCCATCGGTGCCCGATTGCACCTCGAACCGTTGCTGGTCGCCATAGGCCTGGGCCAGCCGGTCCCTGATGTTGGCTAAACCCACACCGGTCGATTCCGTTGCAATCCCGGTGGTGGGGTCGACGCCATCGGCTGACAATCCCGTGCCGGTGTCGGACACGGTAATCCGAACATTTTGACCGGCAAGCTGAGCCGTCAGGGTAATGTCGGCTCCTTCTTCCTGCGGTGTCACCGCATATTTGATCGCATTTTCGATCAGCGGCTGGAGCAGCAACGAAGGCAGGCGGGCGCGCTGCGCCGCCGGATCAATCTGGAAATGCGGCCGCAGCCGGTCCTCGAAACGCATCTTCTCGATGTCGAGGTAGAGCTTCAGCGTCTCGACCTCCTGCGCCAGCGTCACCTGCGCGGTCGGTTCGTTGGCGAGCGTGTAGCGCAGAAAGGCCGACAGGCGCGACAGCATCGCATTGGCGGGCTCGGTCTGTTTCAGAAGGACAAGGGTCGAGATGCTGTTGAGCGTGTTGAAAAGGAAGTGCGGGTTGAGCTGGTAGCGCAGCATCGCGAGCTGCGCCGACGCGGCCTGCGCCTCGAGCCGCAGCACGCGGTCATTCTGTTCCTCGAGCTGCAGGAAATAGTTGATCGCGAAATAGAGCGCCGACCAGGCGGCGAGCGTCGTCGCGTCGATATAGATCGATACCAGCAGCAGGCCAGTAAAGCTCGTCTCGCTGTCGGGCTTCAATATCTGGAACAGCCAGGCGTCGATGAAGGCCCAGACCGCGGTGGCGAAGGCCAGGAGGCCGAAGCTTGCCCCCCACATCAGGATCGTGCGGCGGTTGATCAGCGCGCGATAGCAAACCGAAAGCAGCAGTGTCAGCGAAAAGCCCGTAACCGCGGAAACGACGACGAGGACAAGGAAATCGAAGGATTGGCCGCCCGCCAGCCCCGACACGACGCGCAGCCCGAACCAGCCGAGCCAGCCGAGGATCTGGAGATTCCAGAAGGCGCGGATCTTGTTCCCGAAAAACGGCCCGGGCGAGGAAAAGCCGAACAACGGAATCGGGGAAGTCTGGCTTGCCATGTCAGCCGCCGAAATCAGGGGACGAGCGCGTCGTCCGCAAAGTGGGGATCATTCGGCCGCGACCGGTGCCATCCGCACGCGCGCCTGGCCGAGCGGCTGGAGTTCCGAACGATGTTTCCAGACAAGCTCGCCATATTCCAGCGGCCGGCCATCGTGCGCGGTGATCGTCACCGGGCCGATCGGCTGTTCGTCATGCGAATCGACGAGCACCGGGGTCGAGGGGACCCCCGCCCCCCATTTTTCACCCCACTGGCGCAGCGCGATCATCGCGGGCAGCAGTTCGACGCCCTTCTGGGTAAGCTGATACAGAACCTTGCGACGATCCTCGGCCATCACTTCGCGCGCCATAATGCCATGATCGACCAGCTTCGACAGCCGGTTCGACAGGATGTTGCGCGCGATATTGAGCTCCTGCTGGAACTCTTCGAAATGATGGACACCGTTGAAGGCGGCGCGAAGGATCATGAAGGACCATCGTTCGCCCATCGCCTCGAGCGCGAGCGGCAGGGCGCAATTGCCCCCATCAAGATCGTTCAGTTTTTCGCGTAATTTTCCCATAGGCCATGCCCTAACGTAAAATCGCCGCCGTGCCAAAAAAATATAGGGCCTCGGTTGCATTTCGCAACGGACGCACCAGATCGCGAAGCGCAATCTTCCGGTTGTCAAAAAAAGGAGGCTCCCATGTTCCATTTCCGGCTTTCCCCCGGCACCCCGATGCTCGCCCTGGCGGGCGCGCTGTCGATCGGCGCCGCGGTGCTCCCCGCTGTTCCTGCCGCCGCCGCTGGCGGCCCTTTCTATCGCGCCGAACTGGCCGACGCGGCGAAGACCGCGCGCTTCGTCGCCCGCGATGTCGTCTGGGTCTGTGAGGGCACGACCTGCACGGCAGGCCGCGGCACCAGCCGTCCGCTGATGATGTGCGCCGCACTCGCCAAGAAGGCCGGCCGGGTTACGAGCTTCACCGTCGATGGCAAGCCGCTCGAGGACGCCGACCTCGCGCGCTGCAACGGCGAAGGCTGACCCTCCGCCCGCAAGAAGGGCCGCGCCGGCTCTCCCCCCTGCACCGCGCGGCCCTTTTCTTGCGCTGGCGAAGCCTCGTGGCTTCGCTGCTCCACCGATACAAATATATTGCAATTGGCCTCGCATGAACGACATTGGATGCGATGCTGAGGCAGTATGAACTTGTCGAGCGCGTGCGCGCTTATGATCCCGACGTCGACGAGGCGCTGCTGAACCGCGCCTATGTCTTCACCGTACAGAAGCACGGGAGCCAGAAGCGCGCGTCGGGCGACCCTTATTTCAGCCATCCGGTCGAGGTCGCGGGCATTCTGACCGACCTGCATCTCGACAGCGAGACGATCGTCACCGCGCTGCTCCACGACACGCTGGAAGACACGCTGACCACGCCCGAAGAGATCGAGCGGCTGTTCGGCGCCGACGTCGGGCGACTGGTCGATGGCGTCACCAAGCTCAGCAAGATCGAGGCGCAGACCGAGAATGAGCGCGCCGCCGAAAATCTGCGCAAATTCCTCCTCGCCATGTCCGACGATATCCGCGTGCTGCTCGTCAAGCTCGCCGACCGGCTGCACAATATGCGCACGCTGCATTTCATCAAGAATCCGGACAAAAGGCGCCGCATCGCCAAGGAGACGATGGACATCTATGCCCCGCTCGCCGAGCGGATCGGCATGTATGAATATATGCGCGAAATGCAGCTTCTGGCCTTTCGCGAGCTCGAGCCCGAGGCCTATGCGACGATCACCGGCCGGCTCGCCAAACTGACCGCGGGCGGCAAGGACAAGGTCGCCGGGATCAGCCGCGAGTTCAAGGAACTGCTCGCGAAAAGCGGGATCGAGGCGGACGTGTCGGGGCGCGAAAAGCATCCCTATTCGATATGGCGCAAGATGCAGGAACGCCACGTCAGCTTCGAACAGGTCACCGACATCATCGCCTTTCGCGTCATCACGCGCAGCGATGCCGACTGCTATGCCGCGCTTGGCGTCTTTCACCGCAAGTGGAAAATGGTTCCCGGCCGCTTCAAGGATTATATCTCGACCCCCAAGCGCAACGGCTACAAATCGCTGCACACGACGATCATGCACAATGAAAATATGCGGATCGAAATCCAGATCCGCAGCGAAGCGATGCACCAGCAGTCCGAATTCGGCTTTGCCGCGCACTGGGCCTACAAGCAGGGCGGCGGCTCACCCGACGGACAGGCGGGGTGGATTCGCGACCTGCTCGAAATCCTGGACCAGACGCACGATCCCGACGAACTGCTCGAGAATACGCGCATTGCGATGTATCAGGACCGCATCTTCGCCTTCACGCCGAAGGGCAGCCTGTTCCAGCTTCCCAAGGGCGCGACGCCGGTTGATTTTGCTTATGCCATCCACACCGGGCTCGGCGACCGCACCGTCGGTGCCAAGGTCAACGGCCGGCTCGTGCCGCTGCGCACCCAGCTCGTCAACGGCGATACCGTCGAGATATTGTCGTCGGAAAAGCAGACGCCGCAGCCCGCGTGGCTGGGCTTTGCGGTGACGGGCAAGGCGCGCGCCGCGATCCGCCGCCACGTCCGGTCGAAGGAAAAGGTCGAACTCGCCGCCCTTGGCCGCAAGATGTACGACGAGATCGCCCGCCGCCTGCCCAACAAGGTCGGCGACAAGGCGCGCGCCGCCGCGCGCGAGCGGCTGAAGCTAGAGGATGACAGCGCGCTCTATGTCGCGATCGCACGGCGGCGATTGTCCGACGACCAGATTCTCGAAGCGCTCGTCCCCGGCATCACCGCCGAGATGAAATCGAAGCCGGGCAAGCTGCGCCAGGGCGCTGCGGTGTCGATCGAGGGGCTGACCCCCGGCGTCGCCTACAAGCTTGCCGACTGCTGCCACCCCGTTCCCGGCGACCGCATCGTGGGCCTCGCACGGCCCGGCGAGGGGATCGAGGTTCATGTGATCGATTGCCCCAGCCTGGCCGACGGAATCGACGCCGACTGGATCGACCTGAGGTGGCAGGAGGACAGCGAGGGCGGCAATGCCCGGCTGTGCGTCGTAATCCTCAACGAAACCGGCACGCTCGCCGAAATGTCGGGCATCCTCGCCGCCAATTCGGCGAATATCACCAATCTGCGGCTGTCGAACCGGGAGGGCGATTTCCACACCTATGACGTCGTCGTCGAGGTGCGCGACGTTCAGCATGTCATGCGTATCCTGTCCGCCCTTCGCGCATCGGACAGCGTCGTGCAGGCCGAGCGGCTCTAGCGAAACGTCAGTTCGGGTATGCCAGGGGCGGTCGCCATGCCGCCTGATCGACGGTGTCGCTGACCTTGTAGACCAGCCCCTTGCTGTTCAGGAACAGCTTCTCCATTTCGGGCCGGGTGAAGGGGCGCGAACCGACGCGGCCGAACACCGCCATCTGCCCCCCCGTTTCGTCGACCGCCCGGTCGCGGTCGAGCCCCTTCGACAGCGCGAGCGCCGGCGAAGGAGTTTTGGCCCAGGCGATCAGTTCGGGCGTCGGCGCGGGCGAGAAGCCATAGAGGCCGGGATTGTCCGGACTGGTAAGCTGAAGCACCTTGATGCCGTTCCGTCCGTCGGCGACATAGGCGAAGAGCGACGCGTTGGTCGATGCGACGATTACATCCTCGGCATCGTTGAGCGCCCCCCCGAAGGTCATCGCGGGCCAGGCGGCCGGCGCCATCGGCCGCGTGACGTCGACGATCACCAGACCATCCTGCTTGGCCGCGACATACATGAAGGTGCGCGCGAGATAGATCTTGCGCGCGTTGGCGAGCCGCACCGTTCCCGCCGGAACCGGTTCCGGCCGGTCCATATGCGTGATGTCGAACAGCTTCACGCCCTCCGCGTCAGTGACCCACAGGTACCGGAACTGCACGGCACTCGCGCGCGCATCGGTCATCGGCAGCTGCGCCGTCACCTTCGGTTCGAGCGGCGTCGACAGGTCGAGCACGACGAGCCCGGCATCGGTGGTGACATAGGCATAGTCGCCCGCAAGCGTCACGTGGCGGGCCCCGGCAAGCACATTGTCTGGATTCCACGTCAGCGCGCGGCTCAGCTTGTTATTGCGGAATTCGCCGTCCGCCATCGTGTCAATGTCGACCAGAATCAGGCCTTCGACGCTGTCGGTGATGACGGCATAGCGGTAGAGCGGGTGCAGTGCCTGTTCGTGATTTTCGGGGAAATCCTTACGGATATGCTCGTTGCGGGCCATGCTGATCGGCTGGTTCGTGCCGATCGCCATGCAGGTCGCGTTCGTCGTTTTGACATGCGTATCGTGCCCGAGCGGCGAAAAAGGCGCGCGGGTGATGCGTTCGGAGAAGCCCTTGTTGCCGATCGATGCGACGTCATAGACGCGAAAGCCGCCCCTGCCTTCGGCGACATACATATATTCGCCGCGCAGTTGCAGGCAGTTGACCCGGCCGCTCGTCCCCTGGACGATATTCGCGAATTCCTCGAGCGCATGGCTTTCGCCCGACCCTTTCTTGTCGAAGGTCTTGCCGCGCACCCAATTTTTAAGCTCGCGATGGTTCTGATCGACGTGCAGGCGCCAATAGTCGGGATAGGCATATTTCTGGAGATAGCTGCCGATCACCGCCTGCGGTTCGTCCCATTCGGTGACGCGGGTCGCCTGGAAGCCGTCCTCCAGCCCCGACCAGACATTGAGCCCGACGAAATTGACAAAATTGGTCCCCATCAGGAGCAGCTGCGACATGATCGCATTATTGTCATCCGCCTGCGACAGATGGCAGTCGGTGCACTGCTTCGTTTCCTGACGCCGGACCGTATGCGGGAAATGCGGCGCGAAGGCCTGGCTCGAGAAGCCCGCAGCAGAGATCGGCGGTTGCTGGATATAGATGCGTTCGCGGTTGAGGTTCGTCGAGGACAAGACCAGCGCCGATGTCGACCGGATCGGCGCGATGATCCCGCGCGGATTGCCGTCGGCGTCGGGCTCGCCGGGCTTGGTCAGCATGTGCCGGCCGAGCTGGAACATTTCGTCGCGCGCGACCTGCGGGTTGTAGGTTGCGAAGTTGCGCGTCTCCTCGCCTTCGAAATGGTGCATGCTGGTCTTCCAGTTCGCCTCGATCGGCAAATGGCAACCCCCGCAGCTCGTCGTCCACGACAGGTGGCAGGTGAAGCAGGCCATCTTGTCGTCGCCGTGCGCGCGATCTTCCCTTGCCACGCCCGGCCCCCACGCAAAGCTGCCATCGTCGGCGCCGCTGCGCGACATCAGTTTGGCGCGCGCCGCCTTCGCGTTGAAATGCGGTCCCGGAGTCACCGCCTGCTTGACGAGGCTGACCTGCCACTGGAGTTTCGGATCGACGATCGACCGCTGGATCAGCCCGGTGATTTCGCCATTGTCGTCATACTGGAATTCGAACCGGCGCCGGCCGTCCGAATTGCGGAGCAGCGCAAGATTGGTTCCCTGCGGCCGTGCCGCGACGTTCGAGGTGAGCAGATTGGGATAGGCGTCGGCGGTGCCATGGCAATCCTTGCACCCGATCTCGACCGCGTTCGCGACCTCGCCCTGGATATAGCCATTGCCGTGCGCATCCTGCGCGAAGTGACAGTCGGCGCACTGCATCCCCTTTTCGGCGTGAATGTCCATCATATGGACCGCCTTGCCGGGGTTGATGCCGGGCGGCACGAATTTGCCCTCGACACCGGGTTTGGCGGGATCGGCGCTGGCGAGGCACAGGTCGCGCTGCGCCGGGTCGCTGTAGCTGGCGCAGCTCTTGCGCCATTTTTCGGGATCTTTGGGATCGACGATATGCGCCTTGTCGGTGCCATAGGTCGACATATTGCCGTCGGCGTCGAGCAGATTGCCGCTGCGGTCGCGTTTGAAGATGCCGCGGAAGTTCCAGCCATGGCCGTGATAGTCGGCGAACTGGGTGTCCTTGTTACTGTCGTTCACGTCATAGACGTCGCGCAGAAACTCGACGTCGGCCCAAAGGCCGCGCGGGCTCGCGCCTTCGGGATTGCGTTCGAGAACCTTGTGGACTTCGGCGGCGGTCGGATAGCGTTGTTGCTTGTATTTCTTCTGATATTCCTCGTCGCTCATCCCCGGCGGCCGCGGCGCGGTGTTGTCGGGGCCGGGCCATAGCTGCGGCGCATCCGATTCATAATCCCACATCGTGTAGCCGAGGTAGGAGTTCAGGAAGATATTGGGCTGGTGCATGTGGCAATTCATGCACTGCGCCGTCGGGATCGCGCGGGTGAAGGTGTGGGTGATCGGATGCCCCGATTCGCGCCGTTCCTTCGCGGGAACCGCCTGCGGTCCGGCTTTCGCGGCTTCGGGATCGATCAGCGCGCCATGGCCGTCGGGCGACGGCGCATGCTTCGCCGCATCGCCAAGTGCGTCGCCAGCGCTCCCACCATGTCCGCCGTCATGTCCGCCGCCGTGCCCATCATCATCGGGTTTCCTTTTCTTCTCCGCGATCGTCGGATCGATCGTCGCGCTTTCGCCATCGCGGCCATATTGCGCATAGGTCAGACTGTGCCGCGGTTCGCGGTCGTTGGCATAGATGACATGGCAGCCGGCGCAGCCCGACTGGCGATAATCGCCCGGCTGGTCGTTGGTGCCCATGAACCACATGAAAGGATCGTTGAGGCGCGTCTTGTGGATGTTGAGCACCGGAATCGCGACACGCAGCCCGGTGCCGGGGCCGCGGTTCGACTGTTTGAGGTCGGGGCGTCCGGGTTCCTCGAGCCGCTGGATGCTGCCGGTCGGGTTCGGCAGGCCGATTTCGGCGAACTGGGTGTTGATGTTGCGGCCACCGCGTTCGAAGACGCGGAAGACGTCGCCGGGCGGGATCACGCTCCAGCGCGGCAGCGGGTACATTTTGGCAAGCGCGCCGCGTTTCTTTTCGGCGTCGGTCAAAATCTTGTCGAAGCCGAACTCCGGCTTGCACGCCTCGGCATATTCCTCTTTCGTCAGCCGCGACGAGGGCGACAGGATGCAGGCGGCCTTGCCGTCGCGCGTATAGGCCTCGCCGAAGATGTAATTCTTGTAGGGAACGATGCCGTTGTTGTACGCGGCCCCACCCCACAGCATCGCGCCGGTCGACATCAGCGACCGCTCGGTCGCCTCGATGATCTCGAGATGGCACGACCCGCAAGCCTCGCGCGCCACGCGGTAGTCGCTCGGGTTGACGAAGCGGATATATTCGGGCGCCTCCTTGTTGAGCAGCGTGTAGCTGCGTTTCGGGTTCGCCGATGTGCCGCCCCACGCGCCGGGCAGCGTCGGCTGGGGGTGCGCAAGCTTCATCGCCGCCAGATTATAGGGATTGTCGTAGCCAAGTTCGGGGCGCCCGAACGCCGCGGGCGATTGCGAATCGCCGCCGTGGCAGTCGGTACAGCCGAGCCGCACCGCAGGCGTCGCGTGCATCGACGGCCGGTCGGTCTGGGTATGGCAGCTGTAACAGCCCTTCGACTTTGCCTCGACGTCGGCCTCGCTCTGTTCGCGCGGTGCGGGCGGGGTGAAGCGATAGGTGACGGCGACCGGCTTTTCGCCTTCCGACGCGCGCGCGCCCTGCATACCGGCGGTCATCGCCATCAACAGGAAGATCAGGAGGGCGAGGAGCCTGCGCATCATCGTCTAGAAACTCACGATCAGATTGGCGAGGACCGAGACATAAGCCCGGTCGCGCTCGCGATTCTCGAACAGATCCTTGAAACCGTCGCCGGGCAGCAGCACCGCGGCGCTGAGGCGGCCGACGATATTCTGCGTCGCCTTGGGCCGCCAGATGCCTGCCACCGACAGATCCCAGCCGATATCCTTGGGGATCGACCCTTCGCTGCGCAGCACCTGCAAACCCGCTGTATTGTCGAACCACAGATGATTGGCGTTCACGCTGACGCGCGTTTCGGGCGACAAGTCGAAATCGGCACCGGCGCCGACGAACACGGTGCCGGGGTTGTTGAAATTCGACTGCCCCTCTTCCTTCGAAGAGCGCAGCGAATTGAGAATGCCGTTGCGACCGCTCAACGAAATGACGCGCCCGCCGCCCGCAAAGGGAATCGTCTGACGAATCCAGTAGCTGGTGTCGGCGCCGCCGAAGATCGGATTTTCGAAGATAGCGTCGAAACCGCCCTCGACATTGTTATAGGGATCGCTGTCGCCCGTGGCGTAAAGGCCCGACAGGCGAAAGCGCATCCAGTCGTGATCGTAGCTGAGTTCGGCAGCGCCGAAGCCCGCGCGGATCTTTGCCGGCTTGCTGGTGAAGAAACTGTTCCGGTCCTCACCCAGTGCTGCATAAAAGCTGGCGGTCAGATTGATCCGCCCGATACGCCCGTCGGCGCTGTAACCAAGATAGGTCACGTCATATTCGCGGCCGCGCAGATCGCCGAGCAGGGCCGGGCGCACCGGAAAGCCGTTGTGATCGATCTGGATGTCGTTCTTTTCGCGGTTGCGATTGTAGGTGACGCTGAGCTGGCTCGTCAGCCCGACGAAGGGGAAATCCTGGCGATAGAGGTTCGCGGTGAAGATGAAATCGTTGCGCGGGCTTTGGGTGATGTCGTTGAGCCCGCTGTTGGTGTCCTTTTCGAGCCGCCAGAAGGCCGCGACATTATATTGAAAGCGGTTATTGTCGCGGTTGCCGAACAGGCGGATGCCGAGTTGGCTGTCGTTGAACAGGAAACCGCGAAAATCGCTCTGGAACGGCTGGATGCCGATGCGGATCGAATGGAAGTCGTAACGGTCGCTGTCGTTGCCCAGATGCTTGTCGACGAACAATTCCTGCACCCCCAGGAAATTGTCGTAACGATGGCTTGGCTGCGACGGGCGCACATCGAGCACGCGCCGTTCGGGCACGTCGACATAATTGAAATTATAGGCCAGCGTGACGCGATATTCGACGTCGGGCGGCTTGAAGGCGGTCGACCCCTTGATGAGCGCGGCGCCCGCGATCAGCGTCTGCGACAACACGAAGCTGCGATTCTTGCCGAACACGTCGAGGCTGCCCGGCCGCTCGGTGGTCTGGACGCCGACCGGAATCGGAAAGGTGCGCGGTTCGAACACGGTATCTGACACCGCACTGGCGACGAAAAACCAGTCGTCGCCCCTGATGGGGAGCCACGGCACCTTCGACCGGTCGATCGGCCGGTCGCCCTTCAGCGTATTCTGATGATAGGGATCGAACCAGCGTTCCTTGACCACGCCGAGCGATTCGATGAGGCGCCAGCGGTCGGGCACGGGCAGTTGATCCTCGATCCCCGGAAAGGCCTGCGGCGGCGGCGGACGCAGCGCGCCAACATTGTCCTGCCGCATCTGGTCGGGCAGATCGGGCGTGTAGCCGGGACGGCGGCGCCCTTCGATAATCTGGGTGACCAGATCGTCTTTCAGCACATCCTTCCAGTCGACCGGCGGCGGCGGCGGGATCAGCGCTTCGCCGTCAGGCGCCGGGATCGCAGCCGGCGCCGCGCCCTGCGCAGCGCCATCGGGCGCGGGCGGTTCGGGCGGCGGCGGGGGCGGCGGCAACGCCTGCCCCGCCGCGGGTGCACCCTGCGCCGCGAGCGTCGCGATGATCGGCAGCAGGCTGCTTCCAAGCGCGCTCATCGCCTATAGCCCCTGGCAGACATTCTGCTGGCTGGTGTCGAGGAAGGGCGCGAAGGGGCAGCTGATGTAGCGCAGACGCACCGTCTTTCCATCGGACAGGGTGACGACGATATTGTCGGCACGCTTGTCGATCGGGGCGTTGCCGATCGTGCCGACACGCGCGCCGCCGTTATGCGCTCCGAGGAAGCTGATCATATCGTCCTGGTCGATGCCGTCGCCCGACACGCCGATCGCGCCGACAAGCTGCGCCCCGCGATAGATGGGCACCGAACCCGGGAAAATCTGGATACCGTTCTGCAATCGGTTCTGTCCCGCGGCGACGTCGGGCAAGGTCGTGCAGCGCTGCGGCGTGTCGGTCGCGCTGGCGCCCGATACGAAGCCGAGGTGCGCGCCGATATTGCCGATGACGAGCGCCGATTGCAGCCCGGTCGAAAAGGGATTGAACTGCGCGATCGGGCGCGACAGCGGGCCATTGGGCCGCCCGACCTCGCCGTCGGGGAAATAGGGGCGGGAGAGATTGCCCCCCGACCGGTCGGCGAAGGCGAAGGTACCGGTCAGCGCGCTGGGATCGTTCAGAAAGCTGCGCACCGCGGGGACGAAATGCTGCACGTCGGCGCTGGCGTTGGCGCTGAGCTCCGCCCCGGCGTTGGCGCCCGAGAAAAAGGCCGCGGTGCGCGCCTTTTGCAGCGACACGTCGGTGCCGAAAATCGGCGCGTCGGGCGCGCGGACGATGCCGAGCACGGCGCCATGCGTATCGACGAGACTGATCGTCACCTGCGCCCGGCTGTCGAGCGGGCGGCGAATCTGCGCGCGCGCGCGGCTCATCACGGCAAAGGCGTCTTCGAGCACGGCGCGCACCTCGGCCTGGGTCAGCGGCGCGCTGTTGGTCGATGCATCGGTGCCGGCGCGGATCGGAAAGCGGTTGGTGCCGCTGCCATTGGTCAGGACAAAGGCGTCGCGGTTGGAAAATTCGGCCGCGGTCGAGGCGCGGATTCCCGACGCTTCACTGCCATAGGCGGTGCCCGCGACGATCGCCGCGGCGGCATAGCCGATGACCGCGACCAGATTGCCGGCCGTGCCGTTCAGGCTGGCGAAGCTCGCGCCGCCGCTCGTCTGCAAGCCGCCATAAGTGGCGTCCGAAAAGCGCAGCGTCGTCCCGTCGACGGTGATCTTGTCGGCGGTGATCGCCGCCGGCGCCTCGAACCCGCGCGTCCCGGCGAGCGCAATGAACTCCTCGGCATCATTGTCGATGTCGAGAATGTTGGAATCGCTGCCATAGACGCCGTCGCCCATCACCCCGATGCCGCCGACGAGCACGCCATTCTTGTAAAGCGGCAGGCCGCCCGGGTCGGCCGCGAGGCCGAGCGGCGAGCGCTTTGGCCCGATCAGCGCGCCGCCGCCCATGGCGCCGAAGCGCGCGGCAAGATCGCTGCACGGAAGCTGGCTGAACTGCACCCCGAACAGCGGCCCGCTTTCCAGCCCCGCAGTCGTCGGCGCGGGCGGGAAATGCTCCTGGACGATCTGGCTCGCGGTGCGCGTCGAAAAGGCGTTGCCGCCGCTCGACAGATAGGCGCCGGTGATCGCCTTCGCGATCGCACCCGCTTCTGCAGGGAAGGTGACGTTCTGCGCGTCGATATTGTCGCCGTTGGGCGCCGCCGAGGTCGTCGCGGTGGCGCGCGCGCCGTTCATGCGGAAGACACCGAGGACATTGCCGACGCGGTCGGTGACCGCGATTACCGACGGAAGGCCTCGCGCCTGCGCCTCGGCGATTGCGCCGGCGAGTACGGTCTGGACGTCGGCGACGCTGAGCGACTGGCTCGCGGGCGGCGTGTAGAGGCCGCCGGTCGGAGTGGGAGTCGGCGTCGGCGTGGGCGTTGGCGAGGGGGTCGGCGTGCCGCCGCCTCCACCGCCGCACGAGGCGAGGAGCAGTGCCGGGCCGGCGACAAGGGCGGCGGTGCGAAAGAGGCGCGATCGGGTCCGCATCGGCTTACCGCAGCGCCTGAATCGCGCGCACCGCGCTGCCGAAGGAGGCCTGGAAGTCGCTGGGCTTATAGGCGTTGGGATCCTTGACCGAGGCATAGGCGCGGTCGATGTCGGCGCGGATGCCCGCCGCAGCGCCGATGGTGATCCGCCCCGACGAAACCATCGCGTTAAGCAGCGTGTCGACCCCCATCACCGCCTGCGACGACCCCGCATAGTCGGTGAAGCGGTCATTGACCGCCTTGCCCGCAATCGCATCGACCATCGCAAAGGCGTCGGTGCCCGAAAAGGCGCGCGCGGCGAAGGCGCTTTTGAGCGCCGCGACCGTCTGCGCCAGATCAGCGGCGGCGCGAACCGCGGCCGGACGATCGGTCGCGATCGCGCGGTGGAAGGCGGCGCTGCGCGCGCCGAGCTGTTCGGCAAGCGCGGGCGAGGCCATGCGCGCGGCGGCCGAGAGCATGATCAGATTTTCGTCATTATAGGGCGGCATGCCTTCGGGAATGCCCGGCCGCGCCGGATTGTCGACGCTGGTCTTCACCGGCTTCGCCTGATCGTAGATCCGGCGGTGGCAACTGTGGCAGTCGAGGAAATAAAACTCGGGGAACATCCCCTCGGTCCCGCGTTTCGACTGGAACAGCGCGAGGCTGCGTTCGAGCGCGGTCGCCTGCCCCACCGCCCACATCTGCACATGGTCGGTGCGCGCGCCCGCCGCGCCGAACTTGCGCCAGCCATAATCGGCATCTTCCTGATGATGCGCCTGGAGCGAGGAGAAGAGGTCGAGCTCGAATGAAATGCGCGGATGCCCCGCCGCCATGATGCGGTGGGTGACGAACTGCCCCTCGCCCGCGGCCCCGAAATGGCAGTCGACGCACACGCCCGCGCGCACCACCGGATCCTCGAGCCGGCGCAAGCCGGCGCGCAGATTGGCGAGATGCTTCTCGCGCATTTCGCCGCCGGGGCTGGGGTTGGCGCCGACCCCGGCATAATGGCTCGCGATCCAGCTGCCTGCAGGACCGTGGCAGGATTCGCAGGTGACGCCGTCCTCGACCGGCGCGGCACCGCGGCTTGTTGCCGCATCGCTGTGGCACCCAAGGCACACCGAGGCGCGCGCCGGATCGCCGATGCCGAGGTTGCGGGCAATGAACTGGCTTCGGCTGGTGTTGAGCACGGCCCAGGCGCGGCTATGCGCGCCGCCGGGGGTCGAGGGTTCCTGCCAGCGCATCAACTCGTCCTGACGGACAATGACGCCGTCGCCCTCCATCCGGCCGTGGCAGGTCGATCCCGCGCAGGACGCAACACCCAGAAAACGCCCGCCGCTTTCGCCCTGCGAGCGCGCCGGAGGCGCCGAAAGCGTCGCGGCGATCGCAAGCATGGCAAGCAGCAGCGCCAGTGCCGCCACCGCCGCCCACGACCGATCGCCGCGCCCGATGCCAGCGTGCGTCGTCATTCCCACGAGTCCCCTTTTGCCCTGAGGGCCTTTTACCCTAAACGACCCCGAACGCCAGCATCGCGTCGGCGACTTTCTTGAAGCCGGCGATGTTCGCGCCCTTCACATAATCGATATAGCCGCCGCCCTGATCGCCATAGGTCAGGCAGCGTTCGTGGATGCCCGCCATGATATCCTTGAGCATCTGTTGCAGCTCGGCTTCGCTCCAGCTGCGCCGGCCGCTGTTCTGGCTCATTTCGAGGCCCGAAACCGCAACCCCGCCGGCGTTGGCCGCCTTGCCGGGCGCGAACATGATCTTTGCGTCCTTGAAGACATGAACACCGGCAAGGTCGGTCGGCATGTTCGCGCCCTCGCTCACCGCGATGCAGCCGTTCGCCACCAGCATTTTCGCATCATCGCCATTCAGCTCGTTCTGCGTCGCGCACGGCAGCGCGACGTCGCACGGCACCGCCCACGGCGTTTTGCCCGCGGTAAAGGTGGCGCTCTTGAACTCGGCGCAATAATCCTCGATCCGGCCGCGCCGGTGCGTCTTGTGCGCCTTAACCCAGTCGATCTTTTCCTGGGTGATGCCGTCGGGATCGTGGATGAAGCCGCCCGAATCGGACAGGGTGAGCACCTTGCCGCCCAGCTGCACGATCTTTTCCGCCGCGTGCGTCGCGACATTGCCCGATCCCGAAATCACCGCGCTCTTGCCGACGAGATCCTGCCCCTTCGCCGCAAGCATGTTTGCGAGGAAATAGACAGCGCCATAGCCCGTCGCCTCGGTCCGGATCAGCGAGCCGCCCCATTCAAGGCCTTTGCCGGTGAGCACCCCGGTAAACTCGTTGGTAATGCGCTTGTACTGGCCGAACATGAAGCCGATTTCGCGTCCGCCGACGCCGATGTCGCCCGCCGGCACGTCGACGTCGGCGCCGATGTGGCGATAGAGCTCGGTCATGAAGCTCTGGCAGAAGCGCATGATCTCGCGCACGCTCTTGCCCTTCGGGTTGAAGTTCGACCCGCCCTTGCCGCCGCCCATCGGCAGGCCGGTGAGCGCATTTTTGAACGTTTGTTCGAACGCCAAGAATTTGAGGACGCTTTCGGTCACGCTCGGGTGAAAGCGGATGCCCCCCTTATAGGGGCCGATGGCATTGTTGTTCTGAACCCGCCAGCCGCGCTGGACGCGGATATTGCCGTTGTCGTCCTCCCAGCAGACGCGGAAGGACACGACCCGGTCGGGTTCGGCAATGCGCCGCAATATCTGCTGCGCGTGATATTCTTCCTTGTCGGCGATGAAGTCGAAAATATCCTCGGCGACTTCCTGCACCGCCTGGACGAACTCGGGCTGGCCCGGGTTGCGCCGCTTCACACCTTCCATGAACGTCGGAAAATCGACGTGATCCGCTACCGCCATGCACCCCTCCCACGCAAAGACTTGGGAAAACCGGTGCGACCCCCTGTTTTACGATTTTATCGTTGACCGACCTCGCCCGACAGAGGCTACACCTTTGCCCGCCAAAGGCAATATGGCGCGGCACCGTCGCGCGCGATTTCGCCGCGGCGAATATTCGGGGGATGGAATGAGCGAAACCAAGGCCATGTCGACGACGAACCGTGCGATCCTGATCGCCGCCTTCCTCCTGCTCGCCGGCGCGATCGGCTACGCGATCTGGCGCGATTCCGCCAATTATGCCGCGGCGCCCGCGCCGACGGCCGCAGCGTCACCCGATGCACAGCTTGCCGCAATCGAGGACCGGACACGGCGCGAACCGCAAAGCGCCGACGCGTGGATGGCGCTCGGTGCCGCGCGTTTCGACCTTGGCGATTATCCCGGCGCCGCCGCAGCTTATGAAAAATCGGTCGCGATCGCGCCCGAGTCGGCTGGGCTATGGTCGGCGCTTGGCGAGGCGCGCGTGATGGCAAGTCCGCGCGATCCGATGCCCGCCGCCGCGGCCGAAGCCTTTGACAAGGCGATCGCGCTCAATCCCAGAGATCCGCGCGCACGCTATTTCATGGCAGTGAAGAAGGATATCGCCGGCGATCACAAGGGGGCGATCGACGAATGGTTCGCGCTGCTCGCCGACACGCCGCAGGGCGCTCCGTGGGAGGCCGACCTGCGCCGCACGATCGAGCAGGTCGGCGCGATCAACAAGATCGACGTCGCCCCGCGCCTCGCCGCGACGCAGCCGCGCGCGCTCAAGGCCGACGAGATGCCCGTCGCCGCGCGCGCAATCCCCGGCCCCAGCCGCGCCGACATGGAAGCCGCCTCGCAGCTTCCCAAGGGGCAGCAGGACGCGATGATCGTGGGGATGGTCGACGGGCTGGAGGCCAAGCTGAAAGCAAATCCGGCGGACGTCGACCGCTGGATCATGCTGATGCGCAGCCGGATGACGCTCGGCGAAACCGCAAAAGCGGCGCAGGCACTGAAAGACGCGCTCGCCGCCAATCCTGGTGCGGCACAAAGGCTGAAGGCGCAGGCGCAGATGCTCGGGGTGCCGGGGACCTGATTTTTTAGCAGGGGGAGATAGTCGTGAAATCCGTGATGATATTGGCCGGTATAATGGCCATGGCCGCCGCCGCACCGACCGCAGCCGCACGCGAGAGCTTTGTGCTGGAAATCGGCGGCGAACAGCTGACGGGACTCGCGCCCGAAGGATATTGCGTTCCCAAGGGCAGGAACAAGGAAGCCAGCGATCTGCTTGCCACGGGTGACACGCAGAATTTCACCTTGATCATGCTGATCCGGTGCGATCGCCAAAACCATCCGCAAGGATTCGGCGCCGACTATTTCCTGATCAAGGCGGCGCGCGAGACGATAGACGTCGTTATGGAACGCGCCGAATTCCTCAAGCTGATGGAGGCCTAGATTGGCAAGGCCGAATGGCGATCGGGTGAAACTTCGGACGCGTTGCTGAAAAATGCGTCGAAGGACGTAAGCAGCGCGCTGGGGACGGATATCGCGATATCCGGCGCCCTGCGCCCGCATGGCGTCGACACGAGCTGCGCCTATCTTGGCGGTTCGCTGAACGTGGCCACCGACGGAAAAACGCTCCCCATAGTCGCGGGGGCCTGCCTGACCTCGGTCGCAGGCAAGCTGCTGTCGGTTAACGCCTATGACGAGGCGAAGCCGCCCGTCGACGCGGCGGTCCAGATGCGCCGCGCGCGCGCTTTAGCGATGCAGTTGAAGGCCGCTCCCTGACCCGAAGCTACCCTAACCCGCCATCAGCGCCGCATTGCCGCCTGCGGCGGTGATGTCGGTCGAGATCGATTTTTCCTCGGCGAAACGGTGCAGATAATGCGGGCCACCGGCCTTCGGCCCCGTGCCTGACAGACCGCGGCCGCCGAAGGGCTGCGATCCAACGATCGCGCCGATCTGGTTGCGGTTGACATAGACATTGCCGACCGCCGCGCGCGCCGCGACATGCGCCGCGACGCCGTCGATCCGTGTGTGGACGCCCAGCGTCAGGCCATAGCCCGAGGCGTTGATCGCGTCGATCAGCGCGTCGAGCTCGCCGCCTTTCCATGTCGCGACATGCAGCACCGGTCCGAAAATCTCGCGCCTGAGATCGGTGACATGATCGAGGCGGATCATCGTCGGCGGTACGAAGGTACCGCCCGCCGGCCAATCGGTGCGCGCCGCCTCTGCGATCACGCGGCCCGCGGCGCGTGCATCCGCGACATAAGCCGCGATGTTCGCTTGCGCCTCGGCATCGATGATCGGACCGACATCGGTCGCGAGGATAGCGGGGTCGCCGATGTTGAGTTCGGCCATCGCGCCCGCGACCATGTCGATCATCGTCTCGGCGACATCCTCTTGCACGCAAAGCAGGCGAAGCGCCGAACAGCGCTGGCCCGCCGATTGGAAAGCGCTGGCGACGGCGTCACGGGCGACCTGTTCGGGAAGCGCGGTCGAATCGACGATCATCGCGTTGGCACCGCCGGTTTCGGCGATCAGCGTCGCGATCGGACCGTCACGCCCCGCGAGGCTGCGGTTGATCGCGCGCGCAACCTCGGTCGATCCGGTGAAGGCGACGCCGATGATATCGTCATGACCGGTCAGCGCTGCGCCCACCGTTTCGCCGCGACCGGGGAGAAATGCCAACACATCGGCGGGCACCCCAGCCTCGAGCAGCAATTCTATCGCGGCATGCGCGATCAGCGGCGTCTGTTCGGCGGGCTTCGCCAGCACCGCGTTGCCCGCGGCGAGCGCCGCCGAGACCTGCCCCAGAAAGATCGCCAGCGGGAAATTCCACGGGCTGATGGCAACGAAGACGCCCTTGCCTTCGAGGATCAGTTCGTTGCGCTCGCCGGTCGGGCCGGGCAGCGCGACGGGGTAGGTGAAATCGGCGCGTGCCTGGGCGGCATAATAGCGCAGGAAGTCGACCGCCTCGCGCACTTCGGCCACCGCATCGACGAGCGTCTTGCCCGCCTCGTCGATCGCCAGCCCCAGAAAGAGAGCATCGCGTTCCTCGAGCAGATCGGCCGCGCGTTCGAGCCGTTCGGCGCGGAAAGCGCCGCCGGCAAGACTCCAGTCGCCCTGCGCCGCGCGCGCGGCGGCGACGGCCGCATCGACCATATCGGCATCGGCCTCGATCACATGACCGACGACAGCGCCAGTTGCGGGATTGCGCACCGCTTCGGCGGTGCCCGCCGCTGCCGTGCCGCTGACGATCGGCGCCGCGATGCGCCCGCTGTCCCGCGCCCCGGCAATCGCGGCCGCCAGCGCCTCGGGCACGCCGGGTTCGCCAAGGTCATAGCCGCGCGAATTGCGCCGGACGGGATCGAAAAGCTGGAGCCCGGTGGGGAGCTTCGACGGCACGCTCGCGATGCTGCGCGGGTCGACCGCCAGCTCTTCGGCGGTCACGTCGGGGTCCGAAAACTGGTGCACGAAACTGCTGTTCGCGCCATTTTCGAGCAGGCGGCGGACGAGATAGGCGAGCAGGTCGCGGTGGGTGCCCACGGGCGCATAGACGCGTACCGGGCGCGGCGGCGGCGACAGCGCAACGATCGCATCATGCGCGCCTTCACCCATGCCGTGCAGCCGCTGCAGTTCGTAATCGGCGCCGTCGAACAGTTCGGCGATGAAGGCCAGCGTCATCGCATTATGCGTCGCAAAGGCCGGGAAGATGCAATCCTGATGCTCGCGCAATATCTGCGCGCACGCCATATAGTTGAGGTCGGTGTGGTTCTTTGCGGTGAAGACCGGAAAATCGCCCAGCCCCATCGTCTGCGCGCGCTTGATCTCGGTATCCCAATAGGCGCCCTTGACCAGCCGCATCGACAGCATGACGCCCCGCGCGCGCGCCTTGGCGGCAACCCAGCGGATCGCCTCGCTCGCGCGCTTCTGATAGGCCTGGATCACGATGCCGAGCCCGGTCCAGCCGTCGGCGAGCCCCGCGTCGATCAGCGCGCCATAAACGTCGAGATGCGGTTCGAGCCGGTCGCTTTCCTCGGCATCGATCATCAGCGGAATGTTGACGCCGCGCGCGGCGCGGGCGAGCGCGATAACATCGGGGATCAATTCTTCGCGAACGCGCTCGGCCTGCAGATATTCGTAACGCGGGTGGAGCGCCGACAGCTTGATCGAAATGCCGTGGTTGGCAAACGGGTCGCCCGGCTTCGCATCGCGGCCGATGCGCGCGATCGCCGCGGCATAGCTGTCATAATAGCGCCGCGCATCCTCTGCGGTGCGCGCCGCTTCGCCGAGCATGTCGAAGCTGGCGAGTTCGCCCTTGTCCTTGTCGGCACGCCGCACCGCGGCGTCGATCGTTTCGCCCATCACGAACTGCTGGCCGAGCAGCTTCATCGCCGCGAGCGCCGCCTGGCGGATCACCGGCTCGCCCGAGCGGCGGATCATCGACTTGAGCAGGGTGAGCGGGTTCGCCTTGCTGCCCATCGCGCCGAGCATCAGCGTCGCCGAGCCCAGCGACAGGCCGCGCGCCGACAACGCGACAACCAGCGGGCTGTCCTCATCCTCGCCCTCGCGCCAATGACGTCCGGCGATCTTGTCGCGGATCAGCGCATTGGCGGTCGCGCTGTCGGGAACGCGCAGCAGCGCTTCGGCAAGGCACATCAGCACGACGCCTTCCTCGGTCGACAGGCGGTAGCGATTCATGAGCTGCGCGACGAGCGTCTCGCGCTCACCCTCGGCCTTCGCCTTGCGGATGAGCGCGAGCCCCCGCCGCGTCACCGCGTCGAGGGTGGCGGGCGAGCGGGCAAGCTGGGTCCGCAGATCGGCGACAAGGTCGGCTTCGGAACGGCGGGCGAGGGCGCGGATGGCGGCGCGGTCGGTCGGCTGGGTCATGGCGTATGATAGCATGCGCTGCAAAGGCAATCCGCCTTCAATCGCGCGCCTACGTTTATCTTTTGACCTATTATCGGCGTCATATTAGGCAATTAGTATGGCAAACTCGAAAATCATGGTCGATCTGGACGAATTTGATCGCAAGATCATCGCAATATTGGGCCGCGACGGGCGGATGACCTACACCGAACTGGCGCAGCGCGTCGGCCTGTCGAAGACGCCGTGCCAGCAGCGCGTCAAACGACTGGTCGATTGCGGGCTGATCACCGGCTTTCGCGCGATCGTTGACCCCGCCAAGCTGGGGCTCGACCATGTGGCCTTTACCGAGGTCAAGCTGTCCGACACGCGCGAGGAGGCGCTACGCCGCTTCAACGACGCGGTGCGGCGGATTCCCGAGGTCGAGGAATGCCACATGATCGCGAGCAGCTTCGACTATCTCCTGAAGGTGCGTACCCTCGACATCCGCCGCTATCGCATCGTGTTGGGCGAGAAAATCTCCAGCCTGCCGCATGTCGCGAGCACCTCGACCTTCGTCGCGATGGAAACGATCTGCGAATCGGCGCGCTGAGCCGCCGGTCTGCGCCGCTGCCGCATCCCGGCCAGGATCTCTTTCTTATTTCACGTCGGTTCGCCCGGTAGACGGCAGGCGCGAATCGATTTTCGCCACGATCCGGCATTCGAGGGACTGTGCAGCACAGTCCTTCGCGACGGCCTTCTCGAGATCGTTCGGCCAAGCCGTCCAGGTCACATGCGGGCCACCACCCGCATCGACCGATAGTGCCACCTTGCTGTTGGACGACCAGGACACCGCCTCGCACTCATCGTTGCGTCCTTGCAATATTTCGCCATGGCTTTTTCTGCCTTGCTTTTATCGGTGTGCTCAACGCGCAGGCGCGCGAGCTGCGCCTTGACCTGCAACCGGCCCGCGACGGCTCCCTCCACACCATCCGCGCCGATGCGCAGGCTGTGCTCGACAGCCTGATGGCCGAAGCCTCCGAACACGCAAAGTTGATCGTCGACGCATTCGCCAGCATCGAGGCTGTCGCCGTCGGTATGCGCTGCGGGGCGACCGAGGCAAGCGCCGCGCGGAAAGTGGTCGATGGGTTGACAGACGGTGGCGCGCTTCTTCGGTATAATCGCACCCTGCCCGTTCGCCCGGAAATCGTCGCCATGATCGAGGCGCTTTCCGACAAAGGCCCGGCGGTCCGCGTGACGAAGCCGACCGAAATCACTGCGCCCTGACAGAATCCCGGCTGGCTTTTCCTTTTGCGCCAGTCCGGTCCGGGGTCGCGCCTCGGCTCATCGGCGCGGCCCTGGATAAGTTCGTCGCCCGGGGCACCTTCTCCCGGGTCCGCCGCCGCGGTGGTTTTCTGGTTTCCCGCCGCGGCGCTCGGGCAGTCGGTCGTTCTTCGATGCGACCGGCTGCCCCTTTCCCTACCCCTGCGCGCTCAGAAGGGGCGGCATTCACGCAGGCACACTGGCCGGCTGCGACATCGGGGTCGGCCTTTTTGTGCTATTAGGTTCAAATTGGAGGCAAATTCTGAACGCCTATTGATCCGTCCCGATATAGTCTCGCCACCTTTTGGGGGAGTGGGTCTATGAAATACGCATTTGTTGCCGCTACGGCGGCTCTTTCCGTCTGCGCGTCCGTTGCTTGCGCTCAGGACGCCGCTACGGCGCCTGCGGCCACCGTCGCGCCTACGGCAGCTGTTATCACGCCAGCTGCGACGAATAACGCCGTCCTGCGCGCTGGGACGCCGGTTGCGCTACGCCTGATGGAAGAAGTCACGACGAAGAAGAAAGCCGCGCGCGTCGGCCAGCGCTTCATGATGGAAGTCGCAGAGCCGGTCGTCGTCAATAGCGTGACCGTGATTCCGGCAGGCACGCCCGCCTGGGGCGAGATCACCAATGTTCGCAACAAGGGCATGTGGGGGAAGTCGGGCAAGCTCGACGCGCGCATCCTGTATCTGCGCGTCAATGGTCGCCAGATCCGATTGACCGGGACCTTCGATGACAAGGGCGTGACCGGGACCGCTGGCGTTGTCGGCGCCGTCGCATTGGTGCCGATCGCTGGGTTCTTCGTGACCGGGACAAGCGCCACGCTTCCAAAGGGTGGCACGGTCGGCGGGTTCATCGATGAGGACGTGGAGCTGGCATTCGCTAATGCTGCGCCTGCCCCGCTTCAGCTGCCGGCCGCAGCGGCGCCGATGACGGTTCCGACCGTCACACCGGCCGCCCTGGCAGCCGACGCCGCCGGCTCGTCGGGCCAGCAATAACCCCGATTGCAGCTCGGCGCGTCCCAGCGGACGCTTGCGCCTAAATCTCTCCCCGGCTGCTTGGCGAACCTGTCGAGCGCACGCCGAGCGGCGCCGGGGTACGCAGCCTCGGCATCGCGGACGGCGGGGGCTTCGTGAACGTCCTTGTGGGTCAGGCCCATGTCAGCGACGGTAGCAAAACTCTCGTTCGGAAGTTTGCTCTTGTCGCCCCCGGCTGTCGCGACCTCGCCGCGTTTCTGTGCAGCGTCATACTCGTCAGCCAGCCGGCGCTTTGCGAGGCTTTCGAATGCGAGGGCGTCGGCTTGCAATTCGCGTTTGATCGGCAATAGGCACTTCGCATTCGGTGGGCAGCCGCGAAAGCTGCATGCGGATCGTGCGGCGAGAATACGGCTGGGAGAGTTTCACTTTGAGCTCCTTCAACAATGAAGGACACCCCAATAGGCACGAGCAGCGACCGCGATACCATTGCTTTCCGCACCAGCCAGCACCAGCCCAGCAAGCGCCGCGTCGCCAATCGCACCGGGCTGCATTGACAGACAATCTGGCTCTTTAAACTTAGCCACGCTTCGAAACCCGACCCTGATGCCAAAAAAGGGGTCTTCAAGCGCATTCCCTTTCGAAATCTCTCAGGTAGGACCCGCGATTTTTCCCGCATATATTCCGTGGCTTAACGTGCAATCGGCTGGATCTGAGCTATACGGCATTGCCGGATGTTTTCCGCTTGAATGATTTACGGCATTGCCGTATATATTCGGCATGCACACGGTCATCGAAACCAATGCCTATCTTGCCGCAGCAAAGGATGCGGGCATGGGGGAAGATGAGCGCGACGCGATTGTCGATCTGATCGCCGCCGATCCTCAGGTAGGAGAGATCATGCCGGGATGCGGCGGCGCCCGCAAACTTCGCGTTGCGAAGCCCGGCAAAGGAAAGTCGGGCGGCTATCGTGTCATCACCTATTTCGCAGGCGAGGACGTGCCTGCTTTTCTTCTCACCGTCTTCGGGAAGGGCGAGAAGGTTTCGCTATCGAAGGGCGAGCGCAATGCTCTCGCTGCCCTCACGAAAATGCTCAAGAGCACGCTGTAGGAGGTTCACATGGCAAAAGGTGCATTCGACAAGATCGCCGCTGGCCTAAACGACGCGATCGCCTTCGCTGAGGGCGAGGTCGCGCGCGGCCGCGTGGCGGCAGGTCCAGACGTGAAGGCCATCCGCAGCAAGACCAAGCTGTCGCAGGCAGAGTTCGCTGGGCGGCTGCGGATCAGCGCCGCAACCCTGCGTGATTGGGAGCAAGGCAGGCGTAGCCCGGAAGGTCCTGCCCGCGCGCTGCTCGGCATCGTGGACGCGGACCCCGACGCCGCGCTTAAGCTGCTCGCAAAGCTAGCCTGACCTGTGAGCGCGCTTGCGCCTCGATCTTTTGCCAAGGCCAGGCCGACCGAGCTCTGCATGCTGGCCGGGCGCTGGGCTGGCGTGATGCCGGATCCTGCCGGCGTGCTGGTCGAGCGCAAATTCGATGGCTTTCGATGCCTCTTCTTCGCCGGCCTCGATCGTCAATCTGCGGGAAGGCAGCGACGCTCGAGCTTGCACGACGTGCGCGCAATTGCGCCCCTTGGGCGCGGCAATAGCGCTTCTGTCGGTTTATCAGATATGGTTGGAGGCCCGAGCCGGAATCGAACCGGCGTATACGGATTTGCAGTCCGCTGCGTCACCACTCCGCCATCGGGCCTCGCGCCGAACGCCGCGGCCGCTGTGTCGCGGGCCGGGCCGGGTGTTGGACGGCGCCGCTAGTGCGGGGCTTTGGCGGGCTTGTCAAGGATTCGCCAAGGCCCACTCCATTTCGCACGCATTTTCGCGCAATGCGGGGTTGGCGCCACCAACGCGGCCAGCTATGCGCGACGCAGCGCCGCGCGATGCTGTATTAGTATTGCAACACAGCATCGGTTCGGCTAGAACGGCCCCAAGCTTCAGGGCCCCAGAATCGGAAAACAGGCTGATGGCGACGAAATTGAACGAAGTGACTGCTGCGGACATGCGGGCTGCGATGATCGATAGCCAGCTGAGAACCAATGACGTGATCGACCCGGCGGTCGTCGCGGCGATGGGCAGCGTGGCGCGCGAGGCGCATGTTCCCGCGGCGTTGGCGAGCGTCGCCTATATGGACCGCGCGATCGCGCTGGGTCACGGCCGCGCGCTCAACGCGCCGCTCGTCACCGGCCGCCTGCTGGTCGCCGCCGATATCCGGCCGGGCCAGCGCGTGCTGCTGATCGGTGCGGCGACGGGCTACACCGCCGCGCTGCTCGCGGCGCTCGGTGCGTCGGTCGTCGCGGTCGAGGAGCAGGCCGACCTGCTCGCCGCCGCCCGCGCCGCAACCGACAATCCCGCGATTCGCTGGGTCGAAGGTCCGCTGGCCGCAGGCGCGCCCGGCGAAGCGCCCGTCGACCGCATCCTGATCGACGGCGCGATCGAACAGCTTCCCGACGCGTTGGCAGCGCAGCTCGCCGAAGGCGGCAAGCTGGTCGGCGCGCGGCGCGAAGGCAGCGTCACTCGGCTTGTCCAGGGCGTCAAGACCGCCGGCACGCTTGCGCTGCGCGCCTTTGCCGACATGGATGTCGCGGCGCTTCCGGGTTTCGAGGCCCCCAAGGGTTTTCGCTTCTGAGAGCCCCCCCTCCCTTCAGGCTGAACCATATCATGCACGACATCGACACAAAAATGACCGGACGACGCGCCCGCTGGCTGGCGGGCATGGCGCTCGGCGCGCTGGCGCTGTCGTCGCAGGCGCAGGCCGAGACGCTGCAGGGCGCGCTCGCCAAAGCCTATGAGAATAATCCGACGCTGACGGCGGCGCGCGCCGGACAGCGCGCGAATGACGAGAATGTTCCGATCCAGAAGGCATCGGGCCTGCCCTCGGTCGGTGCCAGCGTCGATTATCAGGAAAATCTGGTCATCCCGGGCAACAGCTTCGTTTCGCCGGGCCGCGTCCTGTCCGCAGGCAGCCAGCTCAGCGTGCCGATCTATCAGGGCGGCGCGGTGCGCAACGCGGTGAAGGCGGCCGAATATCGCGTCGAGGCCGGGCAGTCCGATCTGCGCGCAACCGAAGCGAGCATTTTCTCGCAGGTCGTGGGCGCCTATATGGACGTGATCCGCGACCAGGCGATCGTCCAGCTCAATCAGAAGAATGTGGCGGTCCTCAAGACCAATTTGCAGGCATCGAGTGACCGCTTCGAGATCGGCGATCTGACGCGCACCGACGTCGCCCAGTCGCAGGCCCGGCTTGCGCTGGCCGAGGGCGACCTGCGCGGCGCCGAAGCCAATCTGATTCGCAGCCGCGAAAATTATGTGAAGCTGGTCGGCGATGCGCCGGTCGACCTCCAGCCGCCGCCGGCGCTACCCAATCTCCCCCAATCGGTTGAGGATGCGGTCGCGATCGCGCTCAACAACAATCCCGACATCGAAGCGGCAAACCAGCGCATCAACGCATCGCGCGCCGACATCGGCGCTGCGCGGGCCGCCCGCATGCCCAAACTGTCGGCGACGCTGGGGGGCGGCTACAACAATAATCTCCATTCGATTCCTGCCGGCAACACCGTGGCCGAGAATACGACGAAGAGCGCCGCCGCCGGCCTGTCGCTGACGCTGCCGATCTTTCAGGGCGGCCGCCCGTCGGCCCAGGTGCGCCAGGCGCAATCGCGCAGCAGCCAGGCGATTGAAACCTATGTTGCCACCGAACGCGACGTGATCGCGCAGACGCGCGGGGCCTATGCCGCGTGGCAGGCGAACGAGCGCGTCATCGCCGCGACCGAGCAGGCGGTGGGCGCCAATGCCCTGTCGCTCGAGGGGGTGCGCGCCGAAAACAGCGTCGGCACGCGCTCGATCCTCGACATATTGAATGCCGAACAAGAATATCTGAACGCGCAGGTCCAGCTCGTCTCGGCGAAGCGCAACAGCTATGTCGCGGCTTTCTCGGTCCTCGCCGCGATGGGCAAGGCCGAAGCGCGCGACCTGGGGATCGAGGGCGGCGCGCTCTATGATCCGGCGGTAAATTATCGCCGTGTTCGCGGTCAGATCTGGGATTGGGCCGACGATCCGAAGCCGCAGCAGCAGGCCACCGATACGCGCAGCGTTCCCGCCGCCGATGCCAGCGTGCCTGCCGTGGAGCCGCTTCCCCAACAATAAGACTTGGCAAGCCCGCCCGCGCGCCGGTATGAACATGGTTAACCGGTATTTCCGGTGGAACTTAGGGGGCAAGCATGGGCGACATGTCGCGGGAGCCATCGATGGAAGACATTTTGTCGTCGATCCGGCGCGTCATCGCGCGTGACGAGGCCCCTGGGGCGCGCGCGCAGCGTGCGGCGGTGCCGAGCGAGGATATTCTCGACCTCAACGAAGAGGAAGAAGACGCCGTCGCCGAATCAGCCCTTGACGACAGCGGCGCCGCGACCGCGCAGGAAGAGCTGGTGTCGGTTGCCAGCGCCGATGCCGCGCGTCAGTCGCTCGAAGCGCTCACCGCCGCGATGGCGCCAGCCGCGGCCGCGGCCGCCGCGACGGTGCCCGCAGGGGGACGCAGCCTCGAGGATGTCGTCGTCGACGCGATGCGGCCGATGCTCAAGCAATGGCTCGACGCCAATCTGCCGGCGATGGTCGAATCGATGGTGGCGCGCGAAATCAGCCGCATCACCGGCAAGCGCCTCTAAGGCTCAGGCCGCCCAATCCTCCAGCAGATAGCGCGCGATCGCCAGCGGCGGCGGTGCCATGAAGCTCGCGCCCATGTCGCCGGCGAGCGCCGCGCGCACCTCCGCACGGTCGACCCACATCGCCGCTTCAAGTTCGGTGGTGTCGATCGTCAACGCGGCGTCGCGCGCGACCGCGCGGCACCCGATCATCAGCGACGAGGGGAAGGGCCAGGGCTGGCTCGCCACATAAGATACATCGGACACGGCGATGCCCGCTTCCTCGAACAATTCGCGCGCCACCGCTTCCTCAAGCGATTCACCCGGCTCGACGAAGCCCGCGAGAGCCGAAAAGAAGCCCGGCGGGAAGCCGGGCTGGCGGCCGAGCAGCACGCGGCCATCATATTCGGCGAGCATGATGACAACGGGGTCGACGCGTGGGAAATGTTCCGCCCCGCAAGAGGCGCAGCGGCGACCCCAGCCGCCCCGGAACAATTCGGTCGGTGAACCGCAAACGGCGCAGAACCGGTGCCGCGCGTGCCAGTCGACGAGGCTGCGCGCGCCGCCATAGAGCGCCGCTTCTTCGGGCGACAGCATCGGGAGCAGCCGCATCACGGTGCGCGAACGCGCATCGACGCGCCCTCCGGCATGTGCCTCGCGCACGAAGCGGGGGGCGCCGCTATCGTCGATCCCGAGCAGCAACAGCGCACGCTCGTCGGCCGGATCAAGCGCTTCCCATATCAGCCCGCCGCCGCTGCCCGGCACCGGATCGATGCCGTCAAGCAGCAGGCAGGTCGCGCGCGGATCGGCGATCGCCGCCGCGAAAGCATCGGGATCGGTGCGGAGCCGGTCGGCGCGGTCGAGCCGCGCCCCGGTAAAGCCGAGCGGCAGCGGCATCAGGCCATCACATCCTTGTAAAAGGCCTTGCCGAAGTCGCGTTGGAAGGGCAGCGCCTCCGACGGCATATATTGGGTATAGCCGCCGACGCGATAGCCGCGGCGGCGATCGACAAAGGCGATGGTGCCGGCCGCACCGCCCCACCCATAAACGCCCTCACCGGTCGGCGATCCGGCGAGCGACACGCGGCCGCCGGCGCCAAAGCCCTCACCGTCGATGAACGTATTCTTGCGATCAACCGAATCGGCGAGCAGGTTCGACATTCCGAGCCGCGCGGTTTCGGGCTTCATGATCCGCACGCCGCCGGTTTCACCTTCGCCGAGCAGCATGGCGAGGAACCGGTCGTAATCGCGCGCTGTCGAAACGAGACCGCCGCCGCCATAGGGCATCGGCGGCGGGTCGAGGTAGATCGAGCTCGTCGCGGGGTCGATCGGCAGCAGCACGCCGCCCAGCGGCGCATAGTTGGTCGACAACCGCGCTTCTTCGTCGCCGGTAACGCGAAAACCGGTGCTCGCCATCCCGAGCGGATCGAAAATGCGCGCCTTCAGAAAGACGTCGAAGGGCTGACCCGAGACGACCTCGATCACGCGGCCCATCAGGTCGAGCCCGACCGAATAGCTCCAGCGAGTGCCGGGCTCATAGACGAGCGGCAGCGTCGCGAGCCGGTCGGCGAAAACCTCCAGGCTCGGCGCGGGGGTGGTCGGCGGGAAGCCTGGAATCGGCAGACGGCTGACCTGCCCGCCCAATATCCCCGCCTCGTTATAGGCGTCGCGGAGCGGCCCCTTCTGGACAATATTATAGCCGAGCCCGGCGGTGTGGGTGAGAAGCTGGCGGACCGTGATCGGCCCCCTCGCGGGGTGCACGTCGGTGATCGATCCGTCTGGAGTGTTCTGCACCTTCATCGCCGCAAAGGCCGGCAGGAAATCGGCGATCGGCTGATCCAGCGTCATCTTGCCGTCCTCGATCAGCAGCATGGCCGCCATGCCAGTGACCGGCTTGGTCATCGAATAGAGGCGCCAGATCGTGTCCGGAGCCACAGCGCGCTGCGAATCCATCGCCTGCTTGCCTGCGCCCAGATAGTCGGGCGGCGCCTGATCCTTGCCTATCGCAGCGATAGCGCCGGCGAGTTCGCGGCGGTCCACGAATCCCTTGATGAAGGCGTAGGTCGCCGGATAGAGCGCCTCGGCATTGGTCCAGGCGAAGGCGGCGCGCGGCAACAGCGTCGCGCTGCCCCCCAGCGCCAGGCTGCCTAGCAGCGCGCGGCGCGAAATCATCATCGTCATCGGTCACTCTCCCGCATCTTGTCGACCAGTTTGCGATACAGCGTCGGCAGACCCGCCGCGTCAAGCGCCGAAATCGGCCACCACTCACCTTCCCCTGCGGCATCCTCAACTCCGCGCCGGACGAGCGTCAATGTGAGGTCGAAATGGGTGAAGCCGTGCCGCACGGAGACGGCTCCGTCATCGGATGCGGGCGGCTCGTCCCACGTACTGCCGGGCAATGCCCGCATCCCGCCGAGCATTCCCTTGTCGGGGCGCCGTACCAGCCACAGCCGCGCATCCGATTCGATCCACCAGGCGCTTCCGTGGCGTTGCGGCTTCGCCCTTTTGGGCGGCTTGACCGGCAGGGATTCGGCGGTGCCGGCCGCAAATGCGGCGCAGTCGGCGGCGACAGGACAGCGGGTGCAGGCGGGGCTGCGCGGCGTGCAGATCGTTGCGCCCAGATCCATGAGAGCCTGCGCGAAGTCGCCGGGGCGATCGCGCGGAACGAGCGGCGCCAGCGCGGCACGGATCGCGCGCTTTGCGGTCGGCAGCGGCGTGGTGATCAGCCGGTGGCGCGCAATCACCCGCTCGATATTGGCGTCGACGACGACCGCGGGGCGGCCGAAGGCGATCGCCGCGACCGCCGCCGCGGTGTAATCGCCAACGCCCGGCAAGGCGCGCAAGCCCGCCTCGCTAGCCGGAAAAAGGCCGTCATGATCGGCGACCACCGCCCGCGCGCAGGCGAGCAGGTTCCGCGCACGGGCATAATATCCAAGGCCCGCCCACGCCGCCATGACGTCCGCGTCGTCGGCCGCCGCGAGATCGGCGACGCTCGGCCAACTCTCGGTAAAGCGGGCGAAATAGCCTGCGACGGCGGCAACGGTCGTTTGTTGCAGCATCACTTCGGCGAGCCAGATGCGGTAGGGATCGGGCGTCACCACGCTCCCTGGCGCGATACGCCAGGGTAGGATGCGCGCCGCATGGTCGTACCAGGCGAGCAGCCGCGGCGCGAAATCCGCGTCGGCCGCGATATCGGGGTCTGGCATCTGGACGCTCACCCCCCGCCTATGGCATGGCGGCGGCGATGGCGAAAGCAGGCTCCAGCGACGGCGACAAGTCCCCTAAAGCGCGCACGAAGAAGGCTGCCAAAAAGCCGCCGGCGCGCAGCTATGAGCGGCCGCGCGGCGGCGAGGCGCGCGCGATCGCCGATATGGTTCCCGAAATCGGGCGGACCGCCTTTCGCAAATTCGGCTTCATCCAGTCGTCGGTCGTCAGCCGCTGGCGAGAAATCGTCGGCGACCGGCTCGCCGATGTCACCCAGCCTGCGATGATCCGCTTTCCCCCCGGACAAAAGGCGGGCGGAACGCTGCATCTGACGATCAGCGGCGCGCATGCACCTATGCTGCAGCATGTCGCCCCCGATATCGTCGCGGCGGTCAATCGCTTCTTCGGCTATGCCGCGATTGCGAGCGTGCGCATGACGCATGGTCAGGTCGCGCCCGCCCCCGCCCCCGTTCAGCAGCCGGCAATGCTGAAGCCGGTACCCGCCGAACTGGGGGATAGCCTGCGTGACATCGGCGATCCGGAACTCAGGACCGTGCTCGAACGCATGGCCGCCGGGCTTGCCAGCGCGCCGAAACTCCCGCGCATCAGTTGAAGGAAGACGGCACGTCCATGCCCAAGATATCCGGTCGCACCCTGTCCCGCCGCACCGCCATCGGCGCCCTGTCGATCGCCGCGCTGTCGCTGGTCGCCGCCGCGCCCGCCGCTCCGGCGCCGGCCTGGTCGTCGAAGATCAGCACCAGCGCGATCGGTGCCTATATCGTGGGAAATCCCGCCGCCAAGGTGCGTCTGGTCGAATATTTCAGCTATACGTGCACCCACTGCGGCGAATTTGCGCGCGACGGCGACGTCCCGCTCAAGGCCCAATATATCGACAAGGGGCTGGTGGTCTTCGAATATCGCAACCTCGTCCGCGACCCGGTCGACCTGACCGCAGCGCTGCTGGCGCGCTGCGGCGGCGCCAAGGCCTTCGCGGCCAACCACCACGCCATCTTCATGGCGCAGCCGGTCTGGCTGACGAAGGTGCAAAAGGCGCCCGAAGCCATGGTCAAGAGCTGGTATGTCGGCACCGAGAGCGAACGCGCGCGCAAGATCGCGGCCGACACCGGCCTCGGCGCGCTGATGGCGAAACGCGGCTACACCCAGGCGCAGATGAACGCCTGTTTCGATAGCGAGGTCACGCGCGCCGAACTCGAAGGCATGACCAATATCGGCCTGGGTGCCGACCATGTGCGCGGCACGCCGGCCTTTTTCATCAATGGACGCCACACCGACGTGACCGTCTGGTCCGCGATCAAAACGCAACTCGACGCGGCGCTGAAGGCCTCGTAAAAGCCCGTTCACGCGAATTATCCGGAGACTATCCCCAATGACCAGATTGCCCCTTCGCCCCATCCTTCTCGCTTCGATCGGCGCCCTTGCGCTCGCCGGTTGCGGCAAGGGCACTACCGACCAGTCGAAGGAACAGGCGGTCGTCGCCAAGGTCGCGGCGCCCGCGGGCAAGCAATGGTCGACAACGGTCACCAAGACCGCCGAGGGCGGCTATCTGATGGGCAACCCCGACGCGCCGATCAAGATCATCGAATATGCGTCGCTGACCTGCTCGCACTGCGCCGATTTCTCGAAGGAAAGCCACGAAGAGATCAAGCGCGACTTCATCGACAGCGGCCGTGTCAGCCTGGAAGTGCGCAACTTCATCCGCGACCCGCTCGACGCGATGGCCGCGGCAGTCGTGCATTGCGGCCCGGTCGATCGCTATTTCCCGCTGCAGGAAAATGTCTTTGCCTCGCAAGCCGAACTGTTCGCCGGCGCGCAGGCCAATCCCAAGGGCGGCGAAGCCGCGATGGCGCTGCCCCCCGCGCAGCGCTTTCCCGCGCTCGCCAAAGCCTGGAAGCTCGAAGAATTCTTCCAGTCGCGCGGCGTAACCGCCGACCAGATCAATGCCTGCCTGTCGAACGTCGACAATATCAGCAAGCTTGAGCAGATGACCAACAAGGGCATCGAACAGTTCAAGATCCAGGGCACGCCGACCTTCGTCATCAATGGCCAGGTCGCCGAGGGCATCACCACCTGGGGCCCGCTGCGCGACCGCCTGCGCACCATGGGCGCCCGCTGAAGACAATAGCCCTCCCCGTCGCGGCGGGGAGGGCGGCACCCCTTGCGACTCGACCGCCCACGCGCCATGACGGTGCCAGGGGGATATGTGACAGCAAGGTTGCACCGGCTCCGATTCGCTGACCTGCACGAGGTGGCCTCGTGCAGATAAGACGCCTGCGCCTGACCGGTTTCAAAAGCTTCGTCGAGCCAACCGAATTGCGGATCGAACCCGGGCTGACCGGCGTCGTCGGTCCGAACGGCTGCGGCAAATCGAACCTGCTCGAAGCGATCCGCTGGGTGATGGGCGAATCGAGCCCCAAATCCATGCGCGGCGGCGGGATGGAGGATGTGATCTTCGCCGGCACATCGCAGCGCCCGCCCCGCGATTTTGCCGAGGTGGCCATCCATTGCGATACCGAAGGCAATGTCGTCGCGGGCCTGTCCGACGCGAGCGAAGGGCATGAACTCGAGATCATCCGCCGTATCGAACGCGGCGCGGGCAGCGCCTATCGCGCCAACGGGCGCGACGTCCGCGCCAAGGATGTCGCGCTGATCTTTGCCGACGCCGCGACCGGCGCGCACAGCCCCGCCCTCGTCAGTCAGGGCAAGATCGCGAACGTCATAGCCGCCAAGCCGACCGACCGCCGCGCGATGCTGGAGGAAGCGGCGGGCATCGCTGGTTTGCACGTCCGCCGCAAGGATGCCGAGCAAAAGCTGCGCGCGACCGAAACCAACCTCAATCGCCTGTCCGAAATCGTCGCCGACATGGAAGTGCGCGCAAATGCGCTGCGCCGTCAGGCGCGGGCAGCGGAAAAATATCGCAAGCTCAGCGAGGATATCCGTATCGCCGAAGGCCGGCTGATCTACGCGCGCTGGCGCGATGCCGCCGCCGCCGCCGATCAGGCGCGCCGCGAAGCCGATGCCGCCGAAGCCGCCGTGAAGGCCGCGCAGACCGAACTCGAAACCGTTTCCGCCGCGCAGGTCGAAGTGGCGACGCGCGTCGGTAGCGCGCGCGCCGAGGCGCAGGCACAGCGCGATGCGCTCGCCGAGGCGACCGCGACGCTTGTCCGACTGCAGGGCGAGGAACGTGCCGCGCGGCAACGGCTCGACGATCTGGCGGCGCAGCAGGCGCGGCTCGCCGAGGACCGGGCGCGCGAGGGCGAATTGGCGCGCGACGCCCATGCCGCCCTGACCGCGCTCGACGCCGAAGTGAAGCGCCTGACGCAAGATATTGCCGCGCACGACGCGGGAAAGGCGGCGCTGGTCGAGGCGCATCAGGCGGCCCAGGCACGCCTCCGCGATGCAGAGGTCGCACTCGCGCAGGCACGGGCGAAGGCGGCGAGCGAAGCCGCCGATCGCCGCATCGCGGTGTCGGCGCGCGACACGGCCGAAGCCGCCGTCCAGCGTATCGCCGGCGACCGTCAGCGGGTCGAAGCCGAAATCGCCGCGCTGGGCGACAGCGCCGCACTCGCCGCAACCCAGGCCGAAAGCGCCCGCAGCGCCCAACAGGCCGAAGCGGCGATAGCTGCCGCGGAAAGCGCGCTGCACGAGGCCGAGGCCGACCGCGAAGCGATCGCGGCCGATCTTGGCGCAATCGATGCCGGTCTTGCCGAAGCACGCGCCGCGCTCGCCGCGCTCGACGGCGAGGCGGCAACGCTCGAACGCGCGCTCGCCGCCGCCCGCACCGACGACGACCGCATCCTAGACCGGCTGCGCGTGACGCCGGGCCACGAGGCGGCGCTCGCCGCCGCGCTCGGCGACGATCTCGACGCCGGGACCGACCGCGCCGCCGCGCGCAGTTGGGGCGCCGCCGATGCCGACAAGAACGACCCGGCGCTGCCGGAAGGCACGCAACCGCTCGCGGCGTTCGTCCAGGCGCCCCCGGCGCTCGTGCGGCGGCTCGCCCAGATCGCGGTTGCCGATCGCGACACCGGCCAGCCGCTCGCGGTCGGGCAGCGGCTCGTCACCCTGGACGGCGTGATGCGCCGCTGGGATGGCTTCGTCACGCGCGGCGACGGCGCGACGGCGACCGAGCGGCTGCAACGGCAGAATCGCCTCGACGCGCTCGCCGCACAGCGTCCTCAAGTCGAACTCGGGGTTCAGGAATTGCAGGATCGGCGCCATGTTGCGGCAACGCAGCTTGCCGAGCGAACCGACGCCGCCGCCGCGGCGCGCAAGGCGCTCGCGAGCGCCGACGAGGCACGCCGCACTGCGCTGCGTGCCGCCGATCAGGCGCAGGCCGCGCTCGACCGTCACCGCGACGCCGCCGCGCTGTTCGACCGTCGGCTCGCCGAAATTGCGGCGGCCGGGAGCGACGCCGCTGCGGACCTCACCGCGAAGGAGGCGGCGCTCGCCGCGCTCCCCGACGACAGTCTCGCCCGCGCGGCGCTTGAGGGTGAAGAAAGTGCAACCGACCGCGCGCGCAGCGACGCCAATGGCGCACGCGACGCGCTCGCCGATCATGAGCGCGCCCTTGCCGGCCTCAGCGAGCGGCACGCGGTCGTCGGCGCCGAGATCAAGAGCTGGAAGGCGCGCGCGGGCGAAGCGGCACGGCGCGTGACCGACATGGACAAGCGCGCCGACGCGCTGACAGCCGAAGCCGCGAAGCTTGCGGGCCTGCCCGAAAAGCTCGCCGCCGATAGCGAAGCTGCTGCGGCCCGGCAGACGGAGGTGCGGGGTAAATTGGGCGCCGCCGAGGCGCAGGAGCGCGAAGCCGAAGCGGCGCTGCGCGAGGCCGAAGCGGCGCTAACGACGATCCGCGAGCGCGTCGCCGCGGCGCGCGAGACACGCGCCGGCGCGGTGGCACGCTCCGAAAATGCCGAGCTGCGCCGCATCGAGATGGGGCGCCTGTCGGGCGAGCGCTTCGAATGTCCGCCCCCCTTGCTACCGCAGAAGGTCGGGTTCGAGGGTGATGGCGTCGACGATGCAAATGCCGAGTCGGCCGCGCACGACCGGCTGATCGGCGAACGCGAGCGGTTGGGCCCGGTCAACCTCGTCGCCGCCGACGAGCTTGCCGAACTCGACGTCGAACGCGAACGAAGCGCCGCCGAGATCGAGGAGCTGCAACAAGCGGTCAACCGGTTGCGCGGCTCGATCGGCAACCTCAACCGCGAGGGCCGTGTTCGCCTGCTCGCCGCCTTCGAGACGGTGAACGAACATTTCCAGCGCCTGTTCACCACGCTGTTCAACGGCGGGCAGGCGCATCTCGAACTCGTCGATTCGGACGATCCGCTCGAGGCCGGGCTGGAGATCATGGCGCAGCCGCCGGGCAAGCGCCTCGGCACGCTGACTTTGCTCTCGGGCGGCGAACAGGCGCTGACCGCCGTCGCGCTGATCTTCGGCCTTTTCCTGACCAATCCGGCGCCGATCTGCGTCCTCGACGAAGTCGATGCGCCGCTCGATGACGCCAATATCGAACGCTTCTGCGACCTGCTCGACCGAATGACGCGCGAGACGAAGACCCGCTATCTGATCGTCACCCACAATGCGGTGACGATGGCGCGCATGCATCGCCTGTTCGGAGTGACGATGGTAGAGAAGGGCGTCAGCCGCCTCGTCTCAGTCGACCTCGGCGGCGCCGAAGAACTGCTTGCGGCCGAATAGGCGCCCGCGTCAGGGGGCGCTGCCGACCACCAGCATCGCCGCGAAGACCAGCAGCCCCGCAAAACGATTGCTGCGGAATTTGGCGAGCGCGTCGGCGCCATTGTCGGGATCGAGCGTGACGACCTGCCCCGTCAGATGCAGCGCGGCGGGGATCAGGGCGACAAGCACAAGGGCATCGGGACGAACATTCAACAGCGCGCCCGCCCAGCCGCCGAGCGCCACAACGTAGCAGAGCGCGACGCCGACCTTCACATGCCGCCCCATCGCGCGCGCGCTCGATTTCACGCCGACGAGCGCGTCATCCTCGATATCCTGAAGCGCATAGATGGTATCATAGCCGATCACCCAGGCGATCGTTCCCGCATAGAGGAAGGGCAGCGCCAGCCCGCCTTGATCGTTCGCGCCGCCGCCGACCGCGATCCAGCCGACGAGCGCCCCCCAACTGAAGACAAGACCGAGCCATGCCTGCGGCCACCAGGTAATCCGCTTCATGAAAGGATAGGCGGCGACCAGCGCGAGGCTGGCCACCGCGACGATCTGCGCCGGCAGGGGCAGACGCAGCAGCACGACGAGCCCGATCATCGACAGCAGCAATGTCCACATCAGGGCATTGCGCACCGACACTTCGCCGCTCGCGACCGGGCGCACCGCGGTGCGCGCCACCTTCGCGTCGAGATCGCGGTCGACGATGTCGTTATAGACGCAGCCCGCGCCGCGCATCACGATCGCGCCGAGCAGCATCCACAGCAGCAGCGGCCAATGCGACCAGGCCCCGCCCGCCAGCGCCAGCGCCCATGCGCAGGGCCAGTAGAGCAGCCACCAGCCGATCGGCCGGTCGAAGCGCGCAAGCAGCGCATAGGGGCGCATGCCTGCGGGCAGGATCGCCAGAAAGCCCTGATGCTGGCTGTCGGGGGTATGCGTCGCTGTCATCGCCGCCCGCGCGATAGCAGGGGGCGCGGCGACAATAAATGGGGCATCGGCGTCCGGCCGCGCCCCGGTCGATCAGGTGCAGGTCATTTTCGTGGCCGCGGGGGACGGATTATAGACGCCGTCGCCGCCCACCGGACCCTGCAGATCGCGACCTTCGCGGATATTGAAGGCCGCGGTCGTGCGGATGACGCGCGGCCCAAGCCAGGCGGCGAAGGCAAGCGGCTGATATTGGTAAGTGACTTCGACGAACATCACGGCGGTCCCGGTAGCCGCAGTGACTTCCGCGCCCGGTTTCCCCATCCCTTTAAAGGCGGTGCCCGTCTTGCCGGTCCCTTGCAGACCATAGGCCGAATTCACCGGATAATTCCCATAGCAGCGTTGCCAGTGGATCCACTGGCCGCCGCTCGAATTGCGCTCAAGGCTCGACAGGATGATGCGGCCGTGGGCCTTGAAGTCCAGCCCGCGCGACTGCTCCTCGACGCCTGCGAAAACCTCGTTGATATCGACTTCGCGCACCCGCGGCAGCGACAGGTCACTGCCATAGGCGATACGCGATGCGTTATCGGCGGCGCTCAGCGCCACCTGGCTGATGCGCGTGTTCGCCAGCGTCAGATTGGCGATCTCCAGCCCCCCGAAGCCCAGAAACACGAGCAGCGGCATCGTGAAGGCGGTTTCGATGAGCACGACGGCCTTGTCGTCGCGCGCGAAGCGCACCAGCCGGGCGGTGCGGCGCCGGGCGTGGGCAAGGATGCGGTTCAGTTGCATATCACCTTACTCGTCACGGTGTTGACGTTATACGGCTGGTTGCGGAGCACGGTCGTCGCGTAGAGATAGGTTTCCGGGGGCTGGCCGAGCATGCGCCACACCGGCAAAATGCGTTCGAATTTCATCTTCGCGGTATAGAGCACGACATCCTCGGCGCCGCCGTTGCCGTTCGCGCCCTGATCGGCATCCCAACTATTGTTGCCGTTGCGATCTTCGAAACATTCGCCCGAATCATAGCGGTTGTTGTTGTTGGCATCGGTGAAGGGTTCGGGCTTGCCGACGTCGTTGAAGCTTTCATAGGATTTGCGGGTGAAGGTCACCGGGGCGCCGGGAAAGACATTCTGAACCTGATCGCGCACCGCCGCGTCGATGAGCGTCTGGTTGGATGCCGCCGATTCAAGCGTCGAGGCCCGCGCCGCGTTGCTGACGGCGCCCTGCAGCACCTGCTTGGCGTACATCTGCCACGTATAATCGAACAGGCCCATCAACAGCAGGATGAAGACCGGCGCGATCAGCGCAAATTCCAGGATCGCGGTGCCGCGCTGGTGGCGGCGAAGGCGGCGGAGGAGCGACGGTATCCGGATCATTGCGAGAGCCTCAGCTTCGAAATCTGGCGTGCGATCGCCTGGAAATTGTCGTTGAGCTGCGAAGCGTTGGAGGCTTCATAGGCCTTGCCCGGCGTCGCACAGGTCGTGAGCTGCGAGTTCAGCGAGGTGCCGAAGCCGACCACCCAGATGGTGATATTCTTCGCCTTTGCCTTTTCGCAGAGCTGGAGGAAGCGGTTGTTGTGCCGGTCGGTCAGATTGCTGTCGCTGGTCCCGCCGACACGCTGCATCGTCCATTCATAGCCCTGGAAGGTCAGATTCCCCATATTCGCCGACATGTCGCCGTCGGTCATGAAGACGATATGGCGGCTGATCGGGCGCTTGTTCGGCGCTTCGGCATTTTCGTCGGCGAACATGCCGTCGGGCGACAGGAGGCGGATGCCCCAGACCATGCCCGAATCATGATAGGTGCCGCCGACGGGCTGCAAGGCGTTGATGTAGGTGTTGAAGCTGGAACGGTCGCTCGCTGTCATCGTCGTCAGCTTCATCGACGGCGCGGGGCAGACGCCCCAGCCGCTGCTCCAATATTTGGAGTAACGCTGCCAGCTGCCGCCCGACGTGCTGTCGCTCGACACGCTGCTGCTGCTGACGTTGAGCGAACTCGTCGTGCCCGACGTCGACGGATTTTTGGCGCGCGGGAAGGCGATTTCGGGAATCAGCACTTTCCACTTGGTCCCGTCGTCGCTCGTCGGCGCGCTGTCGACATCCATGTCGCGGGCGCCGGCCGGCGCGGTCTGCGTCGGACCGAAGGCGACGGTTTCGCGCTCCATGACGCATCCGCCCCAGGTGGCCGAATAGTTGGTGCCGCTGTCGCCCGTGTCGGTGACGATCGCCGAGCCCGCCTTCGCCTGCGTGACATCGAAAACGCGATCTTCGTACCGATATTTATTATCGAAAGTCTGGATCGGCTCTTCGGTGGTCGTCGTCGTCGAGGTGCGCGTATAGGTCGCCACGCGGCGCTGCAGGCGGCACCTGTTGCTCGACCAGGTGTACTGGTAATTATAATAGGTATAGGTCTGCGAGCTGTTGTTGGTCGTGACGCGGTTGCCGTTGCTGTCAAAGGTCTGCCCGGTCTGGTTGACGGTCGGCGACCCGCTTGGCGACGGCGTCGTATCGGCCGGCGGCTCCAGATTGCCGCAGCTGCTGCTGTTCTGACCGCTCACCGTGCTGACGTTCGACCAGCTGCCATAGCTGACATTGCCGGTCGACGAGCCATTTTCGACGGTCTGGCCATTGCCGTAGGTGATCTTGAAGATCGGCGTGCGCGAAGGCAGCAGCACATTGTTCGAAAGCCAGTCGGGATTCTTTGCATAGAGAATCTGGCCGACATTGGCGCTCGAGCTGTAGGGCACGACGCCAAAACGCAGGCGGCCATCGCCGATATCGGCGGTGGTCAGCGTGTCGAAGAAGTTCATCGTCGCGGTCTTGAGCGCGCTGATGCGATTAACCGTGTCGCCCGAATTGGTCGTCGCCATCGATCCGGTAACGTCGAGCACCATCATGATGTCGGCGTTCGAGATTTCGAGCTTCGCCGTGCAGTTGACCGCAAGGTCGAATTGCTTGGTCCCGAATATCTTCATGATATCGGTGGGCAGCGTAACCTTGGCTTCGCCGACGACGTTCGACGTCCCCTGCGCCTTCGATTTGAAATCGACGCCGCTGCTCGCGTACATGCCCGACGGGAAGTTGAAGGCGAACATCTTGTTCGCTTCGCCTTCGGCGTTCGAATCATAGTCGCCGCCCTGCATCGCGCGGCGTCCCGCGAGCACGCCCGCGTCGCACGCCTGTTGCAGGCGAAGCTCGGCCATATAGGCGCGGCCGATATCGACGCCCGACCCCACGAGCGCGACGATCGGAACGAGCGCGCCCGCCGTCAGCATCATCGTGTTGCCGCGCGTATCGCGGCAGATGGTCGAGATGCCGGCCCGCAGGCGGCTGAAAACGGTCCCTCGCATGGTCTAAAACCCCTCTTGGCCCGGCCGCGCGACCCACCAGATGCGCGGCTGGTAGCCTTGCACCTAGGGGGAAACTGCTTACCAAATCGCTAATCGGCCTGACCGGGAATGGCGGTTTTTCGGGGATTCTGGCCCGAAACGGAACAATCGGCACCGTACAAAGCAAAAGATGCGCGAAGATTGTGCCTCTGCTATCGCCCAGCCATGCCCGCGACACCTGCATGGCCGCCCGCCAGCACGCCCCGACTCTATACCGACACGCCGCTTGCCGCCGGCGCGATGGTGGCGCTCGACGGAGCGGCGGCCCATTATCTGCTTAACGTCATGCGCGCGAAACCGGGCGATCCGCTGCTACTGTTCGACAATCGCAGCGGCGAGTGGCTCGGCGCGGTCGCCGAAGCGTCGAGGCGGACGCTTTCGATCCGCATCGAACACCAGATGCGCCCGATCGAACGCGTGCCCGATCTTTGGCTCTGCTTCGCGCCAGTGAAAAAAGCGCGGCTCGACTGGATCATCGAAAAGGCAACCGAGCTCGGCGTCGCGCGGCTCCAGCCCGTCATCACCGAACGCACGATCGTCGAGCGCGTGAAGCAGGAGCGGCTCGCTGCACAGATTGTCGAGGCCTGCGAACAATGCGGCCGGACCGCGCTCCCCGACCTCGCCGATCCGGCCAAATTGCCGCAGCTGTTGAAAGACTGGCCGGTGGGTCGCACGCTACTCTTCGCCGACGAAGCCGGCGGGGTTCCGCTCGCTGCGGTCGCGGCGCCCGCCCCCGCTGCCATTCTGACCGGCCCCGAAGGCGGTTTCACCGACCGCGAACGCGCGATGCTGATCGACCATGATGCCGTGAAGCGTATCGCACTTGGACCGCGTATTTTGCGGGCCGAAACCGCCGCGATTGCAGCAACGGCGCTATGGATGGCACAGCATGGCGACTGGCGCGGCGGTTAAAAGCTGTTTCATACTGAAACAAGAATGCTGCCAAACTGGCAGTTATTAACTGCAAATTAGGGATGTCGCGGGCAGAGGGTCGCCATGCAACGGCGGGACCAAAGCCGAGGACGCTGGCGTGGGGGCCAGCGGACGCTGCCAATCAGGGCATGGACCATGTTCCTGTGGCTGGCGATGGCGCTCGTCGTTGCACCCGCTGCCCATGCGCAGACCACCACGACATACAGCAACACGACGGGCGGCGTGATCAACAGCGGCACCCCCTGTTCGTCGCCGCTCGTCCGCAATTTCACGGTATCGACAAGCTATATCGTCGGTGACGTCGATCTTGGCGTCCTCGCAACCCATACGTGGCGCGGCGACCTCAGGATCACATTGCAATCGCCGGCAGGCACGCGGGTCCAGCTTGTCAACGGCGACCCCAACAATATTTCGGGCGACAATTTCAACGTGCGGCTGAACGACGGCGGCGCGCAAACGGTCAACACCGACGGCAATACCGTAACCCATTCGACCAGCGCGCCGCCTTACCAGAATGACTTCAGCCCCAATTCGCCGCTGTCGGCATTCAACGGCGAAAATGCGCAAGGTACATGGCGGCTCGAGATTTGCGATCAATATCCGCAGGCGGACAATGGCAATTTCGTCCGCGCCGACCTGTATCTGACCAGCCTGCCCGCCAACTATGCCGATCTGTCACTGACCAAGAGCGTCAGCAGCGCGGCTCCGGCGACGGGATCGAGCATCAGCTATACGCTGGCTGTCACCAATGCGAGCGGATCGCCGGCGACCGCGACGGGCGTCACCGTGCTCGACACGCTGCCCGCAGGCTTCAGCTTCACGAGCGCGGCCGGATTCGGCAGCTATAACAGTACGACCGGCGTCTGGACGGTCGGCAGCGTCCCGCCGGGTGCGACCCGCACGCTGACGATCAGCGGCACGGTCAACGCGACATCGGGTGCGACGATCCTCAACAGCGCCGAAATCACCGCCTCCTCGGCGCCCGACATCGATTCGACGCCGGGCAATGGCGCGACCGGCGAAGATGATTATGCCGCAGCCAGTTTCACCGTCTCGGGCAGCCGCGTCGCGGGCGTGGCGCCGGTGCTGATCTGCCCGGCCGGATCGACGCTGCACGATTGGGACAGCGTGAGCTGGTCTGCCGGCACGACGAGCGGCAGCTATGCGCTGACCGCCATCGGGACGATGAACTTCAACATCGCGATCAGCGGCGGCAGCTTTCTGAGCAACGCCACCTATGGCGGCCAGTCGCCGACGCGGCAGAATGTCGTCACCGGCGGGCTGTCGCCTGCGCAAAATTCGATCTTCGAGATCGTCGACTTCACAAGCCAGGCGGGCGCCGTCACGTCGACGATCAGCCTGCCGACCGCGGTGCCGGGCGCGCAGTTCACGCTGTTCGACATCGATTATGCCTCGGGCCAGTTCGCCGACCGCGTGACCGTCACCGGCAGCTTCAACGGCACCACCGTCTATCCAACGCTGACCAACGGCGTCGCCAATTATGTCGTCGGCAACAGCGCCTATGGCGACGCGACCTCCGCCGACGGCAGCGCCAACGGCAATGTCGTCGTCACCTTTGCCGCGCCGGTCGACACCATCACCGTCGAATATGGCAGCCACAGCCTTGCCCCGGCGAACCCGGGGCAGCAGGGCATGGCGATTCACGACATCAATTTCTGCCGTCCGATCGCCAATCTGCTGATCGCGAAGACGAGCAGCATCGTCAGCGACCCGGTCAACGGCACGACCAATCCCAAGGCGATTCCCGGCGCCACCATGCGCTATTGCCTGCTGGTGACCAACGGCGGCAGCGCGACTGCGACGGCGATCTACGTCGCTGACCCGCTGCCCGCGACGACCAGCTTCGTTCCCGGTTCGCTGCGCAGCGGCACGAGCTGCGCGGGAGCGACGACCGTGGAAGACGACAATGCCACGGGGGCAGACGAAAGCGACCCGTTCGGCGCCGCGATCGCGGGGACAACGGTGTCGGCCTCGACCGCGGCACTTGGCCCCGGCAGCGCCTTTGCAACGGTCTTCGACGTAACCGTCAACTGACCCCTTCCAAGATGCCGCGAGGCCGCTTACATGCGCTGCCATGAGCACGCGGCAGGTTTCAGATCAAAACGATCCCATCATCGAAAGCCGCGACCAGCTCGCGGCCCCCATGATCAAGGGCGAAAAGCCCAAGGAGCGGTGGCGGATCGGCACCGAGCACGAGAAATTCGTCTATCGTACCAGCGATCACCGGGCGCCAAGCTACGACGAACCGGGCGGCATCCGCGACCTTCTGATGGCGCTCACGCGTTTCGGCTGGGAGCCGGTGATCGAGGGCGGCCATGTCATCGCACTCGCGGGCAGCGACGGCACCGTCAGCCTGGAACCCGCGGGCCAGCTTGAACTGTCGGGCGCGCCGCTCGAAAATCTGCACCAGACCTGCGCCGAGACCGGCCGGCACTTGAAGCAGGTCAAGGAAGTCGGCGCCGAGCTCGGGCTCGGGTTCCTCGGCGTTGGCATGTGGCCCGACAAGACGCGCGCCGAACTGCCCATCATGCCCAAGGGCCGCTACAAGATCATGCTGAACCATATGCCGCGCGTCGGCAGCATGGGGCTCGACATGATGCTGCGCACCTGCACCATCCAGACCAACCTCGACTATGCGAGCGAGGCCGACATGGTGCAGAAGTTCCGGGTGAGCCTGGCGCTTCAGCCGCTCGCGACCGCACTCTTTGCTTCCTCGCCCTTTACCGAGGGCCGCCCCAACGGCTTCATGTCGTACCGAAGCCATATCTGGACCGACACCGATCCGGCGCGCACCGGTATGCTGCCCTTCGTGTTCGAGGATGGCTTCGGCTATGAGCGCTATGTCGATTACATGCTCGACGTGCCGATGTATTTCGTCTTCCGCGACGGCCAATATATCGACGCCGCGGGTCTCAGCTTCCGCGATTTCATGAAGGGTGAGCTGTCGGTCCTGCCGGGCGAACTGCCGCGGCTTTCCGACTGGAACGACCATCTCTCGACCGCCTTCCCCGAAGTGCGTTTGAAGAGTTTCCTCGAAATGCGCGGCGCCGACGGCGGCCCGTGGAACCGAATCTGCGCCTTGCCTGCACTCTGGGTCGGGCTGCTCTACGACAGCCAGGCGCTCGATGCCGCATGGGATCTGGTCAAGGGCTGGAGCATCGAAGAACAGCAGGCGCTGCGCGATGCGGTGCCCAGCGAGGGCCTCGACGCGCCGGCACCCGGCGGCGGGACGCTCGGCGAACTCGCGCACCGCGTCCTCGACATCGCAGCGGCAGGCCTGGCGGCGCGGGGCGAGGTCAATTCGATGGGCGATAACGAGGTCGGCTTCCTCGAACCGCTGCGGCGTATCGCCAAGAGCGGCAAATCGCCCGCCCACGACCTGCTCGACCGGTACGAGGGTGCCTGGCATCACGACCTGTCGAAAATCTACGACGAGCAGAGTTTCTGAGCGCGCTGCTGTGTCGGTGCGTCAGTCCTGCTGCGCGCCTTCGAACTGTTCGATGACCCAGTCTTCGGCCTGCGCGCCGCCGATCCATTCCTGCATATGCGGATGGCTGACGACCGCCTGGCAATAAGGCAGGGCAAAGCGCGGCAAAGGGATCGAATAGGTGATGAAGCGCGTCACGACCGGCGCGAACATCATGTCGGCGGCCGACCAGTCGCCGAACAGATAATCGCCCTCACCCCCGAACCGCGCGCGCGCCTCGGCCCAGATCTGGAGGATGCGGACGACGTCGGCCTGCACCTCGGGCAACAGCTCCGCGGCGGGGTAGATGCGGCGGATGTTCATGCTGTGGTGGCGGCGCAGCGCCGAGAAGCTGGCATGCATTTCGGCCGCCATCGACCGCGCCATTGCGCGCGCCGCCATGTCGGCGGGCCAATAGCCGCGGGCGCCGTCCGTTTTTTCGTTGAGATAGTCGATGATCGCCAGACTGTCCCAGACGACGATATCATTACCGTCCCACAGGATCGGCACCTTGCCGCCCGACGGCGCGAATTCATCGCCCTCGCGGCGGCGATTCCAGTCCTCGTCATAGAGCGGAACGGTGACTTCCTCGAACGGCAGACCGCTGTGCCGGGCGGCGAGCCAGCCGCGCAGGCTCCAACTCGAATAGGCCTTGTTCCCGATGAAGAGTTTCATGCGGTCTCCATATTCCCCTCCCGCTTGCGGGAGGGGAAACATTTCGTCAACTCTCCACCGCCTCCAGCACCGCGGTGCGCAGCTCGGCGATGCCCATGCCCTTTTCGCTGCTCGTCACGATCACCTCGGGGTGCGCGGCGGGATGTTTGCGGGCCTCGGCCTCGGTGGCGGCGTGGACCGCGGCGAGTTCGCTCGCCTTGATCTTGTCGGCCTTGGTCAGCACGACACGGTAGCTGACCGCAGCGGTGTCGAGCATTTCGAGCACCTCGCGGTCGACATCCTTGAAGCCGTGCCGGCTGTCGATCAGCACCAGCGTCCGCTTGAGCACCTGGCGCCCACGCAGATAGTCGTTGACCAGAAAACGCCACTTCTTGACGACGTCCTTGGGCGCCTTCGCAAAACCGTAGCCCGGCATGTCGACAAGGCGGAACACCAGCGGATTGCCGACGTCGAAATAGTTGAGTTCCTGCGTGCGCCCGGGCGTGACCGAGGTGCGTGCAAGCCCGTTGCGATTGGTCAGCGCGTTGAGCAGCGACGATTTGCCGACGTTCGAGCGGCCGGCAAAGGCAATCTCCGGGACGCTCGGCGCAGGCAGATGCTGGAGTGCGGGCGCCGATTTCAGAAAGGCGATCGGACCCGCAAACAGCTTGCGGGCGCGTTCGCCGCGATCTTCGGCCGCCGGATCGATCTCGCTCACTTTACCGGCGCCGCCCGGAGTTGCGGGAATTTGCGATACATCCACTGCTGCTGCGCGATCGACAGGCAGTTGTTGGTGATCCAGTAAAGCAGCAGGCCCGCCGCGAAGGGCGCCATGATGAACATGAACATCCACGGCATGATCTTGAACACCTGTTGCTGCACCGGATCGGTTGCCTGCGGATTGAGGCGGAACTGCAGGAACATGGTGATGCCCAGGAGCAGCGCGAGCGGCCCGAGCGCGAGCAGCGACGGCGGCGTGAAGGGCAGCAGGCCGAAGAGGTTCAGGAAGTGCAGCGGATCGGGCGCCGACAGGTCGCGAATCCACAATGCGAAGGGCTGGTGCCGCATTTCGATCGTCAGCATGAGCACCTTGTAGAGCGCATAAAAGATCGGAATCTGGATGACGATCGGCAGACAGCCCGCGAGCGGATTGATCTTTTCGTCCTTGTAGAGCTTCATCAGCTCCTGCTGCATCTTCGGCTTGTCGTCCTTGTGGCGTTCCTGCAGCGCCTTCATCTTCGGCTGGACGAGGCGCATCTGCGCCATCGAATGGAACTGACGCTGCGCGATCGGGAACATCAGACCGCGAATGATGACGGTGAGCAGCATGATCGCGACGCCGAAATTGCCGATCTGGCGGAACAGCCAGTCGAGCAGCTTGAAGATCGGCACTTCGAAAAATTCGAACCAGCCCCAGTCGATCGCGTTCGACAGGCGCGTGATGCCCTGCTGGTCCTGATAATGCGACAGGATGCTGACTTCCTTCGCGCCGGCGAAGATACGGCTGGTCGTCGACACCTGCGTTCCCGGCGCCACCTGTTTGAAGTCGCGCGCGAACAGCGTCTGATAATTGTCCGCCGCCGGAGCGGTGATCGACGCGGTGACGCGCTCGCCCTTCGCCGGGATCACCGCGGCGAGCCAATATTTGTCGGTGAAGCCAAGCCACGCCGCCGAATTATATTTGAAGGCGCCGCTTTCATCGAGATTCTTGTAATCGACATCGAACACTGACTTGCCGTCCAAATAGCCGGTCGGGCCAACGTGGATCGTCCAGCTGTCCTTTTCGTGCGGGTCGGTCGGCTTGCCGAGGCGGTCGATCAGCGCGAAGCTGCTTGCCGCGACCGGCGCGCTGCCCGCGTTCGCGATCGTCTGCTTCGCGGTGATCAGATACTTGTCGTCGATGCTATACTCGACGCGGAAAGTCTGGCCGGTCGAATTCGACCAGCTGAGCGTCACCGGGGTCGCCGGGGTCAGCTTCGTGCCGCTGGCGGCCCACAGCGTCGTCGGCCCCGGGACCTCGATCCCCTGCGCCGACCAGCCGACGCTCGCAAAATAGGCGGCCTTGCTGTTGCCCGGCGCGAACAGACGCACCGGCGGCGCATTCTTTTCGATCGTCTGGCGATATTTGGTCAACGTGATGTCGTCGATGCGTGCGCCCACAAGGTTGATCGACCCCGCGAGCGACGGGGTTTCGATCGGCACCCGATTGCCCGTGGCAAGCGCCGCCTCGACCGGCAGAATCGTCGTCTTGGCGACCGGCGCCGCGCCCGCGGGCGTGCCGGATGGGGGCGCGCTGGCGGGCTGGCCTTGTGGCGCCGCGGGGGTCGCACCGGGCGCGCCAGCGACGGTCTTGGTCACGTCGGGCTTTGCCGGGGTGGGAAAGAATTTCTCCGAAACGAAATTCCAGCCGAGCAGGATCGCCACCGACAGTAAAATTGCCGCGATCAGGTTACGCTTGTCGTCCACGCTCTTCGGTCTCTCTTCTGGTCAATGTGGGGAAATGCCGCATCAAGGTACGGGGTCGTAGCCGTGGCCGCCCCAAGGATGGCAGCGCAATAGCCGCTTTGTCGCCAGCCAGCCACCCTTGATCGCACCATGGCGTTTCAGCGCGATGATCGCATATTCGCTGCACGACGGCGCATAGCGGCACGTCGGCGGCAGGATGCGCGACGGGCCTAATTGCCAGGCACGGGCGATCAAGATGAGCAAGCGGGCAATCATTGGAAACACCCAGAAAACTGAGCAACTTCACACGCGATTGCACCAACTGCCGCGCCATGACCCGCGTCGGGAAGGGGCCCGGCGCGCATATCCGCAGAAAACTGCGCAACTTCATTCGCGATTCGCGGTTTGCGGTGTGGCGCGGGCGGGATCATGTCTGGACGCTATGCCATCGCAACAATGTAGGACAGCCGGTCATTTCGCCAGCTTCCTTGCCGCGCGCTGCAGCGCCGAATCGAGATGCTCACCCAGCTCGGCAAAAGCGATGTCGTTGCCGCCCGGCCGCCCGATCATCACATGGTCGGCGCCGGCGATTCCCCGCGCGGGGATCGCCGCGCGGGCGAGCGCGCGGAAACGGCGCTTCATCCGGTTGCGGGTGACGGCGTTGCCAACCTTCTTGCTGACGGTAAAGCCTATGCCCGGCGCATCGTCGCCGTCGCCGCGCGGACGCACGAGCAGGACAAAGCCGGGCATGGGAAAGCGAAGGCCGCGGTTGGCGGCCAGAAATTCGCTGCGTTTGGAAAGCGATCGCACCAGCCCCAGCTCCTTTTGGGCTGGCGGCGAAGCGTCGGCGATTAGGCCGACAGCTTCTTGCGGCCGCGCGCGCGGCGGGCGGCGAGAACCTTGCGGCCGCCGACGGTCGCCTTGCGGGCGCGGAAGCCGTGACGGCGCTTGCGCACGAGGCGGCTCGGTTGATAGGTGCGCTTCATCGCGGTATCCCCAAATTCTCTTCAATCGGTGCAACGAAAAAGGGCCGCCAAGCGAGGGCGGCCGCTGATCGAGGCGCGGATAAGCGAGAGTCGGGCGAAAGTCAATCGCCCTCGATGCCCGATCGCGATCAATCCGCATCGAGCGCCTCAAGCGCGGCGCGGGCGCGGCGGCGCGCGGCGCTGACCCGGCGCATGACACGGTCGGTCCAGGCGCCATAGCGCGGATGGCGCCGCTTGAAGCGGACATAGCGGCGTTTCGCCCACGCGCTGTTCTGCAAGACAAGCATCAGTCCGACCGGAAACAGGATGATGAAGCCGGGGCCGGGCAGCGGGCCGATAAGCACCGCGACGATCATCAGCAGCCCACCGAGACAGAAGAGCGCGCTGCGCACCTGCGCGTTCGATCGCAATCGCTGGTATAAGCCGCGCTTTGCCATGCCGGGCGATGTGGGGAGCGGGCGGGTGGGTTACAAGACTAAAACACGTCGTTCCCGCGAAGGCGGTGGCAACGATTTAAATTGATCGGCGTTCAGTTCAGCGGGACGAAGCGCGCCATGTCGTCGCGGGTCAGATAGCGCACCTGATCGAAGGGGGTGGCGTTGGTCAGCGCATAGAAGGCGCGCGCATGGGCGTCGTCCATGCCCATTTCGCGGTAGAGGCCGATATATTCAGCGTGAACCGGATCGCTCGCGGGATAGTCCTTTGCCTCGCGTCCATATTCGTCAGCCCAGCTGTGGACACCGAATTCGGCGTCGGGAGCGGCGCGGCGGGTGGAACCGGCGAGCCAGAGCTCGACCGCACCCGACCGCACCGAACCGCCGCTCGGGACGACGGTTTCCAGACCCGCCCGGCGAATTGCGCGGGCGAGAATCAGATTGGCCTCTTCATCGAGGCTGCCGGGGCAGTCGATCATCTCGAGCCGCCTCACCCCGGGAAAGGCCGCGAGCATCGCAGCGAACTGGCGCGGTGTCGCACCGTCGACATCGCCGCTCATTCGCACCGTCGTACCGTCGACGACCGCAAAGGGGCCAAAGCGCGCCTGCGTCGGGCCGCGCGTCGCCAGCCCGGCGCCGGGCGCATAACGCCGCGTCGCGCCCAGATCGGCCTCGCCGGCAACCGCAGTATCGCCGAGCAGGGCGGCGGTGTCGTCGTCAGCCGCGAATTCGTCCGCATCGTCGGCGAATTGGGCGCCCGCATTCCCGGCGTCGGACGCGTTGTCATCGATCCATGTCACGGTGGTCGTCACCGTGGTCGTGACCGTCACGAGTTGCTGCGCCCGCGCCTGCGGCGCGAAGGCGAGCAGCGCCGCGAACAACGCGACGAGAAGCGTCCGGGCGAGCGCGGCGGGGGCGACAGGCGAAACCATCGACCCGCCTTCGCGCGCGCGCCGTTCCCAAATGGCAAAGCAGCACCGTCAGCGCGGCGTTAACCGCATATCGGGACGCCCCCAGTCAGTTCGGAACGCGGAGGCTCAGTCGCGGTCGGGAGCGCCGAGGGGGAAATAGCTTCGATAGGGCCGCGCGTCCTCGACGCAGCGCGCCACCGACGGCCGCGCGAGCAGGCGCGCGCGGTAAGCGCGCAATTTGGCGTGGGCGGGATCGATCGGATGCACCCAGTCGGCATAGAAGAGCGCTGGCGCCGCGGCGCAATCGGCCAGCGTGAAGCCGTAGGGCGTCGCCCAGTCGCCATCGCCGAGCCGCGCCTCGAGCCAGCCATAGACCTGTTCGAGCTGATCGCGCGCGCGGGCGACGCGGGCCAGATCGGGCGTTTCGGTGATGAAGGGCAGATATTCGGCGACCGCGGCCTGAAAGCGCGCCTGGAAATGATTGTCGAATATCCGGTCGAGGAAGCGCACCTCGAGCGCCGCCCGAGGATCGGCGGGAATCAGCCGCGGGCCGGCGTCGGAGCGCTGATCGAGATATTCGGCGATGATGCTCGCCTCGAACAGCGGGCGCCCGTCATCGACGATCAGCGGAAACTGCCCGACCGGCCAATGCGCCCGCAGTTCGTCATAATTGGTGAAGGGCGGCGCGGTTTCGATCGCCCGAAATTCGTGCGCGACCTCCTTTTCGTAAAAGGCGATCTGCGCCTTCCACGTATAGGAGGAAAAGGGGTGGCCATATAGGATCATCGGTCATTCTCCTGCTCCATCGACAGCCAAGCGAGCGGCAGGCCGATGAAGGCGATATGCGGAAACAATGCGATCGCGCCCCGGGCGAGATCGGCAGGCGGAAACGGGGCTCCGAAACGCAGTGGCAGCACGATAGCGTTCATCACCAGATAGAGGATGACACCGTAAAGTGTGCCGCTGAGCCACCACAGCCTGCGCAGCGCGGGGATTCGCGCCGCCGCGGCGAACCAGACGCCGACCATCGCCGCCATGATCGCGTAATGGGTGACGAGCCCGGCGAGCGCCCCCGCCGCGCCCCAGTCGGCAGCACCGTCGCCAAAGGGGCCCTTGGCGACGCCGCGCAGCATCCGCCCGGGATCGCTGCCCGCCAGCACGCTCCACGCCGCAGCATAGAGGATGTCGAGCGTGCCGCAGAGCGCCCAGGCGAAGAGGAAGGGGTTACGCCGCGCCAACGGCGTCGCCCCGCACCGCCGCCTCGATCGCCGCGATGTCGATCTTTTTCATCGTCATCATCGCATCAAAGGCGCGTTTGGCCACGCCCTTGTCGCTGCTCGTCGTCGCTTCGATCAGAACGCGCGGGGTGATCTGCCAGTTGAGGCCCCATTTGTCCTTGCACCATCCGCACGCGCTTTCAGCGCCACCATTGCCAACGATCGCGTTCCAATAGCGGTCGGTTTCTTCCTGCGTTTCGGTCGACACCTGAAAGGAAAAGGCCTCGCTGTGCGGAAAGATCGGGCCGCCGTTCAGCCCGACGCACGGGATGCCCAGAACGGTGAACTCGACCGTCAGCGCATCGCCCTGCTTGCCGCCGGGAAAATCGCCGGGGGCGCGGTGAACCGGTCCGACCGAGCTGTCGGGAAAGGTCGCGGCGTAAAATTGCGCCGCTTCCTCGGCGTCCTTGTCGTACCAGAGGCACAGCGTCACGGGGGGCTTGCCCATCATTCGTCTCCCTTCAGCGGATGGCCGATCGACCAGAGGTGGCCGAAGGGATCCTTCACCTGCGCGTAACGGTCGCCCCAGAACATGTTGTCGGGCGCCATCACCGACGTCGCGCCCGCCGCGATCGCGCGGTCGTACCAGCGGTCGGCATCGTCGACCTGCAGGTGCAGCGTCACGCCCGACGGCGCGGCCATCGCCTCGCCCGAATATTCGGGGAAATCGTCGTGCATCATCAGCGACGATCCGTTAAGCAGCAGATGCGCGTGCATCAGCCGCACGCCGTCCTCGGCCGGCATGCGCACCTGTTCGACGGCGCCGAACGCCTGTTTGTAAAATTCGATCGCCTCGCTCGCGCGCTTGTCGGCGATCGCGATATGCGGGGTCAGTCCGCCGGTCGGTCCTTGATTCTCCATCGTCTCTCTCCCTTCTTTAGGGTTCAGCGGCGCGGGCCGACGAGGCCGAAGGCGGCGCCCTGCGGGTCGAGCCCGGTTGCGGAAAATTCGCCGCCGGGGATTTCATGCGGCCCACTGAGCAGCTGCCCGCCCTCGGCGGCAACGGCGGTCAGCGCGCGGTCGATGTCGTCGACGCCGATATAATAGGTCCAGGCGGATACCGGCATCTGCGGCATGCGCGGCATGACCGCGCCGATGCCGATGTCGCCGAGTTGCAGGAAGCGGTAGCTGCCCATCGCGCCCATATCCATCGCGCCCTCCTGCCCCCAGCCGAAGTGGCGGCGGTAGAAGGCGATCGCGGCGTCGGGGTCGTCGGTCGACAGCTCGTTCCAGCGGACATGCTGCGCTTCCGTCACCGAAAAGACGTCGCTCGTCATGCCCTCCATGCCCGGCGGCGGAGCGGGGTTCATGACATAGAAAGGCGCGCCCTGCGGATCGCTGACCATCGCGATGCGGCCGACCGGAAGATCGGTCGCGGGCATATGGACCGCGCCGCCGTCGGCGACGATCGCGGCGACCGCCGCATCGACGTCGGGCGTGTAGAGATAGCCGAGCCAGCCGGGGCGGGCACCGCCCGCGAGCATATCGGCATTGAGCGCCAGCATGCCGCCGGCATTGCCGCCGTCGCTGCGCCCGATCATGCGATAATCGACCCCGCCGGGCGCCGCGGGATCGGCGGCGCCCGCAATCGTCCAGCCGACGACGGCGCCATAGAAGCGCGCCGCGCCGTCGGGATCGCCGGTCATCAGTTCGTACCAGATGAAGCTGCCCTTGGGGTTCGTCATCATCATTCTCCGTTTCACATCTGGGGAAGGAAAGGCGCTGAGGTCAGGCGTCGAGAATCGGCGCGAAGCCGCCGTAGATCATGCGCTTGCCGTCGAAACACTGGTCGGCCGGGTCGTGCCGCATGCGATCGTCGGCCATGATCTTGTCCCAACCCGCGACGCGCGTTTCCCTGTCGGGCCATTCGATCCAGCTGAACACGATATTTTCGTCCGCTCCGGCGTGGACCGCGCGGCGATAGTCGGTGACCTTGCCGTCGGGCACATCGTCGCCCCAGCATTCGAGGACGCGCGTCGCGCCATGGTCGAGCAAGACGACCGCGGCCTTTTCGGCGAGCGCGCGATAGGCGTCGCGATTGGCGGTCGGAACCGCGACCAGAAAGCCGTCGGTATACCCCATCGGGCCGCCCAGCCCCTCCTCGACGATCGAGGCGAAGCCCGCGACGATCATGCGCTGGCCGTCGAAGGGCATCGCCGCGCCCATCGCCTGCATGCGCGGATCGCTCATCATCTTTTCGGTCGCGGCGTCGCGCGCCGCGCGGTCGGGATATTCGAACCAGGAAAAGACGATCTCCTCGCCTTCCTTTGCCTGCACCGCGGTGCGGAAGTCGTTGACCTTGCCGACGGGGACGTCAGCGCCCCAGCATTCGACATGGCGGCGGACGCCGAATTCCTTGAACAGCGCCACCGCATCGGCGGCATGGTCGCGATAGGCGTCCTTCGCATTGGCAGGCACCGCCAGCACAAAGCCTTCGACATAGGTCATCGTCTCTCTCCATTTTTCTTTCCAGGGGGATCAGGTCATGCGGCGCTCGGCTCCTCGGTGAAGGCTGCGAGCTGCGACGCGAGCGCACGGCCGAAGGCGGGGCGATCGAGGCAGCGCGCGAGATAGGTTTCGAGCCGAGGATGTTCGGCAACGACGCCCGCTTCTATGCCTTCGCGCAGCACCGTCGCCATCGCGATATCGGCGACGCTGAAGTCGCCCGCGAGATACGGCCGGTCGCCCAGCGCCTCGGCAAGCTTGCCGAGCCGGGTGCGAATGAATTCGAGCAGGCCGGGACGGCGCAGCCGTGCCCATTCCTCGCCCGCCGCGAAAATCTCTATGTTCGACAGTTCGAACATCAGCGGTTCGACGCTGTTGTAGGCGGCGAAGAGCCAACTCGTCACCGTCGCGCGCCCTTGCGCGTCGCGCGGCAGCAGCGCGGCGTCCTTTTCGGCGAGATGTAGCAGGATTGCGCCGCTTTCGAACAGGCGGACATCGCCGTCGCGCAGCACCGGCACCTGCCCCCACGGCTGGTCGAGAAAATGATCCGCGGGCCGGTTGACCGCGCTGATCAGCCGCTCGGCATAATCGACGCCCATTTCCTCGCACGCCCAGCGCGGACGCAGGTCGCGGACGAAGCCGCGCGCGAAATCGGGTACCCAGTCGAAAGCGGTGATTTCGATCGCCGCATCGGATTTGACGCCCATTGCCCTACTCCCTCTTGCCCTTGATGAACGCGACGATCGACATGGCGTGCCCATGGCCGAGCCCGAAATCCTGCTTCAACCAGTCGACCACCGCGCCGGCCTTGACGCCCGCAGCAAGCCCGCCTGCGTCGGCAAGGCCGCGTTCGATGGCGAGCGCGCGCAGCGCCTCGGCCGACTTGCCGGTCCTGGCCTCGACATTGTCGAGATAGGCCTGAAAGCTCATGACGAGACTCCTTCTGTTTCGGACCGATCGGCGAATAGAGCCCACTGCGCATCGAAGGCGCGCCGAAAGGCTGGTCGCGCCTCGCCGCGCGCGACATAGGCGGCGAGCCGGGGGTGCCCATCGAGCAACCCGGACGCCTTGAGCCGGCGGAGCACGGCGATCATCATGAGATCGCCAGCGGTGAAATTTCCCTCGAGCCATTCGGCATCGCCTATCCGCATCGCGAGCGCGGCGAGCCGCGCGTCGACCGCATCGACGAGCATCGGCAGCCGCCGTTCGTACCAGTCGCTGTCGCGTTCCACCAAGGACGCCATTGCATAGTTGACGATCGGCGGCTCGACCGTGCTCAACGCCGCGAACATCCAGCTGATGGCCCGCGCACGGACATGGGTGTCGTCGGGCAGCAGGCCGGCATGCCGCGTAGCGATATGCAGCACGATCGCACCCGATTCGAACAGGACGAGGCCGTCCTCCTCATAGGCGGGAATCTGACCGAATGGCTGACGCGCGACATGATCCGGCTGCTTCATGGCGGCGAAAGGCAGCGGACGGACGCGATAGGCGAGCCCCGCCTCTTCGAGTGCCCATCTCACGGGCATGTCGCGCGCCAGACCGCGCCCGCGGTCTGGCGAAGCTTCAAAGACCGAGAGGATAATCGGCGCTTCGGGATCGACGGGCATCGCTTCTCTCCTCGCGCGCGCGGCCTAGGCGCCGGCGGCTTGGACAGCCGCCTCGCCGTTCGCGACGGCGGGGTCCATCCAGAACGGCCCCCAGACATGGCCGTCGGGGTCGAGGAGGTCTCGGCCGTACATGAAGCCATGATCCTGCACCGGGTTGATGTCGGCGGTGCCGCCGTGCGCCGCGGCGGCGGCTATCATCGCGTCGACCGCCTCGCGGTCCTCCATCGCGAGCGCGAGGGACACCTCGCTGGCGCTCGTCGGCGGGATCGGACGATCGGTGAAGCTTTTCCACTTTTCGTGCGTCAGCAGCATCACGAAAATGCTGTCGGACCAGACCATCGCCGCCGCAGTCTCGTCGGTGAAGCGCGGTTCGTTGGTGAAGCCGAGCGCTTCATAGAAGGCCATGGATTTCGCGAGGTCGCGAACCGGCAGGTTGACGAAAATCATCTTGGACATGGGCGGCACTCCTCTTCCTGGGGGGATTTTTCGTCAGGTCCGCCCGAACAGCATGCGGACATAACGCGTCAGATGCGCGACACTTTCCCGGGCAATCGCCGGGTCGTTGGTGGTTTTGGCCAGAACGAAGCCGCCCTGCAGCACCGACTGGATATGCCGCGCGAGATCGAGCGCGCTCATCCCCGCGGGTGCGCCATAGGCCTGCATCGCGGCTTCGATGTCGGGGGCAAGCGCCTCGCAATAGGCGGCGATGCTCGCCTCGCACGCCAGCCGGATCGGCTCGCTGGTGGCATAGGCATCCTGCACCATCGTCCCGACGAAGCAGGTGAAGCCGTCGACCGGGCCGTGCAGCAGCGAAAAGCGAAAATCGATATGGCCGAGCAGCCGGTCGAGCGGATCGTCCAGTTTCGTATGCGGCAGCATGTCGAACATCGGCCGTGCCCGTTCGGTCCAGGCTTCGGCCGCGGCGACCGCCAATGCCTCCTTCGATTCGAAATGATGGAAGAAGGCGCCCTTGGTCACGCCGGCGGCGGCGCAGATCTGGTCGACCGTGGTCGCGGCATAGCCCTGACGCCGCACCTCCTGATGCGCGGCGGCGATCAGCCTGTCGCGCGCGCTGCCACGCGGTGCGCGAGGGGCCGCAGCCGGGTCGGACGAAGAGTGAGTCGCGGTCATGAACGTCTACATACCAACTGGTTGGTATGCTGTAAAGAGGCACGGGAACGAGGCACCAATGCCGCGATCGAGGGTGAGCTGCTGGAAGCAGTCGCGACACCAGGCGAACCGGGGCGGCCGGTGCTGGCGCATGCGACAGAGGCGATGCGGCTGTCAGCGCGCGGCTACACCCGCATGCTATGCCTCGAGCGAACGATCGCCGATCTTGCGGGCCCGACTCGATCGGCCGGGTTCATACCGCCGAATCGCTGAGCTACCTTGGCAGGTGCCACGACACCAGGATCAGGCGAAAGCGCCGACACTTTCGATGAATTTGATGACCGAAATCGGTTTCGAGACATAGGCCTCGGCACCCGCGGCGCGAATCTGTTCCTCGTCGCCCTTCCCGGCATAGGCTGTGACGGCCATGATCGGTACCGCGCGCAGCGTCAGGTCGGCCTTCATCTGGCCGATCAATTCGAGCCCGCTGACGTGGGGCAACTGGATGTCCATGATGATGAGGTCGGGCGCTATTTCGCGCGCCTTGGCGAGCGCATCGCGGCCGTCGCGCACCGGGTGCGCGCTATAGCCATGGGCGTTGAGTAGGTCGCAGAACAGGCGCAGGTTCAGCTCATTATCCTCGACGACCAGAACGGTCTTTCCCATGATGTTGAAGCTTTCCCCGCTTGCGTCCGCGGCCGGTTTAGGCGAATCGGCGGCGCGACACAATTGCTTCGCAGGGAAGGATTTTCGGCGTGAATGACGGCGACGCGGCGCTGGCGCTGCACGCGCTCGGCTGGATCCTGACCGACGAGCCGCGGGCCGAACGGCTGCTTGGAATGACCGGCCTGTCGCCCGAGGGACTGCGCGCCGCGCTGGGCGATCGCGCAACGCTGGCGGCGATCCTCGGCTTTCTTGCCGCGCACGAACCCGACCTTGTCGCCTGCGCCGAAGCACTCGATATAGACGCCGGAGCCTTGGCCGCTGCCGCGCGCCGCCTCGAAGGACTGGAAGGACCAATGCCATGACCCGCCCGCTCGTCATCACCGATTGCGACGAGGTGCTGATGCACATGGTCGTCCCGTTCGCGCAGTGGGTCGACGAGGAACATGGCGTGATCTTTCGCATGGAAGATACGAGTTTCGCCGGCGCGCTGAAGCGCAAGGAATGCGGCACGCCGCTGGAAGCGGCCGAGGTCTGGCCGCTGCTCGACGGCTTTTTCCGCACCGAAATGCCGCGCCAATATCCGATTCCCGGCGCGCTTTCCGCGATGGCCGAAATCGCGCGCCATGCCGACATCGTCGTGCTGACCAATGTCGGCCCTGACCATCAGGCGGCGCGCATGGCGCAGCTTGCGGCCCTTGGCCTCGACGCACCGGTGATCGGCAGCCGCGGCGGCAAGGGCGAGCCGGTGCGCGCGCTGATCGAGGAGCGCCGGCCGCCGGTCGCGGTATTTATCGACGATCTCGCGAACCATCATCATTCGGTCGCGATCGAGGCGCCCGACGTGTGGCGCCTGCACATGGTCGGTGAGCCCGCGATCGCGGACAAGATACCCGCCGCGCGCCATGCCCATGCCCGTATCGACGACTGGGCGGCGGCGCAGGACTGGATATTGGCGCGGCTTGCCGAAAAGGCTCCGGCCCCGGCGCCGGAAGCCGTATAATCCCCCCAATCGAGACAGAAGGAATCACCATGGATATTGCCGCCAAGCTCGCCGACCTCGGCCTCGAGCTTCCCAAACCCGCCGCGCCGGTTGCCGCCTATGTCCCCGTCGTCGAGGCGGGCGGGCTGCTGCATATCAGCGGCCAGCTTCCCTTCCGCGACGGGCAGGTCGTGACCGGGCGGCTGGGCGCCGACACCGACGAGGCAAGCGGCTATGACGCCGCGCGGCGCTGCGCGCTGATGCTCGTCGCCCAGATCGGCAAGGCGCTGGACGGCGACTGGTCGCGGGTCGAAAAGATCGTCAAGCTGGGCGTGTTCGTGAACAGCGACCCCGCCTTCACGCAGCAGCCCAAGGTCGCGAACGGCGCGTCCGAGCTGATGGAATCGCTGTTCGGCGAAGCCGGCCGCCACGCGCGCAGCGCCGTCGGCGTGTCGGTGCTGCCGCTCGGCGCGGCGGTCGAAGTCGATGCGATCGTCGCGGTGAAGCCCGCGTAAGCCCATCGTGGCCGAGGCTGACCCGCCCACCCGCACCCTGTCGCTCGGCACCGGCGTCGCCGCGATCGATGCGGCGGCGTGGGACGCGCTGGCGGGCGGCGGCAATCCCTTCGTCGGTCATGCCTTTCTGGCGCTGCTCGAAGAATCGGGAAGCGTTGGGCCGGGGACCGGATGGCAGCCCGCGCCCTTGCTGGTCGAGGACGGTGCGGGCCGACTCGTCGCCGCGGCGCCCGCCTATCTGAAGACGCACAGCCAGGGCGAATATGTCTTCGACCATATATGGGCCGACGCGTGGGAGCGCGCCGGGGGCGCTTATTATCCCAAGCTTCAGATCGCGGTGCCCTTCACCCCCGTGCCCGGACCGCGACTGCTCGCGGCCGAGGCCGACGATGCGACGCTGCTGCTGCGCGCGGCCGAGGCGGTGGTCCGGCAGAACGACCTGTCGTCGGCGCATGCGACCTTCGTTGCGCCCGACCAGATGCCGCTGTTCGAGGCGGCGGGCTGGCTGCTGCGCCGCGACATCCAGTTCCATTTCGCCAATCGCGGCTATCGCGATTTCGACGATTTCCTCGCCACGCTGACCTCGGCAAAGCGCAAGCAGCTTCGCAAGGAACGCGCGCGCGCGGTACAGGGTCTGCGAATCGAGGATGTCAGCGGCGACGCGATCCGCCCCGAACATTGGGACGCGATGTGGGCCTTTTATCAGGACACCGGCGCGCGCAAATGGGGGCATCCCTATCTGACCCGCGCGGCGTTCGACATGATCGGTGCGCGCATGGCCGACAAGGTGTTGCTGAGCATCGCGTGGCAGGACGGGCGGCCGGTCGCGGGCGCGATGCACCTGATCGGCGCCGACACGCTTTATGGCCGCTATTGGGGATGCCTGATCGACATTCCCTATCTGCATTTCGAGCTATGCTATTACCGCGCCATCGACCTTGCGATCGCGCGCGGTCTCGCGCGGGTCGAGGCCGGCGCACAGGGCGGACACAAGCTGGCCCGCGGCTATGCCCCCGTTGCGACCTGGTCGGCGCATTTCATCGCCGATCCGGGCTTCCGCCGCGCGGTCGCGGACTTTCTGGAACGCGAACGGGCGGCCGAGGAAAGCGAAATGCAATGGCTGGAAGGACAGATGCCGTTCCGGCGGAGCGGCTGAGGAATCAGGCGGCGTAACGACGCGCCGCCGGGCGGCGGGCGGTTTCGTCGAGCCATGCGCGCGCCTGGCGCTGTGCCTCGGCGATCTCGTCGCGGCTCATTTCGGCCGAAACGTCGGCGCGGCACTGCTGGCCTTCGATATTGCCGCCGAGCGCCGCAAGATTAAACCATTTATGCGCCTGGATCAGATCGACATCGACACCGCCGGTGCCGGTCGAGAAGGCCACGCCAAGGTCGAAATAGGCATTGGCATCGCCGCGCGCCGCATCGAGCAGCCGGCTTTCGATCAGATACTGGGCAGACTTCAGACTGTTAGCCATGATAACCCCCTGTCGCCTCCACCCCACATGGAGACTTCGGGGTCAAACCTTGCGACTTATGGTCAACAAAGCGTTAATGGCGCGGTGATTTTTTTGGCCATAGGCGGAGCAAATGACAGAAATCCGCCAATTTTTCGTTTGATCAATCGACCGCATAATTGTCGATCAGGCGCGTTTTTCCCATCCGCGCCGCCGCCAGAAGCCGTGCCGGCGCGCGGAATATCGTCAATCTTTCGAGGCTTTCGGCATCGGCGAGCGCGACATAATCGACGCTGTCGAACCCGCCCGCGACGATTGCCGCCTCGGCATCGGCCAGCGCCTTCGCAACATCAGCGCCGCCCGCGATTGCCGCCACCGCGGCCTTGAGTGCATCCGGAAAAGCCGCCGCGGCGGCGCGCTGTTCGGGCGACAGATAAGCGTTGCGCGACGACAGCGCGAGCCCGTCGCCATCGCGTGCGATCGGCGCGCCGAATATGTCGAGCGCGAAATCGAGGTCGCGCGCCATGCGGCGGATTATCGCCAGCTGCTGCCAATCCTTTTCGCCGAAGATGGCGACGTCGGGGCGCACCTGGTTGAACAATTTGGCGACGACGGTCGCGACGCCGTCGAAATGCCCCGGCCGCGCCGCGCCGCAATAGTCGGCGCCGAGTTCGGCCACCTCGATATGCGTGGCATGGCCGCCCGGATACATGGTCGCGACATCGGGCGCCCATAGCAGCGCCACGCCTTCCTCGACCAGCAGCGCGGCGTCGCGCGCCTCGTCGCGCGGATAGGCGGCATAATCCTCGTTCGGGCCGAACTGGGTCGGGTTGACGAAGATCGACACCACGACATGGTCGGCCACGCGGCGACCCATGCGGACGAGCGACAGATGCCCGGCGTGCAGCGCGCCCATCGTCGGCACCAGCGCGACGCTCTTGCCGCCCTGCTTCAGCGCCGCAACCGCGCGGTGGAGCGTGGCGATGTCACGGATGATTTGCACGCTTGCCCTGCCTCCGATATTGGCGGCGCCAATACGCCCTTCATGCGGCCGCCATGCCGCGCCAACAGGAAAATCGCAACGGTCATGACGAAAGCCCCCCCGCACCGGATCATCTTCGCCAATGAAAAGGGCGGCACGGGCAAATCGACCTGCGCGGTGCATTTCGCGGTCGCGCTGGCGAGCCAGGGCTGGCGCGTCGCGGGGATCGACCTCGACCCGCGCCAGCGCACCTTCCACCGCTATCTCGAAAACCGCACCAACACCGCCAAGCGCCGCGGGATCGACCTGCCGATGCCACAGTTCGAGGTGTTCGAAGGCTCGACAGTCGAGCAACTCGACGAACAGGTCGCGCGGCTGGCCGACGGGGTCGATTATTTCGTCGCCGACACGCCCGGCCGCGACGATGTGTTCGCCCGCCACCTTGCGACCACCGCCGATACGCTCGTCACCCCGATCAACGACAGCTTCATCGATTTCGACCTGATCGGTCAGGTCGACCCCGAGAGTTTTCAGGTCACCCGACCCAGCTTCTACTCCGAACTGATCTGGGACACGCGCAAGGCGCGGGCGAAAAGCGACGGGCGGACGATCGACTGGATCATCCTGCGCAACCGTCTGCAGCACGTCGACGCGCACAATATGCGCCGAGTCGGCGAAGCGCTGAACCAATTGTCGCGGCGCGTCGGCTTTCGCGTCATTCCTGGCCTGGGCGAGCGCGTGATCTATCGCGAGCTGTTCCCGGCCGGCCTCACCCTGCTCGACAAGGCGCATCTCGGCGGCATGGGGATCGGCCATGTCGTCGCGCGGCAGGAATTGCGCGAGGCGATGGCGGGATTGAACCTGCCGCAGCGCGAACGGCTCCACCCCGACGGCGACCTGTTCGCCGTCGCCTGACCCTCCATCCTCCCGAGAGGCATCCATGACCCATCGATTCCACCCGACGATGCTGCGCGAATATGACATTCGCGGGGTGGTCGGCGACACGCTGTCCGATGCGGACGCCCATGCCATCGGGCGCAGCTTCGCGACGCTGATCGCACGTGCCGGCGGCAAGCGGGTGGCGGTCGGCTATGACGGACGGCTGTCGTCGCCGATGCTCGCCGACGCGCTGATCGCCGGGATCAACGCTGCGGGCATCGGCGCGCTCAATGTCGGGCTGGGGCCGACGCCGATGCTCTATTATGCCGCATCAACCCAAGATGTGGACGGCGGTATACAGATAACCGGCAGCCACAACCCCCCCGACTATAATGGCTTCAAGATGGTGTTTCAGGGCCGCCCCTTCTTCGGCGCCGATATCCAGCGGATCGGCGAAATGGCCGCGGAAGGCGACTGGGAAGCTGTCAACCCGGGGGGAGAAGGCACGGCGCAGAGCATCGACATCGTCGATGCCTATGTCGACCGGCTGGTCGAAGGTTTTGCCGGCGGCGCCTTCCGCATCGGCTGGGATGCGGGCAACGGCGCCGCAGGCACGGTGATCGAAAAGCTCACCGCGCGCCTGCCCGGCGAACATCATCTCCTCTACACCGATATCGATGGCCATTTTCCGAATCACCATCCCGATCCCACCGAGGAAAAGAACCTTGCCGACCTGAAGGCGCTCGTCGCGGCGAAGAAGCTCGACTTCGGCGTCGCATTCGACGGAGATGGCGACCGCATTGGCGCGATCGACGGCGAAGGCCGGGTGATCTGGGGCGACCAGCTGCTGCAGATCTATGCCGTCGCAGTGCTGAAGGAACGGCCGGGGGCGACGGTGATCGCTGATGTGAAGGCCAGTCAGGCGCTGTTCGACCGGGTCGCCGAACTCGGCGGCAAGCCGCTGATGTGGAAGACCGGACACAGCCTGATCAAGGCGAAGATGAAGGAAACCGGCAGCCCGCTGGCGGGCGAGATGAGCGGGCATATCTTCTTCGCCGACCATTATTACGGCTATGACGACGCGCCCTACGCGGCGGTCCGGCTGATCGAGGCGGCGACGAAGCTCGGCAAGAGCGTGACGCAATTGCGCGGCGAAATGCCCGCGATGGTCAACACCCCCGAACTGCGCTTCCAGGTCGACGAGGTGCGCAAATTCGCCATTGTGGACGAGGTTCTGGCGCGGCTGACCGCGGCGGGCGCAACGGTCGACCGCACCGACGGCGCGCGCGTGCTGACCGACGATGGCTGGTGGCTGCTGCGCGCATCGAACACGCAGGACGTTCTCGTCGCCCGCGCCGAGGCGAAGGACGAAGCGGCGCTCGCGAGGCTGATGGCCGCGATCGACGGTCAGCTTGCGGCGTCGGGAGTCGTACGCGGGCCGCAGGCGGCGCATTGACCGCTCATCTGCCTGCAAAAATCTTGCCAGATTGACCTTCGCTGCGTCGCTGGGGTAACGCGCGCAAGGGGGCAGAGACAGGAACCCAGAACGGAACCGAAGATCCTATGACCGACCAGTCCACCGCCGGCACGCTTTCCGACACCAATCACGGCGTCGCCGAGCATACCGCGCACGTCCAGCAGGACGCCGCGGCGGGCAACGGGCTGGCGGTTATTTCGATCGCCAAAAGCTATGACAAGCGCACCGTCCTGTCGGACGTGTCGCTGTCGGTCGCCAAAGGCGAAGTCGTCGGCCTGCTCGGTCCCAATGGCGCGGGCAAGACGACCTGCTTCTATTCGATCATGGGGCTGGTCAAACCCGACGCTGGACGCATCATGCTTGACGGCGCCGACATCACCGCGCTTCCCATGTATCGCCGCGCGATCCTGGGCCTTGGCTATCTGCCGCAGGAAACCTCGATCTTTCGCGGCATGACGGTCGAACAGAATATCGCCGCGGTGCTCGAACTCGCCGAGCCCGACAAGATCGCGCGCCAGCAGCGGCTCGACGAGCTGCTCGACGAATTCGGCCTGACCCGGCTGCGCAGCGCGGCGGCGATGGCGCTGTCGGGCGGCGAGCGACGACGCGCCGAAATCGCGCGCGCGCTCGCGGCCAACCCGTCGATCATGCTGCTCGACGAACCCTTCGCCGGCATCGACCCCATTTCGATCAGCGATATCCGCGACCTTGTCGCCGACCTAAAGACGCGCGGCATCGGCGTGCTGATCACCGACCATAATGTGCGCGAGACGCTGGACCTCGTCGACCGCGCCTGCATCATCTACGACGGCAAGGTGCTGCTTGCCGGATCGCCCGCCGAGCTGGTGGCCGACCCAGAGGTCCGCCGCCTGTATCTTGGCGAGGGCTTTTCGCTTTGATGCGGTAGTTGCCGATGGCGTTGGGTCCACGCCTCGATTTACGCCAGTCGCAATCGCTGGTGATGACGCCGCAGCTGCAGCAGGCGATCAAGCTGCTCGCGCTGTCGAACCTCGAACTCGAAGCCTATCTGGCTGAGGCGCTCGAAGGCAATCCGCTGCTCGATGCGACGCCGGGTGACCGCGAACCGGGCGATGACGAAGGCGGCGACGAAGCGCCGCCGTCCGACGGCCCCCCCGCCGACACCGACCTGGCGCTGTCGTCCGAAGCGGGTACCGCCGACGATCTCGACGTCGATTTTGCCGAGGAACGATTCCACCACGACAGCGCGAGCGATTCGGTGGGGCTGTCGGGCGATAGTGAGGGCATCGATTTCGACAGCTTCGCGGGCGACGACGGCACGCTTTACGACCATCTGCTCGCCCAGGTCGGTGAACGTTTTTCAGGCATCGAGGCGATGGTCGCCGAACAGATCGTCGCGCTGATCGACGAGGCGGGCTATCTGCGCGCCGATCTCGGCGAGCTGGCGCAGCGGCTCGGCGTGCCGCTCGCGCTGGTCGAGGCGGTGCTTGCGGGCGTCCAGAGCTTCGACCCTTCGGGTGTCGGCGGGCGCGACCTTGCCGAATGCATCGCGATCCAGGCGCGCGAGGCCGACCGCTACGATCCCGCCATGGCGACGATGATCGCGCATCTCGACCTGGTGGCGAAGGGCGCCTTCCCCCAGCTCAAGCGCATCTGCGGCGTCGATGACGAGGATCTGGCCGACATGATCCGCGAATTGCGCGCCTATGACCCGAAGCCCGGTCTGCGCTTCGGCGGCACCGCGACGCAGGCGGTCGTGCCCGACCTTTATGTCCGCCAGACCGCAAAGGGATGGGCGGTCGAGGTAAACAGCGGCACGCTTCCGCGGCTGCTCGTCAATCGCCGCTATTATACCGAACTGGCAAAGGACGCCGCGGCCAAGAGCAAGGCGTGGCTATCCGAGCAGCTCGCGGGGGCCAACTGGCTGGTGCGCGCCCTCGACCAGCGTCAACGCACGATCGTCAAGGTCGCGAGCGAGATTGTGAAGCAGCAAGAGGGCTTTTTCCTCCACGGCGTCGCGCATATGCGCCCGCTGACGCTGCGCCAGGTCGCCGAGGCAATCGGGATGCACGAATCGACCGTCAGCCGCGTTACCAGCAACAAATATCTCTCCTGCGCGCGCGGCCTGTTCGAACTCAAATATTTCTTCTCGTCGGGGATTTCGGCGACCGAGGGCGACGGCGCGGTGTCGGCCGAAGCGGTCAAGAGCCGGATCAGGGCGATGATCGAGGCCGAAGACCCCAAGGCGATCCTGTCCGACGAGACGATCGCACAGAAGCTGTCGGCAGAAGGCCACGACATCGCGCGGCGCACCGTGGTCAAATATCGCGAGGCGATGGGCTATGGCTCGTCGGTGCAACGGCGGCGGCAGAAGGCGCTGGCGGGGTGAAATTTTACGCCCCCTCTTCGTCGCCCGGGACTTGATCCGGGGTCCATTCCCACAGCGCCGGAATAGCGGATTCCGGATCAAGTCCGGGATGACGAAATTAAGGGCGGAGGCGGTTGACTTTTCACCCGCTTCCCCATAGTTGCGCCGCTTCGCGTAACAACGCCAAGATTTACGGAACAGACCAATGAAGATTCGCAACAGCCTGAAGTCGCTGAAGGACCGCCACCGGGATAACCGCGTTATCCGCCGCCGTGGCCGCACCTATGTGATCAACAAGACCAACCGCCGCTTCAAGGCGCGCCAGGGCTAAACGCCTTGCCGGGACCGCGTGTCCCCGCGCATTTGCGAGTAAGCGTAACGCCGTCGGATGCTTCCGGCGGCGCTTTCGCGTGTCCGGAGCAGCCATGATTCACCAGAGCGTCATTTTCGATGTCGGCCGCGTCCTGTTCGACTGGGACTTGCGCTACCTGTTCGCGAAGCTGATCGACGATGCGGGCGAGCTCGAATGGTTTGTGACCCACGTCGTCACGCCGCAGTGGCATTTCCAGCACGATGCGGGCCGGCCGCTCGCCGACATGCTGCCCGAGCTGAAGGCTGAATATCCGGCGCATGCGCCCCTGATCGACGCCTATGCGACGCGCTTCAACGAGACGATTCCGGGGCCGATGCCCGGCAGCCTCGAACTGGTCGAGCGGCTTGACGAGGCGGGGGTGCCGCTGTTTGCGATCACCAATTTCGGACATGAATTCTGGGAAGGCTTCCGCCCGACCCAGCCGGTGTTCGACCGCTTCCGCGATATCATCGTCTCGGGTACCGAGAAGCTGATGAAACCCGACCCCGAGATCTACGCCCTTGCGATCGAGCGATTCGGCATCAATCCCGCTGGCGCCCTCTTCATTGACGACGTCGCGCACAATATCGCGGGCGCCAAGGCGGTCGGCATCGCGGGGCACCGGTTCGTCGATGCGGCGACGCTGGAGCGCGAGTTGGTGGCGCGGGGCTATTTGTCAGCCACCTGATGGGTTTTGCTGCCCTCGGGCGCGTAGATATCAAGATCCAGATACAAGCCGCGATCTGCTATTTCGGCCAACGTCTGGGAACATATCCGCAAACTTTCGTTTCTCTCTTCAAGGAAGAGGCCGCAGAAGAGGCGCCCAGCAAAGCGTGCAGCAAGTTCCTGCCAAATGGCCGTATCGCGGGTCAGCGGTGCGAAAATGGCCTCTACCTGGCCCGGCAAGTCACCGGGAATCGATCTCGGTACCTGCAGCCTCCAAGATCCGGTGCGAGCGATGCGCTCACTGCCCCGGGGCGTCTTCCACTTGGCACCTTTCGCAACGCTGAAGGTTGGCGTTGCTCCAAGCCGGTTGGAAATGTCGGCCGGATCGAGATCGTCGCCAAAGAAACCTAGCGAGACTGCGGTTTCATTAAGCTCGACCATCTTCCCCCCTATTTCTCCACCCCCAGCTGCGTCAGCACGAAGGCATATTCCTCGGCATCTTCGTGGAGCGCGCCCCAACGGCCCGATTTGCCGCCATGGCCCGCGCCCATGTTGGTGCGCAGCAGCAGCGTCGCGTCGCCCAAGCGCGTCGCGCGGAGCTTGGCGACCCATTTGGCGGGCTCCCAATAGGTCACGCGCGGGTCGTTGAGGCCGGCCGACACCAGCATCGGCGGATAGGCCTTCGCAGTTACATTGTCGTAGGGGCTGTACGACAGCATATAATCAAACGCGGCCTTGTCGGTGACCGGATTGCCCCATTCGGGCCATTCGCCCGGGGTCAGCGGCAGCGTTTCGTCGACCATCGTGTTGATCACGTCGACGAAGGGCACGCCCGCAAGGACCGCGCCCCACAGCTCGGGCGCCTCGTTATAGATCACGCCCATCACCTGCCCGCCCGCCGAGCGGCCCTCGACCGAAATCTTGCCGGCGCTGGTGTAGTTTTTCGCGATCAGCCCCCTCGCGACATCGATGAAATCGTTGAAGGTGTTTTTGCGCTCGGTCGTCTTGCCCGCGAGATACCAGCCGCGGCCCAGATCGTCGCCGCCGCGGACATGCGCGATCGCATAGATCATGCCGCGATCGACGAGGCTGAGCCGCGTGGTCGAAAAGCCCGGCGGGACGCGATAGCCGTACGAGCCATAAGCATAGAGATGCATCGGCGCGCTGCCGTCGAGCTTGGTGCCCTTCTTGTAGACGAGCGAGGCGGGGATCATCGTCTTGCCGTCGCGGCTCGGAAGATTAACCCATTCGGTTACATATTGCGTTGCATAGTAACCCGACGGGATTTCCTGCACCTTCAGCGTTTCGAGCGTTCCTGTCGCCAGATCATAATCGTAGACCGTGTCGGGCGTGACCATCGATTCATAATCGAGCCGGAGCTTGTCCTGATGATATTCGGGATTGTCGCCGAGGCCCGCCACATAGGTCGCCTCGGGAAATTTGATCCGGCCGGGGATCAGCGGCGCGTCATAGCGGCGGATATCGACCTGATCGAGCCCGTCCTCGCGCGCTTCGATGACGAAATAGTCGCGGAATATCGACAGGCCGGTGATGTAACTATGGTCCGATCCGGGGATCAGCGTGGTCCACCTGCCCGGATCCTTCACGCTCGCGGTGGCGATGCGGAAGTTGGGATGCTCGTCATTGGTGTGGATGTAGAGCGTGCCGTCGCGCTCATCGACGCTGTACTCGCGGCCCTTCTGGCGCGCCGACACCAGTTGCATCGGCGCTTCCGGGTTATCGGCGGGAAGAAGATAGACCTCGCTCGTCTCGTTATCGCCCGTCGCGATCACGATATAATTGTCGGCGGCGGTCTTGCCGATCCCCACCCCGAAGCCGATGTCGGGTTCCTTGTAGAGAAGCTTGTCGTCGGCAACACTCGTCCCGAGCTTGTGCAGCCGGACATTGTCGGTGCGCCAATTCTCGTTCGCGAGGCCATAGAGGATCGCGTCGTTCCCCGACGTCCAGACGAGCGAGGACAGCGTGCCCGGGATAACGTCGGGCAGCTGTTCGCCCGTTTCGAGATTGCGGATGCGCGCCTCGAAGCGTTCGGAGCCATTGTCATCGAAGGAATAGGCCATCAGCCGGCCGTCGGGGCTGATCGACAGTTCGGCGAGGCGGAAATATTCCTTGCCCTCCGCCATCGCGACCTCGTCGAGGATCAGCTGGGTCTGGCCCGCGCCGGACGCGGGCTTGCGATACCATTTCTTATATTCGGCGCCCTCGTCAAATTCGACCCAATAGAGCCAGTCGCCGTCCTTCTGCGGCACCGACGAATCGGCTTCCTTGATGCGCCCCTTCATCTCCTGAAACAACGTCTCGACCAGCTTCGCGTGCGGCTTCATCGCCGCATCGAAATAGGCGTTTTCGGCCTTCACATAATCGAGGATGTCCGCGTCATCGATCACCGGATAGCTCTGGTCGCGGAGCCAGAAATAGGGATCGGACAGCGTTTTGCCGTGCAGCGTGACTTCGTGCGGCCGCCTGTCGGCGACCGGGGCGGCGGGGCTGGTGGTCAATATCGTCTCTTTCTCTTCGGCGAACGCGCTGCCGGGCGCGACAAGCGGGGTGGTAATTGCGGCCAGAAACATCCAAATAGCGCGCATCAAGAAAACCCCCGCAGCGTCGCCCCGGTCGGGCAGGAATTGGCTGCGATGTAGAAACAAGGAACAGCGCATGTCCACCCCCGACCATGCAGACCGCCTCGCCCGTCTGCGCGCCGAACTCGCGCGCCGGGGCCTCGACGGCTTTGTCGTGCCAATCAGCGATGAGCATTTGAGCGAATATGTCGGCGCCTATGCACAGCGCATGGCGTGGCTAACCGGCTTCGGCGGATCGGCCGGAACCGCCGCAGTGTTGCCGGCGAAGGCGGCGGTGTTCGTGGACGGCCGCTATACGGTGCAGGTGCGCGACCAGGTCGACGGATCGCTTTATGACTATGTCGGGGTGCCGCAGTCGAGCGTCGCCGAATGGCTGGGCGCCAATGTCAGCGCCGGGCAGAAGATCGGCTATGACCCCTGGTTGCACGGCATCGACTGGGCGCGTGGCCTTGCGGCGGCGCTGACCGCAAAGGGCGCCAGCCTGATTGCAGTCGACAGCAACCCCATCGACGCAGTGTGGGATGACCAGCCGGCGCCGAGCGCCGCGCCGATCGCCGTCTATGATACCGAGCAGGCGGGGCAGTCGGCGGCCGACAAGCGCGGCGTGATCGCCGACTGGCTGAAGGGGCAGGGGCTCGACACCACCGTGATGACCGCGCTCGATTCGATCGCCTGGACCTTCAACATCCGCGGCGAAGACGTCAGCCACACGCCCGTCGGGCTTGCCTTTGCGCTGCTCCACGATGACGCCACCGCCGACCTGTTCGTTGCGCCCGAAAAGATTACCGACGCGGTGCGCGCGCATCTCGGCAACAGCGTGCGCATCCACGACCGCGCCGCCTTCGATCCTGCGCTCGCCGCACTGGCGGGCAAGCGTGTCGCGGTCGATCCCGACCGCGCGGTCGCTGCAATCTTCACCGCGCTTGAAGGCGCGGGCGCAAAGATCGCGCGCCACCGCGACCCGGCGGTGCTGCCCAAGGCGATCAAGAACAGCGCCGAGCTTGCCGGCACGCGCGCCGCGCACGTCCGCGACGGCGTCGCGGTCGCGCGCTTCCTCAAATGGATGGAAGAGGTCGCGCCGAAGGGCGGGCTCGACGAACTCGGCGCGGCGGCGAAATTGCGCGCCTTTCGCGACGAAAGCGGCGTTTTGAAGGATCTGTCCTTCGATACCATCTCGGCCGCCGGTCCCAATGGCGCGCTGCCGCATTACAAGGTCGATGAAAAGACCAATCGCGCGATCGAGACGGGCACGCTCTATCTCGTCGATTCGGGCGGGCAATATGCCGATGGCACGACCGACATCACGCGCACCATCGCGATCGGCGAACCCAGTGCCGAAATGCGCCGCCGCTTCACCCAGGTGCTGAAGGGGCATATCGCGCTCGCAACCGCGCGCTTTCCCAAGGGGACGCGCGGAAGCCAGCTCGACATCCTCGCGCGCCAGTATCTGTGGGCCGACGGGGTCGATTATGCGCATGGCACCGGCCACGGCGTCGGTGCCTATCTGGCGGTCCACGAAGGGCCGCAGCGAATTGCCAAGCCCGCCGGCGGGCAGGCAGGAACCGAGGAGCCGCTCCACGCGGGCATGATCCTGTCGAACGAGCCCGGCTATTACAAGGCGGGCCATTTCGGCATCCGCATCGAGAATCTAGTGGTGGTCGAACCCGTCCGGATCGAGGGGGCCGAGGAGGATATGCTGGGCTTTGAAACCATCACCTTCGCCCCGATCGCGCGCAATCTGATCGTCGGGGCGATGCTGTCGCCCGCCGAGGCGGACTGGCTCGACGCCTATCATGCCGAGGTGGTCGAGAAGCTGTCGCCGGGGATGGTCGCCGCCGACCGCGAATGGCTGGCCGCCGCCTGCGCGCCGATCGATCGCGGCGTCGCCGCGCTCGCGGCCTGAGGGGCGCGGCATGGACCGGGCCAACTGGGCAGTCCCGCGCGCCGATTTTCGCGTCCAGCAGGATGTGCGCGTCCGCTTCAACGAGATCGACGGCCAGAATATCGTCTTCAGCGGCAATTATCTGATCTACGCCGACATCGGCGTGACCGAATATTTTCGCGCGCTGGGCGAAGGGCAGCCGGGCCCCTATTTTCACCAATATGGTACAGATATCCGCGAAGTACATAGCGAAATCGACTATCACGCGCCGGCCCGGCTCGATGAGTTGATCACCATCGCGGCGCGCGTCAGCCACTTCGGGCGGACGAGCTTCACGCTGCACTGTGCAATATTTCGCGCCGCCGAACGGCTGACCGATATCGAGATCAGCTACGCCCATCTCGACCTCGATACGGGCAAGCCGACGGCGCTTCCGGGGAGCTTTATCGCCGAAGTCCGGCGATTCGAAACCCGCTTGCCCATTCAGGATTGAGGTAGGCGGTTCGCGCCGAACGTCGCCGATTCGCGTTTCTCCACCAAAAAGGTCGAAAAAAAAGGGCCGCCCGAGGGCGACCCTTGAAAGTTTTTGGGAGAGGATGCCTAAAAGGCAAGTGTGATATTGCACTGCACAATTGATTGTGCAACTGCGAAATAAGCATCCGGCATTGCAAAATTTGCAATCGTTGGCATCGATAGCATGCAAAGCATGCAATCCTCTCCGCGCGCACACCCCCTCGCAAATCGGCGCGACATCGCCTAGATTGGCGCCATGTCTATGCTCAAAAATTGGGATGTCGGCGGCGGCCTGTCGGATTTCTGGGCCTACATCCGCGAACCGCGCCCGCACCGCTGGACGGTGTGGGGCCTCGCGATCGTGCTGCCGCTGCTGATCTTCTACGGCTTTTCCAAATATCTTGTGCCCTACGAAAGGCCCAAGCCGCAGATCATCTATTTCGAAAACTGGAAGGCCGACCGCAGCGAAGCGGAGATACGCGCCGACTGGGTGGCACGCGCCAAGGAAACGACGCGCGCCAACGCCAAGCGCCGCGCCGAATTCCAGCGGCTCGCGGACATGATGGGGGTCGAGTATGACGCCAGCGAAGCCGAGAAGGTGACGCGCGAGACGCTGGGCAAGGAAGCCGACGCCATCGAAAAGAAACCCGAGCCGCCAAAGCGCTCGACGCTCGCAGAGCGGGCAGCGCGTGGCGCGGCGGCGCCCGCGACCCAGCCCTGACCCCGGTGCGCGCCGATGCCGAGTGGATGGCCGCGGCGATCGCGCTGTCGCAGCGCGGGCGCCCCGATGCCGCACCCAACCCCAATGTCGGCTGCCTGATTGTCAAGAACGGCCGCGTCGTCTCGCGCGGCTGGACGCAGGCGGGCGGCCGGCCGCATGCCGAAGCGATGGCACTGGCGGCGGCGGGCGACGCCGCGCACGGCGCAACCGCCTATGTCAGTCTGGAACCCTGCGCCCATGCGAGCACCCGCGGCCCGTGCTGCGCCGACTTGCTGATCGCCGCTGGCATCCCACGCGTCGTCGTCGCCGCGCAGGATCCCGATCCGCGCACCGACGGACAGGGCATCGCCCGGCTGCGCGCGGCAGGAATCGCGGTCGAGAGCGGCCTGCTTTGCGGCGAAGCGCAGGCGGCGATGGCCCCCTGGTGGTCGCGCGCGACGCGCGGCCGGCCGTTCGTCACGCTGAAGCTCGCGACTTCGCTCGACGGCTGCATCGCGATGGCCGACGGTTCGAGCCGCTGGATCACCGGCGCCCCTGCACGCGCGCACGCGCATCTCGAACGCGCGCGGCATGGCGCGATCCTGGTCGGGCGCGGTACCTTCGAGGCCGACGCGCCGACACTCGACGTCCGCCTGCCCGGACTTGCGCCGCGGAGCCCGCAGCGCCTGCTCCTGACGCACGGCGATGCCCCCGACGGCTGGACCGCGCTCGCTGCGCCGGACGCTGTGGATGCGCTGCCGATCGATTCGCTGCTCGTCGAGGGCGGCGCCGGGGCGGCGGCTGCCTTTCTTGCCGCCGACCGCGTCGACCGGCTGCTTCTCTATCGCGCGCCGATCCTGATCGGTGCCGGCCGCCGCGCGCTTGGTGACATCGGCCTCGGCGATCTGGCGGGCGCGCACGGACGTTGGCGACCGGCCGACAGTCGGATGCTTGGCAGCGACCGGATCGACGTCTACGAGCGCATCAGGAAGGAATGACCGCCCCCATGTTTACCGGCATCATCACCGACATCGGCACCATCCGCAGCCGCGAGGATCGCGGCGACACGCGCCTCGTCATTGGCACCGGCTATGACGTCGACACGATCGACCTCGGCGCCTCCATCGCCTGTTCGGGCGCGTGCCTGACCGTCGTCGACAAGGGCGTCGATGACGGCAGCAACGGTCCCGGCGGCTGGTTCGCGATCGACGCGAGCGGCGAAACGCTGGCGCGCACCGCACCGGGCATGTGGGATGCAGGGCGCCGTCTGAACCTGGAGCGCGCGCTGCGCGTCGGCGATGAACTGGGCGGACATATCGTGACGGGGCACGTCGATGCAGTCGGCCGGATCGTCGGGGTCGATCCCGTCGGCGACAGCGTCAAATTGACCGTCGAGGCGCCGGCATCGCTCGCGCCGCATATTGCACCCAAGGGGTCGATCACGCTCGACGGCATATCGCTGACCGTGAACGATGTGGCCGACCAGCCGGAGGGTACCGCGCATTTCACGCTGAACATCATCCCGCACACGCAGGAGATGACGACGTTGAACGAAGTGGCGGTCGGACGTCCGGTCAATCTCGAGATCGACGTCCTCGCGCGCTATCTCGCTCGGATGCAGGCGCGCGGATGAGCGACCCGCGCCGCCAGGCGATCGTCCGGCTGCGCATCGCGATCTGGGCCTGCGCCATCCTGCTGTTCGCGATCCAGTTCGTCCATCACGCAATCGGCCTGTTCCTGCCCGCGATGGCGCTTGCGCTCGTGCTGCTCGCCGCGGCGGTCCAGCATGTCGAAACGCGTCTGCAGCGGCCGGCCAAAAGCTATGCGCGGGTTGTGGTCGCATCGGCGGCGGCGGCGCTGCTGTTCATCGCGCTGCCTGCCTATTGGCACGGCATCATGTGGATCGGTGCGCTGCTTTGGGTCGGCTTTACCGCCGCCGGGCTTGCCTGGTGCATCCAGTATGAGCGCACCGAGCCGCTCGACCGCCCCTGAAACAGGCCGTCAGCGCTCGGCCCAGCCGGCCGCGATTTCGGGATCGGCGGCAATCATCGAACGGCGCATCGCGAGCCGGCCGATCCGCAGCAGTTCGGCCTTGCGCCGCGCGGGCGCGAGATTGCAGCTCGCGGCCTCGCGCACCACGGCGGCGCCATAGCGGTCGGCGACGATCAGGCCCGAGGTTTCGGGGCGGTAGCCCTCGGTCTCGAGGATCGCGGGGTCGAGGCCAGACGCGAGCGCCCAATAGAAGCGGTCGCACCAGTCGCAATAGTCGGGCCATTTGCCGTCGCCGTGCAGATCGGCGCGGCTAACCTTTATCTCGACGATCGTGATATGGCCCTTCGCGTCGATCGCGGTGAGGTCAGTACGGCGGCCGTTGGGGAGCGTCACCTCGGGGATCGCGACGAGCCCCTGCTGCGCGAACAGCCGGCACACGCCGCGCGCGACGTCCGCGGCGGTCAGCAGGTCACTCGCCATCGCTCAGAAACCCTCAGAAGGGGACGTCGTCGTCCAGATCGTCGTCGAACGGCGGACGTCCGCCGCCCTGGTTCCAGCCGCCGCCCGAACTGCCGCCGGACGCGGCGCCACCCTGATCCCAGCCGCCGCTCGATCCGCCGCCCTGCGACCAGCTATCGCCGCCGCGCGAGCCGCCGCCGCCGCCGCCAGGCGCACCGTCGAGCATGGTCAAGGTGCCGCCCATGCCAGCGACGACGACTTCGGTCGTGTAGCGATCATTGCCGTCACGGTCCTGCCACTTGCGAGTGCGCAAGGATCCTTCGATATAAACCTTCGAGCCCTTTTTAAGGTAGCGCTCGACGACGCCGACGAGGCCGTCGCCGTTGATGACGACATTGTGCCATTCGGTGCGCTCCTTGCGCTCGCCGGTCATGCGGTCCTTCCACTGTTCGGAGGTCGCGATGCGGATATTGGCAATCTTGCCGCCGTTCTGGAACGACTTGATTTCGGGATCGGCGCCCAGATTGCCGATCAGAATAACTTTGTTGACGCTGCCAGCCATGCCGCTCCGCTCCGCTTGAATGTTGGAAGGATCAGCCTAGTCCAAAGGCGACGGCTGTCCAGTAGGTGATACCTGCCGCGGCATAGGCGAGCGCGAACAAATAGCCAACCATGAACAGCGGCCATTTCCACCCATTGGTCTCGCGCCGGGTGATCGCGATCGTCGAGATACATTGCGGGGCAAAGACGAACCAGGCGAGAAAGGCGAGCGCGGTCGCGATGCTCCAGCGTCCCTGAAGCCGCTCGCTGAGCGATTGCGCAACGGCATCCTCGTCATCGCCCGCGTCGATCGCATTGGCGGTTGCGAGCGCCGAGACGGCCACCTCGCGCGCCGCCATCGCAGGGATCAGCGCGAGTGCGATGTCGTGATTGAAGCCGATGGGTTTGACCACGACTTCCAGTCCGCTCGCGATGCGGCCGGCGATACTGTAATCGACCTGGCGGACGTCGCCGCCCGCCGGCGCCTGCGGATAGCTGAGCAGCAGCCACAGCACCGCGGTGGTCGCGGCGATGATCGTGCCCGCGCGGCGCAGGAAGATCCACGCCCGCTGCCATAGCGCGATGCCGACATCGCGCAGCCGCGGCCATTGATAGCGCGGCATTTCCATCATGAAGCCCGCCGCATTGCCCTTGGTCACCGACCGCCGCAGCACGAAGGCGACGACCAGCGCGCCGACGATGCCCGACACATAGAGGCCGAACAGCACGAGTCCCTGCAGGCCAACGGGCGATCCGCCGACGCTGCGGTTCGGGATGAAGGCGCCGATGATCAGCGTGTAGACGGGAAGCCGCGCCGAACAGGTCATCAGCGGGGCGATCAGGATCGTCGTCAGCCGGTCTTTCGCATCGGGAATCGCGCGCGTCGCCATGATACCGGGAACCGCGCAGGCGAAGCTGGAGAGCAGCGGGATGAACCCGCGTCCCGACAAACCGACCTTTGCCATGATCCCGTCCATCAGGAAGGCGGCGCGGGTCATATAGCCCGAGGCTTCGAGCAGCAGGATGAAGAGGAAGAGAATCAGGATCTGCGGCAGGAAAACGACGACCGCGCCGACGCCGGCGAGCAGTCCTTCGACCACCAGCCCGCGCAGGAAGCCCGCGGCCATGTGATCGCTCGCCAGCGCCTGCAACGCGGCGATGCCGTCCTCGATCCAGGCGATCGGTGCTTCGGACCAGGCGTAGACCGCTTGGAACATCACGAACATCAGCGCGAGCAGGATCAGCAGCCCGAAGACCGGATGTAGCGCTACCGCATCGACGCGCTGCGTCCAGCGGCGCACCGGCGTTTCGGCGAGCGTCGCGGCGCGCGCGATGGCGCGAGCGCGCTGGTGCAGCGCGGTGTCGCCGGGCGGCGGCGCCGGCTGGTCGGTCGCCGACAGGCCGTGCGAGAGGAGCGCGCCATCGACCGCCGCAAGCAATTCGGTCAGGCCGCGCTTGCGCACCGCAACGGTGGGCACCACTGGCACGCCGAGTTCGGCGGCAAGCCGGTCGGGATCGAGCGTCAGCCCGTCGCGCTCCGCCAAGTCGAGCATGTTGAGCGCGATGACGGTCGGCAGGCCGAGCGCGATCAGTTCGAGCGCGAAGCAGAGATGATTGTCGAGGTTCGCCGCGTCGACGACGACGATCAGTGCGTCGGGGCGCTTCTCGCCCGTCTGGCGGCCGAGCACAACGTCGCGCGTCACCGCCTCGTCGGGGCTGGCGGGCGACAGGCTGTAGCTGCCCGGCAGATCGACCAGCGCGAGCGGCCGGCCGTCGGCAAAGCTCGCATGGCCCGATTTGCGTTCGACCGTGACGCCCGGATAATTGGCGATCTTCTGCCGCGCGCCGGTCAGCGCGTTGAACAGGCTCGATTTGCCGGCGTTCGGATTGCCGACCAGTGCGATCGTGGGTGCGGGGCCGGTCATGTCGTCGCCGGTTCGACCTCTATGGCGGCGGCCTGCTTGCTGCGGATGATGACTTTCATCCGCCCGATCGTCAGCGCGAGCGGATCGCGCGAGAACAGGCTGCCGCGATGCAGCGGGGTGACTTCGCTCCCCTCCAGCAAGCCGAACTCGCGCAGCCGGCGCCCTTCGTCGTGCGACATCGACGTCCAGTCGATGCGCGCGATGCGCACCGCGATGCCAAGCGGGGAGGAATCGAGCTTCGCGATCATTTGCGAGCGATTATCAATAACAGCAGCGAAGCGCCAGCCCCAAAATTTGCCGGCGCCGCCGCCTCAGCGTCCCGGGTAGCGCAGCCGCCCCACGAAGCGCGCGAGGCTGGGCCGTTCGATGCGGTGCGCAGCGCGGCGGTGCTTCCACGCTTCGAAGCGCATCACATTGTCGATCCGCCGCGCAAGGAAGGCACGCGTTTCAGCAAAATTTTCGCTCTCGTCGTTGAGGAAGACCGCCATCGTCGATCCATAGACCCCGGTCAGGATCGCGCGCTTGCTGTAGTGATTATAGTCGGTCGCGGTGTCGCCCGCGAGGCGCCACATCAGGTCGGCGGCGCGCCAGCCGAGCTTGGCCGCGTGCGGGGCATTGCCCGGCAGCGCGAGCAAGGCCAGCGCGCGGCGCAGCGATTCGCGGTTGGGCGCGAGCAGATCGATCCGGGTTTCGACGAGCCGAGTGATGCGCTCGCGAATCTTCATCGTCGCGAGCGTTTCCGCCGGGCAGCGCTCCGCCATCGCGGCATCGATCGTCGCAAACCAGGCGTCGACCATGTCGCGCGCACCGCCCGGAAAGGCTAGCCGCGCGACGTCGCGGTCGACCCCGAGCGCGTCGGCAGCTTCGTCGAGCGTGGCGGCGGTGAAGCCGTCGAAGGCAGCGGAAGCCGCGACAAGCGGCGCCAGCGCGGCGCGAATCTCGTCGAGCGTCGGATCGGCGGGCAGAGTTGCGGCGGACGGATGCTGAGCCATGACCATCAGATAGGCGCCGCGCGGCGGCTCGGCAACCGAATCAGCACCAGCGCCGCGGCAACCATCGCGCCGCCGAACAATTCCATCGCGCTGAGCGTCTCGCCGAAGATCAGCCACCCCGCGGTCGCCGCGACCACCGGCTGGACGAGCAGGGTCAGGCCGACGACGAGCGGCGAGAAGCGCGGCAATGCCCAGATGAGCAGCCCCTGCCCGACCAGCTGGCTCATCAGCGCCAGCACGATCAGCGGGGTCCAGTCGTGCGGCAGGATCGCTTCGCCGAAGAGCAGCGCCGTGCCGAGCAGCACCGGGATCCCCGCCGCCGACGATATGGCGAGCGCCGACCAGGGGCCGATGTCGCCGCGCACCCGCTGCATCATCAGAACATAGCCCGTATAGAGCGCCCCGGCGAAAAGGCTGAGCAGATCGCCAACGAGATAGGCGGCCGACGCTTCATAGCTCTGCCCCATCAGCAGCGCCGACCCCGCGAAGGCTAGCAGCACCGCCACCGCCTGCCACCCGCGCGGCAGGGTGCGCGCGACCGCAATCCCCCACAGCACGAGGAGCAGGCTGGCGCTGTTGCCGAACAGCGTCGCATTGGCGACCTTGGTCTGAAGGATGCCGAGATGCCAGGCGGCAAGATCGAGCGCGAAGAAGAGCCCCGCCCCCGCCGCCACCGTCAGCGCGCCGCGCGGCGGCAGGCGACCGCCCGTTTCGCGCCGCATCAGCAGCGCGAGCAGCGGCAGCGCGAGCGCGAGTCGCCAGAAGGCCGCGGCCACGGGACCGGTATCGGCGAAGCGCACCACCATCGCGGTCAGCGACAGCGCCAGATTGCCACCGACAAGCGCGGCAAAGGCCCATCGGTTCACCGTGGCGGCGACCGGTTTGGCCACCGGATCGACCGGCGAAATGGTGGGCGGGCTGATTGGCTTGTTGCTCATTTAGATTTTCTTTTGCTACCCACCATTGTGCAGCGGCCGCCGCATCCATAGCTTCGGCGGCCATAGCGGCGACAGCACGGGCCGTCGCCGGTAAAGTGAAAGGTGGAATCTATGCCCGCATCGCTTCTCGACCCGATCAAGCTTGGCGCGATCGACGCGCCCAACCGCATCCTCATGGCGCCGCTGACGCGCGGCCGCGCCGGCCCCGGTTTCGTCCCCAACGAACTTGCGGTCGAATATTATCGCCAGCGCGCCTCGGCCGGGCTGATCATCTCCGAAGCGACGGGAATTTCGCAGGAAGGGCTCGGCTGGCCCTCGGCGCCGGGACTGTGGACCGACGCACAGGTCGAAGGCTGGAAACCCGTCACCGAGGCGGTCCACGCCGCGGGCGGGCGCATCGTCGCGCAGCTGTGGCACATGGGCCGGCTCGTCCATTCGGTGTTCAACGACGGCAAGCAGCCGGTGTCGGCTTCGGCAACGAAGGGCGAAGGTCGCGCGCACACGCCGGTCGGGCGGCTCGAGCTCGAAGAAGCGCGCCCGCTGCGCCTCGACGAGATTCCGCGCGTGATTGCCGATTATGTCGCGGCTGCCGAAAATGCGAAGCGCGCCGGGTTCGACGGTGTGCAACTGCACGGCGCCAACGGCTATCTGATCGACCAGTTCCTGCGCGACGGCACCAATTTGCGCGACGATGATTATGGCGGTCCGGTCGAAAACCGCATCCGTCTGCTCCGCGAAGTGACCGAAGCGCTGATCGGGGTGTGGGGCAAGGATCGCGTCGCGGTGCGCCTGTCGCCCAATGGCGAGACGCAGGGTGTCGACGACAGCGCGCCCGAAATACTGTTCCCCGCCGCCGCCGAGGCGCTCGACGCGCTGGGCATCGCTTTCCTCGAACTGCGCGAACCCGGCCCCGACGGCACCTTCGGCAAAACCGACGTGCCCAAGCAGTCGCCGGCGATCCGTCAGGTCTTCAAGGGGCCGCTGGTGCTCAACAGCGATTATGACGTGGCGAAGGCCGAAGCCGATCTGGCGAGCGGCCTCGCCGATGCGATCAGTTTCGGGCGGCCCTTCATCGGCAATCCCGATCTGGTCGAACGCATCCGCACCGGCGCGGCCTGGGCCACCGACAATCCGCAGAGCTGGTACTCGCCCGGGCCCGAGGGCTATATCGACTATCCGGCGCTGGTCGCCGCCTAGATCAGATCAGACAACAATTTCGTGTGTCCCCGCGAAGGCGGGGACACACTTCCGGTCGGTTTCAGATTGCGCCGGCTGAAGATGGGCCACCCGCCTTCGCGGGGCACGCTATCTTCAGTCGACGGGCGTTATCCCCTCTCGGCGACCGCCTTGTCGACGATTCCCGCACCGATCGGCGCCAATATCTTGCCGCCGAACTGGAACAGCAGAAAGGCCGCGACAAAGGCCGCTACCGGCATGATGAGCAGCAGGAAGACGAAGATCGCGAGCCCGATCGCGAAGATCGTCACGAAGCCGCCGCTCAGGGTCGATTGCCCGCTCGCGCCGAGTTCGATCGTCCGCGGCCCCTTTGCATCCCACCATTTCGACGTGACCACCGTCTTGCGCGAACCGCGATCTGGTTGCGGCGCCGGACGAGACCGCGATGCCGGGATCGGAGCGGCTTCGGGGACATGCGCCGGGATTCGCGCCGGCACGGAGGCGCGCGCTGGCGGCGCGGCGGGCGTGTCGCCCCAGGGCTGGCGCGCCCTGGCCTGGGCGCCGCGCGCAGCGATCGCCTCACGCAGCCGATCAGCGGGAGCTGTGCCGGCAATCGTAGCGGGGGCTTTGATAGGTTCCGGTATCTCTTCGCGCGGTGCCGGCAGGGCGGGTTCGAGGCCCCGGCGCCGATCGTGTTCGGCCATGCGCTGTGCCGCGGTCGGCGGGGTTCCGCCGGTCGCGCGGTCGATCACCACCAGCCGGCCGCCGCGTTCGACGACGGAATATCGGCCGGGAGGAGTGCGATCAAGCAACGCCGAACTGATCCTTCAATGCGAGCATCGCGAGTGCGGCCTTCGCCGCCTCGCCGCCCTTATCCTTGCGCGTCTTGTCGGCGCGCGCAAGCGCCTGTTCCTCATCCTCGACGGTCAGGATGCCGTTGCCGATGGCAAGGCCGTCGAGCGTCAGCGCCATGATGCCGCGCGCGCTTTCGTTCGACACCACTTCGAAATGATAGGTTTCGCCGCGGATGACGACGCCAAGCGCGACATAGCCGTCAAAGCGGCCGCTCTGATCGGCAAGTGCGATCGCCGCCGGAACCTCGAGCGCGCCGGGAACGGTCACGACCTCGTGGCTGTGCCCCTCGGCCTCGAGCGCGCTGCGCACGCCATCGATCAGCATGTCGTTGAGATGGGCATAGAAACGCGCTTCGACGATCAGGATATGGGCCATCATTCTTCTCCGGGGATTGCGCGTTCGCCGACGACCGACAGGCCATAGCCTTCCAGCCCGACGAGATTATTATGCGAAGGCGTCAGAAGCTCCATCGCATGAACGCCGAGGTCGACGAGGATTTGCGCGCCGATGCCGTAGGTGCGCAGATCCATGCCGCCGGTCGGCGGCGGGGCCGCGTCGGCGGCGGCCGAGCCGGGGAGCGGGCGCATGAGCATGACGATGACCCCCGATCCTTCGGCGCCGATCGCCTCCATCGAGCGTTGCAGGCGGCGCTTGCGGGGGCCCGGGCGGCCCATGATATCGTCGAAGATCGACACGGCGTGCATCCGCACCAGCGTCACGCCATCGGGATCGACCGCGCCCTTCTGCAGCACCAGATTGACGCTGCCGTCGACCTTGTTGCGATAGGATTTGAGCCGCCAGTCGCCGCCATAATCCGATTCGAAGGGTTCGTCGGCGACACATTCCACCAGCCGGTCGGTGCGGCTGCGATAGGCGATCAGGTCGGCGATCGTGCCGATCTTCAGCCCGTGGCGCCGCGCGAACGGGATCAGGTCGTCGAGCCGGGCCATCGTCCCGTCGTCGTTCATGATCTCGCAGATCACGCCCGAGGGATTGAGGCCGGCGAGGCGCGCGATGTCGACCGACGCCTCGGTATGGCCGGCGCGCACCAGCACGCCGCCGTCGCGCGCGATCAGCGGAAAGACATGCCCGGGCGTGACGATATCGTCGCGCCCCTTGGCGGCGTCGATCGCGACCGACACGGTGCGCGCACGGTCGGCGGCGGAAATGCCGGTGGTCACGCCCTCGCGCGCTTCGATCGAGGTGGTGAAGGCGGTTTCGTGGCGAGTGCCGTTGTTGCGACTCATCAGCTCGAGGCCCAGCGTTTCGACCCGCGACCGCGTCAGCGTCAGGCAGATCAGGCCGCGGCCGTGCGTCGCCATGAAATTGACCGCATCGGGGGTCGCCATCTGCGCCGGGATGACCAGATCGCCCTCATTTTCGCGATCCTCGTCGTCGACAAGGATGAACATGCGGCCGTTGCGCGCCTCGGCGATGATTTCCTCCGGCGTCGCCATCGGCGACAGGTCGCTGCCGTGCGCGAGCCAATTCTCGAGCTTGCGCAACGTTTCGGCGGTGGGGTTCCAGCCCGGCGATTCCATGTCGCGCAGGCTGTTGGCGTGGAGGCCGGCCGCGCGCGCAAGCCCCGAGCGGGACATGCTGCCGTCGTCGACGATGGCGCGGATGCGATCAATAAGTTGCGTAGACATGCCCCGCAATTATCACATCATAATGTGATTCCCAATAGAGAAATCACATTGCGCTATTATTTGGGTCCGAAGATCGGTCCAAGATCGCGCAGCGGGGCATCGGGCTTGGCGTCGAGCAATTGCAGCATCTGGCCGGTCCGGTCGTCGCGCTTGGCATAATCGCGCGCCGACATGCCCGCGATATGATCCGATTTGTCGGGATTGGCGCCGTGGCGCATCAGCAGCCGGACCATCGCCGCATTCTTGGCCTGCACCGCCAGTATCAACGCCGTCTCGCCGCGGCGATTGGTCATGTCGACGATCGACTTGTCGGCTTCGATCAGTTCCTCGGCGCCGTCGGGATAGTTGAGCAGCGCCGCGTGCATCAGCGGCGTCACCCCTTGGCGGTCGCCGATTTCGGGGTCGGCGCCCTTGCCGATCAGGAAGCGCAGCCACGTCGTGTCGCGGCGCTTGGTGACGATGATCAGCGCGGTTTCGCCGGTGTCGGGATGGCGCGTGTTGACCAGCGTCGAATCGTCCTTCAGCGCCTCGGTCGCCTTCGTCCCGTCGCGGTTCTCCACGGCCTGCAGAAAGGCGTAGCCGCCGCGGAATTGCGCATGCGCCGCGGTGCCGGCGCCGAGCGCGGCGGCGATCAGCAGGAGGAAGGAGGCGAGGCGGAGCTCCGCGCGTCGAAACATGATTGGGCGACCCCTGGCGATGATCGTCGCACGGCGCGACGAGAAAGGTTGATTTTCGTGGCCTAGCCCATCAAGGCTGGCCGCATGATGAACATCCCGAATATGGTCCGAAACGCCGGTCGCGCAAGCCTGCTTCTGATTTTTGGCGCGGCGCTCGCTGGGTGCAACGCTCCGTCGGCGACGCAGGACGCGACCCCGCCGCTCGCCGGCGCGAAGATCGGCGGGCCGTTCAGCCTGATCGATCAGGATGGCAAGCCGGTACGCGACAGTGATTTCGCGGGCCGTTACCGCATCGTCTATTTCGGCTACAGCTATTGCCCCGATATCTGCCCGGTAGATGTGCAAAAGCTGATGCGCGGGCTGACGGCGTTCGAGAAGGCCGATCCGGCGCGCGGCGCCAAGGTGCAGCCGATGTTCATCACCGTCGACCCGGCGCGCGACACGCCCGCCGTGCTCAAGGCCTTCGTCAGCCGGTACCACCCGCGCCTGATCGGGCTGACCGGCACCCCCGAACAGATCGCGGCGGTCGCGAAGGAATATGTCGTGTCCTTCCACAAGGTGGAGGGATCGGCGCCCGACCGCTATCTGATGGCGCATACGCAGCTCGCCTTCCTGATGGACCCGGCCGGCAAGCCGCTCGCGCTCCTGCCGCTCGATGACCCGTCGACCGACGTCGATGAAGGCGCGCCCGACAAGGTCGCCGCCGACCTTGGCAAGTGGGTGAAGTGACCGGGGCGGGGCGCCGCTTCTGGGAAGCGCCGCTCGCCTCGCTCGACGCGGGCGAGTGGGAGGCGCTGTGCGACGGTTGCGGCAAATGCTGCCTCCACAAGCTGGAGGATGAAGACAGCGGGCGCATCTATCCGACCAATGTCGCGTGCCGCCTGCTCGACTTGAAAACAGCGCGCTGCGGCGATTACAAGCGTCGCCGCCGCCATGTCCCCGATTGCCTGACGCTGACCAAGCGCAGCGTCGCCGACATCGAATGGCTGCCGCAAACCTGTGCCTACCGCCTGCGCGCCGAGGGCGAGCCGCTGCCCGCATGGCATTATCTGGTCTGCGGCGATCCGGACGCGGTGCACCGGGCGGGCGAGTCGATCGTCGGCTGGACGGTGAGCGAGGATCGCGCCGGGCCGCTCGAAAATCATCTCGTCGAGCGCGTCGTCTGATGCGCCGCGAACGGGCCAGCGACGAGCGGCCGCGTATCTGGGTCGGTGATACGCCGTGGCCGGTGCGGCTGGTCCCGCATGCGCAATCGCGGCGCTATCGCCTGGTCTTCGATGGCGCGCGCGGCGAGTTGCGGCTCACGCTGCCGCGCCGGGCAAGCGCCGCGCGCGCGATCAAATGGGCGAGCGAGCAACAGGACTGGCTCGCCGAACAGGTCGGCAAGACCGCTGCGCCGGTCCAGGTCGGCCCCGGCACGGCGCTCCCACTGTTCGGCATGGAGCGCCGGATCGAATGGACGGCGACCGCTCCGCGCGCGGTTCGCGCCGAGGGCGACCGGCTGAGCGTCGGCGGCCCCGCCGAAACCGTCGGGCGCCGCATCGAGCGCTGGCTGAAGGCCGCGGCGCTCGACATCATGACGCGCGAGAGCCGGGAAATTGCCGCGCGCGCAGGACTGACCGTCGGCCGCGTCGGGGTCGGCGATCCGCGCAGCCGCTGGGGCAGCTGCACCCACGACGGCGACCTGCGCTACAGCTGGCGGCTCGTCATGGCGCCCGACCATGTCCGCCGCGCCACCGTCGCGCACGAGGTCGCGCATCTGCGGCATATGGACCATAGCGCCGCCTTTCACGCGCTGGTCGACGATCTGCACGATGGCGACGTTGGCGCGGCGCGCGCGTGGCTGCGCCGCGAAGGCCGCGGGCTGCACCGCTACCGTTTCACCTGATCCTTAATTGCCCTCGCCATTGGCGGGCGTACGCGCGGGCGGCACCTTCAGCACCGGTGGCGGCGCCTTGGGCGGTGCTGGTGCGGGGGGACGTAGCTGCTGCGGGGCCGCCTTTGGCGCGGCGGCGCCATTGTCGGCGGGCGGCCGGCGCCCCGTCTGCTCCTCGATCCATTGCTGGTTGAGCACAGGGCCATCGGCGGGCGGCGGCGGGACGTCGCCCTGGGCGGTGTCGGGCGCAGCGGGCAGTTCGATCGGCATGCCATTTTCATCGACCATGCCGCCATTTTCCTCAGGTGCGCCGAAATAGGCCTCGTCATCGCCCTCAAGCTGCCATTCGGGCAGCTTGACCTCGGTATCGAAGGGCTCGACGGGGCGCCGTGCGACAGCGATGCGCATATAGTCGGCGAAGGCCTTGGCCGGCGCGCGGCCGCCCTGCAGCCCCCCGACCGCCTTGGCATCGTCGCGGCCCATCCAGACGCCGGTGGTCAGGCCGCTCGAAAAGCCGAGGAACCAGCCGTCCTTGTTGCTCGACGTCGTGCCGGTCTTGCCTGCCACCGGTCGGCCGATCTGCGCGGCGCGCCCTGTCCCCGTCGCGACTGCGGTCTGCAAGAGGTCGGTAATGCCCGCGGCAACCCAATTGTCGACGAGCACCTGCCCGCGCTCGGCCGGCTTCTGATAAAGGAGGCGCCCGTCGGCGGTCGTCACCTTGGTGATGCCATAGGGCTGCACCGACACCCCCTTGCGCGACACGGCGGCGAAGGCGGCGGTCATGTCGATCACCCGCACCTCGGCGCTGCCCAGCACCATCGACGGGTGGGTGTTGATCGGGGTCGTGATGCCGAAGCGGCGCGCCATGTTGGCGACCGACGAAAAGCCGATTTCATTGCCCAGCTTCGCCGCGATCGTGTTGACCGAATAAGCGAAAGCGGTGCGCAGGCTCATCGGCCCGGCGAAGCGGCCCGACGAGTTTTTCGGGCTCCAGCCGTTGATCGTCACCGGTTCGTCGACCACCTGATCGTCGACCTTATAGCCGGCTTCGAGCGCTGCCATGTAGACGAACAATTTCCAAGCCGACCCCGGCTGGCGCATCGCCTGCGTCGCGCGGTTGTAGTTGGAGGCGACATAGTCGGTGCCGCCGACCATCGCGCGCACGGCGCCGTCGCGATCGAGCGAGACGAGCGCCCCCTGCACGCCCTTCGGCGTGTCGGCCTGGATCGCCGCGGTCGCGGCGCGCTGCATGCCGAGGTCGAGCGTCGTGTAGACATCGAGCGCCTCGGTGCCTTCGTCGATCAGCATGTCGAGCTGCGGCAGCGCCCAGTCGGTGAAATAGCGCGCGCTGTTCTGGCCCGTTTCCTGTGCCAGCTGGACATCGGCGGGCTTGGCACCGTCGGCCTGCGCCTGGGTGATGAAGCCCGCATCGACCATGGTTTCAAGCACGACCCCCGACCGGCCGAGCGCGGCCTGGGCATCGGCAGTCGGCGAATAGCGCGACGGCGCCTTGACCAGCCCCGCAACCACCGCCGCTTCGGACAGCGACATCTGGGTCGCGCTATGCCCGAAAAAGCGCCGCGATGCGGCGTCGATGCCGTAGCTGCCGCCGCCGAAATAGACCTTGTTCAGATAGAGTTCGAGGATCTCGTCCTTCGAGAATTTCCATTCAAGCGCGAGCGACAGGATCATTTCGCGCAGCTTGCGCGACCAGGTGTAGCTGTTCGACAGGAAGATATTGCGCGCCAGCTGCTGGGTGATCGTCGATGCGCCCTGCATCCGGCGCCCGGTGCCATAATGTTCGACCGCGAAGACAGCAGCGCGCGTCATTCCGACCGGATCGACGCCGGGATGATAGCGAAAGCGCCGGTCTTCGACCGCGACCATCGCATCCTGCATCACCTGCGGCGTTTCGCGCAGCGTCAGCCAGCGCCCGTAATTGGGGCCGAGCGACAGGAAGACGGTGCCGTCGGCGGCGTGGACGCGAATCGTCTGGCCCGCCGGCGACTTTTTCAGCTCCTCGAAGCTCGGGATGCGCTGCGCCGCAATGCCGACCGCGACCGCGACCGCGACGACCCCGACCAGCGCAAGCGCGAGGCCCCAGCGGAACAGACGGCGGAGCCAGAGGCGCAGGCCCGACGGTCCCCCGGAGCCGGGGCCCTTGCCCGAGCCTTTGCCTGACGATGACGATTTGGGGGCGGATGACGATTGTCGCTCGCGGCGCAAAATCCAGATTCCTTCTTTCGCTGCGCGGCGATGCGGCAGCCGGCCCGGCGGGGATCAGCCTTCGCCGGTCCCCGCCTCATCCTGCCCGCGGTCGGCGAAGTCAAGCGCCGCGCTGTTGATGCAATAGCGCAGCCCCGTCGGCCCGGGACCGTCGGGAAAGACATGGCCCAGATGCCCCTCGCACTTGGCGCAGCGCACTTCGGTGCGGATCATGCCATGGCTCATGTCGCGATGTTCGCTGACCGACGCATCGCTGGCGGGCGCCGTATAGCTCGGCCAGCCCGAACCGCTGTCATATTTGGTGCGGCTGTCGAACAGCGGCGTGCCGCAACCGGCGCAGCGATAGAGGCCGTCGCCCTTGAAATCGGTATATTTGCCCGTGAAAGCGCGCTCGGTGCCGCCTTCGCGCAGTACATGATGGGCCATTGGGTCGAGTTGCTTGTCGGTCATGATGGGCTACTCCTGGGCGGCGCACGGGGGTGGGGAAGGGCGCCGCATGATGGCCTGAATATCGGCGCGATGCCGCGCCCCCGCAAGGGGTAGCGTGGCCTGCTTTACCGCCGATTAACCACGATCGCGCTATGCCCAAGGGGTGATAATGCGTCTCCTCCTTGCCCTCCTGCTGTTCGGCGCGCCGCCGGCCCCCTTGGCCGCCCAGTGCCAATTGTGCGGCCAAGACGGCAAAGATGCCGCGATTGTGGCGCGCAAGGCGAGCATGCCGCTGCGCGTCGAGGTCGACACCCAGCTCGACCTGGGCCGCGTCGCGGTCGGCGCGAGCGGCGGCGAGATCGAGATCGATCCGCTCACCGGCGCGCGCCGCCTGCGCGGCGACGTGCGCGACCTCGGCGGCTTTGCGGTTACCGGCGTCGTCACCGTCAGCGGTGAGCCCGGCGCCGAAGTGCGTGTCACTCTGCCCCCGTCGGTCGATCTGGAGAGCGGCAGCGGCGCGAGCGCGCGCGTGACCGGGCTGGCAACCGACCTGGGCGCGGCGCCGCGGCTCGGCCCCGACGGCCGCCTCGTCTTCCGCTTCGGCGGACGGCTGCAGGTTGCCGGCGCCACCGACGGGGACTACCGCGGCCGCATTCCGGTGACGGTCGAATATCCGTAAACAGGCCCGCGTTCAGGCGAGAAAAGCCGCAACGCCAACGCCGCAAAATAGCTGCTCCGCGCCGACGTTCTTTCAAGGCCGGGCGTGGCGCCGCCGCTTCTCCAGCCCGTCCATTGCTCCGAGGACCCAGATTCGGGAAGGGGCATCGACGCCCAGACTTCAATTCCTGCCTCGGGAGCGACCGTGAATTGTTGCCAAAACCGCGATTCCAAGCCTTGTGCCTGTATTAATCAAGCAATACAGTGTGGCCGTTCTGACGCCCTGCGAATCGAAACCGCGATGTTCAAAACTATTCTTTCATCACTGACCTTTTTCGGACTCTCCGTTGCGGCGCCGGCGCAAGCGCTCGAAGTTGAAATGACCTTTCTCGTTCCGGCACGGGATGCGGCGGGCCAGGCCATCACCGAGCGGCTGTCTGATGGCCGGGAGCTGCCGGTTGGCATGCCGATCGCCGAAGGCCCGCTGAAACGCAGGCTACTCGCAGCGACGGCGAGCGGGGTCGCTGCCCTGCTTCCCGATCTCGATCGGATGGCGCGGGCCAGAAGCCGGCAGACGTTCGACTGCCCCTCGATCGGCGGCGGCATCATCGTCTATCTTTCCGACGAAGACGGCGGTTTCGCCCGCAAAGACCTGTTCATCGAGGACGGCAAGGGGCGCCGCGCACTTTGCCGCGACTATTTCATCGATCTCACGGTCGATGAAGCCAGTATCGCCGACGGCCAGTTCGAAGAGGTGCTCGCGCATGAATTCGGCCATGTGCTTTTGCGCCGGCTCCTTGGCCCGATCCCCCCGACGCTGTCGCGAAATGGCCATTCGGTGCTTGTCACGACCGATCCGACGACCGCTTTCGACGAGGGTTTCGGTGAACATTTCCAGCCCCTGGCGCTGGCATTGACGGCGTCGGAGGGGTTTCGCGCCCGCGCGCGGTTCGGGGCACCATCGCCCGCCGACTATTGGCTCAGCCGCCGCGAGACTTGGCTGCGCGAGACGGCGATCCCGCAAGGCGGCTTTCTCTTCGGATCGGTCCGATCGGACCCGCAAGCTTCGGGGATCGAGGGATGGCGCCTCGCGCAAACCGATTATTCATTAGACCCCTGCAGCGTCAGATCGGGCGAGGCGCAGATGGCGTCCGAAGGCGTCGCCGCGACCGTCTTCTACCGGCTCCTCGCAAAAAGCATGACGCGCGAGGCTTTGCTCGCTCGCTACGAAAAGCTGTTCACGATTCTCGCTCGGCGCGCGGACTGGCATGGCCGCGCGCCGCTGGTCGATCTGGTTCGCGACTGGGCCCGGCTCTATCCCGACGATGCAAAGCAGGTCACTCGTATTTTTCTCGAGGCCACCGGCGGCGCGACGGCGAGCGCGGACTTGCGCGACGCCACTGCGCGGCTTTCCTGTTCCGGTGCGCATGGCAAGCTTGCCGACTTTCTTCGCAATTTGCCGCTCTATCGCCAGGCCTTCGCCGCAGCTACCGATCAAGTCGCGGCGGGCAAGTTCGCGCTTGATGCGCACCTCGCTCCGGAACTCTGGATGACGAACCCCGACGTCCATATTCCCGCGGCGCCGTGGGACGAGAAATTGACTGAACCCTTGGTGGTCGACCTCAATACGGCCGACGCTACCAGCCTCGCCTATCTCCTCGCAGGCAAGCGCGATCTCGCATCGCGGCTGGTCAAGGCGCGCGACAGCGCGCGCTTTTCGAGCATCGACGAAGCCGTGACGAGGGCGAAGCTTACGTCTGGGGAGGCGAGCGAAATCGCCCGATTCCATCGGCAGATCGGCGATCTGCCGGCATTTACGCGGCGCTGAGCGGATGTCGATTTGGCAGCAAAGTGATGGGAGTATCGCAACTATGGCTCGGGTGAAGTTCGCCTTGTTGCTGCTATGCAGCACCATAGCGCCCTCCTTGTTGGGCAGTGAGATTGCCGCCGCCCGTCAAGAGCCGGCGCCCTCGGTAGTCCCCCTTGATGTTGAGTTCGGTAAAGCGCCTGCGCCGGTCGAGGCGTCCGGCCGCGACCATCTTCTCTACGAGATGCGATTGACCAACTATTCGGGGCGCACGATCATCCTGACGGAAATCGACGTCTTCGACAGCAACGGCGGCCGTCCACTCGGCGCATTTGCGGCGAAGGATTTAGCGACGATGATTGCGACGCCCGGACAGCAGAAAGAGGGCGCCGACCGTCTTCAGATCGGGCCTGGCAGCTTTGTCATGGTATATTTCGACACGGCGGTTCCCAAGGGGACAGGGGCCGGGTTGCGTCTTGGTCACCATATCCATGTGGCATCGGCATCAAGCGGGCCGCCCGACCCATCGCGCACTATTCTGGAAGTCCCGCCACTGACGGTGAGCGGCGAGGCTCCGCTGGTGGTGAACGCGCCCCTTGGGCCGGGCCACTGGCTCGCAGCCAATGCGCTGTCGAACGATTCCGATCACCGCCGAACGATCGCGGTCGTGGATGGCCAGGCCCGGATCGCGCAGCGCTATGCAATCGACTTCGTGAAGGTCGATGCGCATGGCCGTGCCTTTACGGGCGATCCTTCGAGGAACGAAAGTTGGTCCGGATATGGCGAACCGGTTCTGGCGGTCGCCGATGCGGTCGTCGAGGGCATCCTTGATGGCTTGCCCGACAACCAACCCCTGGCCCCGCCTGCCATCAAGATCGGCCTCGATACGATTGCCGGCAATCATATCGTCCTTCGGCTGCCGGGTGGAAACCGCGTCCTTTACGGACATCTCAAGCCCGGCAGCATCAGAGTGAAGGAAGGCGAGCGGGTGCGCATGGGCGAGGTGCTCGCGGCGCTCGGCAACTCGGGGCAATCCGATGCTCCGCACCTTCATATCCATGTCGCCGATGCAGCCTCGCCGCTGGGTGCAGATGGTCTGCCCTTCGCGTTTCGCACCTTCCGGCAGGAAGGCTATGCGCCGTCGCTCGATATTCTCGAAAACCCCGGCGGGTGGACCGGCCCCACAACATCCGGCGTCGATACGCGACATAAGGAACTGCCCACGGATCTGGCCGTCATCGCCTTTTAATCGCTCGCTGCCCCCTCGGGATCGAGTATCGCGCGCCCGGCAAGGACAATGTCCACAATATGATCAAGGACCGCCCGGATGCGCGGAGACCGACGAAGATCGGGATGAACAAGCAGCCAAAGCTCGCGGCTCGGTGGCGGTGAGGGTGTGGCCACCATCGCGAGCCGCTCGTCGGGGTCGCCGAGAAAACGCGGCAGAACCGCCAAACCCATCCCGGCAGCCGCCGCTTCGTGCAGCGTGGTCAATTCGTTGCTGCGAAATGCCAGGCGCAAGTCCGGCTCCAGACGTCGCAGCCATTGCTGTTGGAGCACATGATCGAGGCTATCGTCATAGCCGAGAAAATCGCGGTCGCAGGCTGCGGCTTTCGCAAGATAGTCCCGCTGGCCATAAAGACCGAAAGCCATCGTTCCGACACGCCGCGTCACGATCGAACCCGTCGTCGGCCGACTGAGACGGATCGCGATATCGGCATCCCGGCGCGACAAGCTGATGGCGCGGCTGTCGCCGGCAAGTTCGAGCTCGATCCCGGGATATCGGCGCCGAAGCGCCGTCAGGCGGGGCGCGATAAATCGGCTGGCGAATGTGGGCGGCGCGCTGATGCGCACCACGCCTGCCAGATCGGACTGCCGGCCTTGCGCCACGCGCGTGATGTTGAGCGTTTCCTCTTCGACGCGCGCCGCAATATCCGCGATCGCCTCGCCTTCGGCCGTAAGGCTGAATCCGCGACCGGACCGTTCGAATAGACGCATGCCAAGCCCTTCTTCGAGCGACGCAATACGGCGCGCGACCGTGCTGTGTTCTGCGCCCAGAGTGCGCGCCGCGGCCGAGAGTGTCCCCGACCGAAAAAGCGCCAGAAAATATTTCAGATCATCCCACTGCATCTGTGCATTTTTGCACAATAACTGGGCATACTAAAGGAATTACTGTGCGCGCACCCATGCCCTAAGTAGCCCGCTTTCAAAGCGAAGGAGCGAGAAGATGGCACGAGTGGTGAAAATGCACGCCGTGGGGGATGCGGCTGTTCTGCGCGTCGATGACCAGCATGTCGGCGATCCTGGTCCCGGCGAGATCCGCCTCCGTCACGCCGCAGCGGGGGTAAATTATGTCGATATCTATCACCGAACCGGTCTCTACCCCGTAGCCCACCTGCCCGCCGTCCTCGGTGTCGAAGGGGCCGGAGTGGTCGAAGCGCTGGGCGATGGCGTCACCCATCTTCGTCGGGGCGACCGGGTCGCTTGGGCGGGCCTGCCGATGGGCGGCTATGCCGAAACGCGCCTGCTGGCGGCAAACCGGGCGGTGCCGCTCCCGTCACATATCTCGGATACGGTCGCTGCGGCTTCCATGTTGCGCGGTATCACGGCGCACATGCTGCTGACGCGCGTCGCACGCATCTCGCCTGGAGATATCATCCTCATTCATGCCGCCGCAGGCGGCCTTGGCCTGATATTGAGCCAGTGGGCGCGCAAACTCGGAGCAAGCGTCATCGGGACCGTCGGCTCGCCCGAAAAGGCGGCGCTGGCCAAGAGCTTCGGTCTCGACCATGCGGTGCTTTACAAAGAGAGCGATTTTGTCCGCGAGGTTCTGAACATCACCGGCGGCCGGGGCGTCGATGTCGCCTTCGACGGTATCGGGGGCGACGTCTTGCTGCGAACCCTCGATTGCGTCCGACCCTTTGGCCTGGTGGTTAGTGTGGGCCAAGCCTCGGGGTCGCTCCCGGCAATCGATATATCCGAACTGGGCCCGCGGCGGTCGCTCGCCTTGGCCCGGCCCAGCGTCCTTGCCTATATGGCCGACCTTGATTCCTATCGGAATGCCGCGGCCGAATTGTTCGAAGAGCTGGAAGCCGGACTGCACGTCGAGATCGGCGCGCAATTTGACTTGGCCGACGTGGCCAAGGCGCATTCTGCCCTCGAGGCCGGACGAACCACCGGTTCCGTCTTGCTGACGTTCTGACCCTGAGCAGGAAGATTTGAGCGATGGAAGACTGGATTTCGTCCGCCATCACCGAAAGAAAAGGAACCTGATGATGAAGTACCTCGTCCTTTCACGGCGAACGCCGGAATTTCGTAGAGAAGTGCTTGGGGAGCACTATGCCTTTCTCGACCGCCTGCGCGATGCAGGACGGCTCGAATGCGCCGGCCCCTTCACCGACCAATCCGGCGGCGCCTATATATTGATTGCCGCCAGCTTGGACGAGGCGAAGCAGTTTGCCTTCAAAGATCCGTTGCACACGCAAGGCTGTTCCCAGCTTGATGTCTTCGAATGGAACGCGGATTGAGTCATTGCGGCCGTCTTCCGATCGTGCCTGGAGGATGGTCTCTTTTCGGTGAAAGTCAGCAAGAGCGATCCGTTCGGCATGGGGGCCGCGGCCGCCAACCCGGATCTCCGCTCTTCCCATTTCGATTGCGCGACCGTCATCGTGAAAGCCAGGCCGCGCGCGCGGGATAAACTCCCGACCCGGGTTCTCCTAGGCCCCTTAGATACGCATCCGACGCCGCCGTCTGCACTTCTGCCAGCCGCGCGCCGCTCGCATTCCACCCTTGGTCGAAAAGTCAGGGGCGCTCGTGACCTAAATCTTTCGGGTCTGGCCAACCCGGCTAGAGTTTGCATCACGACCTGATCGGCACGGGTCAGGAGGGGGACAAGCGATGGACCGACGGAAATTTATGGCGGGTGCGGCTTCGATCGGGATCAGCGGCATCTGGGCGTCCCGTCTGTCCGCGGCGCCCTCGCAAATGGCATGGCGAGAGGATCGCCGCCTTTTTCCCCAGGGTGTGGCGTCGGGCGACCCGGACGAACATAGCATCGTCCTGTGGACCCGGCGGCCGTTCGACGCGGGCGACCGTCATGAACTGACCGTCGAGGTGGCGCTCGATCCGAACTTTCGCCGCGTCGTCGCGGCGGCGCGCACGCCGGTGCTGGCGGCCGCCGACTGGACGTGCCGGGCGCTGGTCGGCGGACTCTCGCCGGCGACGGTCTATTGGTACCGTTTCGCCGATGAAAGCGGCGCGGGCAGCCGGATCGGGCGGACGATCACGGCCCCGCGCGCCAGCGACCAGCGACCCGTTCGCTTTGCCTTCGTGTCCTGCAACAGCGTCAACGAAGGCGCGCAGAACGCCTACGCCCGCATGATCTGGGAGGACGAGCGCGCGGCGGCCGACCGCAAGCTCGGCTTTGTGCTCCATCTCGGCGACTTCATCTACGAAGTGGTCGAATATCCTGAAGAAACGCCGCACCGCTATTCGCGCACGGTCTATGATCTCGGCCACATTCCCGACGCGCGCAAGGTCGGCAATTTCTATGTGCCGACCAATCTCGCCGGCTACCGCCACGTCTATCGCGCGCATATCGACGATCCCGATATCCAGGATGCACGGGCCTATCTTCCTTTCGTGTGCATGGGCGACAATCACGAATTCTCCTGGCAGGGCTGGCAGAGCTTCATCAAATATGGCGCCACCGTCGAGCCCGCGCAGCCGCTGCGCGTCGCGGCCAACCAAGCGTGGTGGGAATATATCCCCTCGCGCGTTCGCAAGGCATCCGGCGCCGCGCTGGAGCAGTTTAGCCCGCCTGCCGTCGAAAAGGCCGCGATCGACACGTTCGACGACGATGGCTTCGGCACCGAAATCAACAACCGCATCGCGGTCGGCAGCATGACGACCTACCGCGCGCTGCGGTACGGCAAGCATGTCGATCTGATCCTGACCGACCTGCACAGTTACAAGGCGGCGGACCCCACCGATCGGCCCGAGGCGGCGGCGCTCGACTCCGGCGACTATCCGGTGATCCCGCAAGAGTGGCTGGAAATCGTCGACGGCGGGCGGGATTATGCGGGCGGCAAGCCGCCTGCGATCATCGCGATCGGGGACAGGAGCATTCCCAATTATCGCAAGGACGAACCCGCGCATACTGTGCTCGGCCGGGAACAAAAGGCGTGGCTCAAGGCGCGGCTGACCCAGTCGACTGCGACCTGGAAGATCTGGGGCGCGACCAACGGCACGCTCGATATGCGCACCGATCCCCAGAACCTGCCCGAGGGGCTGGTGAAGGACCGATGGCCGGGCAGGGATTATGGCACCTTCGGCGGCGGCGATATGAGCGGAGCCTTCGCCGAACGCGCCGAAATCTACGATCTCGTTCGCGACGCGAAGATCCCGGGCTTCGTTACGGTTTCCGGCGACCGCCACAGCTTCTGGGCCGGATATGCAGCGCCTGCCCTGCCGCCCGCGGAATTCGCGCCGGTCGGACTCAGCTTCATCACCGGTTCGATATCCGCTCCCGGCCTTGGCGAAGCTGCCGAGTTCTTCAAGGAATCGGCCTTGCGCCCGCTCTATGTTCGAAAGGTCGAAGGCGCTCCGCCCGAGCACACGATCAACCTCACAATCAAGCGCGGGGTGCGCGCGGCGCTCGAATATGCGGCGAGCGGCGACATCGAAGCCGCCCGGGCGCTGACCAATCCCGACGTTGCGCCCCATCTCGAATTCGTCGACATGGCCGGTCACGGCTATGCTGTTGTCAGCGCAGGGCCCGACACCATCGAAACCGAGTTCGTGTGCATCGTCCGCCCGATCGCGCGGGCGAAAGCCCCCGATGGCGGTCCGCTTCGCTACCGCGTCTCACACCACGCCCAAATGTGGCGGCCAGGGGCGCGGCCCAGGCTCGAACAGCGCATTGTCGAGGGGGACGCGAAGCTCTCGATCTGAAGCTCTCTTCGGATAATCGGCTGCAACGAGCCCGGACGAATTGCGCGCATCCACCAAAAGCGGTCATCGGAGGACACCGAGACCATTTGGATCGCAACAATGCTCATCTGAGCGCTGAATGCCTGTCGGCAGAAGGAGCTCGGCGCAGATCAAGTTTCCGGCGGCCGCTGAAATCCGCGCAGCTATTCTATGATGGACTTTTGCTGCAGCGATCGGATTTCATTTTCGCTGACAGCCCAGTCGATCAGGCTGCCGGGCAAATCGGGCCTCGAAACCACGGGGCCCGGTGACCGGAGGATGGACCGCGAAAATCGCGGCGCGGGTGCCGGTTGCAATGAGCGGCCCGAATGAACATGCGCTTCACGCGCGCGATTCGCGGGATGATCGGCCGCCTCGTCAAAGGTCAGCACTGGCGAGACGCAGGCATCGAGCCGATCGAAAATTGCGCACCATTCGCGCTGCGAACGCGAGCGGAATATCGGCTCGATCCGGCGCGCGCGGTCGGGCCAGACGTCGGGGTTGAGATAGTCGGGAAAATCCCCGGGGTCGAGACCAAGCCCCGCCAGAAACGCATCATGGAACTCGCGCTCGAGCGCGCCTACAGCCATGTGCCGGCCATCGGCGGCTTCATAGCAGCGATAGAAATAGGCGCTTCCGTCGAGAAGATTGCCGGTGCGCTCCCGCTTCCAAAGGCCCATCTGCATCCAGCCCGCCATCTGGGTCAGCAGGACCGAAATACCGTCGACCATCGCCACGTCGAGAATCTGGCCCTTGCCCGAGCGCTGCCGCTCGACCAGCGCAGCGAGCACCCCCATGGCGAGGAATGTGCCGCCGCCGCCAAAGTTACCGACCAGATTGAGCGGCGGCGTCGGCGGCGCGTCACTCGGCCCGATAGGATAGAGGGCGCCGGCGAGCGCGAGATAGTTGATGTCATGTCCTGCGCGCGACGCCAAAGGGCCGGCCTGCCCCCACCCGCTCATGCGCGCATAAATCAGACGCGGATTGGCTTCGCAGAGTATTTCGGGACCGAGTCCGAGCCGTTCCATCGCGCCCGGTCGATACCCTTCGATAAGAACGTCTGCCTTCATCGCCAGATCGCGAACGAGATTGTGTCCGTCGGGCGATTTCAGGTCGACCGCCACCGAGGGGCGGTTGCGATAAAGAAAGTCGAACTGCGGATCGCCGCCAAGCGGGCGCCCGGCGCCGAAGCGTTCAATGCGCAGGATGTCGGCGCCCAGATCGGCGAGCAGCATGGCGCCAAAAGGCGTCGGGCCAAGCCCGGAAAATTCCAGAATCCGAATACCGGAAGCCGGCGGCGCAGAGCCATTTTCTTTTTCTATCATAGGCTTGTCATCCGTCTCCCCTGGCGGGCTCGCCGCCCATATTCCCATCAGTTGAAAAATATACTAGCCAGTATACGCTTCTCCTGTCACTATCTGATTCACCAGACCGGCGCAGACCGGACGATCAGAGGAGAGTGAGATCATGTCTAAGATCACCCCGAGCGAATTGCGCTTCACCCGGACCGAGCGGGTTACCATGGGCGTCCCCACGGCTGAGGCGATTGCCGACCAGGCCGCCAAGATGGGGTGCAACAAGGTTTTTCTGCTGGCATCGGCGACGCTGCGCGAACAAACCGGCGAAATCGGCTTGATCGAGGCGGCGCTTGGCGACCGTCATGCCGCAACCTTCAGCGGGGTCGCTCCGCACGCGCCGCGCAGCGATGTCCTCAAGGCCGCCGATGCCGCACGCGCCGCGGGTGCCGACCTGATCGTCTCGGTCGGCGGGGGTTCGGTCACCGACAGTGCAAAGATCGTCGCCCTGCTGATCAAGCATGACGTGCGAAGCGTCGAGGCGTTCGAACCGCTGCGCACCTTTGTCACCGATGCAGGCGAGGTGATCAACCCGATCACGATCGGTCCCGATATTCCCGTCATCTGCGTGCCGACCACGCTTTCCGGCGGAGAGTTCAACGCGCTGTCGGGCGCCACCGACGAGGTCACCCAGCACAAGCAGGGCTATGAGCACCGCAACATGGCGCCCATCATGGTCGTTCTCGATCCCGCCATCACGCGCCACACGCCCGAATGGCTCTGGCTCTCGACCGGCGTCCGTTCGGTAGACCATGCGGTCGAGACCTTGTCCTCCTACCAGTCGAACGACTTTGCCGACGGTCTTGCCGAAAGCGCCCTGCGACTGCTTGTCGAGGGACTTCCGCGCGTGAAGGCGGATCCGGGCGATCTCGAAGGCCGCCTGAAATGCCAGATCGGCGCATGGCAGTCGATGATCAGCATCATCGGCGGCGTTCCAATGGGCGCAAGCCACGCAATTGGCCATATTCTGGGCGGCACCTGCGATGTCCCGCACGGATATACCTCCTGCGTGATGTCGCCTTATGTCCTGGCGTGGAACGCCGAGCATGATGCAAGCCGTCAGGGGCGCACGCTCGCGGTGCTCGGGGGCGAGCATGCGAGCGCTTCGGCAGCGCTCGATGCCTTCATCGCGGGGCTGGGAATGCCGCGGAGGCTGAGCGAGGTGGGAGTAGACGAAAGCCGCTTCCAGCAGGTCGCCGAATATACGCTTCTCGACATCTGGGGCCGCACCAATCCCCGGCCGGTCACCTCGGCCGCCGACATCCTCGAAATCCTTCGGCGCGCCGCCTGACGATGGCCGGAGCCGGGACGATAGCCAAGGAAGACAGGGGGGTGACTATGCCGGACGCCGCGCGAGCGAGAGACTTTCAGGATCCGCGCATTCCCAATCGCGACGAATGCGTGCTGCGCTACCTGCTCGACCGCTGGGCGGCCGAGCGGCCCGACAAGGCGCATATCGTCTTTCCGGACGGGTCCGAATGGAGCTTTGCTGACATCCACGCCCGCGTTCGCGCCAAGGCCGCCGGCCTGCGCGCGCTCGGCGTCAAGCAGGGCGATCATGTGGCGGTGTGGCTGCCAAATGGACCCGACGCGCTTTTGGCCTTTTATGCGATCAACTACCTCGGCGCCGTCTTCGTGCCTTTCAACACCGCTTATCGGGGCGGCTTGCTCGAGCATGTGCTTGCCAACGCGTCGGCGCGGCTTCTGCTGGTTCACCCCGATCTTGTTCCGCGCCTCGCCGAAGTCGATCTTGGCGGTCTCGAACGCCTTGTCGTCACGACAGCCGGCACCGCGGCGCAAGCGCCTCTTCCGGTGGTGCGTTACGACGATGTGGAGGGCGACCCCTCGGACGGGTTGCCGCTCGAACGACCGATCGAACCCTGGGACATCCAGTCGATCATCTACACGTCGGGCACGACGGGTCCCTCGAAGGGCGTGCTGTCGTCCTATCTTCACATGTTCTCGAATGCCGGACCCGAAAGCTGGCCGATGGTGGGCGAGGACGACCGCTATATGTGTGTCGCGCCGATCTTTCACATCGGCGGGATGGGGCCGCCGTTCGTCATGCTCGCGCGCGGCGCTTCGGTCGCGCTGATCGACAATTTTTCGACCGACGAATTCTGGGCAGTCGCAAAGCGAACCGGCGCCACCGTCGTCTTTCTGCTCGGCGTCATGGCCACATTCCTGCTCAAGGCGCCTCCGACCGCGCAGGACCGCGACCACGGGGTCAAGAAGGCCTTCATGGTGCCGTTGACCGGCGATGCGCCCGCCTTCACCGAGAGGTTCGGCATCGATATCTACACGATCTTCAACATGACCGAGATTTCCTCGCCGATCGTGTCGGAAGCCAATCCGGTGAAGGTCGGCACCTGCGGGCGGGTGCGCCCGGGGGTCGAGGTCCGCCTCGTCGACGGCGATGATTGCGAGGTCGCCATCGGGGAAATCGGCGAGATGCTCGTCCGCACCGACCGGCCCTGGGCGATGAACAGCGGCTATAATGCGAACCCCGAGGCGACCGCGGCGGCGTGGCGCAACGGCTGGTTTCACACCGGCGACGCCTTTCGCCGTGACGAGGATGGCTATTATTATTTTGTCGACCGGGTCAAAGACGCGATCCGGCGCCGAGGCGAGAATATCTCGTCCTTCGAAGTCGAGGCCGAAGTCTGCCGCCACCCCGACGTTCGCGAGGCGGCTGCTATCGCCGTGCCGAGCGAATATTCCGAGGATGAGGTGATGGTCATTGTCGCACCGGTGCCCGGCCGGTCGATTGACTGCCGCGCGCTCGCGCAATTCCTGATCGAAGCCATGCCCTATTTCATGGTCCCGCGCTATTTTCGCGTGTTGGACGAACTGCCCAAGACGCCGTCGGCAAAAGTGTTGAAGACCGATCTGCGGCGCGAGGGCGTCACGCACGACACTTGGGATCGCGAGGCGGCCGGCCTGCGGGTTCGCCGCGAATCCTTCTCGCCATGATCCTTCCGGCCTCCGCATCGCGCGCGGGGCACCGCCCTCGCTTCACCGGCCTCGCGGCGGGCGCGGGCGCTCTTCTTTCCGCTACTTTCAGGATATTTGTCAGATGACCCAACCGATAACCGACCGCCCGATCGCTGCGGACCGGATCGACTGGCCGCTTTTGGAATCGGGGGTGGAGCAGGCGAACATCCCTGCCCTGCTGATGCTGCTTCACCAGATGACCGGCGAGGAAAAGTGGCTCGAAGATCCCTATCGGCCGGCGCGCGCACCGGGCCTCGATGACAATGACAGCGGCCAGCTGCCCGAGGACATCCAGCGCGAGGTGCGCGAAGCCGCACGGCTGGCAATCAAGGCCTGGCTGACGGGCACGCCGCTCGCCCTGCCGCGGCCCGACAATGCGCATCTCGCCAGGATGCTGAGCGTGGCAATGACCGAGCATGTTCCCGAGGAATATGGCGATATCGTCGCCGCCGGGATGCTGTACGCGCCGACGCCGCGTGCGATACCGCCCTTGCTCAAGACCAAGTCGGCGATCGTGATCGGAGGCGGAATCTCTGGCATTTGCGCCGGGATCGAGCTTCAGCAGCTGGGCATCGATTATGTGCTGTTCGAGAAGAACGAGGATTTCGGCGGCACCTGGTTCGAGAATCGCTACCCGGGATGCGGGGTGGATACGCCTTCGCTGACCTATACATTCTCATGTCGGCCCAACGACTGGTCGAAATATTTCCCGCTGCGCGACGAGATCGAGAATTATCTTCTCGAAACCGCGCGCGAATATGGGTTGGCGGCGCACGCACAGTTCAATTCGAAGGTCGAGTCGGCGCGGTGGATCGACGACGCGCAGCAGTGGGAGGTCGTGGTCTCGAAGCCCGATGGCAGCACGGCCGCGCATCGCGCGGACTATCTCTTCAGCGCGGTGGGCATTCTCAACATCCCCCAATATCCGAGCATCGAAGGTCTCGACGGCTTTGAGGGCGAAGTGATCCACACCAGCCGCTGGCCGCAAGGCGCCGATCTTTCGGGCAAGCGGGTAGCGGTGATCGGCAATGGCGCATCGGGCATGCAGGTTGCTCCGGCGATTGTCGACGAGGTGCGTTCGCTCACCCTTTTTGCGCGGTCGAAACAATGGGCGGCGCCGTTTCCGCAGTTCCGAAAATCGGTTCCCGACGGCGTGCGCTATCTGATGCAGGCCGTGCCGCTCTATCGGGCCTGGCTCGAACAGCGTCTGTCGTGGACGTTCAATGACCGCGTCCATGGCACGCTTCGACGCGATCCCGACTGGCCGCACCCCGAACGCGCGGTCAATGCGATCAACGATGGTCACCGCCGCCATTTCACCCGCTACGTCGAAGAGCAGCTGGCCGAACGGCCCGACCTGATAGCGGATGTTCTTCCCGACTATCCGCCCTTCGCGAAGCGGATGCTGCTCGACAACGGCTGGTATCGCACGCTCCTCAAGCCCAATGTCCAGCTGATTCCCGAACATCTGGCGCGGGTGGAGGGCAATCGATTGATCTCGTCGTCGGGGATCGAGGTCGACGCCGACGTCATCATTCTTGCGACCGGATTCCAGACCACCCGCGTTCTCGGCTCCTATGAGGTGATCGGACGGAACGGCGCGTTGCTGCGCGACATCTGGGGCGAAGATGACGCCGCTGCCTATCTCGGAACACTGGTGCCGGGCTTTCCCAATCTGTTCATTCTGCTCGGTCCCAATGTCGGTTCGGGCCATGGCGGCAGCATGATCCGCAACATCGAAAACCAGATGCATTTTGCGGGCGAGGTCGTTCTTGCAAGCGCCGCCCGCGGGGCCGCAACGGTCGAGGTGAAGGATGAGGTTTATCAGGACTATCGGCGGCAGATCGACGAAGCGCATGAGAAGCTCGTGTGGACGCATCCTGGGACCGAGAACTGGTACCGAAACGCGAAGGGCCGCGTGATTGCAATCACGCCGTGGCGTAACGACGCCTTCTGGCGCATGACCCGCTCGCCCAATGCGGACGACCTGGCTTTCGGGCGGCAGGACAGCGACGGGCTCGATGCCCGCGCCGAAGCCGGTTAGGCGGCGGCGAGGCCAAAACCGATGAAAGTCTTTCAAGGCCGCCGCCTCGGCGCGATCGAGGATTTCGCGATCGAGGAGCAGGCCAGCCTCCCGCCGGGTCCCGGTCAAATCCGCGTCCATGTCGAAGCGACCGCGCTCGGTTTTGTCGATGCACTCGTGATGCGCGGCCTTTACCAGTTGCAGCCCTCTTTGCCCTTCATTCCGGGAGGCGAGATTGTCGGTCGCATCGAGGCGGTGGGCGATGATGTCGAGGGCTTTACGGAAGGCCAGCGCATCGCGAGCTGGCAATTCGGCGGCGGGCTTGCCGAACAGGCGATCGTCAGCGCCGCAAGCAGCGTGGCGGTGCCCGATGCCCTTGGTGCCGCAGGCGCTTCCGCACTTATCCTCGACTTCCTGACGGCCTATTACGGGCTTTTCGATCGCGGCCATTATGAAGCAGGCCAGTCGCTGCTCGTGACCGGAGCATCGGGCGGGGTGGGATCGGCGGCGGTCCAGCTCGCCTATGCCAGCGGCGGCCGCGTCGCCGCCCTGGCCTCGGGAGACGCCAAGATACGCCATGTTGCGGGCCTCGGCGCCGAGCTGGTGCTCGACTATCGCAATCCCGACTGGCGCGCCGTCCTCAAGACCCGCTATCCCGGCGGGATCGATCGCGTGTTCGATCCGGTCGGCGGCGCGCTGTTCGAGCCCTGTTTCCGCTCGCTCGCCAAACATGGCCGGCACCTGGTCGTCGGCTTCGCGTCGGGTGACGAAATCCCGCGGCTTCCTGCCAATCTGCCGCTGCTCAAGTCGGGCGAACTGGCGGGCGTGGATGCGCGCTATCTTGGCGAAAGCGATCCGGCGCGGGTGCGGACGATCCTCGCCATCATCTTCCGCCTTGCCGAGCGCGGCCGGATCCGGCCCGTCATCGATCAGCGCTTCGCGCTGTCCGACGCCCCCGCCGCGCTACGCGCTCTCGCGTCGGGTACGCGGATCGGAAAGATCATTGTCACCCCCTGACGCGTCACCACTGCGCGCGAAGCGCGCTCATGCCACGGAACAGAAATCCCTCGCGCCATGCCGGCGCGTCGATGTCGACGGTCAGCCCCGGCAGGCGCGTCGCCAGCCTTTCGAAGGCGATCCGGCCTTCGAGCCGGGCCAGTTCGGCGCCGACGCAAAAATGAATGCCGCCGCCAAAGCTGAGGTGCCGAGCCGCATTGCCGCGACCGATATCGAAGCGGTCGGGATCGTCGAACAGCCGCGGGTCACGGTTTCCGGCGCCGATGAGGGTGAGAACCTTCTCGCCCTGCGCGATCGACTGTCCGCGGATTTCGGTTGCTAGCAGTGCGGTGCGATAGGTTGCAATGAGCGAGCTTTCGTAGCGCAGCACTTCATCGACCACGCCTGCAGCAAGGGTTTCCGGTTCGCCGACAAGACGCCGCCATTGATCGGGAAAGCGGCTGAAGCAGAGCAGGCCGTTGCCGATCATGTGCGCGGTCGTCTCAAAGCCAGCCCCGAACAGGCCGATGGCGACGGTGACCAGTTCATCGTGCGAAAGCGCATCCTCAGCACCTCCGGCCTGGACTAGCGCGGTGGCGAGATCGTCCCTGGGCGCCGCCTTTCGCTCGTCGAACAGCGTCTCGAAAAATTGCTGCAGCACGGCAATCTGCCTATTCGCGGTTGCCAGTTCCGCGTCGGTGAGCGCGCGCGCTTCAAAGACGATGAAGCTTTGCGCAATGGCATCGATTACCGTCTTGAGACGGGCATCTTCGGGATCAATGCCGAGCATGTCGCACATGACGCGGACCGGAAGTTCATAAGCGAAGCGCGCAATCAGATCGCCTTCCCGGTCGGCGGCGAAATCGTCGATCAAGCGATCGGTGATTTCACGAATCCGCGGCTCCATGGCGCGAACCCGCCGTGCGGTCAGCGCCCCCGTCACCAGTCCGCGCACGCGCGTGTGATGCGGCGGGTCCTGCATCAGAAACACCTCGGACAGCCATTTATAGCCTCGCTGTCCCATCACATCGAAATCCGGGCCATAGAAAAGGCGAATATTCTCGACAAAATCGCCCTGCCCGAACGCCTCGCGGTTCATCAGGACCGAGCGTATATCGTCGTAACGGCTGACCACCCAATAGCCATGCGCGGACCGGTGAATCGGATCCTGCTCGCGAAGCCGGGCAAAAGCGTCGTAAGGATCGGCCTTCAGCGACGCATCGCCGGGCGAAAAGGGCGGCAAGGCAAGCTCGGTCATCGCAGCGCCTCGGTCAATGCTATGCAAAACGCGGCCGATATGTCCCGTCATCGGCGCGCGCCACGAACAACGAATGAGGGGCCCCGAAATGCGCGGGGACGATGCGCGCTCCCCTGGCGCTCGCGCGCTCGAGCAGATGCCGCCGGCTCGCGGCCGCCTGCACCCTGTCCTCGCAATAGACGCTGTTCCAATCGGGGCGCAGCACCTGCATCGGGTGATGCAATATGTCGCCGGTGAAGAGTGCAACCTGACCTTGATCCTCGACTTCGAGGACCATGTGACCGGGCGTGTGCCCCGGAAAGGTCCGGGCGCGCATCCCGGGGGCGATCTCGGCGCCATCGTCGATCAGTTCGGCGAGGCCCGCGTCGATGATCGGCAGGACGCTGTCCTCGAAGACATTAGCGTTGACCCCCGCACCGGCGAGGGTCGCGTAAAGTGGCTTTTCGGGATTCCAGGCCGCTTCGTCCGCGCGCGGGAAATAGTAGCGCGCGTTGGGGAAGGTCGGCAGCCAGCTGTCCTCGCGCCATTCGGTGTTCCACCCCACATGGTCGATGTGAAGATGCGTGCAGAAGACCTTGTCGATATCGCCTGCTGCGAACCCTGCCGCCTCCAACTCCGCAAGAAATGGCGTCGCGAGATTGCCGAAGATCGGAATGCCGGGACGATCCTTGCCGTTGCCCGCGCCGGTATCGACAATGATCCGCTCGGTTCCGGTATCGATAAGCCAGCTTTGCAGATAGCCGTAGATCATCCCGTCACGAAAAAAGGCGGGCTCGAAACCCGCCACCTGGGCGGCGAAGGCAGCGTCCTCATATTCCGCGAAGAGTGCCTCGGGCGGACTGAAGCCGCCCTGCCACTCCTCGAGACGGAAGACACGGTAGCGGCCGATATTGAACGCTGCCTCCATGCCGCAATACTCCAATCAGAAATCGACCCCGAGCGTCACGCCGTAGGTCCGCGGCGGTCGCAGCGATCCCACCGACACAAAGCTGTAGAGCGGCGCGGAGATGATCGTGTTGGCGAGCGCATATTTGTCGGTCAGATTCTTGCCCCACAGCGCGAGCGACCAGCGTTCGTCGGGCGACCGGTAGGTAATGCTCGCATTGACCAGCGCGAACGCCTGCTGCCGCGCGTCGCGGTTGTTGAATTCGGTGAAGAAGACCTCGTCCTGCAGATTGACGTCGGCGGAAAGGTCGAGGAAGCCGGCGCTGCCGAGCTGGAAACGCTGGTCGGCAAAGGCCGCGACCGTAAATTTGGGCGCGTTCGACAAGCGGTTGCCCGACAGATCGACGAGGGCCGGGTCGGTCGGACAGGCCGGATACTGCGGCCTGCCGGGACTGCCCGCCCCATAATAGCCGTTGCAGAATTCCTTGTATTTCGCGTTGAGATAGGTGCCGTAGACCCGGATCGTGGTGTTCTCTCCGGGACGGAAATTGGCTTCGAGCTCGACCCCGTAGTTGCGCGCCGACGCGGCGTTGATCGTCTCGACGATGCTGTTGGCGTTGACGAAACCGACCTGCAGATTGCTGTAATCATAATAGAAGACGGCACCGGCGAAGCCGAATTTGCGGTCGGCGGTTTCCCCGCGGAAGCCCGCCTCGTAGCTCCAGACATATTCGGGGTCGATGACCGAGTTGATGCTGCCGATGTTGACGACACCCGATTTGAAGCCGCGCGTGACCTTACCGTAAAAGAGCGTGCCGCCCGGGGTGCGATATTCGATCGCGAACTTGGGCGTGATCGCATCCCAGCTGCCGCTCTTGTCGGTCGGGATATCGAGGCCCTGCGCCTCGAAGGTGAAACGCCCCACCCCGCTGCGCTTTTCCCAATTATAGCGTGCGCCGGCCGTCAGCGTCAGGTCGGGCAGCAGCTCGTATGATGCTTCGAGATAGGCGCCCGCCGCCTTGGTCTTGACGGTGCCGCGCTGGAGATAATTGCCGTTGTCGAACTGGTCGGCAGGCAAACTGGTGCCCAGAACGATGTTGAAATAGGATGCTAGGTTGACGGTCGGCACGCGAACCTCGCCGAACAGACGTTCGTCGAAATAGGTTGCGCCGCCCAAGAGCGACAAGCCGCCGGTCTTGTAGGTGAAATTAACCTCCTGGCTGAACGACTTGCTGTCCTCGGTATAGTTGTTCTGACCGAAGGCATTGATATCGCTGACGTCGAGATCGTCGCGATTGAAACGCTTGAACTTGCGGTAGGCGGTGGTGGAAACCACCGAGAGATCGCCCGAATCCCACGTCAAAATGCCCTGAACGCTCGATCCGTCGCGCTTGTTGACCGCGTCTTCGTCGGAGTAGATGTTGCGCAGGTTGGGCTTTTCGCCGCGCGCCGCATAATAGTCGAAGATCGTTTTGCCGCCGAGAAGCGACGACGCCAGCCCCGCCTCGGGAACCACGGTCGGACCGAAATAGTGGAAGGCATAATTGTTGTCGTCCTCCTTGAAGTGATCGGCGACAATCAGCAGGTCAAGGTTCGAGGAGAATTTTGCGAGCAGCGATCCGCGAATGGCATAGGCATCGCGGTCATCGACAGGATTGCCGGTGAACAAGTTGGTGCCGTAGCCGTCGCGCTTTTCATATTTGCCCGCGACGCGAAACATCAGATTTTCGCCGGTGATCGGTCCCCCCAGCGCGCCTTCGAGCGTCCGCGCGTCATAATTGCCGTAAGAGGCACGGGCATAGCCGCCGAATTGGGAGGTCGGCCGCGCGGTGACGATATTGATGACGCCGCCGGTCGCGCCGCGGCCATATGTCGTGCCCTGCGGTCCGCGCAGCACTTCGATCTGCTGAACGTCGTAGAAGCCGCTGAGCTGCGCCGCCGGACGGCTGATCATCGCGCCATTCTGCAGGAAGGCCACGGCGCCGTCGGCGCCAAGGTCGATACTGGTGAGGCCGATGCCGCGAATGAAGGTGCGGTTGACGCCGAATTGATCGCCGACCGAGACATTGGGCACCGCCGAGGCGAGATCGCCGGCGTCTTCGATGCCGCCCGCGCCGACATCGCCAGCACCGAGAACCGAAATCGAGCCCCCTGTATCTTCCAGCGACTTGCCGGACTTGGTTGCCGTTACGATGATGGCACCATCCTCGCCGGCCTCGGTGCCGCTATCGCGCGCGGTCTCTTGGGCAAACGCTGGCGCTGCGACGGCAATCGAAGCCGTGGCAGCCGCCGACAGCAGTAGCTTGACCTTGAAATTCATATCGCCTCTCCCTGATATACCGGGCTTATAATTATCTACCCGTCAGTATTTGATTATCTGTTTGGGCCAATCGGGTATCGAAACCCGCTCCGTTTTCCGCCTGTGTCAGATTCCCTTTGCTATTCCGCGCCTGCCAGCCGCAGCGCGGCCTCGACCAGATATTCGATGACCTCGTCAGCGGTGCGTTGGCCGGTCGGCGAATACCATGTCGGGATCCAGCTGATGAGGCCGCCAATCCAGACCGCGATGAACGGATCAATGTCGGCGCGGAATTCGCCGCTTGCGACGCCTTCGCGAATCATCGTGCCGATCTGGTGATCGAAGCTGTGCCGCAGCCGGAGGATGCGCTTGTAATCATCAGCGGAGAGATGCTTCATCTCTCGCTGATAGACGACGACATATTCCTGCCGGTCGATGACAATCCGCCCGACCTTACGCACGACTTCGGCAAGCTTTGCACGGTGGCTCTCATGCTGATGCGCCAGCACATCCTCGAGCACCGCGAGGGCCTCGCTGATGCCGACCTCGCAGATAGCCGCAAGGATCGCTTCCTTGTTCCGGAAATAGGAATAGAGAAAGGGCTTGGTGACGCTGAGCTGGTTGGCGACATTGTCGAGGGTGCAGCTGCTGTAGCCGCGCTCGTAAAAAAGATGGCTCGCAGCCTCGACGATGCGGTTGACCTTGAAGGCAACGAACTCGGATTTGAGCGAGGCACCGGGGGCGCGCGGATTGATCATGGAATCACTGGACACGGCCACCGTCATAGCATCGACCCAAGGCAGTCGGATAGTGACACCAAAATCTCCCTCCGCGGTGCCATTCTGTCGATGGCGAGCCGTTGGGATAACTATGCCGCAAAAATTATCTACCTGCTAGTAGTTTTTACAGGATGTCGGTATTTTTGCGGAACTGCGGCGAAAACGCCGCCGGGGTTACCATGGGGGCAGTCGCGAAAAGCGTTGCCGCCGCGACCAGTCAGGCTGCGAATGATGCGGTCAGCCGATCAAGTCTTGCACCCGTTGCCTTGACCTTTTGCCGATCGGGCGGGTTCTGGCGGCGGTGCGCCTGGCCCGATGGGTCAAGCGCACCGCCCGCTGACGACTGTGGGTCGCAGATCGCCGTCAGCGATTGCGAATAGAGCCCAAGCCTGCATGCGGTTCATCCTCCAGATGGAGGATGGGACGGAGTTTTTCGACTAGTTCGGAGCGGTTGCACCGAGCCGCGCCAGCAGCCCGGCAAGGTCGGACTGCCGTGACGTGCCCGTTTTCTCGAGCACACTGCGAATTTGGCTGCGCACTGTGCTGATGGCGACACAGCCCGATGCCGCGATTGCCTCTGGCGTTTCGCCGCGTGCGATACCACTGGCAACGCGCGCTTCCGACGGCGTCAGGTCAAAAAGCGACTTCATCAGCGTTGCCGAAGGCACGCTATCCGAAGCGACCGGCACCATCATCAGCAAGGCATAGGAATCCCCAAAAACATCGTGCGCACCGCGCTGAACCGGGATCAGATGCGCGACCTGCCGGGGCATTCCCGCCGCGTCACGTACCGGAAACGATCGCGCGCTGATGGCGGGTGCCGAGGTCAGCGATGCCAGGGCGTCGTCGAGGAGCGCATCTGCCTGCCTGTCCGCCAGTCGCAGGCGGCCGTGGGCACCCAATATCACAAGCGGTGACACATCGGTGCCAAGCGGGCTCATCTCGACAACTTCACCGCCTGCGCGCAGGAGAAAGGCAGGCAGGTGCATCGCGGTCAGCGCCTCGGCGGCGCCCTGCGCGCGCTTGTGCTGCATACGCGCGCTCACGAGCGCGCTGCGCGCCAGATGCGGGCGCAGCAGATTGAGCCGTGCCACGCTTTCGGCCGCCACGGGGCCTTCAGAAAAGGCGCGCTCGACGCTGAACACGATATTGTCGCCGGTCGGCACCTGGACCCCGGTTCCCGCCGACCATCCCAGCCCGCGCGGACGGAAAAAATCGCGATACACCGGATCGGCATCGATTTCCGCGTCGCTCCAGAAATCATGCTCGACGAAAAAGGAGGGTTCCTCGCGGCCCATCAGGCAAACGCGCCGGCTGCATTTGCCGAACCATCCTTCCTCCACATAGGCCGCAAAGACGTCGGCTACGCGCTCGGAAGCGGTCCAGTTCAGGGCCTTGCGCGCCGAGAAGAGAAGCCCACCCGCCGAACCCGCGAGCGCTGCCACCTCGTCGAGAACCGCCGGCCATGCCTCCGGGACCACCGAGCATTCGTAAATCCGATCGACAAGTCCGTCTTGCATTCTTGATCCCCGCGGGCAGATGGAGGCATTGTCGTCACCTTGGTCCAAATGGCAAGAGTAAGGAGCGCAGCCCGTAAAGCGCATCTGTCCAACCCGGTTAAGGCTTTACACGGCGGCCGGCTCTCCCAAGCAAAGATTGTCGGGCATGTGGCTGAAGCCACACATAGCGCCGGATATTTGACGGCCTGAGAGTTGCCATCCGCGCGTTAGGGTAAACTCATCTTGGCACATAGATGCCGCGAGCGGGAGCCATCCACCTCATCTGCTTCGGGCACCGAAACGAGGAAAGTGATATTAACGCATCGGGAATTTGCGATTGTTATTGCCAGATGGAAATCCATCGGGTAATTTCGATGAATGACCACTGACGCAGCCCTGCTGGCGCTCGCCGCGCTCGCGCATCCGACCCGGCTCAATGCCTTCCGTTTGCTTGTGCGACACGAGCCCGAAGGACTTTCGACAGGACAGCTCGTCGAACATTCTGGACTGACGCAGAGCACCTTCTCGACGCATCTCGCTGTGCTCGCCAAGGCTGGACTCGTGCAGTCAGAGAAGCGCGGACGCAACATCATCCAGCGCGCCGACATTGATGCTCTTCGCGGCCTGATGCTTTTCCTCGCCAAGGATTGCTGTGACGGGCGCGCCGAACTCTGTGAACCGCTGCTCGCCGAACTCGCCTGCTGCTGATCGGGATTGAGCCGTGGCCGACATTCTCATCTATCACAATCCCGACTGCGGCACCTCACGCAACACGCTTGGCCTCATCCGCAACGCGGGGATCGAACCGCATATCGTCGAATATCTGCAGTCGCCGCCCACGCGTAGGCTGCTCGAACAGTTGATCGCCCGCGCCGGTATAGCACCGCGAGACCTCCTGCGGCAGAAAGGTACGCCCTACCTCCAGCTCGGCCTCGACGATCCCGCGCTCAGCGATGCGGAAATCATCGACGCGATGATGGCGCATCCCATTCTGATCAACCGTCCGCTCGTCGTATCTCCGCTCGGTGTGAGGCTCTGCCGCCCTTCCGAGGCCGTACTCGACATCCTTCCGGCGAGGCAGCTTGGCGCCTTCGCCAAGGAGGACGGCGAGCAGGTGGTCGACGACGCCGGCAACCGCATCGGCGACTGATCGATGCCGCAGATCAAAGGCGAACGCCTGTCGTTCCTCGACCGCTATCTGACGCTCTGGATATTCCTGGCGATGGCCTTGGGGGTGCTTCTCGGAACCATCTTCGAGGGCCTCCCAAGCGCGATCGAGGCGCTGTCGATCGGCACGACCAACATCCCGATCGCGATCGGCCTGATCCTGATGATGTATCCGCCGCTCGCCCGCGTGCGCTATAGCGAGCTTCCGCGCGTGTTCGACGACCGACGCGTCCTTGCGATCTCGCTCGTCCAGAACTGGATCATCGGCCCGGCGCTGATGTTCGCGCTCGCCATCCTCTTTCTTGCGGATCGACCCGAATATATGACCGGCCTGATCCTCATCGGCCTTGCGCGCTGCATCGCGATGGTCATCGTCTGGAACCAGCTCGCGAAAGGCGACAATCAATATGTCGCGGCGCTCGTCGCCTTCAACTCGATCTTCCAGATTCTCTTCTTCAGTGTCTATGCTTGGTTCTTCCTCACCATCCTGCCGCCGCTGTTCGGGCTCGAAGGCAGCGTCATCGACGTGAGCTTCTGGACGATCGCTAAAGCGGTTCTAATCTATCTCGGCATTCCCTTTTTCGCCGGATATCTGACGCGCCATATTCTCGCGAAGGCAAAAGGCAACGATTGGTACGAGACACGCTTCCTGCCGCGGATCGCCCCGATCACGCTCGTCGCGCTGCTATTCACCATCGTCGCGATGTTCAGCCTCAAGGGCGGCGAGATCGTCAGCATTCCCGCCGACGTTGTTCGCATCGCGATCCCGCTTACGATCTACTTCGTCATCCAGTTCCTGATCAGCTTCTGGATGGGTAAGCTCATCGACGCCGATTACCCGCGCACGACCGCGGTCGCCTTCACCGCCGCAGGCAATAATTTTGAACTCGCGATTGCCGTCTCGATTGCTGCCTTCGGCCTCGCCTCGCCCGTCGCCTTCGCAGCAGTAATCGGCCCGCTCGTCGAGGTCCCCGTCCTCATCCTCCTCGTCGGTGTGGCGTTTCGCCTCGGCCGCCGCTGGTTCCCCGCAACCACCCCACGGTAGACTAGCTCATGTCAGACCAAAACTTCGCGCGCCTGCGCGCACTCGTCGACCCCGACCACTTTCCGGCGCTCGGGCCCCAATATCTGCGCGCACAACCGGCGCTCGGTCTCGGCCCGCTCGATCCCGCGCCGCGCATTTTGCTGCTCTACGGCAGCTTGCGGGAACGCTCCTACTCCCGTCTCGTCGTCGAAGAAAGCGCGCGGCTGCTCCAGCTGTTCGGCTGCGAAACGCGGATCTTCGATCCCTCCGACCTTCCGCTTCCTGACCAGATCGCAGATGATGATCATCCGGCGGTCGAGGAGCTTCGCCAGCATTCGCTCTGGTCCGAAGGCCAGGTCTGGTGCAGCCCCGAACGCCATGGTCAGATCACCGGGATCATGAAGGCGCAGATCGATCACCTGCCGCTCGCCTATAAGGGACTCCGCCCGACGCAGGGCCGCACGCTTGCGGTGATGCAGGTCTCGGCGGGATCGCAATCGTTCAACAGCGTCAACACGCTGCGCATCCTTGGCCGCTGGATGCGGATGATCACCATTCCCAACCAGTCGAGCGTCGCGAAGGCCTATCAGGAGTTTGATAAGGCGGGCCGGATGCTGCCATCGAGCTATTATGACCGGATTGTCGACGTCGCCGAGGAGCTGGTGCGCTTCACCGTGCTCACGCGCGGCCATGCCGACCAGCTCGTCGACCGCTACTCGGAGCGGAAGGACCGGAACGAACCCGTCGTCACGCCAGCAGAGCTCGCGGGAATTCCGGGCACATAATGTTCGCAAAGCGCGCCCGGAAACTTACGCAACGGTGCTCCTGGCGTAAGCAGATGCTTAAATCCGCGAGCATAAGCATCTGACCGATGGCCCGGCGGCGTCAGCCATGATCGGATCCTTCGAGCAACGAAGGAAAAGAGCATGCCACACGCGCAACAATTAGAACTCGAAGAATTTTCCCCAGCCCCCGCTCGCTCGCGTCGCAGCTGGGATCCCGTCGTGAAAATCGCCCATTGGTCGATTGTCACCGCAATCATCGCCAATGCGCTGGTTACCGAAGAAGGATCGGGGGCGCACATCTGGGTGGGCTATGCGCTGGCCGCGGTCTTCGCGCTGCGCCTGCTGTGGGGTTTGATAGGTCCGGCCGAAGCTCGCTTTTCGGCTTTCCCGCCGAGCTTGCGCCGGGCTGTGGGGCATCTGCGCGATATAAGGGTCGGCCGAAAGGAGATCCATCGCTCGCACAATCCGCTTGGCGCGTTGATGGTCTACGCCATCTGGTGCGTGCTCGGCCTTATCATTGCCAGCGGAATAGCGATGGCAGGCCCACCTTCGGGCGCGCTCCCCGGCTCTGCGGATCAGGCGGGCGAGGTCAGCCGCCATTTGGTCGCCGAACAGGACGACGATGAGGAGGAAGACGAGGTGAAAGGCGCGGAGGGTAGCGAAAGCATGTGGGAAGAAGTGCATGAGACCAGCGTCAACCTGCTCTATATTCTGATTGCCCTGCATATCGCCGGAACAGTCTTCGAGACGCGCCGCAGCGGCCGGGAAATCCTGTTGGCCATGTTGCCCGGACGCGCGTAGACCGTGACCATGCGGGAAAGACGAAAAGCGCTGGAACGCCGGGCAGTCGCCATCACCTTCCTTGTGGCGCTGCAGACGCTCGCGACGATCTTCTTCGTCGCCGACGTCGCAGGCGACATCGCCGCGGATGGATGGAGCATGCACCTGTTCGTTGAATCCTGCGCAACCGCCGCCCTGCTGGCTGGCGTGGTCTTCGGCACGCTGCAGCTGCGCTGGCTGGTCGTTCGCGCAAGGCTTGACGAAGCTGCGGTCGCAACCGCGCGCGGCGCGATGTCAGATCTCGTCCGGCAGCGGTTCCTCGACTGGCAGTTGACCGGTGCCGAGGCCGATGTCGCGCTCTTCGCACTCAAGGGCTTCGATGCCGCAGAGATCGCATGCCTCCGCAGCGCGGCGTCGGGGACGATCCGGGCGCAGCTTGCGAGCATCTATGCAAAGGCCGGTGTCCATTCGCAGGTCGGCCTGATGGCCACGATGGTCGAAGATCTGGTCGAAGCCCCCAATTAGCGCCGGTCCAGCACTCGGCAGGGACTGGCCGGCTGGAGAGGGTCGGCTTTTATGATGCCAGGCACGAAAGCGAACAAAGCGATCGATTGCAAAGGAGCCCGGCATCAGGATAGAGGGCCGCCATTCGCAAGGACCCGGTGCAACTCCGGGTGGCTATTCCGGCCGCCGATCCGCCGGACAACATCGCACATGCAAATATGATCGCGTCCGCCCGGGCGCCATGTGTTTTGATGTGAGCTTTTCATGTTCAACGGATTTACCGCTTACCGCCAGCAATGGTTCGCCGGCGCCGCGACCGCACGCGCCGACATCCTTGCCGGCATTGTCGTCGCACTCGCACTGATCCCCGAGGCGATCGGCTTTTCGATCATCGCCGGGGTCGATCCGCGCGTCGGCCTTTATGCATCGATCGCGATCGCGATCGTCATCTCCTTTACCGGAGGGCGACCAGGGATGATTTCGGCGGCGACCGCCGCGGTGGCCGTCCTCGTCATTCCGCTCGTCCGCGAACATGGCGTTGAGTATCTCTTTGCCGCGACGATCCTGATGGGCATCATCCAGATTATCGCCGGATTGCTACGGCTCGACCTCGTCATGCAGTTCGTATCGCGCTCGGTGATCACCGGGTTCGTCAACGCGCTCGCCATCCTCATCTTCATGGCACAGCTGCCGCAGCTTATCGATGTGACGTGGCAGGCTTATGCGATGGTCGCGGGCGGGCTTGCCATCATCTACCTGCTCCCACTGCTGACGAAGGCCGTTCCCTCGCCGCTCGTCGCCATCCTGATCCTGTCGGCAATCAGCATTGGGTTCGGCCTGCCGGTGAACACGGTCGGCGACATGGGCAAGCTTCCGGAAGGTCTTCCGAACATCGTCCTGCCCGATGTACCGCTGACTTTGGAAACGCTACGGATCATCCTGCCCTATTCGCTGACGATGGCCGCAGTCGGCCTGCTCGAATCGCTCCTCACCGCGCAGATCGTCGACGACATGACGCACAGTGATAGCGACAAGCGCCGCGAATGCGCCGGACAAGGCACCGCCAACATCGCCGCCGCCTTCGTCGGCGGGATGGGCGGCTGCGCAATGATAGGTCAGTCCGTCATCAACGTCACCTCGGGCGGGCGGACCCGTCTTTCGACCTTCACCGCCGGCGCCACGCTCCTGATGTTGCTCGCCTTGCTCGGCCCCTATGTCGGCCGCATGCCGATGCCCGCGCTGGTCGCGGTGATGATCATGGTGTCGATCGGCACCTTCAGCTGGAACTCGATCGCGAACCTGCGCCGCCATCCGCCGACCTCGTCGATCGTGATGGTGACCACGGTGGTTGTGGTCGTGGCGACACACGACCTGTCCCTGGGCGTGCTCGCTGGCGTGCTGCTGTCGGGGATATTCTTTGCCGCAAAAGTGCAGCGGATGTTCGAGGTTCGGCGCGAGGCCAGTGATGACGCGAGCCGCACTACCTATTTCGTGACTGGCCAGATTTTCTTCGCCTCGGTCGACCGCTTCACACGGAGCTTCCAGACTGATGAGGCCGCACCCGACATCCTCATCGACGTGTCGGCCGCACATTTCTGGGACATCTCGGGTGTCGGCGCGCTCGACAAGATCATCGCGCGCCTGCGCCGCGAAGGCCGCACGGTGGAGGTCGTCGGTTACAATCGCGCCAGCGCCGACATCGTCGACAGGTTTGCATTGCACGATAATACGGGGTTCGAACTCGGTGCCGTACCTCATTGAAGAGCGGTCAGTCGAGGAAGAGCAGCTTCCACGGCTGGTCTTCGTTGAAGCGGACATACGCTGCCGCGAGGCCGAAAAACCATTGCCTATCGCAATCACCTTCCGCTCAGCATTGCTCGTGCGCCGCCAGCGGACCTTTCTGCCGGATCAGATCACGTCACCGATGCGGACATTTTAGATCTCGAGATAATCATTGATGCCATAATGTGAGCCTTCTCGTCCGACGCCCGATGCCGAGCGTCAGCAGTATTTCATCCGGGCGCGCGTAAATGCCGCGACGCGGCAATATCTTGGTCCGGATCTCTTCGGTCAGCGCCGCATCATCGTCAGCGATCCCGGACCACGACGCGACCTGCCGCCGTTTCAACGACAGGCTCACTGCCTCTCGCCAATCGCCGACAGGTAAAAGACTGTCGTCGAAGCAACCGTCGAGAAAGGGATAGGGATAGTGCTGCCAGGTGGCGGGCCGCGGCTCCGGAAGCGCGGGAAGGCGTGGAAGGCGTTCGGACCAGGGCACGCGGTTTGGCGTCGCGCGTTCGGCAATCCCCGTAACCTCGCCGAACCCGGTCCGTCCGGCGGTCAGGTCGCCAGAGATGAACGGACCGCTGCGTTCCCGGGCAACCACATGGCCATCTGCCACTGCTGATAGGCAATGGTTACCGTGCTGCGGGAAACGCCCAGGAGCCACGCCATAGTGAGCGAGGAGGGCAGCCTGTGCCCTGCCGACCAGGCTTGCGATCGCATCAATTCGATCACGCCCTTGCGGATCTGATCCTGCAATGTGGTATCGCTGGCGCGATCGAGCGTGAATGACGGGCGCATATTGTCTTGTGCTTGAATCGTTGCGACCAGATCAAGCGCAGACCCTTTTGACGCGCTGAGGGGTCGAGGAAGTTGTCATAAGACCGCGCCGTTCTGCGTGGAGCCGTTCCGCAGCGCGGCAGGCCGCGGCGCCGGTCCGGTTCCTGTTGTGGGCAAATCCAAACCGCATTCCCTATTCTATACGCGGAAAGCGCAGAGCAAGGGCTGACCGTTGAATTACGTATGGGCGCATCCTTCGCCGGTGAATAGGATAGCGTCATGTCGGCACATTCCGCCCTCGCTCCCACTATGCGCGAATGCGCCGGGATGCTGCGCAGGAACTTGGAGATACTGCCCGACGTCGATGCACCGGGCTTCGGCGACGCGTTCGACCGCTTCGGCGACGCGCGCGTCGTGCTGCTCGGCGAAGCAACCCACGGAACGCACGAATTCTATGCTGCGCGCGCGCGAATTACACGGCGGCTGATCGAACACCACGGATTCAATATCGTGGCGGTCGAAGGCGACTGGCCCGACATCGCCCGCTTCGACGGCTATGTGCGTCATGGCGCACCGCGTCCGCAAAGCGGCGACACGCGCGTTCGCTTCCCGACCTGGCTGTGGCGCAATGAGGATGTTCGCATTTTCGCCGACTGGCTGCGTCATCGCAATGCCGCGCTGCCTGAAACCGAGCGGGTCGCGATGCATGGGCTCGACATCTACAGCCTTGGCGAATCCATCGACGCGGTCATCGACTATCTGGAGGCACATGCGCCCGCGGCCGCTATCGAAGCACGGCGACGCTATGCTTGCCTCACGCCTTGGCAGGCGGAGCCGCAACATTATGGGCGTGCGGTGACGCAAGGCTTGCTCGCGCCGTGCGAAGCCGCAGTTGTGAGGCAGCTTGGCGACCTGCTCCAGCGCCGCATGGCGCTGATAGGGGACACTGCTGGCGGCGATGGCGAGGCCTATTTCGATGCCGAACAGAATGCCCGGATCGTGCGAGCCGCCGAACTTTATTATCGCGCCATGTACCGCGGCGGCTCCGCCAGCTGGAATCTGCGCGATCGGCACATGTTCGACACGCTCCAGGCCCTGATGGCGCATCGCAAGGAAGCGCGCGCGGTGATCTGGGCGCACAACAGTCATGTCGGCAATGCCGCTGCCACGGCGATGGGCTGGCAAGGCGAATTCAACATCGGCGAACTTGTCCGCAAAACCTATGGTGATCGCTGCGTGCTCATCGGCTTCGGCACCGACAGGGGCACCGTGGCGGCCGCGCCCGACTGGGGCGCAGCCATGCAGGTCATGCAGGTGCGTCCGGCGCGCGACGACAGCTGGGAAGGCGCCTTTCGCGGCACCGGCGTCGCTCGAGGCCTTCTCGATTGGCGAACGCGATCGAAAGGCGAGCTGCTTTCCGTCCTGTCGCAGCCGCGCCTCGAACGGGCGATTGGCGTCGTCTACCGTCCCCAAAGTGAGCTTGCGAGCCATTATTTCAAGGCTGCGCTTGCCGACCAGTTTGACGCCTATGTCTGGTTCGAGGAAAGCTGCGCGGTCACGCCGATCGGCGCCGAGCGCCCGCAAGGCGCACCGGAAACCTGGCCGTTCGGCCTATGAGCGCCCGCCAGATCATCGCGGACCGGGGCGAGTTGACGATCGGCAGCCTCGGACTCGGCGCGATCCTCGACGTGCCGCCCGGCGCCCGGGGCATCGTGCTTTTCGCCCACGGGAGCGGCAGCGGAAGATACAGTCCGCGCAATAATCATGTCGCCGGGAAATTGCGGGACGCAGGCTTCGCTACCCTCCTGCTCGATTTACTCATCCCCGGCGAAGAACGTGACCGGCGCAACGTGTTCGACATCGGTCTCCTGGCCGGACGCCTCCGGATGGCGTGCGACTGGTGCGAGGATTATCCCGCTACTGCAATGCTGCGACCCGCCTATTTCGGAGCGAGTACAGGGGCCGGGGCTGCGCTACGCGCTGCGGCAAATGACCCGCGCATCGCTGCGATCGTTTCGCGCGGCGGACGCCCCGATCTTGCGGGCACCTCGGCGCTTGAGCATGTCATGGCACCGACGCTGCTGATCGTCGGGGGCCGCGACGATCGCGTAATCGATCTCAATCGCGAGGCGCTCTCCCATATGCGATGCCCGCGCGAACTGGCGATCGTCCCGGGCGCGGGCCATTTGTTCGAAGAGCCGGGAACGCTCGACCTGGTTGTAGCGCTCGCGGTCAGTTGGCTCGGCCGCTTTCTTCCAGGAGTGCCCGCATGATCGACACCGAGCTTCCCTTTGCGAACCGGCGCGACGCGGGACGCCGCCTTGCCGCGACACTCGCGCCGCTGGGGCTCGCCGACCCCGTCATCCTCGCGCTCCCGCGTGGCGGCGTTCCGGTAGCCTATGAAATCGCCCGGAGGCTGCACGCCCCGCTCGATATACTGATCGCCCGCAAGATCGGTGCGCCCGGCCACGAGGAATATGGTATCGGTGCGATCGTCGATGGCTCGGCGCCGCAACTGGTTCTCGACGAGCAGGCCGCTCGGGCGTCGGGCGCCGATACGGCCTATATCGAACGCGAAGTGGCGCGCCAGCTCGACGAGATCGAACGCCGCCGTTCCGCATATCATGTCGGCGAGCCGGTACCGCTCGCGGGCCGCAACCTCATTCTGGTCGATGACGGGATCGCGACGGGCGGGACGGTACGGGTAGCGCTGAAGGCGCTTGCGTCTGCGGGCGCTCGCTCCGTTACGCTCGCGGTGCCCGTCGCTCCCGCCTCGGTATTTTCCGAACTACGCAAGATGTGCGACCGGATTGTCGTTCTCGCCGTACCCGAGCCCTTTTTCGCGGTCGGTGCCCACTATCGCGATTTCAGCCAGACTGGAGATGCTGAAGTTCGCGCGCTCCTCGAAAGCGCGCGGAGCGGCGTGCCTTGAAGCGGAGCATGCCCACCGCGTCGCAGGCACGCATGCGACGCGATGGAGGCAGCCCTCGTACATCTCACCCGGATCGACCGATGGAGGCGGCAATATGAAGCGATCGTCTATCATGGCCTACCGCCGAAACCGGCGCGCTCGAGGTCATCCTTACGACATGACGGTCGCGCGCGCCGGAGCCGATCGGCCGTGACCAACCGAATGAGGGAGCTAGCGAGCGAGATCGTCCGCCTCCAGACTGAACTCGATCGCGAGATCGAGCGTCGGCGCCGCGAACTCGGCTGGTCGATCAAGGGGCGGCTGGTCCGTTTCGAGGAAGGGATTGTCGCGCAGCAGCGGCACTTTCGGATCGGCGTAACCGATCTGGTGCGCCGCGCATCGCTCGGAACGATCATGACGGCACCCATCATCTATTCGATGATCGTACCGCTCGCGCTGCTCGATCTATGGGCGACGATCTTTCAAGCGATCTGCTTTCGGGTCTATTGTATTCCGAAAGTCCGCCGCGCGGACTATATCGCGCTCGACCGTGGCCGGCTCGCCTACCTCAACTGGATCGAGGCGCTCAACTGCGTCTATTGCGGCTATGGCAATGGCGTCGTCGCCTATGCCCGCGAGATTTCAAGCCGGACTGAGCAATATTGGTGCCCGATCAAGCATGCGGTACGGATAACCGACCCGCATCAGCGCTACTACGACTTCCTAGAATATGGCGATGCCGAGGGCTATCGCGTCCGTCTCGACGGCTTACGCGCCGCGCTGCGCGAGGAGGCTGCGGAAAGCGTCTCGCAAAAGGAGAACGCAGATACGGGTCCGCCATCTGCTTAAAGGTCAGATTTTACACGAGATTCCGCCGCGTTCTGCGCCAGCGGCCAATAGGCAAACCGGGAGCAATGTCTCCAATGTTCTCGGTCCTTTCGCCGCCTTGGCCGAAGCCCCGGCAACGTTCAGGGACTGGCATCGGCGCTGGCGCCCATGAATACGCAATGCTCCGTCGCTATCATCTGGCGCGACGCTCTATCGACCTGCCCGGCCGCTCGCCGTCAGGCGTTTCAGCCAGAAGGCGCGAATATCCTCGTCGCCTTCGACGTTGCCGATGACACTGCGGCACACCGGCGTGATGCCGACGAACTTCAATATGTTGCGCTCGAGGCTCTTTAGGCTGTGGGCGCCATAAAAGGTTCGATACAATAGCGCGGGCATCCCCATCGTCACCACGACATGCGCGGTTCGGCCCTTCAGTTTTTTCTCGGGCAGACCGCCCTCGCGATAGCGAAAGGCAAAGCCCGGCCGCATGACCTGTTCGAAAAACGCCTTGAACAGCGCCGGGATGTCGCCCAGCCACAACGGGTAGAGCAGAAGGATATGCTCGGCCCAGACAATATCCGCCTGCGCGGCTGCAATCGCGGGCGACGGCGAACCCTCCTCCCACACGTGACGCGATGTCAGCGGATCGATCGCCATCGTCGCGATGTCGATACGGCGCACCGCATGGCCCCCCGCTTCGGCCCCTTCGGCGTAGCGATCGGCAAGCGCATGGACGAAACGGCCGCGGTCGGGGTCGGGATGACCGTCAACAATGAGGATGCGTCTGACGGTCATGCCCGTGCTCCCAGAGGTGTCGGTTCGAAAGTTCGGCGCAGAATCCTGATCGTTGGATCATCCGGATCGGCGTGGCAGGTAAAGCCCGGTTCACGCTCCATGCGCAGCGCAGCGTCATGATCGGCGAACTCGATCGCTTTGACCGACCCTATGCGTTCCGCTTCGGCGCGATATTCGGCAGATGACCCCGCGAAGCCGCCGAGAGAATTCGACCGCCCCAACGCGCTGATGAGGGCGAGGCTGCGCGGCTGGAGGAGAGGCTGCAAATTTCTGATCGACACGGAGGGGAGCTTTCACGACGGGGCCGAACGCCACTTGGGGATGCGCCGTACCGACATCCTTCGCCTATCCGTAAATATCCGCACGCGAAGGAAAGCGTCGGGAACGAAAGGCGGAGCCCGGCCTTCGGGCCGCCGCTCCGATTGGGATCAATACGTAAAGCAAGAGATGCAAAAGCCGCATAGCGCCTTGCCCAGGATGGTTTTGCGATCGGGTCGGCAATGCGCATTTCCAAGGGCTTCAAGGTTATGATCCTGGCGACGGCAAGCGGGCTGACCGTGGTCGACGACGCCCGGGCGGTCGTCAACTACATCCACGAATATGGGGTGCTGGCGGACTTGCCCGCCCCCCAGAACTGAGAGGATCAAGCGATGGCGAATGATCGTTTCTCGGCACTGGTTCTCCCCGCTCTGGCGGGGCTGGCGTTGGCACTGGGCGGCTGCGCCGCAACGACGACGCCCTATCAGCCCGCTTCGGCTTCAAGCAAGGTCAAAGGCGGATATTCGGAGGTCCAACTGGCGTCCGACAGATATCGTGTGACCTTCGAGGGCAACAACCTGACTTCGCGCGATACGGTGGAGGGTTATCTGCTGTACCGATCGGCAGAGCTGACGCTTGCCCAAGGTTATGACTGGTTCTCGATCGTCCAGCGCGAAACCGAGCATCGCGTGGAACGCCGCGTCGAACCCGATCCATTTTATCGTCCGTGGTATGGCTCGGCCTACGCCTATTGGCTGCCCGAATGGCGATATTATGGCCGGCCTTACGGCTGGCGCTCCTGGTATCCTTATGGAGGAGACCCCTTCTGGGCGAGCCGTATCGACGTCCGGACGGTCGAACAGTTCGAGGCGACGGCCGAAATCGTTATGCATCGGGGACCAAAGCCCGAGGGCAATGGCAAGTCCTTCGATGCCCGCGACGTCGTCGGAACGCTGGGGCCAAAGATCGAGCGCCCCAAAAGCTGAGCGCCAGCCCATTCTTTCCAGCATTGACGAAGGAGTAGTCATCATGAACCGTCAATGGACGGCATCGATAGCCGCTGTCGCCTTACTCGGCATGGTCCCGGGCGCGGCCCATGCCCAGCGCGGACCGGGCGCAGGGGCGAATACACCCAGACCGCCGATACCCGGCGGCGATCTCGACCTTACGCGCCACCGCCTGTGCACGCCGGGAGAAAGCTGTGACTAGGACCGGACCGATATGGACAACGATCGGGATCGCCTGCGCGACAAGGATCGAACCGGCGACCGGGACCAGGATCGCGACCGGCTGAACGCGTCGCAGGCCATCGACGACGAGCTCGCGCGCTTCAGCCTGCTGACAAGCGCCGAGCGCGCGCAGTTCCGCGAGGAGATGCGCACGGCAGCAACCGCCGAGGAGCGAGAGCGCATTCGTGCCCGGCATCGACAGACGATCGAGCAGCGCGCGCGCGAGATGGGTATCGATGCGCCGCTTGGCGCCGGCGGCGGCGCTGGGACCGGCAATGGAAACCGCTCGGGCTATATGATGATGACGATGCTTAGCGATCAGGAGCGAGCCCAATTCCGGCGCCGCCTGCAGGCGGCACAGACCGATCAGGAGCGCCAGCAGATCCGCAACGAGATTCACGCTGCAGCTCGGCAGCGCGCGCGTGAATTGGCCGTCGATGTGCCTGAATGGTACGGACAGGGGATAGGGCCTCGTTAGAAAGGCGTCGCGCCATCGAGCCTCCATGAAAGGGCTGTCGGGCGTCTCAGCGGACGGCCTGTCCCTGACCGCGCCTGTGATGCTTGATTGGAATCCCGTTGGAGGACTGCCGCCGGATCCAGTCAGGCCTTGCGCGATATACTTGGCTATTTCCCGTAGAGGCGTCACTATGATATAAGCTTGTACGCAATAGTCGGCCACAGGGCGACGCGGCTCCTCCGGAGGGAGACGGCAATCGTGATGTCGACGGCGCACAAATCATTTTTGATCCGGGTTGCGGTCGCTATCGCAATCGTTTGCGCTGCCGCGCTGTTTCGCTACGCCCTCAATCCTTGGCTTGGCGGACGGGCGCCCTTCCTTTTCTTTACTCTTGCCGTTCTCGGCGCTTCCTATGCCGTAGGATCGCGGGCGGCCGCGATCGCAATCATTCCCTCCATCGGCTTTGGCGTCGGATTTGCAATGCAGCAAGGCATTCATACCCCCGACGTCCTCGAAGGCAGCGCCTTTGTGCTGATCGCAGCCGGGATAGTACTCCTGAGCCGCGGACTTCATCGGACGCGCGTCCGAATGGCCGCGAGCGAGGGGCGCGCGGCGCAGCGCGCTGCCGAAACGGCCATCGTTGCCGAAGAACTCAGTCTGCTGATCGATGCGGCACAAGGCCACGCCATTTACATGCTTGATGCCGAGGGTAAGGTTTCGATCTGGAACCAGGGAGCCGCCCGGTTGCTCGGCTGGGACGCGGATGAAATCATCGGGCGCGATGCTGCGCTCTTCTACCCGGCCGATGCCATCGAAGCGGGCGCGCCCGCGCGCGATATCGCGCGGGCAAGGCAGGTTGCGAAATTTTCAACCGAGGATTGGCGCGTTCGCAAGGACGGTTCCGAATTTCTGGCTCAGATTTCGATGTCGACATTGCGCCGCGCCGACGGCCGCGTGCGATGCTACGCCGTCGCCTTGGCCGACATCACGAGCCGCCGCGCCACCGAGGACGCGCTGCGCGCGCAGGAAAGCCATTTGCGCTCGATCCTGTCGACGGTCCCCGACGCGATGATCGTTATAGACGACCAGGGCAAGATCCTGTCGTTCAGCGCCGCGGCCGAGCGGCTGTTCGGCTACAGCGAAGCCGAACTGCTCGGGGCCAATGTCAGCGCGCTCATGCCTTCGCCCGACCGCGATCGCCACGATGGATATATCGCGCGTTATCTCGCGACGGGGGAAAAGCGCATCATCGGCATCGGACGCGTCGTTTTCGCGCAGCGAAAGGACGGGTCGACTTTTCCGATGGAACTGTCGATCGGCGAGGCCGCGAGCGAAGCGCACCCCTTGTTCACCGGATTCATCCGCGACCTCACCGAACGCCAGAAGACCGAGGCGCGGCTCGAATCCCTGCAGTCCGAGCTCATTCATGTCTCGCGGGTTAGCGCGATGGGAACAATGGCCTCCACGCTCGCGCACGAACTCAATCAGCCGCTCACCGCGGTCGCAAATTATGTCGAAGCGATCCGCGATATGCTCGCGAAGCCCGAGCCCGATGATCTTCCGATGATCCGCGAGGCGCTCGACGATACCGCGAAGGAAGCGCTGCGTGCAGGCCATATCGTGCGCCGGCTGCGCGATTTCGTCGCGCGCGGCGAGGTTGAAAAGACGATCGAGAAATTGCCCGCGCTCATCAACGAGGCGGCGGTCCTTGGGCTGATGGGCGCGCGCGAGAAAGGGGTCGAACCTGTTTTCGACCTTGATCCCTATGCGTCGCCGGTCCTCGTCGACAAGGTTCAGATCCAGCAGGTGCTGATCAACCTCATTCGCAACGCGGTCGAAGCGATGACCGGCTGGCCACACCGCCGGCTTACCGTGTCGAGTCGGCCCGAGCAGCCTGGTTTCATCCGCGTGACCGTCGCTGACACCGGTCCCGGCGTAGCTCCGGCTATCGCCGAACAGCTTTTCACCGCCTTCGTGAGCACCAAGACAGATGGCATGGGGCTTGGGCTCTCCATTTGCCGCACCATCGTCGAAGCCAATGGCGGCAGGATCTGGATGCAGCCGGGGGAAGAAGGCGGCACGGAATTTCATTTCACGATGGTGAGCGCGAAAACGGGGGGACAGGATGACGACTAGAAAGCTGGTCCATATCGTCGACGATGAGGATGCCATCCGGCGTTCCGCAAGCTTCATGCTCAAGACATCCGGATATGCGGTCGAGACCTGGGCGACCGGCGTCGCCTTCCTGAAGGAAATCCGGCACGTGCCCGAAGGCTGTATCCTGCTGGACGTGCGCATGCCCGAAATGGACGGGCTCGAGGTCCAGCGGGCGCTGCGAGACCGCGGCGTCACCATGCCGGTGATCGTGCTGACGGGTCATGCCGATGTCTCGATTGCAGTGCGCGCGATGAAAGCGGGAGCCGTCGACTTCCTCGAGAAGCCCTTCGAAAAGGCGGTGCTCATATCAGCGATCGAAGCGGCGTTTGACCGGTTGGCGCAGGCCGACAGCGCGGCGACGCGAGCGACTGAGGCCAATGTCGTGCTCGGCGTACTGACGCCGCGCGAGCGCGAAGTGCTCGACGGGCTCGCGCAAGGCCTGCCGAACAAGACGATCGCCTATGACCTCGGCATCTCGCCGCGAACGGTCGAAGTGCACCGCGCCAATCTGATGGCGAAGCTTGACGTGCGAAGCCTCTCGGACGCACTTCGCCTCGCCTTCGCCGCGGGGTTGGGCGCCTGAATATAGGGACCAATACGTAGCGCGGCCCGCGGTTTCTGCTTCTAGAAGAAGGCATGGCTAGAAACGCTACTCGCACATGAAAGGCTCGCCGCGTCCCCATCCTTCGCTTGGCGACCTGACCGAGCGCGAACGCGAGGTGGTCGCGGGTCTCGTGCGGGGACTGACCAACAAGCAGATCGGCCAGGAGCTGGGCATCAGTCATCGCACCGTCGAAATCCATCGCGCGCGCGTGATGCGAAAACTGGGCGCGCCGACTCTCGCCGCGCTGCTCGCCTTCGTGCTGCCGCAGCGCAACAAGCTCGAAACCCGTCACCCTTCCTGACGGGCTTTTCGATTGCGCCGAAGTCGGCGGTCGTCAGCCTGCCTGGGCCACAGCAAATGCCAGGAACAGCAGCGAAGCGCCGGACATGACCGCCGTCGCTGCCCAACCGGCCCAATGCTGCGCTCGCGAGATCGTCAGTCGGCCCATCGCGCGTCTGTTGCGCGCGATCAGCATCATCACGATCATCAGCGGACCTGCCAGCAGGCCATTTACGACGGCGGCCCAGTATAGCGCTCGCGCCGGGTCGATACCGACGGCATTGAGCGAGGCTCCCGCAAGTGTCGTCGCGGCGATCGTGCCGTAGAAGAGCCGGGCGGACAGCGGCTTGGCATCGAGACTTCCGGTCCGTCCAGCCATCTCGGTCACCGCATAGGCTGCCGAGCCGGCCAGTACGGGCACCGCGAGCAGGCCCGTGCCGACGATCCCGAGCGCGAACATTGCAAAGGCAAATTGCCCCGCAACGGGTCGCAAAGCCTCGGCCGCCTGCGACGAGGTTGTAATGTCGCGAATTCCGCCAGCATGAAGGGTGGCAGCGGTGGCAAACACGATGGCAAGCGAAATGAGCGTGCTGAAGCCCATGCCGGTGAGTGTGTCGAGCCGGATGCGCCGAAGCTCGGGACCGGCTGTTGAAGGTGTCAGGCAGAGCGGCTTGGCGTGACGGCGATGTTGCTCTTCGATTTCCTGACCTGCCTGCCAGAAAAACAGATAGGGGCTGATTGTCGTACCGAGAATGGCGACAAAGGCCGTGGCATAGGCAGCGCTGAAGCGGATGTCGGGAACGACCAGCGACTTGAGTGCCGTTCCCCATGGCACATGTGCGACGAATAGCACGGCGACGTAGGTGAACAGGCTCAGCGTCGACCATTTGAGGATCGCGGCGTAACGCGGATAGCTCAGTCCCACTTCGAGGACGATGCACAGGATGCCGAACAATAGCGTGTAAAGCCCGCTGCTTCCCCCTGCCAGAAGCGCGAGCGCGGCGCCCATGGCGCTGAGATCGGCACCGAGATTGATGATATTGGCGACGATCAGCAACGAGACCATCGTCCACAACAGCGGGCGCGGATAATGGCGGCGGAGATTTCGGGCGATCCCGGCGCCCGTCACACGGCCAATTTCGGCAGCGATTTGCTGGATCGCGACCATGAGCGGAAAGCTGAGAACAAATGTCCAGGCCAGACCATAACCGAAAGCAGCCCCGACCTGGCTGTGCGTACCGATCCCGCTGGGGTCGTCATCGGCCGCCCCGGTGATGAGACCAGGCCCCAGCGCGCGAAGGAAGTCGCGCACGCCGCCATTGTCGCTGGCGGAGTGGCGAGGCGAAGAATCGTCCTTGATGACCAACGACCTGTCTTGTTGCGGTCCAAACGCGTTAGCCGCACCGTTCCGCTTCCCCCATGCGGGAAATTACTTATCCCGCGTCGCTGTTGATCGCGCACGAGGCGGACGGCATCGCGCGATGCCTGCCAGCGGCGGCGGCGCCTCACCATGACGATTTACCGAAGTATGAAGAGCACCATTACCAGTCCGGCCGCGACGCTCGCCAGCAGCGGTAGCGATGCGAGCCAGCCAAGGCGCGATCGCAAGAGCATGGGGGGGATCGCGGCTTTGAACAATGTGTTTGCGAGGACAGGCGCCGCTACCACCAGCCCGGCTGTCCGCGCGTCGAACACGCCGCCGGGCATTCCGCCGATCGTGATAATCGCTGCATCGACGTCGGCGATCCCCGAGACCGCCAATATGATCGCAATACCGGACTGGCCGATCCACGTCATCAGCCACCGCGCGAGCAGCGCCATCGCCATGACCAGCCCGGTCAGCACAAGCGCCGAACCGAAATTGAGCGGATTGCGCAAGACCATGGTGCTCGCCGGAGCGGAAGGCGCACGTCGCGCGGCCAACAACCCCCAGACCGCAGCGCCGATACTGACCAGCGCGGCGGGGGTTATCACGAGCGCGAGAGTAGACAGCGCGACGGGCGCGATGAGTGCGACGAGAAAGATGACGCGCACGAGCATCACCGCCGATGCCACGGCAATGCCAGAAATCAGCGTGGCTGCGTGTTCGTGATCATCGCGCAGACGGGTTGCCAAGGTCGTCGTCACTGCCGTCGATGAAACCATCGCGCCCGTCGCAGCCAGTGCCAGCGTGCCGCGCGTCGCACCAAGCCGCACGGTCGCGATATATCCTGCGAAGGAGAAGCCCGAAACAAACACCACGACAAGCCAGAGCTGGCGCGGATTCCAGGCCGCATAGGGTCCAAGGTAGCGATCCGGAAGTAGCGGAAGAATGACAAGCGCAATCAGCGCGAAGCGGGCGATCGCGCTGACCTCGGATTCGGTCAGGCCTGCGACCCAGTGGTGAAGCTGCGGTCGCAGCGTCAGAAGGAGCGTGGTACCGACGGCGACGATCGCCGCAATTTGGGCCTCGCCCCGCGTCGCTAGAAAGCCGCAGGCCAGCGCAATCAACGCAGCCAAGCTCGCAGTGCCGCTGACCCCGCCACGGCGCGGCTGCGTTCGTGCATAGCCAGAAAGAACGAGTAGTGCAGACGCCGCGAAGACAATCGTCGCGGTCGTAGGGCTGGCGGATTCCAGAACGCCGGCAAGACCCCCCGCCAGCCCCAGGAGCCCGAAGGTCCGGATTCCGGCGAAGCGACTGCCTTCAGCCGCGTGACGAAGTGTCCAGCCGCGCTGGATACCGATAAGCAGTCCCAGCCCGAGCGCTATTCCGAGCCTGGCCAGGACGGACCATTGGTCCGGCGTAGCCAAAATCGTCCCTGGCGCTGACATTCAGGCCTCCTGACGCAATAGCGAGCCTATGGAACCGGCCCTCGACTTTCCGGCCAGCTGTGATCCGTCAAAGATCGGCGTGGCGGTGCAAATGCGCGACGTCCCTTAGAAACAGGGCGGGCAGATCGTTGCCGACGTCGCTCATCATCCTTGCTCTTCGATCAACGCGTTCCGAAATGCCGCCGCTGACGCCGTCCGCCGAACGGCGCGCTCGCTCGTTGATGCGGCGAAACCGCGCGCACGTCGCTACGCAATGCCCCTTATGGCCGTCGATCGTCTCCGCCCTTTCGAGCAGCGCGTGCCTGCTGATAGCTGATCAGCACCTCGCGCATCGCCGCGACCGCTCTCGCGCGTGTCGCGGCGTCTTCGATCTGGGCCAGTTCCGCTTTGAGATTCGTCACGAAGTCGGCGTAGCTATTTTGCCAGTCGCGTCCGATCGCCGCTTGCAGCGCCGGGTCACCGGTTTTCGTTCGCCTTGCTGGCCCGCCCGCGGAGAGACGATAGGTTTCTCCCATCGCAGGGGCGACGATCGTCGCCGCATAGTCGCGCGACTGCGCCAAGCGTCGAAGCGTTTCGATCGCGGGAGCTTCGCCATGTGACAGAAAGAGGCTGCCCGCGATCGGCTTGCGCGCGCCGAGCCAGGCGAGCAGATCGTCCTGATCGGCGTGCGCCGAATAGCTGTCGATGCGGCGGATCTCGGCGCGTACCGCGATGTCTTCGCCCGAAAGGCGGACGCGGGTCGCTCCGTCGAGGATTATCCGTCCAAGCGACCCTTCGGCCTGGTAGCCGACGAACAGGATCGTCGAGTCGCGCCGGGCGAGATTATGCTTGAGATGGTGACGGATCCGCCCGCCCTCGCACATGCCCGACGCGGCCAGGATGATCGCGCCCGAAACGCTGTTGAGGCGGATCGAGGCGTTTACATCTTCGACGAAATGAAAGGCGGGATGATTGAAGACGGCGCCATCGAGATCTTCCAGCACCTCGGCGTATTTGGCGAAGACCCCCGTCGCGCGGCTCGCAAGCGGCGAGTCGATGAATATCTCGGTGGCCGGTATGCTGTTGCTGGCAATGAGGGCGGCAAGGTCGAGCAGCAGTTCCTGCGTCCGTTCGAGCGCGAAAACGGGAATCACGAGATTGCCGCCGCGGCGCAGCGCAGCATTGACTTCGGCGCCCAGCAGGCGGCGCCGCTCCTCGATCGTGAGATGATCGCGCTTGCGGTCACCATAGGTCGCCTCGCAAATCACATGATCGAAGCCCGCGGGACTCTGCGGATCGGGATGGAAAGCCTTGTGTTCGGGACCAAGGTCGCCGGAGCACAGAATATGGACGCCGGCGACCTCTAGCTCGACCGAAGCCGAACCCAGAATATGCCCCGCGTTCCACAGCCGCGCCCGAAATCCCGGTATCGGTTCGAACCATTGTTCAAGCGCGACGGCCCTGCTTTGGCGCCACGCCGCCAGCCCGTCCTCTTCGGTGTAGAGCGGCTCGAAAGGCGGCTGACCTGCCCGATCGCGGCGTCGGTTGCGCCGCGCCGCATCGCTTTCCTGAATGCGTCCGCCATCGGCGAGCATGAATTGGAGCAGATCCGATGTCGGCGCGGTGCACCAGATATCGCCGTCGAATCCCTCGGCGACGAGCCGTGGCAGCAGCCCGCTATGATCGATGTGAGCGTGAGTGAGAATGACCGCATCGACCTGCTTCGCTGAAAAGGCGAAGGGACTGCGGTTGAGGGTTTCGAGCGTGCGCGAACCCTGGAACAGCCCGCAATCGACGAGCAAGCGCTTGCCGTCGTGGGAATATTCCATGCACGACCCGGTGACCGTGCCCGCGGCGCCATGAAATGTAACTGAAACTTCGTTGCCCATATTGCTCCGCACCGGTGCGCCGCCCCTTGCGGCGCGGACGTGGAACCATCGGGAAGGACATTCCCGCGCCGCCAAAATGACCCGGGCGCCCTCTATTCCTAATACGTACTGTTCCTGACTCACACTGCCGATCAACTTGCCTAGAAGCCAGGAGATGACGCATGTCTCCACCAATCGCCGGCCCCTTCGATGAGCGACTGTTCGTCCTGCACGGTGCGTGGCCGCGCGATATGTGCGAGCCTCGATAGCGCGGAACTCGCCGAGCTGGGCCGCATGGGACGCCGCCAGCGCGTAAAGGCGGGGCACACGCTGTTGTGGGAGGGCGACGACGCTCCGTTGATCGCGAATGTGCTGCGCGGCGTTCTCAAGCTGGTCGTCGCCGCTACCGACGGGCGCGAACAGATCGTCGGGATCGTCTTTGCTTCCGATTTCATCGGCCGGCCGTTCGGCAAGGAAAGCCCTTACCGCGTCACCGCGATGAGCGACTCCGAACTTTGCATCTACAATCGCAACAGCTTCGACGCCTTCGCCGAAGCGCATCCGCATCTTCAGCACAAGCTCTTGCGCCGCACCCTCGACGAGCTCGACCGTGCGCGCTACTGGATGATGCTGCTCGGCCGCAAATCGGCTACCGAAAAAGTCGCCTCCTTCCTGCTGCAAATGGCCGAACGCCTGCCCATGGAGGACGGTGAGCCAGCGCGATCGCGGACGGCGTTCGAGCTGCCGTTCGGTCGCCAGCAGATCGCCGACATATTGGGTCTGACGATCGAGACGACGTCCCGGCAATTGACGCGAATGCGGGCCAATGGCCTGCTCGATCTCCCCTCGCGCCGCGAAGTCGTGATCCGCGATCGGCGAGCCATGGCGATTTTAGCGGGATGAGGAGACAGAACCTCCCTCCGCGCCGCGACATCGAGAGACCGAGATGAAGCGCGCCTCCTGGGTCGCGATACTGGTCGGCGGCGCGCTGCTGCCCATGGCGTCGATCGCCCAGGAACCCGTCCGCGGCGCATCGGTCCTGAGCGCCGCACAGGCCCTCAAGCCGGGCGAATATCTCTGGGCGCCCGAGGTTGCACCGCGGGGCCCGCTGCTGCTCATCGTCAGCATCGCCACGCAGCGCGCCATTCTTTATCGCAACGGCATCCCGATCGCGATCACGACGGTTTCGACGGGGCGGCCCAGTCATCGCACCCCAACCGGCGTCTTCACCATTCTCGAGCGCAAGGTCGAGCATTATTCGAGCCTCTACGACAACGCCCCCATGCCTTACATGCAGCGCCTGACCTGGGGTGGGGTGGCGCTGCATGGGGGGACGCTGCCCGGCTATCCGGCGTCGCACGGCTGCATCCGCCTGCCGCATGAATTTGCCCGTCTGCTTTACGGCGTGACGCGCCTCGGGATGACCGTCATCGTGACCGAGGAGGCGGCCGTACCGCGCATTGCACCCGCCGGCGGCCTCGCATGGGATGATGGCGATAGCCCGCATGGGGCGTTCGACTGGCATCCAGAGCGGGCCGCCTCAGGCCCCGTTTCGGTTGTGATCAGCTCGGCCGACCAGCGTGTCGTTGTTCTTCGCAGCGGGATTGCCATCGGTTCGGCGCCGGTACGGATCGACGGGCCGGTAGCTGCAACCACGGTATTCGTGCGGCAAGGCGGCACGGCTCCGGATGGCGGCTGGATCCGCGTCCATTTGCCCGACCCCCTCGCGGCGTCGAGCGACGAGAGCTTTGCTGGACGAATCCACGTGGACAAGGCGTTTCGCGACCTGGTCGGGCCGCTTCTCCAACCCGGCGCGAATGTGGTCATTACCACCGACTCGCTTCGCAGCGGCGCCGCGGGCGCCCTCCCTTTTCGTATCGAGGACGACGCAGACTCTACCCCGCCAGATTGACCGGCGCGCAGCGGGAGATCCGGCGGATCATAGAAGGCTAGCTCCTCGGGCGCAGCCCGACCATTAGTGTGGCCAAGAGTATCAGGGACAACAGACTGGTGCCGATGCGCAATCGCAGGCCGGCCTCAGTCAAAACGGGGGCGGACGCTTTTCCTCGCACAGATGATCTCCTCAGTTGCCAAGGTTGCGGGTGTCCGGGGCCGACGCTGAGCGGTTGCCGACGGACGCAATCCGCCGACCACCGCCATTATCAGTTCTCGATCTTGATCTTGCGGACGGGCTTTCGGGCGCCCGCGTCCTTTCCGATTTCCAGCGTCAGCAAACCGTGCTTGAACCTCGCCTTGACCTTGGCCTCGTCGACATCGACCGGCAGCGAAATCTGGCGCTCGAAATGGCCGTGCCGGCGCTCATTGATAAGGCAGCCTTCCTCCTGGCGCTTCGTCGATTCGCGCTTCTCGGCGGAGATCGTCAAGATTCCGTCGGCGATTTCGATCTTGACGTCCTTCTCGGTGAGTCCCGGAAGTTCGGCCGAGAGCCGATAGATGTCGCCGGCGTCGGTCAGCTCGATCGCGGGCTTGGGGATCACGAAGCGGGGGACGAAACTCAGAAGGCTGCGGCCCGGTTTGCCCATTTCGTCGATGAACCGGTCGACTTCGGCTCGAAACCAGTCGAGGGCACCAAATTCCGCGGGGACCGGTGTCGGCGCGGTGCTTTTCTCCGCAGGGGCGGGGCTCATTTCGTTCATGAAAACTCTCCTGAAGCAAGGCTTTGGATTCGCCGCACGCATTGCCCGCGCGGTCGCGCACTCAGCGACGTGCCACCGAAGTGCCGCCTGTGGGATACCGCGGCCGCAGCGGCAGGCTGAATCGGGGAAGCTACGTAGGGAGCGACGTCGGCGTCGCGAGTTCGAACCCTTACGGACTATTGCGAATTGGTCCCGTCTGCCCGGACGATCAGATTGGCGATCACTTGGCAAAGCGCATGCGGCGGGTCTCGAGAATCGCCGTGCTCAGGCTTGGGGAGGAAGCGCATCAATCAAATTCGATGCGGGTCTTCGGGGCATGCTCGCATGCGGCTTTGCCAAGCCGATCTCTGGATACAGCCGCGCATCCGATTTCGGATCGGGGCGGCTGTCGACAGGGACGAGCGCCGCGGGGAGGCGATTGCGACCCCGGCTCCTCGCGGCGCTGTTGCTCCCCCACGGTGCGCCCCCACCCTTTCGCGATGCAAAGGAGACGAATGATGAAGAAAACTGACAGCCAATTGCAGCATGACGTTCTGGCCGAACTCGAATGGGAGCCCGCTGTCGACCATGCCGACATCGGCGTCGCGGTGAACGATGGGGTCGTGACCCTCTCGGGCTATGTCAAGAGCTTCGCCGAAAAGCTCGCGGCCGAGAAAGCCGTTCGCCGCATCACCGGCGTCAAGGCGATCGCGGAGGAGATCAAGGTGCGCCTCGCCTCCGATAGAAAAATTGCGGACCATGAAATCGCCAGGCGGATTGTCGACATGATCGCGTGGACGGCGTCGATCCCGGACGACAAGGTGAAGGTGAAGGTCGAGCATGGCTGGGTCACGCTCAGCGGGACGGTCGACTGGTATTTCCAGAGCATGGAGGCGCGCAAGGCGGTCGCCAGGATTTCGGGCGTCGTCGGAGTGACCAACCTGATCGAGGTCAAACCGCTGCCCGCGCCCGCCGACGTCAAGAGCCGCATCGTGTCGGCGTTCAAACGGCAGGCCGATCTTGACGCCGCCGCGGTCACTGTCACCACCGACGGCGGCACGGTCAAGCTCAGCGGAAAGGTCCACGCCTGGAACGAACGCAGCATCGCCGAGCGCGCCGCATGGTCGGCCCCGGGCGTGACAAAGGTCGTGGATTTTCTCTCGATCGCTTGACGAGCCTCCGGCCCCAGCGGGCCCTTTGCGGCCGCTCCGCTCGCGGAGCGGCCGCTTTCTATCCGTATCATTGCGCATATCGGGTGATGCCTGCGCTTCTTAATGTCGGAACCATCCCGAAGGAGATGGCTCATGAAAAATATTCTGTTGCTGGTGCATCATGACGCTGGCCAGGAAGCACGACTGCAGGCGGCGCTTGACATTACGCGCGCGCTCGGCGGCCATCTCGCCTGCATCGATGTCACCCCTTATCCGGTCGTCGCCGGCAATACGGTCATGGGGTATAGCGAAAGCGTCGTCCTGTTCGACGAGCGCGACAGCGAGGCAAAAAACAAGGCGGCGCTGACCGCCCGCCTTTCGCACGAGGATGTCAGCTGGAGCTGGGCCGACACGATGGGCGAAATGGCAGCCTCGGTCCTCGACGCCGCCGACCTTGCCGATCTCATCATCCTCAATCGCGCCCTCGATGGCTATCCGCTCCCGAACATGCGCGACATCACGAGCCGCATCGTCGAACGCACCAATGCTGCGGTCCTCGCGGTCCCCGAGGCCTTCGAACGCTTCGCTTTCGACCGCGCGCTCGTGGCGTGGGACGGCGGGCGCTCGGCAGCCGCGGCCCTGCGCGCCGCCGTGCCGCTTCTCTCCCTCGCCAGCGACGTTGAAATCTTCATGGCGCGGGAAGGGGATGACGAAGATTTGCGGAGCGAACCCGAAAAGGCGGCGACATATCTTTCACGCCACGGGATTCACGCCGCGGTGAAGATTGTCGAAAAGTCAGAAAGCCGGGCCAATGCCTCGATCGCCAAGGAGAGCGATGCATGGTGTGCAGACTATATCGTGATGGGCGCATACGGTCGCGGCCGACTGCGCGAGACCTTCGGCGGCGTAACCAAACGGATGTTGAGTGACAGCAAGTTGCCGCTTTTCCTCGCCCACTGATCGTCCGCAGGACATCGAGGGGCTCGGCAATGAACCTCGCTCCACCTTGGCGGCGCGGCAAGTTCACCTTGCTCGCCTTGGACTGCATGAGCAATTTACAATACTCGATGCGCCAGCTCGACTTATGCCAGAATCGCCGATCATGACCGATCCAACGCTTCATGACAGTTCCAGTGACCGGTGCGTTCTGATTGTCGAGGACGATCCAGCCACGCGGCGATCGCTTTTGTTGCTCTTGACGGGCCGCGGCTTCCTCGCAGTGGCTTTCCCAAGCATGGCGCAAGCGCTGGCTTATGCCGCCGAGCAACCACCCGCCTGCCTCGTCGCCGACTATCGACTGGAGGATGGTGACGGCATCGCATTGCTGGAATCGATGCGCGGCAGCGGCTGGACTGGTCCGGCTATCCTCATCTCCGCCTACCGCTCGCTCGAACTGTCCGATCGGGCCAAGGCATCGGGTTTCGAGGAGATTTTCGACAAACCCCTTCGCGAACATGCCCTTGTCGATGCGGTGGGTCGACTGGTCAGCGGCGGCAGGTGATCGCTAACAGCGGAGACGACCAAGTTCTATCTCCTTCGGCCAACCGAGGGCGCTAAAATGCCTGTTTTGCGGCGAGCGTCGGGCGATCCCGTGCCGCCACGGCGCATCCGGTCCCGATCTTGTATTGACGCTCGCAAAGCCGGACAAGTCTCTCGATTTCGCGTTTTCGGCGCACCGTGGAATCTCGCGCGAGAGCAGATATTGTTTGGGCAAGGCGCGAGTCCGTAGCATTGCTGATAGCGCTCCTCTCCCGCCAGCCCCACCATCACCGGCATTGACCGGAGATGATCATGAAATCCATACTGCTGCTGGTCCATGAGGATGAAGGCCAGGATGCGCGGCTTGAGGCTGCGCTCTGCATCGCGCGTGCGCTGGATGCCCATCTTAATTGCATCGAAGTGAAGCCGCGCACGACCATTGCGAGCGAATTATATGTCGGCCTCGGCGAAACATCGATGCTGGCCGTAGGAACCGACGGCGACGAAGCGAACGGGGTCGCGGTTCGGGACCGGCTTTCGCGGGAAGATGTCGCTTGGAGCTGGACAGAGGTGCAGGGCGATATCGCGAATTGCGCGATCGCGGCGGCAAGGCTTGCCGACCTCGTTATTCTCAACCGCACGCTCGACGAGCACGGGGTTCCAGACATGCCGGCGATCATCACCAAGCTTCTCGAACATCAATGCGCTCCGATCGTCGCGGTCCCGCCGGCGCAGGAGCGTTTCGAGTTCGATCGCGCGCTGGTCGCGTGGGATGGGCGGTCGTCTGCGGCCGCGGCGCTTCGCGCCAGTGTTCCGCTCCTCGCGCTGGCTAAACAGATAGAGCTGTTCACCGTGGGAGATATAGCGGGTGGAGATGTTCCGGCCGAAGAGGCAATGGCGTATCTCGCGCAATACGGCCTGCGAGGCGAAATCCGGCGCATCCGCGACGGCAGTTCGAAGCTTGCGCCGCGCATCAACGCCGAGTGCGAAAGATGGCACGCCGACTATGTCGTGATGGGCGCCTTTGGCCGCGGAGCCTGGCGCGAGACTTTCGGCGGTGTGACGCGGAGCCTTCTCAAGACAAGTCCCGTGCCGCTGATATTATGTCATTAGTCCGGAGAAAGCCGACCCGGCCAACCCCGCCCCGTCCCAGACCGATCGTCTTGTCAGCGCTCGATACGTAGTCTTCCCTACGGCGCGCGGCTTGCCTTTTTCCTAGCTTCGGCGTGAGCGGGGCCATTCGCTGGAAAGGAATCGCCTCGCACATAGAGGAGGACGCCCTTGTTTCGCAGCATATTGGTTATCGTCGATCCCGACCGGCGCGCTGAAGCCACGAGACTGCTGGAGGTTGCCGCCGAACTTCGCCGCAGCTTTGATGCCACGCTGACGCTTGCGACCGTGATGTCCGAATGGAGCGTGATGCTCCGCGCCGAGCGCTCGGTCGGCGCGTCGGGGCTATTCGAGGCCGCCGAAGCTCGGCTTGCCGCGCTGGCGCATTCGGTCGCGGCGGTGGAAGAAGCTCGTTACCTCGTCGAGACGGGCCGAGCCCATCGCGGCATATTGAACGCTGCGGCAAGCGTGAGCGCGGACGTCATCCTGCTGTCTTCTCCTGCCCCCAAATGGCAGGACAGGCTTTTCGGCACGACAGCCATGCGGGTGGCACGAAATTCTTTATCTTCGGTCTTCATCATCCGTGATTGATCGAGCGCCGGATGCGGACGGCTCTGATATGGTGGTCGAAGCCGACGCCGAAGCGACCAACGGCCTCAGCGAAAGCGAGGCGCAGGCGCGGCTCGCGGCGGAAGGCCCGAACGAATTCGCGCGTGAAGGACGGCGAACCACCGCGCGCATAGTGATCGAAGTCCTGCGCGAGCCGATGCTCGCGCTGCTTGTTGCCGGCGGCCTCGTTTATTTCGCTCTCGGCGATCTCAGGGAGGCCATGATCCTCACCCTTCTCGCGGGGCTTTCGATTGGGATCACCGTCATCCAGGAATCGCGTAGCGAAAGAGCGCTTGAAGCCCTGCGCGATCTCGCGAGTCCGCGCGCGCTCGTCATCCGTGGCGGCGTTCGGCGGCGCATTCCTGGACGCGAAGTTGTGCGCGGCGACAGGCTCGTTCTCGCCGAGGGAGACAGGGTCCCGGCCGATGGCTGGCTGGTCGAAGCGCATGGCTTATCCGTCGACGAGTCGCTCCTCACCGGCGAATCTGTCGCTGTCCGGAAATCCAGTGCCACCGCGCCCTTTCCCCTCGCGGCGCCTCGCCCCGGCGGCGACATGCTACCCTATGTCTATTCGGGATCGCTGGTGGTGGGCGGCAGCGGCCTGTGCGCCGTGCAGGCGACCGGCGCGCTGAGCGAGATCGGCCGCATCGGGCAGTCGCTCGCCAGCTTCGAGATCGAGACGCCCCGCCTTTACCGTCAGACGCGGCGTCTCGTGTTGCTGTTTGCGGCCGGCGGGATCGGCGCGAGCTTGCTCGCGGTGATGCTCTACGGGTTGCTGCGCGACAACTGGCTCGAAGGCGCGCTAGCCGGAATCGCGCTCGGGATGGCGATGCTGCCGGAGGAATTTCCCGTGGTGCTCGCAGTTTTCATGGCCATGGGCGCGATGCGTCTATCGCGGGTGCGTGTGCTTGCGCGCCGAGCCGCGGCAATCGAGACACTCGGATCGACGACGGTCCTGTGCACCGACAAGACAGGGACATTGACGCAGAACCGCATGGCGATCACCCAATTGCGCCTGCCCGATGGACGCAGCTTCGATCTTCGACGGGGCGAAGCGATGCCCACCGATTTCCGGTCGATGGTAACGCTTGGCGCATTGGCAAGCGCGCCCGAGCCCGTCGACCCGATGGAGATCGCCTTCGACGAACTCCAATCACACAGCGACGCGGGCGAGCTTGCACCGCAACGCACCGAGGCGTGGCGACTGCGTCAGCGCTATCCGCTGGATCCCGCATTGCTGGCCGTGTCGCATCTGTGGGAAACGGGGGGCAGCGAGCAAATGGTCGCCGCGAAGGGGGCGCCCGAAGCAATCGCCGGATTATGCCGTCTCGAATCGCACGATCATGCGGCGTTGTGCGATATGGCTGATGCCATGGCGACCGAGGGCCTGCGCGTTCTGGGCGTCGCGGAGGCGCGATGGACGGGGTCGACACCCCCGGCCAATCCGCGCGAATTCGGCTTTGTCTTTCGCGGACTTGTCGGTTTTGAGGATCCGCTGCGTCCTTCGGTTCCCGCCGCGATGGCGCAATGTCGCAGCGCCGGCATCCATGTGGTGATGATTACCGGCGATTATCCCGAAACCGCGCGCGCGATCGCGCAGGAGGCGGGCATCGCACAAGGCGAGGTGGTTACGGGTCCGATGCTCGCGGCGATGGACGACGCCGAACTCGCCAGGGCCCTCCAACGGGTGACGGTCTTTGCGCGGATCATGCCCGAGCAAAAGCTGCGCATTGTCACCGCCTTCAAAGCGGCGGGTGCGGTCGTCGGCATGACCGGTGACGGCGTCAATGATGCCCCCTCGCTCAAGGCTGCACATATCGGGATCGCCATGGGCGGGCGCGGTACCGATGTCGCGCGCGAGGCGTCGTCGCTCGTGCTGCTCGACGATGATTTCGGGTCGATCGTCACCGCGATCCGCGTGGGCCGGCGCATATTCGACAATCTGCGCAAGGCGACCGCGTTCATCATCGCCGTGCATATCCCGATCGCTGGTCTGGCGCTCGCACCCTTGCTCTTCGGCTTGCCTATCCTGCTCGCCCCCATCCATATCGCCTTGCTCGAGATGGTCATCGACCCTGTCTGCTCGCTGGTTTTCGAATCCGAGATTGAAGAGGATGACATCATGCGGCGTCCACCGCGCCACCCAGACAGCGTGCTCATGCCGCGCGCGATGCTCGGCTGGTCGTTCGGTCAGGGCATGATTGCGGTCGGGGCGATCGCCGTGCTGCTGTCCTGGGGATGGACGGCAGGTATCGGGGAAAACCAGCTGCGCAGCCTCGCCTATCTTGCGCTGGTGGCGATCGTTCTTGGACTCGTGCTCGTCAACCGATCCTTTTCCTCCTCGCTGGTGCGCGCAGTAACGCGCCCGAACCGCGCCCTTGTCGCGGTCGCCGCCTCCGTCACTCTGCTCCTCCTGGCGGCCCAATTTGTTCAGCCCGTCGCCGAATTGCTGTCGTTCGCACCGCTCAATCTTTCCGAGGCGGCCGCGCTGGCGGTAACCGTCTTACTCGTCCTGTTGCTGCTTGAAGCCCTCAAGCGGCTCTTGAACGCCGGACGCGGCGGCAGAACAACCGGCCTGGAGCAGATCAGCTTGTCGCGGCCGCGCGCGCCCACTGAACCAGCGAAGCACGATCCATAACGCCCGACTGCCGCGCCACCTCGCGACCGCCGGATACGACCATGAGTGTCGGTATCGACCGTATCGCATAGCGATGAGCCAGCGTCGGTTCCGCCTCGGTATCGATCTTGACGAGACGGAAGCCGGGCTCGAGATCGCGCGCTGCGGCGGCGAAGGCCGGAGCCATCGCCTTGCATGGGCCGCACCATTCGGCCCAGAAATCGACGAGCACCGGCAGGGTGCCGGTGCCGATCAGCCGGTCGAAACGACCGGCGTCGAGAGCAAGCGGCTGGCCTTCGAACAGCGCCGCCTTGCAACGGCCGCAGCGCGGTGCATCGCCCAGCCGCGCGCGCGGAACGCGGTTCGCGGCATCGCATGCCGGACAGATCAGGATCTCGGGTTCGCTCATTGCAGCTGTTTGCGCCAGGCTTCTATGGTTTGTCCAACAGGAATGCTGTGCAAGCGGCGTCCGGAGCCAGGCAGGGCCCGTCCAGCTCGACAGACAGGTAGGCCGCAACCGGCCCTCAATCGATATGCTCGTCCTCCATCAGGTGCGGAGTTTGGGGCTCGCCCCCGATTTGCCGAAATATGCGAACATGCTTATGGCCTGCGGCACGCGCAATCTCGCCGGGACCGACGCTGACAGAAATGCGCCAGCCCCACCGATACGTATTAGTCCTGATTCGGGGCGGGCGGGCCAACTGCTAGCGCGATTGCATGCTGGCCGCTGCAAACTTCGAAACCGGCGATCGCCTCCGCGCCCGACGGGCCGATAGCGGTGCGACCGGGAGATTGGGCTTATTGTGCCGGGGGTCGATCCGGCGCGCGGGCGCCCGGCGATCATCGTCAACGACCTCGTGTCGAGCGGATCGCCCCTGATCGCTTTTGCTGCGCGGCGGCGCGATGCCGGCATCGCGCCGTCCCGCGCCGCCGATTCCGTATCCGCGCGCCTGGCAGCGATCCCTTTCGTTCCCGTGCTCGGCGATGCGGCCCGGGCGCTGGGCTGGATGGACGGCGCGCGATGAGCAGCGAGATTTGCGATAGCGCGCCGCCAGCCTTTCGCTGCGCAGATCTCGCCAAAATCTATCGGAGCGGCGAGACCGAGGTTCAGGCGCTCCGCGGCGTCGACCTCGTCATTCCCGCTGGCGAGATTCTGATACTTCTCGGTCCTTCGGGAAGCGGCAAGTCGACGCTGCTCAACATCCTCGGGGGACTCGATCGCCCGACCTCGGGCAGCCTCTATTATCGTGATCTCGACCTTGCCGCGATGGACGAGACCGAACTGACCCGTTTCCGGCGCGCCAACGTCGGATTCATCTTCCAATTCTACAATCTGATCCCGAGCCTCACGGCCGAGGAGAATGTCCGGCTTGTCACGGATATTGCCGAAAAGCCGATGGGCGCCGCCGACGCGCTTGCCCTCGTCGGTCTCGCGAATCGCCGTGACCATTATCCCGCGCAGCTGTCGGGCGGGGAACAGCAGCGAGTCGCAGTCGCGCGCGCGATCGCCAAGCAGCCCGGTGTGCTGCTGTGCGACGAGCCGACGGGCGCGCTCGATAGCAGCACCGGTATCCAGGTGCTCGAAACGCTGGCCGAGGCCAACCGGACGCTCGGGAGTACGGTTGTCATCATCACGCACAATGTCGGCATCGCCGCCATGGCGCACCGCGTCTTCCACTTCCTTGACGGGCGCATCGCACGCGTCGAAGTCAATGACGCTCCGATCGATCCCGCGGAAATTTCGTGGTGAAGGCGCTCGACCTAAAACTGGTGCGCGACCTGTGGCGCATGCGCGGCCAGGTGATGGCGATCGCGCTGGTTCTCGCAGCGGCGAGCGCAACCTTCGTCCTTTCGCTCGGCGTTCACCGCTCGCTCACCGAGACGCGCGATGCCTATTATGCCCAGAGCGCTTTCGCCGACATTTTTGCCGACATGACGCGCGCACCGCAAAGCATCGTCGCGCGCGTCGCCAAAATCCCCGGCATCCGGCGCGCCGAAGGTTCGATCCGTCAATATGCGACGCTCGTGCTTCCGGAACGCAGCGCACCCGCGCGTGCGCTCATCAACTCGCTGAGCGACAGAGAGAGCACCGTGCTCAACCGTCTGACATTGCGCGCCGGCCGGCTCCCCGATCGAGACCGGCCGGGAGAAGTCGTCGCGGACGAAGCCTTCGTCAAAGCGAACGGCTTTGCGCTCGGTGCGCGTCTCGACGCGGTCATCTACGGCCGCAAGCAACCATTGACCATTGTCGGAATCGGCCTTTCGCCCGATTATATCTATTCGATCGCACCGGGCGATCTTATCCCCGACAACAGTCGCTTTGGTATCTTCTGGATGAGCGAGAAGTCGCTCGAGGCGGCCACCGGCCGTAGCGGAGCAATCAACCGCATCACGCTGACGGTCGAGCGGGGAGCATCGGAAGCCGATATAATCCGCCGCCTCGATCTCTTGCTCGCCCCCTATGGCGGCACTGGAGCCTATGGCCGTGCCGACCATATCAGTCACGCCTTTCTCGACAATGAGCTCATGCAGCTCGAGGCGATGACCCGCGTCATTCCGCCGGTGTTCCTGATCGTATCGACCTTCCTCGTCTATATTGTGCTGGGACGCATGATCCGCACCGAGCGAACGCTGATCGGCCTCATCAAGGCTTTCGGCTACCCAGACCGGGCAATCGCTTGGCATTACCTTAAATTTGCGCTCGTGACAGCGCTCGTCGCGACCCTGATCGGTTCGCTCGCCGGCATCTGGATGGGGCGCGGGATGACGAGCCTCTATGCGGAATATTACCGCTTTCCCATTTTGCGCTATCATATCTCGCCCGCTGTCTTCGTCGGCGCCGCCATACTCGCCGCCGGCTCGGCGGGTCTCGGCGCGCTTGGCGGAATGCGCGCCGCGGTCCAGCTGAGTCCGGCGGTCGCAATGGCCCCGCCGCCTCCCCCGGTCTATCGCAGCGGCGCCGTCGAACGCATCGGCCGGCTGGCGGGCCTTTCGGTCATTGGCCATATGATCCTGCGTCACATTGCCCGCTGGCCTGCGCGTTCGGCGATGACCATCTTTGGCGTGGCGCTGTCGATGGGCCTGCTTTTCGCAACGATGCAATTTCTCGATTCGAGCCGGGCGATGCTCGATTCCTATTTCTTCCGATCGCAGCGCCACGATCTCATCGTGACCTTCACCGAGCCGCGCGGTCCCGATGCGGTTTTTGCGCTCGCGCAGGTCCCCGGCGTTTTGCGTGCCGAAGCGACCCGTGCGATCGCGGTGAAACTGCGCTCCAAAAACCGGGCCGAACGGACCGCGATCGAGGCGGCACCTGCCCGATCGCAGCTTCTGGCGCACATCGATCGCAACGGCCACGAAATCGCGCTGCCGCCAGCGGGTCTGATGCTGAGCCGGCAGCTCGCCGACCAGCTTGGCGTGCGCGCCGGCGACACTGTCGATCTCGAAATGCTCGGCGGACGGCGTACCCAGCTTCGCATACCGGTTGCGACGATCGTCGATGAATTTGTCGGCGCTCGCGCCTATGCCAGCGAAGCGACGCTCGATCGCATCGCGCGCGACGCCGCCCCCGTGGGAGCCGCGCTGCTCCGTATCGATCCTGCGGCACGCGAGAGCATATTGAACGCCCTGAAGGGCATGCCCGCCGTGCTTGGCGTTACCGAGCGCGACGCGGCGCTGCGATTGTTTGAGCGGATGATCGACGATAATCTTTTCACGATGCTCTTTTTCTATATCGGCTTCGCCTCGGCGATCACCGTGGGCGTCGTCTACAACAGCGCCCGCATCCTTTTCTCCGAGCGCGCGCACGAGCTCGCGACGCTGCGCGTCCTCGGCTACCATCGCCGCGAAGTCGCCCTCATCCTTCTCGGCGAGCTCGCACTGCTCGTGGTTGCCGCCGTGCCGGTCGGCTGCCTGATCGGCTATTGGATGGCCCAGCTGATGACCGCAATGTTTAGTTCGGACCTGTTTCGTCTGCCTTTTGCGCCCGCCAGATCGACCTATGGCTATGCGATCCTAGTCGTCCTCGCCGCGGCGATGGCGACCGCAGCGCTCGTCGCGCGGCGCGTCCTGGGGCTCGACATGATAAGGGTTTTGAAGGCGCGCGAATGATGAAACAGATGCTCAAACGCTGGCGTTGGCCCCTTGTCGTCGCAATCCTCCTGCTCGCGGGCCTCGCCTTTGCTTTCTGGCCGTCGCCGCAGCCCGTGGACACGGCCAGGATAACCCGCGGCGCAATGGCTGTCGGCGTGACCGACGATGGCGTGACCCGCGCCGAGGAATATTATGTCGTTGCGGCGCCGGTAAGCGGGTATCTCTCGCGTATCGAACTCGAAGCGGGCGACCGCGTGGTGAAGGGCGCGCTGATCGCGAGGATGACCGGACGACCGGCCGCACCCCTCGACCCGCGCATCCGCAAAGAGCTGGAGGCGTCGCTCGCCGCCGCGCTTGCTGCAACGCGAGGTGCCGAGGTGTCGCTCGCGCAGGCGAAGAGCGAACTCACCCGCGCCGAAGCGCTCGCGGTCCGCGGCTTCCTTGCGAAGGCGCAGTTAGAAGCCGCCCGGACGCGCGTGGCGAGCGGACAGGCCTTGCTTGCACAAAATCGCAGTGAAGCCGCCCGGCTTCGCGCCGCCTTGTCGCAGCCTCCCGGTGGCGCGAAAATCGGCGTGCCCGTCCGCGCACCCGCGGCGGGGCAGGTGCTTTCCGTGATCACCGAAAGCGAAGGCGTTATTCTTGAAGGCACGCCGCTGGTGACGATCGGCGATCCCCACAAGATCGAGCTGGTCGTCGACCTCTTGTCACGCGAAGCCGTGCGCGTGAAACCGGGCGACCAGGTAGAAGTGACACAATGGGGTGGGACGCGACCACTTATTGGCCATGTCGCACGGGTCGAACCCTTCGGCCGGCTGAAGATCTCTGCGCTCGGCGTCGAGGAGCAGCGGGTCAATGTCATCATCCGTTTCGACGATTTATCGGCCCAGCAAGCGGCACGTCTCGGTCACGGTTATCAGGTCGATGCAACGATCATCCGGTGGAGCCGCCCCGACGCCGTGCGCGTGCCGATCGGAGCTCTCTTCCGCGGCGCCGATGGCGAGTGGCGGGTCTTCGTGGTTGCGCGAGGACGCGCTGCAGAGCGCGCTATCGAGGTCGGCCAGATGAACGATCTATACGGCGAAGTACTTCGCGGCCTCCGCGAAGGCGAAATAGTCGCGATCAATCCCTCCGCCTCTCTTAGCAGCGGGACCCGCGTCAGGAGCCGGTAATCCCGGCAGTCTGCGAGCGTAGAGGCGCGCCTTGGATTCGATCGAACGCGCAAGTCCGCTTTCGCCGGGCCATGCTTCAAGGCCCTGCGGCGCCGAGCCGGCGATGGACGTCGAAATCGACCTGACGGCTTACGCAACATTACGGAATGCGCGCGCCAAGTGACGCGCTAGACTGCAGACTATTGGAGGATCAGGATGATGACATCCCGCATAATCGCACCCCGGCGGACGCGCTGCTCGCGCGACCCTGACGCGACGATTCACGCTGACCGTGCGAGGGTCGGCGAGGCAAATCGTCGTATCGTGGGAACACTGACGCTCGGTGTGAAGCGGGCCAAAACAATGGCTCACCGGGAACCTATATCATGATCGGCCGATCGCTTGACGCGACACTCTCCGAAGCAGGCGAGACCCCTCTCACCACGCGCAGTGGCTTCGAAATAGCGCTTCGCCCGGTGCGGCCGGAGGATGCCGCAATTCTCGACGCCTTCTATGACGCGTTGGCGCCCGACGACATGCGGTACCGCTTTCTGAGCGCACAATCGCACCTCTCGACAGCGCAGCTCGCCGCGCTGGTCGAGGTCGATCATCGCCACCGCGAGCATCTTCTCGCCTTCGAGCGTGCCGGCGGCAAGCTCATCGCGACGCTGCTCCTCGCGGCCGACGACCGGTTCGAAAATGCCGAGGTCGCGATTTCGGTTGCGCCGGCCTGTAAGGGGCGCGGAGTCGGCTGGAGCCTGCTTCATCATGCGATCGACCTTGCACGCGAGCGCGGCATCGCACGCCTCCGGTCGATCGAGAGCCGTGCCAATTGCGACGCGATCGAAATCGAGCGCACGCTGGGGTTCAAGTCAAGCGACTATGAAGGCGATGCGACGCTCGCTTTGCTCGAAATCGATTTGCGCCGGCAAGCCGGTTAACCGCTGCCCGCGGACTGGGCGATCCCCGGCTATCGCAGCCTTATTCGCGCGGCCGAGCGACACGGGCAGGAAGTGATCAGCGGGAAAGCTCGGGCGATGGCGCAGATGATGATCGCAATGCAGCTCGATGCGCCCGGCGAACCGCTGCGGCGCGTCGAACGGCCGCTGCCCGATCCCGGCCCCGGCGAAATTCGTGTGGCCGTGACAGCCTGCGGGGTCTGCCGCACCGACCTCCATGTCGCGGAGGGAGACATTCGCGGTCCCCTTCCCATCGTGCCGGGTCACGAGATCGTCGGCCGCATCGATGCGATGGGCGCCGGCGCCGGTCCATTTCGCCTTGGCGACCGGGTGGGCATCGCCTGGCTTGCCGGTACCTGCGGGACGTGCAGCTATTGTCGCGGCGGCCGGGAGAATCTTTGCGATCATGCGGTTTTCACCGGCTTTTCACGCGATGGCGGCTTCGCTTCGCACTGCATCACGGACGCGCGTTACTGCTTTCCTTTACCCGGTGCTTTCGATGATCTGCACGCAGCCCCGCTGCTTTGCGCCGGCCTGATCGGCTACCGCGCCTATCGCCTGGCGGGCGACGGCAAATCCATCGGACTTTATGGCTTTGGCGCGGCCGCCCATATTCTCGCGCAGCTCGCGCTCGCCGAAGACCGCACCGTCTTTGCATTCACGCGCGAAGGCGACGGCGACGGACAGGCATTCGCACGGCATCTCGGGTGCGAGTGGGCCGGAAGTTCGATCGAGGCGCCGCCCGAACCGCTCGACGCGGCGATCATCTTCGCGCCGGCCGGCGCGCTGGTCCCCGAGGCGCTCCGGCATGTCCGCAAGGGAGGCCGGGTCGTTTGCGCGGGCATCCACATGTCCGACATACCCTCCTTCCCCTATGCCGATTTGTGGGGAGAACGATCGATCCTCTCGGTCGCCAATCTCACGCGCGCCGATGGCGCGCAATTCCTCGCGCTTGCGGCGCAATACTCGATCGAAACGCATGTCACGCCTCTCCCGCTCGACCGGGCGAACACGGCGCTTGATCTGCTGCGCTCGGGAAAGGTGGAAGGCGCACTCGTTCTTCATCCCTGACCAGCGATCAGGCCAGGCAGCATGGCGACCCGCACAGGGAATTCCCTTATGGCGCAGCGCACCTCCCTCCGCCCAGATGCCGCTTGCGATCAAGACCAAGGAGGGGCGTCTCATGCTGTCAGCACCAATACATTCGGCGGCCTTGCCGATCCGCCATCCCGAATGCCCGGAAGGCGAACCTTTGGAACGGCCCGACAAGCACTCGCCCGAGCGTCCCGTTCCGTCAACCGATCCCCAGCCCCTCCGCGCGCCGCCCGAAACTCCGGTCCTGCCCGACAGTCACCCCGAAGATACGCCAATCGAAGCCCCGGATTGATAGCTTGCCGACCCGGCGGACCGGGTCCACCTACTGCGGCATCTACGTATTTTTCGGTTCGCCTGCGGATTTAGGATTGCCAAAGCAAAGGAGGCAATCATGACAATGGAACATTTGTCGAAAGTGACCGATCATATCGACATTCCCCGGCGGACGCGCAAGAGGCTGCGGCGGATCTCGAAGTCGCCGACCGCGCGGTCGGTCGCCGCTCTCGTTCCCCTGCTCACAATCGGGGTTGTGGCCGCGCGAATTCTGGCAGGCCGGCGCTCGTCGCGTTAAAACTCCAGCAGGCGGGCATCACCTTCGCTGCAGCTCGCAGCCATCGATAAACGAACGGAGAATGGAGGGTTCGATGGCACGTTTCGGCGGCATTTGTTGACGCCCGAAACCCGCGTCGCCGCTAAAGCCTATACGTGCAATTGCGGATTCTCCATCGCCCGAAATTCCATGAGTGATCCCAACGCAATATTTCCGGGAACTGCTTATGATGATCAGCAAGGATATCGCAGCTCAACGCAAAGGCGGCTGGCGCTTGCGGCGATTTCATTTTGCAGCGCGCGGCGCATCCTTTTTGGCCGACATCGTCCTCGACACGCTTCCGTTTGCCTTCCGAGCTACGGTCCATGTCTGAACCGCTCCGGCATTTCATCGATACGCAGGATTTCTCCCGCGAGGAACTGCTGCGGATCATCGACCTGATCGGCCTGCTGAAGGAAGCGGACAAGGATGGCGCCTGCCCGAAGTTGCTCACGGGCGCCTCGCTCGGCATGATCTTCGAGGAACCGTCGACCCGCACCCGCGTCTCGTTCGAAGTCGCAATGACCAAATTGGGCGGGCACGCGCTCTATCTCAAGCCCGGCGAAATTCACCTGGGCGCGCGCGAAAGCACGGGCGACACCGCGCAGGTAATCAGCCGAATGGTCGATGTGATCGAGGCGCGCACGCTGAAGCATCAGACCGTCCTCGATCTCGCGGCCCATGCCACCGTGCCCGTCATCAACGGGCTGACCGACTATAATCATCCCACGCAGGTGATGTGCGATCTCTTCACGATGATCGAGCATGCTCCCCCCGGCAAGACGCTTGCCGAACTCAAGATCGTATTCGTCGGCGACGCAACCAATGTCTGCTCGTCGTTGATGATGATGTGCACCCGGATGGGGATGCATTTCACCCACGCCGCACCAAGACGCTATCAGGCACCCGACGCCTGGCAAGCGATCGCCCGCGCCAATATCGCGCAAAGCGGCGGTGCGCTTACCGTCACCGACGATGTGGTCTCGGCGGTGCGCGATGCCGACTTCATCTATACCGACTTGTGGTGGTGGATCGGTCAGGAAAATGAGATTCCCGATCGCAAAGCGGCTTTCATGCCCGAGTATCAGGTCAACGACGCCTTGCTGGCCCGCGCGCCTTCGCACGCCAAATTCATGCACTGCCTGCCCGCGTCGCGCGGCGTCGAAGTGACCGATGCGGTGATGGACGGGCCGCGCTCGATCATCTTCGATCAGGCGGAAAACCGTCTGCACGCCGAGAAGGGCCTCCTCGTCCATTTCATGCACCCACGGCTGAAAACGCCTTCGCCCGAGCTCGCCTCCTATCATCGGGGTCGGATCGAAAGCTTCCTCAGCGTCTGAGTAAAGGAGGCCGCCATGGCCACGACCGTCGCCCCCGTTACCGCCCGACCGCGCTTCCGCAGGGTGCTGCGGCGCCTCGACATGACGCTGTTCACCGTCTGCGCGATCCTGATCGTGGATCAGCTGGCGGCATCTGCCGCGATCGGGGTCCAGTCGATCTTCTGGTGGGTGTTGACCTTGATCCTCTTCTTCATCCCTTATGGGTTGATCACATCGGAGCTCGGCAGCGCCTATCCGGAGGAAGGCGGCATCTATGCCTGGGTCCGACGCGCCTATGGCCAGCGATGGGCCGGGCGGACGGCGTGGCTCTGGTGGGTCAACGTCGCTTTCTGGATGCCGTCGGTCTATATCCTGTTCGCGGGGCTGCTCGCCGAGCTCGTCGCGCCGGACATGCGTCTCACCACGAAGCTGCTCATCACGCTGGGCCTTACCTGGCTCACGGTGGGGATCAGCATCGTCACGCTGAACCTCGGCAAATGGGTGCCGAACGTCGGCGCCGTCTTCAAGGCGGTCATCATGCTCTCGATCGGCCTTGGTGGCATCGCCTTTGCTGCTCGGCATGGCGTCGCGAACGAATTCAATCTGCAGGCGCTAAGCCCAAGCTGGGGGGCCAGCCTCGCCTTCCTTCCGGTGATCGTCTATAATTTCCTCGGCTTTGAACTGATGTCGGGCGCGGGCGAGGAGATGGAGAATCCGGCGCGCGACGTGCCGCGCGCGATCATCTCTTCCGGTCTGCTCATTTCCTTCTTCTATATCCTCGCGACCCTCGGCATCCTACTCGCCCTGCCGGTAGAGCAGATCGGACTTATCGAAGGATTGCCGGATACGTTCGGCCAGCTTTTCGGGAGCGGTCCCGGTGGCAGCACGATCGTGACGATCCTCATCATGATGGCGCTCTACACCTTCGTCGCCAATATGGTCACCTGGACGATCGGCGCCAATCGCTCGGCCGCGGAAGCAGCGCAGCGCGGCGACCTGCCCGAAATCTTCGCCAGAATGCATTCCCGCTTCCAGACCCCGGTAAGCGCCGCGATCCTGACCGGCATCATCGCGTCCGCCGTGCTTATTCTTTACGCGCTCCTGGCATCGAGCGCAGAGGATTTGTTCTGGACGATCTTTGCTTTCTCCTCGGTGGTCTTTCTGCTGCCTTACTTCCTGTTGTTCCTGTCGTTCCTCAAACTGCGCCGCGCGGACCCCGACACTCCGCGACCCTATCGCGTGCCTGGCGGGCACGGAACCGCAGCGGCGCTGAGTGCGATCTGTATGCTGTTCATCGCGCAGGCCGTTGTGTTTTTCATTTACCAGCCGGGCGCCTTCGACCCGAGCTACGCGCTCGCAGTCGGCGGCGGCACGCTGCTGACCCTGCTCGTCGGCGAAGTCATGGTGCGTGTCGGCACGCGCCCGGTCTCCGAAGCGCCAGCGAATGGCTAGGGTGCTTCTGACCACGCCGCGGTCCGATGGCTTTCGCATGCCTGCCGAGTGGGAACCCCATAGCGGTTGCTGGATGCTGTGGCCCGAGCGATCCGACAACTGGCGGAGAGGCGCCAAACCCGCGCAGCACGCCTTTGCGGCGGTGGCCGCAGCAATTGCCCAGGGCGAGCCCGTGACGGTCTGTGTCTCGCCCGCCCAATATGTGATTGCCCGCGAGATGCTCGATCCCGCGATCCGCGTCGTCGAGATGACGAGCAACGACAGCTGGATTCGCGACTGCGGACCAACCTTCGTAGTCGACGACAAGGGCGCAGTGCGCGGCATCGACTGGAAATTCAATGCCTGGGGCGGGCTCGACGATGGGCTCTATTTCCCATGGGACCAGGACGACCTCGTTGGCGAGAAGGTCCTCGAACTCGAGCGCGACGATCGCTACGCTCCTGATTTCGTCCTCGAGGGCGGGTCGATCGATGTCGATGGCGAGGGCACGGTTATTACAACCGAAGAATGCCTGCTCAACGCGAACCGCAACCCGAACCTTGGCCGTGCGGACATCGAGCGGATGCTGCGCGACTATCTGAATGTCGACTCCGTGCTCTGGCTGCCCAAAGGTGTGTATCTCGACGAGACGGACGGGCATATCGACAATTTCTGCCGCTTCGTCGCGCCGGGCGAGGTGGTGCTGACCTGGACCGACGACGCCGCCGATCCGCAACATGCGATTTCCGCCGAGGCGTTCGACCTGCTCGCCTCGATGCGCGACGCGAAAGGTCGCGCGCTCAAGATTCACAAGCTGCACCAACCGAGCCCCGTGCTGATCACCGCCGAGGAGGCCGCCGAGGTCGATCATGTCCCTGGCACTCTGCCTCGACAGGCGGGCGACCGGCTCGCAGCTTCCTATGTCAATTTCTATATCGCCAACAATGCGATCGTCATGCCCGTCTACGGCGATCCGCAGGACGCACGGGCCCGGCAGACGCTGGCTGCACTCTTCCCTACGCGCCATATTATCACCCTCCCCGGTCGCGAGATCTTGCTCGGCGGCGGCAACGTCCATTGCATTACCCAGCAGGAGCCTCGCGGGCGGCCCAAAGACGTCGGCAAGCGAGGCGCCTAGCCATGCGCCTTGTTATCGCACTGGGCGGCAACGCCCTGCTCAAAAGGCGAGAAAACCCGACTGCAGCCAACCAGCGAAGCAACATGCGGTCCGCGGCAGCGGCACTAGCGCGGGCCTGCGCCGGCAAGGAGGTGGCGATCGTCCATGGCAACGGGCCGCAGGTGGGGCTGCTCGCGCTTACAGCCGCAGCCTATACGGCGGTGGCTCCCTACCCGCTCGACGTGTTGAACGCCGAATCGCAGGGAATGATCGGCTATGTCGTCGCGCAGGAATTGCGAAATGCCGTTGCGCCGCGCGGGGTCGTCTGCCTTCTGACGCAAACGCTGATCGACGCGTCCGACCCGGCGTTCGAACGCCCGACCAAGCCTATCGGGCCGGTCTATGCCTCGCTCGAAGAGGGGCGGCGCAGCTCGCCGCCCGACTGGATCTTTGCGGCCGAAGGCAGTGGCTATCGCCGCGTCGTTCCCTCACCACGTCCCACCGGCGTCGTGGAATTCAGCGAGATCGAGCGCTTGGTCCGCGACGGGGTCGTAACGATCTGCGGCGGCGGCGGCGGCATACCGGTTATCCGCAGGCAAGGCCGTCTCGAAGGTGTCGAGGCGGTGATTGACAAGGACTTCACCGCAGCTTTGCTGGCGATCGAACTCGACGCCGACCGCCTTATCATTCTCACCGACGTCGGTGCCGTCCAGGCCGACTGGGGGCAGCCGACCCAGCGCCCGATCGCGACGATCAGCGCATCCGGATTTTCCGCCGACGATCTGGCCGAAGGGTCGATGCGGCCGAAGGTCGAGGCGGCTGTCCGGTTCGTCGAGGCGACCGGGCGATCGGCGGTGATCGGCGCCCTCTCCGATGTCGCCGCGGTGGTTGGCGGGCATGCCGGAACCACCATATGTCGGTGACGCTCGAGCGCCGTATCCGGCGAACCGGCAAATCCGCGCGCCAACTTGGGGGTGAGCCGAGCGCGAAGCGTGCGCCGCCCGCGTTCAAGCCTGATCGTCATTATCGGCGGCTGGACATCGCACAGATCATTCCGCCAGGCTCCTTTGGCACAGCATAAGCGCACAAGTCAGCCACAGGCGCGGACATTACAGCTCTGCCGCGACAAGGGACGGTAGCTATTCTCCTCAGCGATACGGCGCGCGCGGGTGCCTATAATTTTGCCGCATAGATCATCCGGCCTGGTCCGAGACGCTCAAGCACCTGCGCGATATCCGCCTTTGCCACTGCCAAACAGCCCTCACTTCGTCCGAGTTTGCCATCACGCGCGATCGCGGGCGAGACATAGCCCGCTGCGTGAATGACGATATGGCGAACCTCGGCATTGCTGTTCTCAGGGTCGAGGCCGATGAGCCGGCGCGATCGCCCATGCTTGCCGTAATAATCCTCGCCGACGAGATATGCCCCACCCGACGAAGCGGCCGACCCGGGCGCATTGGACAAACGGCGCACCCAGCCGCTGTGATCGGGATCCGATCCGCGACCGTGCGCAACGAGATGGCTAAAGTGCCTGCCGCTCATCAAATCGAGGATGTGAAAGCGGGGGACGTGAGAGGCCCGGGTGAAATCGACGAGACCCACGACGTCGCGGTACCTAATCGCGCCTCGATGTCGGTCGAGCGCATCCAATGCACGCCGTAAAAGGCGGGGATCCGGATTTTCGCTCAATGCAGGAAGCGCTGCAAGACCTTTGGACGTTGGCCCGAAGAAGCTCAGGGCCAGTGCGCCGCCACCGCCAAGTAGGTGGCGCCTGGAAAGTGCCATAATTTTCTATCGACCCATCTTACCACGATTGACGCAAGAAGTGGGCGCTTGCGAGGCGCAATTCCAGATAGGTACTAACCCTATACGTGCTCGCCGGGCGGGGGTTCATCGATCCTGCGCCCGCATCGCCGGGCAGTTCAAGCTCGTGATTTATCTTCGCGACGGCGAAGCTGAGCACCGGACGCGCCTTTCCGCCGATGGTGACCCCTACGGGACTCGAACCCGTGTTTTCGCCGTGAAAGGGCGACGTCCTAGACCGCTAGACGAAGGGGCCGTCGTTCGGTGAAGCGGCGCCTTAGACGGGCCCGTCGGTGCGGTCAAGCCGTGGTGGCGGCGCGTGCGCAAAAATATTGCGCCGCGCGGTTTCATTCTGCCCAGGCGGCGTCCTCGAGATGGAGTTCAGCGGCGGGGCGGCTGCCCCAATCGTCGCGCTTTGCGCGCCCCGCCAGCCACAGCTTGCGCGCACCGCGCGCATGGAGCAGCGTTTGGCCCAGTTCGGTTTCGGCGCTGCGAAAAGCGATCGCCTTGAACCGCGCACCATCGTCGCCGGCGACGATCAGCCGCAGATGGTCAGTGCCGACTACCCCCGATTCGACGATTCGCACCGGCCCCGTGGCAACGCGCGGCGCGGGCCAGCCGGCGCCGTAGGGACCGGCGCTCTCGATCGCTTCGCACCACAAGGGATTGATCCCGCGCGGCGCGAGCACCGCGTCAATCAGCAGCGACCTGTCGCCGCTCGCCCGCTCGACATCGGCGGCCAGCCGCTCGTTCAGAAAGGCGCCGAGCGCATCGACCCGCGCGCGCTCGACCGTCAGCCCCGCGGCCATCGCATGTCCGCCGCCCGCGACGAGCAGCCCCGTCTCCTTGGCGGCCAGAATAGCGGCGCCCAGATCGACGCCCGAGATCGAGCGCCCCGATCCCTTGCCGACGCCATCCTCGTCGAACGCGATGACGATCGCCGGGCGGTGCAGCTTCTCCTTGAGCCGCCCCGCGACGATACCGATGACGCCGGGATGCCAGCCGTCGCCCGCGACGATCGCCACCGGCGCGTTGGCGGTCGCGCCGCTCGCCTCGATCGCGGCGTCGAGCACCGCCGCCTCGATCGCGCGGCGCTCCTCGTTGAGCCGGCACAGCTCCTGCGCGATGTCCGCGGCTTCCTGCGGGTCGCCGGTGGTCAGCAGCCGGACGCCGAGGTCGGATTTGCCGACGCGCCCGCCGGCGTTGATGCGCGGCCCCAACGCAAAGCCCATGTCGCTCGCCGTCGGGGGCTTGGTCAGCCGCGCCGCGTCCATCAGCGCCGCCATGCCGATATTGCCGCGCCGCGCCATCACCTTCAGCCCCTGCGTGACGAGCGCACGGTTGAAACCGGTGAGCCGCGCGACATCAGCGACGGTGCCGAGCGCGACGAGGTCGAGCAACTCGATCAGCTGCGGTTCGGGGCGGCTGCCGAAGAAACCGCGCGCGCGCAGCGTACGGAGCAGCGCCGCGCCGAGCAGGAAGGCGACGCCGACCGCGGCAAGATTGCCGTGCGCGGCCGCATCGGGCGCTTCGTCGAGGCGGTTGGGATTCACCACGGCAAAAGCCTGCGGCAGCGTGGTCGCGCATTGGTGATGGTCGACGACGATCACCTCGACCCCCGCGGCCTTCGCCTCGGCGATCGCGTCGAACGCCTGCGCACCGCAATCGACGGTGACGACGAGCCGCGACCCCGCCGCGCCGATGCGCACCAGCGCGGCACCCGAGGGGCCATAGCCTTCCATCAGCCGGTCGGGGATATAAGCGCCCACCGGCACATCGAGCGCGCGAAGCAGGCGGACGAGCAGCGCCGCCGATGTCGCGCCATCGACGTCATAATCGCCGAAGATGGTTACCCCCTCGCGCGCCTCGACCGCATCGGCGAGCCGCGCCGCGGCGGCATCCATGTCGCGGAACAGCGAGGGGTCGGGCATGAAACCGCGCAGGGTCGGAACGCGCTGGCGGTCGAGGTCGTCGCGCGCGACGCCGCGCGCGAGCAGCAATTGGGTGACGAGATCGTCGGGTGCAAGGCTTTCGCCGCCCATTTCGGCGCTGGTGCGGCGCCAATGCCACGGCTGGCCGAGGATCGAGCGAGTGATACCGAGGGCGACCGTAGTCATGCCGCCGTTCCTGCCTGGAGGATGCGTGCGCGTAAATCCCGCGCGGCGGCGAGCGGGATGGCGGGGATTTCATGCGCGCCGAGCGCGCTGCCGCCGGGCACGCCGAAAACGAGGGTTGCAAGGCCGAGCGGGCGGAGGAGGAAATCGGTCTTGATATCGACGCTCTGCACCGACGCGTGCGGCAGCAGCGTCGTCTTCGGCTTCCACCAGCCGCGGCGAATCACCACCATCTCGCCAAGGTCGGTCCACAGATGAAAGCGCGTCGCGAACAGCGCCCCGGCCGCGAGCAGGGGAGCAGCGATCAGGCCGAGCCAGCCGACCGCATTGCCCAGAATCAGCGCGATGGTTCCGCCGGTCGCCGCCGCGACCGCGCCGATCACCGGACCGATGGCGATGATGCGGTGGCTGTGTTGCCACGTCTCGCCGGGGCCGGGGCGCGGCATCGCAACCTCGGCGAGCACCCGGTCGATTTCGGCGAGTCGGCCGAAGGGGACGACCTGATGGTCGGGTTCCTTCGCACCGTCGCTCGCCAGGCTTTGCAGGCGCAGTTCGTGCCAGCCGAAGCGCTGTCGCAGCCAGCCGGTGACAAGGATCGCCGCCTGCACGCGCTTGACCGGCATCGCCACGTCGGTGCGCGTCGTCAGCCCACGCGTGCGGCGCAGCGCACGCGGTTCGCGCACGAGACGAAAGCCCCAGTTGGCGAAGACCATCATCGCGATCCCGCTCGCAAAGCCGATGACGAGCAGCGACAGGAGCGCGCCGATACCGGCGACCCAGCGATGCGCGAGCACCCAATTGTCGAGGCCATAGCCTTCGGCCAGATCGACCCAGTCGACGGGGTTGAAGACGTTGAAATCGAACGGCAGCAGATTGTCAAACAGCTGCATCGACGCGCCGACAACCGCGAGCGCGGCGAGCGAGAAGTTGAACAGGCCCGCGACGAGCAGCCGGCGCGGATCCATTGCGAAGAGCAGCCGGTCCTCCGCGGCATCGCCGCCGCCTTCGATTGCGACGCCCGAGGGATCGGCAACCTGCGTGTCGGCGGCATCGCTGCGCCAGGCGCGGATCGCGCCGCGCAGCGCCTGCGCTTCGTCGAACCCGATGGCATCGAGATCGCCGTCGCCTTCCTTGCCGCCGCCCGCGCCGGTTTCGAAATCGACCTTGGCGATGCCCAGCGCGCGCGCGATCAGCCCCTGTTCGATACTGACGTCCTGGATGCGGTCGAAGGGGATGGTGCGGTGCTGGCGCGCGAACACTCCGCTTTCGATCACCACCGCATCATCGGTCACGGCATAGCGGAAGCGCAGCCAGGCAGCGATCGCGACGAGCAGCGACAACAGCAGAAAGGCGAGCAGCGCGGGAACGACATAGGCCCATTTGCCCGCAAAGCCGATCGCCGCCAGCGCGGGCAGAAAATTGAGCGAACGCGGGCCGAGCTTGACGATCGCCAGCGCCAGCGTCGCCGGGTGCAGGCGCTGCCAGTCGGGTTCGACATCGGCCGCCCGCGCGGGCGCCGCGGCAGGTTCGCCCTCGCTCATGCGAAGTCGGTCTGGATGTGGTGGCGGATCGTCTCGCGCATCGCGGCGGCGAGATCGGACCGCAGGCCAGGCAGCGTCACCGTGCTGTTGTGCGTCCCCGAGGTATGGACGACAAGGTGCGACAGGCCGAACCATCGCTCGATCGGCCCCTGCCCGACGTCGATGTGCTGGACGCGCACGAAGGGGACGATGGTGTCGGTGCGGAACATCCAGCCGCGCGCGACGCGCAATTGCCCCGTGCCGATGTGATAGCCCCACCGCTGCATCCGGCGCGACGGCAGCATGACGATGACGAGGAGCGCGACCAGCCAGGCCAGCGCGGTGAGCAGGCCGAACGGGCCGCCAATGCTGCGGATCAGCAGCGCGTCGGCGACGCTCGCGCCGATCGCCAGCGGGACGGCGTTGAGCGCCGCGGCGATACGCAGAACGTGGCGATAGGCGGGATCGACCGGGTCGAGCCCCTCCACCGCGTTGAGCGCATCGGGTGCGAAAGGGTCGATGGGCGGCGCGGCGTCGGTATCGGTCATTGCCCTTCGTTAAGCGCAGCGCCCCCTATGGCACAACAATATTGAAGCGCGGGTCGGCGGGCGGGTGCATCGCGAACCACGACAGAAAGGCCATGCGGTCGCCCTCGATGCGGATCGCGCCCGATTGCATGAGCGCCGGAAACTGCGCCTGGCCGAGCATCACATCGTCGAGCGTGCTGCGATCGAGCGTGATCGTCGCGGTCGGCGCGGCGTCGGTGACGCCATAGCGCGGGAATTCGACCCCGCCCTCGACGACGACCGCGACGCTTTCCTTGCTGTCGGGCATCACGAACTGGAACACGCCCTTCTGCGCCGCGCCCTTCACCGCGTCGAAGCGGGTAGCAAGCGAATCGAAGAAGACCGCGGTCGGGATCGCGCTGATGAACGACCGGCTCTGGCCGTTGCTGGTGCCGCCAGCGACCGCATTGCCGCGCAGCGTTGCGGCGGCGGCGAGATAATAGTTGCGCCACGCCCCCGATTCGGCCTGATAACCGAGCTGGTCATAGGCCGAGGCGAGCGCCGCGCGCGCCGCCTGATTGTCGGGCGCCGCGAAGACGAGCTTGTTCAGCATTTCGGCCGCCCAGCGATAATCACCCTTGGCGATGGCGTCCTTGCCCGCTGCGAGCAGCTTGTCGGGGCCGCCCGCAAGCGCGACATATTTGGGCGCGCTCTCTTCGGGCGGCAGCGGGTTGAAATTGGCCGGATTGCCGTCCCACCAGCCGAAATAGCGCTGATAGGTCGCCTTCATGTCGTGATTGAGGGTGCCATAATAGCCGCGCGTCGAAAAATCGCTTCCCTGCACCGCCGCTTCGGGGGTCTGGTCGGCAAGCTCATGCAGCGTCGCGCCCCGGTTGGCGAGAAACAAGGTACGATCGTGGACGTAGCGATAGGCGTCGCGCTGGTTCGTGAGCAGCGTGCGGACCTCGCCCGCGCCCCATGTCGGCCAATGGTGCGATCCCATCGCAACCTCGGCGCTGCCGCCCCATTTGAGCAGCATTGCGTCGATCACCTTCGACCAGCGCAGCGCGTCGCGGACCTGCGCGCCGCGCAGCGTCAGCACATTGTGCAGATTGTGGGTCACCACCTCGGTCGTGTGGAGCGCCTTGTAGGCGGGGATGTAAAAGACGAACTCGGCCGGCGCCTCGGTGCCGCCGGCGTCCATGAAGTCGAAGGCCAGGCCGTCGATGGTCAGCGTCGCGCCGCGCGCGGGCACGGTTTCGGTCGGCTCCATATAGCCGATCGTCCCAGACGAAAGCTTGGGGCCGAGCCCGGTATCGACCTGTCCCGTCGGCCCGGGCGCGAGGATCGCCCCGAACATATAGAGCGCGCGGCGCCCCATTGCCGGGCCGGCAAGGACATTTTCCGACGTCGCCTCTTCGGAAAAGCCGTGCGGTGCGATGATGCGGATCTTGTCCTTCTTCACCTGTTCGGGGGTCACGATGCCGCGGACGCCGCCGAAATGGTCGCTGTGGCTGTGGCTGAAGATGACGGCGCGGATCGGCAGCACGCCCGTCTTTGCCTCGACCGTGTCGGCGAACAGCTTCCACCCCGCCGCAGCGGTTTCCTCGGACAGCAGGGGATCGACCACGATCCACCCGGTCTTGCCACGAATGATCGTCATTACCGACAGGTCATAGCCGCGCAATTGCCAGATCTTGTCCGGCACAACCTCGAACAGCCCGTGCACCGCATTGAGCCGCGCCTGCCGCCACAGCGACGGGTTGACCGTGTCGGGGGCCTTGGCCCTGTTCAGAAAGTCATAGGGGCGGCGATCCCAGACGATCCGGCCATCCTTGCCCTTGATGACGCCGTCGGGAATCTCGGCGATCTTGCCGCGCAGCACATTCGCCTCGTCGCGCGGGTCGTCGAGCGGCAGGCGCTGCGCGAGTTCGGCCTGCGCGGCGCGGGTCGCCTCGCTGGCCGCATCCTGCGCGGCCGCGCCGCTCGCCCACAGCATGATCGGAATCAGACAGATCGCACGCTTCATCGCATCCTCCCCTTTTGGTCCTGCTTGCGCCTTGTGGCATGGCTTGGCAAGCGGCGGCCCGGCGGTGCGGGCTTCGCGCGATGCTAGAGGATCTTGCGGCGATGAAATGCAAATTGCTTATCATTTGGCACAGCCGCACCGGCGGCAGCGCCGCGATCGCCGAGGCGGCGGCGGCAGGTGCCGGCGACGCAGCGCGCCGCGTCGCGGCGGACGATGTGACGCCAGAGATGATTAGAGCGGCGGCGGGCTATCTGTTCGTCGGCCCCGAAAATCTCGCGGCGCTGTCGGGCGCGATGAAGGAGATGTTCGACCGCTGCTATTATCCCTGTCTCGGCCGGATCGAAGGGCGCCCCTATGCGACGATCATCTGCGCCGGCTCCGACGGCGAGAATGCCCAGCGCCAGCTCGATCGCATCGCGACCGGCTGGCGCCTGCGGCGTGTCGCCGACCCGGTCATCGTCAACACCGATGCCCAGACGCCCGAGGCGATCCTCGCCCCCAAGACGATTGCGGCGGACCGCCTCGCCGAAGCGCGCGATCTGGGCGCGGCGCTGGCGGAAGGGCTGACGGCAGGAATTTTCTAGGCCCACAACCCTGAGGCCGGATGCCGTCAGGCCGGGCTCGCCGCCTGCATCTCGGCGATCAGCCCGTTGTCGATGTCCTTGGCCCGCCGGTATCCCGCGCGCTCGCGCAGCGGCGCGACATAGGCTTCGAAGGCGGGGCGCGTCGGGATCGTCCCGAATTGCAGACCCCAGTCGAGCTGGCTGCCGACATAGACGTCGGCGGCGCTGAAGCGCCCCTCCGCAACGAAGGCCTTGCCCGCCACCGCCGTTTCGAGCGCGTCGAGCGCCTTTTCGAACGAGCCATATCCTACCATTCGCTGCTGCTCGGCGCTCGGCACCCAGCCCGCGTGGGTGTTGGTCACCGCGGTTTCGAGCGGCCCGGCGGCAAAGAACAGCCAGCGGTAGTAGTCGGCGCGCGCCTCCAGCGGCGGCGCGAGCCCCGCATCGGGAAAAGCATCGGCGAGATAGGCGCAGATCGCGGCGCATTCGGTGACGACCTTGCCCCGGTGGACGATCGCGGGCACCTTGCCCATCGGGTTAATCGCCAGATAGTCGGCGCCCTTCATGCTGTCGTCATAGCCCAGGATTTGCGTGTGATAGGGCGCGCCCACCTCTTCGAGCATCCAGCGGACGATCTGTCCGCGCGACATGGGGTTGGTATAGAAAATCAGATCGTCGGCCATGGTTGCTCTCCCTTGCTGCGAGTCGCAAAGAACATATCAGGAACATCGTCTGCGATCCAGAAGCCTTGTTTTGTCATGCGGGCGCGGTAAGGCAAGAGGATGAGCGACGAACGCATCTGGACCGCCGCCGTGCTGGTGATCGGCGACGAGATTCTCTCGGGCCGCACGCAGGACAAGAATGTCGCGCAAATCGCGACCTGGCTCGACGTGCAGGGGATTCGCCTGCGCGAAGTGCGCATCGTTCCCGACGTCGAGGACGAGATCGTCGCGGCGCTGAACGCGCTGCGCGCGCGTTACGACTATGTCTTCACCACCGGCGGCATCGGCCCGACCCACGACGACATCACCGTCGATGCGGTGGCGAGAGCGCTCGGCGTCGGGGTCATCGTCCACCCCGATGCGCGCGCGATTCTCGAACGCTATTACACGGCGCGCGGCGGCGAACTGAGCGAAGCGCGGCTGCGCATGGCGCGCACCCCGGAGGGCGCCGAGCTGATCCCCAACCGCATGTCGGGCGCGCCCGGCATCCGCATCGGCAATCTGTTCGTGATGGCGGGCGTGCCGCACATCACCGCGGGCATGCTCGATGCGCTGACCGGCGCGCTGGAAGGCGGGGCGCCGCTCGTCGCGCACACGATCGGCGCATGGGCGCCCGAAAGCGAGGTCGCCGACCTGCTTCGCGCGGGCGAAAAGGATTACCCCGGCGTCGCAATCGGCAGCTATCCCTTCTTTCGCGACGGCCGCGTCGGCGCCAATTTCGTCTTTCGCTCGACCGACGCGGAGCGGGTCGCCGCCTGCGTTGCCGCCGTGCGCACAGCGCTCGAGGCGGCGGGCTATGCGGTGACCGACGGCGGCATCTGATCGGCCGCGTCGGCGTCGCTCGTCCGCGTCGCGCGCGGCAGGCGGCGCAGCATCGCGATCGCGAACAGTCCGAACAGCGCCGCCACCAGAAAGGCGGCGCCGGGGAAATGCACCGGCGCGTTCGCGCCCGTGAACCAGGCCATGGTGCCAGTGAGCAGCAGGGGCGCGACGATCTGTCCCAGCCCCAGCGCCATCGCCGATATTCCCTGCACCTCGCCCTGTGCGCCGGCATCGGCGCGGCGCGACAAGATCGCGCTCAGCGATGGCTGCACCGGCGCCTGGAACATGATCGGCACGATCAACAGGAAGGCGCCCCAGGTCGTTGTGACGAACGCATAGCCGACGAACACCGCGACCGCGACGGCGATTCCGATCGTCGCCGCATCGCGTTCGCCGAAACGCGCGACCATCGGCCCGACGACGAAGCTTTGCCCGAGCGCGATGGCGACGCCGACCGCGGCAAGGCTCGCGCCGATCATCCCCGGCGTCCAGCCGAGCTGCGCGATGCAGTAAAAGCTCCACGTCATCGGATAGACGAGGCTGGCGATCTGCCACAGCAGCAGCACCGCCGCCGCGCCGCTCATGCCCGGAAGCGCGCGCATCGCGCGAAAGGCGCCAAGCGGATTGGCGCGGCGCCAGTCGAAGCCGCGCCGCTTGTCGGGGGCCAGCGTTTCCGGAAAGATGAAAGCGCCGTAGATCATGTTCGCCGCCGCGAGCAGCGCCGCCGCCACAAAGGGCGCGCGCGGCGACAACTCGCCCAGAAAGCCGCCGATCGCGGGGCCGACGACGAAGCCGACACCGAAGGCGGCGCCGACGAAACCGAAATTGCGCGCGCGCTCCTGCGGCCGCGTGACATCGGCGATCGCCGCCATCGCGGCGGCATAGCTACCCCCGAAAATCCCCGACAGCGCCCGCGCGACGAACAGCCAGGGCAGCGTGTCGACGATCGTCAGCAGTGCATAGTCGGCGGCGAGTCCGGCAAGCGACAGCAGCAGCACGCGCCGCCGTCCGAACCGGTCCGACAGATTGCCGAGCACCGGCGAAGCGAGGAAGGTCGCCACCGCCATGACGAGCCCGATCAACGCCCCCACCTCGATCGCATGCGGCAGGTCGATGCGCCCCACCTCCATCACGAGTTGCGGCAGCACCGGCATGATGATGCCGAACCCGATCGCATCGATGAAGATGGTCGCCACGATGAACGGAATGGTGCGCTTTGCCGTCACAAGAAAATCCTGAATGTCGGAAGCGGGAGGTCTGCGCCGGGCCTCTTACGGCAGGGCTGGAGCGGGTGAAGGGAATCGAACCCTCGTCGTAAGCTTGGGAAGCTTCTGCTCTACCATTGAGCTACACCCGCATTTCAACGACTTGGCCCCTGCCTGCCGCGCTGTTTTAAAGCGCGTTTTGCAGTTGCCCTCGCGATGCGGCGTCCGAGTGCCACGATGACCGCGCTGTCGTCAACATATCTCTTGCGGATCGCGCGGGCACGCGGCGGCGATCAGCGCTTCCGCGCCTTCCATGCCCGCACCGCCGCCATCGTCTTCTCGATATGCGCCTGCGGCTTGCTGTCGGTGTAGCTGAGCAGGATCGTCCCGTTCGGCGCGATCACATAGGATGTGCGTTCGGAGAGAAGCCGGTTGTCCGCCGTGCGCATCGTCGTGTCATATTTGGCGGCGACCTTCGCGCCCGGATCGGCCGCCACGGCAAATTTGTCGCGGCATTCCGACCGCGAAAATTCGGCGACGCGGTCGATATTGCCGGCGGTGACGCCGATGACGCGTGCGCCCAACTTTTTAAAATCGTTGGTCGATTCGGCAAAAAGATGCGCCTCGATCGTGCAGCCGGGCGTGAAAGCCGCGGGAAAGAAATAGAGGACGACCGGACCCTGCTTCAACGCCTGTTTCAGCGACAGGCTGAAAGGCTTCCCGCCCTGTGCCGCATCCAGCGTGAAATCGGGCGCCTTCACCCCGGGCTTGAGCGCCGCGAAGCCCTGCAGCGGCGCGGCGGCCAACAGCAGCCCGACACCCAGCGCGATTGCCGTCCTGCCCCGGAAATTCATCATCGCTCTCCCATTTGGCCGATGTCGCCAAGCATGACCAAAAAATGCGCCGGCGTCCAGCGCGCCGACGCGGACGCCCGTCGAGGTCATGGTCTTGGAGAAAACTGGCGCACCCGACAGGATTCGAACCTGTGACCTCTGCCTTCGGAGGGCAGCGCTCTATCCAGCTGAGCTACGGGTGCCGGTAGAGCGCGGCCTCTAGCAAGAGCTTCGCCTGCCAGCAATGGTCTATCGACCGCGCGGCGCGGATATGCGAAGCGGCGTCGGGGCCGCGATGCGGCGGCCGGTGCGGGGACGGTGATGGCGGATACGAACCAGGGCTGGCCGATGGCCGCCGATCTTTATGGCGAGCTGCAGCTTGAAACGACGCCGGCGGCCGCGCGGCGCTGGCACGATTATTTCCCCGGCGCCTTTGCGACCGCGATCGCGGCGCTCGCCGCTGCGTGGCTCGCCGATCATTATGGCGCCCCGCTTGTTCTGATGGGGCTGCTCATCGGCCTCGCGATGAGTTTTCTGTCGCAGGACAAGCGCACCCACGCCGGGCTCGACCTGATGTCGCAGACCGCGCTGCGGATCGGCATCGTCCTCGTCGGCGCCCGGATTACCGCCGAACAGCTCGTCGAACTGGGGCCGCTGCCCTTTGCGCTGCTCGTCGTCATCATGCTCGCGGTCATCCTGATCACCGTCGCGAGCGCGCGGCTGTTCCGGCAGGACAGCCACGCCGCGCTGCTCGCGGGCGGCGCGACCGCAATCTGCGGCGCGTCGGCGGCGCTCGCGCTCTATTCGCTGATCGGCGACAAGCGCGTCGACCAGGCGCGCTTCACGCTGACGCTGGTCGGCATCACGGTCGCGAGCGCGCTGGCCATGTCGCTCTACCCCATTCTCGCCGCCGAAATCGGCCTGACCGACACGCAGGCCGGCTTTCTGATCGGCGCGTCGATCCACGACGTCGCGCAGGCGATCGGCGGCGGCTTTTCCTTCTCGCCGCAGGCGGGCGAGGTCGCGACGATCGTCAAGCTGACGCGTGTCGCACTGCTCGCCCCGATGCTGATGCTCGTCGCCATGTGGCTCGGCCGCGCCGGCGACGCGCCCGCCGGAAAGCGCAAGATCCCGCTGCGCCTGCCGTGGTTCATCACCGGCTTTCTGCTGATCGCCGCGATCAATTCGATCGTTGCAATTCCGAAGCCGGTGCAGGGCGCGGCGGCGACCGCGGCGCAGGCGCTGCTATTGCTCGCAATCGTCGCGACGGCGATGAAGGCGCGGCTCGCGCTGCTGCTCGATCAGGGGTGGCGCAGCTTCGCGCCGATCATCGTCGCGACACTGACCAGCTTTCTGCTGTCGCTTGCCGCCGCCGTCAGCCTGTGACGCCGTGACGTCACGCCGGCGCAGCTGAGGTTCAGCCTTTCGGGAGTGCCCAGCTGACGGTCAATTGCGTGGCGCGGCGCGGAATATCGAGCTTCGCTTCGCTGAAATTGACCTTTTCGTTGGGCGGCAGCATCCGCACCGGCGGCTTGATCGTCCAGCTATAGACGATCGTCCCCTGCGCATCGCGTAGTTCGGCGAGGATCGGCGGCACGCGCTGTTCGCGATCGGTCGGGTTGATGATGACCCCGCTCGCCGCGAAATAGATGGTGCCGTCGGGAAGTTCGCGGTGATCCTGATTGGGCGGAAGCTCGATCACCAGATCGGGCTCGTCGGTCATCCCCGGAATACCCAGACCCTGCGCCCAGCCCGGCAGGCCGAACCAGTAGAGCGCCCCGGTCGCGCCGATCATCAGCAGCGCGGCGGCAGCGGCGATCATCGTCCAGCGCTTGGCGGGATTGCGCCGGGCGCGGCGGAAGGGCAGCGGCGGCTCGGCCTCGCTGGCCGGAATGACGCGCGGCTCGGCCTCGGGCACCGCAAAGGCCTGCGGCGGCGGCGGCGGCGCGGACTCCTCGACCACGGGCGGCGCGGCCGGTTCGCGATCGACTGCGGACGGTGCGGATACAGACGAGGGAGCGGAAGGCGCGGCCTCGGGCGCCGAAACCGGCTCCGGGGCGGGCGGCGCAGCGGGCACGGGCGCCGCCGCGGCCGCTGCAGCGGGTTCCTGGAACCAGCTATGGCGGCAACTGGCACAGCGCACCGTTCGGCCATTGGGTCCGATCGCTGTGTCGGGGACGACATAGCGCGTATGGCAGGACGGGCAGGACAGGATCATGGCGTCTCTCTAAACACGCTGATTCGCGGTGTTGCAAGCGCCGCGTGCGCCGGACGTGCCGGCAGGGCATGGCGGGCGCCGGTCGAAAAGCCGACGCTTGGCGCTTGTCCTCGCGAAACAGCCGTGCGACAGGCAGCGACATGAGCGGCGGGGCTCCCCTTTTCGACCGGCACCAAGGCGCGTCGCGGCGCGCGATGGTGGCGTCATGACGGCAACCGCCCCCGGCCGGCCCGGCGGCGCAATGGTCGAATTCGACGGCGTCGGCCTGCGCTACGGGCCCGATGCCGAGACATTGTCCGACATCAGTTTCAACCTTCAGCCCGGCAGCTTCTATTTCCTGACCGGCGCGTCGGGCGCGGGCAAGACCTCGCTGCTCAAGATGCTTTACCTCGCGCAGCGGCCGAGCCGCGGCATCGTGCGCCTGTTCGGTGAGGATCTGGGGACGATGCCGCGCCAGCGCCTGCCCGGCTTTCGCCGTCGCATCGGCGTCGTCTTCCAGGACTTCCGGCTAATCCCGCATTTGAGCGCGCGCGACAATATCGCGCTGCCGCTGCGCATCGCCGGGGTCAGCGAGGAGGATCTGTCGGGCCCGGTGGGCGAGATGCTGAGCTGGATCGGGCTGAGCGAACGCGCGCACGCCTTTCCACCGACGCTGTCGGGCGGCGAGCAACAGCGGGTGGCGATCGCGCGCGCGGTGATCGCCCGCCCGCAACTGCTCGTCGCCGACGAACCGACGGGTAACGTCGATCCCGAGATGGCGATGCGCCTGCTGGGCTTGTTCGAGGCGCTCAACCGCCTCGGCACCACGGTCGTCGTCGCGACCCACGACATCCATCTGATCAGCCGCATCGACAATGCCCAGATGATGCGGCTCGAAAAGGGGCGGCTGTCCGATCCCACTGGCGCGCTGCGCTATCCGCCGAACCGCGCCTAGGATGGAAGGCCGATGATCTTCGCGCGCGTTCCCGTCCAGCATCGCCGCCTGCTTCCCGATCGCCGCCTGTCGGGCCCGACACCGTGGGTCATCGCGATCCTGATGATGCTCACCCTGCTGGCCGCCGCGGGCGGCGTCGGCCTTGCGCGATCGGCGGATGCGATCGGCGAGGCAATTGCGGGGCGCGTCACGGTGCAGATCATTACCGCCAATCCCGTGCTGCGCGCAGAGCAGGCGGCGGCACTGCGCCGCGCGGCTGCTGCACAACCCTTCGTGCGATCGGCGCGCGCGGTCGATCCGGCCGAGCTGCAGGCGACGCTCGGCCAATGGTTCGGCACCGCCGACGGCGACGATCCGGTGCTGCGCTCGCTGCCGATGCCGGCGCTCGTCGATGTCGATTTCGTCGGCGAGGATCGGTCGGGTCATATGGGTCAGCTGCGCGCGCTCGTCGCCCGCGAGGCCCCCGGCGCGCGCGTCATCCCGCATGCGGATTGGCTCGGCCCCGTCGCGCGGCTGATCCGCTCACTCGCCTGGATCGCGGGCGGTCTCGTTATCCTGATGACGCTCGCCAGCGCCGCGGTGGTCATCATGACGGCACGTGCCGCGCTGGGCACCCATTATGCGACGATCGAGATGCTGCACCTGATCGGCGCCACCGACCAGCAGATCGCCCGCCTGTTTCAGCGCCGCATCACAATCGATACGGCTCATGGTGTCGCGCTCGGTACCGCGGTGGCCGCCGCCATCCTGCTGCTGATCGGCTGGCAATGGTCGCGCGTGACATCGGGACTTGCCGCGACCGCGTCGCTTGGCCCGATCGGCTGGGCGCTCTTGCTGGCGCTGCCGCTATTGGCTATCGCGCTCGCGGCACTGACGGCGCGGCAGACCCTGCTCGCCGCGCTCAAGAAGATATTATGATCAAACGGCTGATCTCTCTCCTGTTCCTGGCCTGGGTGCTGGGCTTCGCGTGGTTCGCGCTGCTCTTGCCGCTGCCCGCGGGCGACCAGACGACCGACGCGATCGTCGTGCTGACCGGCGGCCCCGGCCGGATCGACCGCGGGCTGGAACTGCTCGAGGCGGGACGCGCCAAGCGGCTCCTGATCAGCGGCGTCGCGCGCGAAGTGAAGCCGAAGGAACTCGCCGCCGAATATAAACGGCCGCAAAAGCTGTTCGATTGCTGTGTCGCGCTGGGTTTTGAGGCCGAGGATACACGCTCGAACGCGACCGAGGTCGCAAGCTGGGTTGCGCGGCGCAACTACAAGAGCATTCGGCTCGTCACCACCGACTGGCACATGCGCCGCGCCGAATATGAACTCGGCCGCGCGATGGACAAGAAGGTGACGATCCTTCCCGATGCGGTGCGCAGCCAGCCGAGCTTTTCGACGCTGTTTCGCGAATATCACAAATATCTGGCCGGTCTGGCGGGCGGCCTACTCGGGCTGTGAGCTATCCGATCGCCCTCGTGCGTTCGATCCTGTTTTGGATCGCCTTCGTCCTGATGAGCAGCATCTGCTCGATCGGCGCGATCGTCACGCTGCCGATCTCGCACCATGCGACGCGCGGGTTCGTGCGCGCTTGGGCGAAGTTCCACCGGCTGATCTGCCGCTTCATCCTGGGGCACCGCGTGATCGTTGAGGGCGAGATGCCCGACATCCCCGTCCTCTATGTCTTCAAGCATGAGGGCGCGTTCGAGACGATCGAACAGCCGATGCTGTTCAAATGGCCCGCGGTCTTCGCCAAGGAGGAATTATTCTCGATTCCCGTCTGGGGACAGGCGGCGCGCTTTTATGGGCTGATCCCGGTCGACCGCGACGGCGGCAGCAAGGCGATGCGCGCGATGCTGAACGCGGCCAAGGCGGCGCTGGCGATCGGTCGCCCGCTGGTGCTGTTCGCCGAAGGCACGCGCGTGCCGCACGGCAAGGCGCCCCCGCTGCGGTCGGGCTTTGCGGGCGTCTATCGCATGCTGGGCGTCCCCGTGATCCCGGTCGCCGTCAACAGCGGCATCGCCTATCCGCCGCACCGCTGGGTAAAATGGCCGGGAACCATCACCTATCGCATCGGCGACACCATCCCCGCCGGCCTTCCGCGCGAGGAAGCCGAAGAACGCGTCTGGCGCGCGATCAACGCGCTCAACCCGCCCGAAGCACTGCTGGAAAAGCCGGCCGAGCAATAGCAATAACGGTCGTCGTCCCCGCCCTCACAGGGGGCAACGGTCAGTGTTTGCGCCCGAAATCGGGGGCCGCATCATCCTGACCCTGCTCGATGATCGAACGGCGGATCGCCCGCGTCCGCGTGAACCAGTCTTCGAGCCGGTCGCCGTCGCCGCGGCGGATCGCCTGCTGGAGCGCCGTCAGATCCTCGTTGAAGCGCTGCAGCGTCGCGAGCACTGCATCGCGGTTAGCAAGGAACACGTCGCGCCACATCACCGGGTCGCTCGCCGCGATGCGCGTGAAATCGCGAAAACCGCCCGCCGAATATTTGATGACCTCGCTCTCGGTCACTTCCTCGAGCTCGCTGGCGGTGCCGACGATCGTATAAGCGATCAGGTGCGGCAGATGGCTTGTCACCGCCAGCACCATGTCGTGATGCGCCGCGTCCATCGTCTCGACCTTCGCGCCGAGCGCCTGCCACAGCCCCGTCACCGCGGCGACCGCATCGGCGGGCGCGTCCGGCGCCGGGGTGACGATGCACCAGCGTCGGTCGAACAGCGTCGCAAAGCCCGCGGCCGGGCCGCTGTTCTCGGTCCCCGCGACCGGGTGGGCGGGCACCACGACATGATCGGGCAGAGCGGCGCGCAGCGCGGCGCCGACCCCCGCCTTCGACGACCCGACGTCCGAAATGATCGCATGCGCAGACAGGCCCGGCGCGATCGCCGCGGCAGCGGCGGCCATGCGCCCGACGGGTACCGCCAGAATCACCAGATCGGCGCCCTCTACCGCCACCGCCGCATCGTCGCTCACCGCGTCGCAGAAGCCGAGTGCGCGCGCCTCGGCGCGGACATCGGGATCGGCATCATGGCCGGTCACCGCCACATCGGGAAGCTTCGCCTTGATCGCGCGCGCCACCGACGAGCCGATCAGGCCCAGCCCAACGATCGCCACCCGCCCGATCGCGTGCGCCATGCCAGTCAGCCTGCGGCGATCGCGGCGCGGATCGCCGCCGCGAGCCCGCGCGTCTCGTCTTCGGTGCCGATCGTCATGCGCAGCGCCTGCGGGATGCCCTGTCCGGGCAGCCAGCGGACGATATAGCCCGCCTCCATCAGCCGGTTGTAGACCGTCTCGGCACTGATCGCGCCTTCGAACAGCACGAGCAGGAAATTGGTCGCCGACGGGATGATACGCAGCCCGTGGTTACCCAGGCTTTCGATCTCGCCCGCCAGCCAGGCACGCCATTTCGCATTATGCACGCGGCTGCGCGCGACGAAATCATCATCGGCCAGCGCCGCGACCGCTGCCGCCTGTCCGGCGCGCGTGACATTGAAGGGCAGGCGGATACGGTGCAGCGCCGAGATCACTTCGGCGCTCGCATAGCCCCAGCCGATCCGCTCGGCCGCCAGTCCGTGGATCTTCGAAAAGGTACGCGTGACGAACACATTGGGCGCGCTTTTCGCCAGTTCGAGGCCGCCATCATCCTGATCGGCATCCAGATATTCGGCATAGGCCTGGTCGATCACGAACAGCACGTCGCCGGGCAGGCCGGCGTGGATGCGCGCAACCTCTTCCTTCGTTGCGAGCGTTCCGGTCGGATTGTTCGGATTGGCGAGATAGACGACGCGGGTCTTGTCGGTCACCGCGGCGAGCAGCGCATCGACATCGGTCGCATAGTCGCGGTCCTCGGCTTCCACCGGCACCGCGCCGACCCGCCGGGCCGCGATTTCATAGACTGCAAAGCCATAACGGACATACAGGATTTCGTCGCCTTCGCCGGCGTAGACGCCCGCCGCGAGGTGAAGCAGTTCGTCCGACCCGTTGCCGCAGATAACGCGCGCCGGATCGAGCCCGAACTTCGCCGCGATTGCCGCGCGCAGCACGTCGGCGCCCGGATCGGGATAGCGCGAGAGCGCGTCGGCGGCCGCCTGCGACGCCCGGAAGGCTTCGCGCGCCTTGTCGCCGGTGCCGAGCGGATTTTCGTTCGCCGAAAGCTTGATCAGCGGCCGGCCGTCGGCGCCCGCCGACTTGCCGGGCACATAGGGAGCGATGCCGCTGATCCACGGCTTGGGGGCGAGGGTTTTGCTGTCACCGGTCATGCGGCGCCGTTTAGCGGCTGTGCGCGCCGAGTCCAGTACGTTGACAGCCTTGGCGCACCGGCCTAGCGCCCCGGAAAGCATGGCGAGCCTCCTCCATCAGATCCGGCACCAGAGCGTGACGATCGACCGGCCCCTGCCGCTCGACAGCGGTCAGGCGTTGCCGTCGGTGACGATCGCCTATCAAAGCTATGGCACGCTCGATGCTGACCGGTCGAACGCGGTGCTCGTCTGCCACGCACTGACCGGCGACCAATATGTCGCGAGTGACCACCCGGCGACGGGCAAGCCGGGCTGGTGGGCGCGCATGGTCGGTCCCGGCAAGCCCGTCGATACCGACCGCTATTTCGTCCTCTGCGCCAACGTCCTCGGCAGCTGCATGGGGACGAGCGGTCCGGCGACGCCCGATGCGGCCACCGGCGCACCACTCGGCATGGCTTTTCCTGTCATCACTATCGCCGACATGGTGCGCGCGCAGGCTATGCTGCTCGACCATCTAGGGATTGCGCGGCTGCATGCCGTCATCGGCGGATCGATGGGCGGAATGCAGACGCTCGGCTGGGCTGCGGCCTATCCCGAACGGCTGGCGTCGGCGGTCGTTATCGCAAGCGCCGCGCGCCATTCGGCGCAGAATATCGCCTTTCACGAGGTGGGGCGGCAGGCGATCATGGCCGATCCCGACTGGCAGGACGGCCAATATTACGGCAGCGACCGCGCCCCGACCAAAGGGCTGTCGGTCGCGCGCATGGCGGCGCACATCACCTATTTGTCCGAAGCCGGGCTGACCGAAAAATTCGGCCGCCGGCTGCAGGCACGCGATGCCAAGAGCTTCGGCTTCGACGCCGATTTCCAGGTCGAATCCTATCTGCGCCATCAGGGGCTGGCCTTTACCGACCGCTTCGATGCCAATGCCTATCTCTACATCACGCGCGCGATGGACTATTTCGACCTTGCCGAACCGCATGACGGGCGCCTCGCAGGCGCATTTGCCAAGGCGCGCGACGTGCGCTTCACGCTCGTCAGCTTCGATACCGACTGGCTCTATCCGACCAGCGAATCGCGCCGCGTCGTCCAGGCGCTGCAAAGCGTCGGCGCGGCGGCAAGCTTCGTCGAACTGTCGGCACCGTTCGGCCACGACAGCTTCCTGCTCGACGTCCCGGCGCTCGACCGCCTCGTCGCCGGTGCGTTGCGGAACGGCGGCTGAGCATGGCGCTGCGTCCCGACCTTGCGATCATCGCCGGCGCGGTCCCCGCGGCCACCCGCGTCCTCGACGTCGGCTGCGGCGACGGCGAGCTGATCGCGGCGCTCCGCGACAAGGGCGTCGATGCCCGCGGACTCGAAATCGATGCCGCCAATGTCACCGCGGCGATCGCGCGCGGCCAATCGGTGGTCCAGGGCGACGCAAACCACGACCTTGCCGACTATCCCGACGATGCGTTCGACTATGCGATCCTGTCGCAGACACTGCAGACGACCGAGCGCCCCGACCGCGTCATTGCCGAGCTGCTGCGCATCGCCCCGCGCGCCTTCGTCAGCTTTCCCAATTTCGCGCATTGGCGCGTGCGGCTCGCGCTCTTGTGGAACGGGCGGATGCCGGTGACGCGCCTGCTGCCCGTCGCATGGTATGAAACGCCGAACATCCACCATGTCACCGTCGCCGATTTTCGCGACTTGGTGCGCGCGCGTGGGATCGGCGTCGAGGCGGCCTGGTATCTATCGGGCGACAAGCCGACCAGCGCCGCTGCCGCAACCTGGCGCGCTGAACATGCGATCTTCCTGATTTCGCGCGGCTGAGTCGCAAGGCGCGGCGTCAAGAAGTCCGGAACATTTGCTCTATTCCGCAGTCGATGCCTTGTGGCGCGCCATATGGGGTATGAAATCCATCTTTCCGATGAGCAAACCCGCATTGCGCAGCAAGGCATAGGCCATCGTGACATGAAAGTAGAAGTTCGGCAGGATCCAGTCGCGGATGTCTTCCTCCGCCGACATCAGGAAACGAACGCCATTGGGCAAGGTCAGATCGACGAGGGCACCGGCGTCAGCCCATTCGGCGGGGCCGGTTTGTTCGACCAGCGAGCGAATCGTAGAAATTCGCTGGCGCACCTCGGCGAGCGACTTGTAGGCCACCTCTTCGAGCGGTAGCGCCTGTCCGCCGACTTGATTGAGCGCCAACACCACCTGATTGAGCGCAACGCGGAACTGCAGTTCGAGCGGAAACATGTCATCAGTCAATTTGTCCGCGAGCACCTCATCCGTCATTCCGGCATCGATGGCTTTGCTGACGAGGTGATCGAGCGTGCCCAGCATATTGCCGAAGGTCATCCGGGCGGATTGCGCGTAAGTCATGACGATCCTTTATGGCGAACTGTGCCAGACGGTAGAACATCGGCGCGAGCCGTCAATCACAACGCTATGAAATATAACGTTTTCTGCGAAAATCGCCGTCGCCGTCCGCATCAATCCTTGTTCCTGAGCCCGTTCGCCAGCATGTCGTTGGCGATTCGGGCGACGTCGGCGATGTCGGCGCTTTCGTCCCACAGACCGTAGCGCATGCCCAGAAAGACGTTCATGCCGGCGATGGCCCAGGCATGGACCTCGCCCGCATCGGCGCGGATTTCGCCGCGCGCTGCGCCATTTTCCAGGCGCTGGCGCATGCGTTCGACCGTTGTTTCATAGTGGCGGCGATAGCTGGCATAATCGACGAATTCGGCCTCGTCGATGATGCGATAGATTTCCTTATGCTCGCGCACGAAGCGCAGGAAGGATTCAAGGCCGACGCGTTCGGCGGCGATTTCGTCGGGCGCCGCCTGCACCAGCGGGGTGACATGATCGCGGAGTTGCTCGCTCATATAGCGGACGAGCGCCTGGAAGATTTCCTCCTTCGAATCGAAATAGGTGTAGAAACTGCCCAGCGCGGTTCCGGCACGGCGCGTGATGCCGCTGATCGACGCGTCGTGAAACCCGCGCTCGCCGAATTCGATCGCCGCGGCGTCGAGCAGCTTGCGCAGCGTGCGCCGCCCGCGTTCGGTGCGCGGCGCCTTGTCGGGATTGCCCGGCGCCGCCGCATCGACGGGGCCTGCGCCCCCTTCGCCCGGCGGTGCCGATGATCGCGGCTGATCCATCTTGTGCCTTCCCTCTCCGCCCCGAATGTCCGGCGGCCCCCTTGCGTGGCCTTTTTGCATCACCGGAGGGCAAAATATAGCCTTCACAACTTCCAAGTTGAAACTTGGTTCATGTTTCATTATTGGGTGCGGCGCGGCTTGGCAAGGACCGGCCCAAAAAAACGCAAAGGGTGACGAGGGGTCACCCGTCACATGGGAGACACATCATGCGTTCCTTCGCTCGCCCGCTGCGTCGTGCCGTTCTAGCCTCGACCGCGCTCTCGATGATCGCTTTCACCCCTGCTGCCTTCGCTCAGGACGAAGGCGCCAGCTCCGCCGACGACAGCGCCGAGATCATCGTCACCGCCCGCCGGCGCGACGAACGGCTGATCGACGTTCCCGTCGCGGTCACCGCCATTTCGGGCGAAGCGCTTGAAACCCGCGGCGCGATCGACATCACCGATGTCGCGAACATGACGCCGAACACCACGCTCGAGAATTCGCGTGGGACCAATTCGACGCTCACCGCCTTCATCCGCGGCGTCGGTCAGCAGGATCCGGTCCCCGGCTTCGAAGCGGGTATCGGCATCTACCTTGACGACGTCTATCTCAACCGCCCGCAGGCGGCGGTGCTCGACATCTACGACGTCGAGCGGATCGAGGTGCTGCGCGGCCCGCAGGGCACGCTCTACGGTCGCAACACCATCGGCGGCGCGGTCAAATATGTGACGCGCGCGCTCAACCCCGATTCGCCCGAGCTGCGCATCCGCGGCACCTATGGCAGCTATAATCAGGCCGATCTGGTCGTCACCGCCAGCGTGCCGATCAACGACATGCTGCGCGTCGGCGGTTCGGTTGCGCGCCTGTCGCGCGGCGGTTTCGGCGACAATCTCAACATTCCCGGCCTCGAAAACTACAACAAGGATGTGTGGGCCGGCCGCGGCACGCTGGAATTCGGCGGCAATGGCGCGCCGGTGCTTATCCGCATCTCGGGCGACTATACCCACGACAAATCATCGCCGCGCAACGGCCATCGCCTGATCCCGGGCCTCTTCTCAGGCGCGCCGGTGCTCGACAATGTCTACGACACCCGCGCCGGGCTCAACGATCCGAAGCAGGACGTCCGGGCCTATGGCCTGGCGATGAATGTCACGGCAAATCTCACCGACACGCTGACGCTGCGTTCGATCAGTGCGTGGCGCAAGGACCGCAGCTTCACCCCGATCGACTTCGACTCGCTGCCGTCGGTCGACGTCGACGTGCCTGCGGTCTACCGCAACGAGCAAATCAGCCAGGAATTCCAGCTGCTCTATGAAGGCGACAAGCTGAAAGGTCTCCTGGGCTTCTATTACCTCGATGCGCAGGCCGCGACGTCGTTCGACGTGTTGCTCGGCCTGACGGGCGCCGCGCTGCCGCCAGCGTTCGGCGGGCCGCTGCCCGGCCTCAACGGCTATACGGCGGGCGACGTGCGGACCAAGACCTGGTCGGTGTTCGGCGATTTCACCTATGACTTCACCGATCAGCTCAGCCTGTCGGTCGGCGGTCGCTACACGAGCGACAATCGCAACGCCTTTGTCTACAAGGCGAACCGCATCACCGGCCTGTCGCCGGAGTTCGGCGGCACGCTGACCCCGATCGCCATCGCGGTGGCGACCAATTTCCGCGGCGAGCGCACCTTCAAGGAATTCACCCCGCGCGCCTCACTGAGCTTCAAGCCCAATGCGGACAATATGATCTATGCCTCCTATTCGAAGGGCTTCAAGGGCGGTGGTTTCGATCCGCGCGGTTCGGGCACCTCGGCACCGATCAGCAATCCGTCGGCGGGCCGCACCTATGACGATATCTACAACTTCCTCGCCTTCGACCCCGAAAAGGTCGACAGCTATGAAATCGGCTACAAGGGATCGCTGCTCGATCGCCGCCTGACGCTGAGCCTCGCCGGTTTCTACATGGACTATAAGGATGTGCAGATTCCGGGGTCGGTCGGCTGCCTCGTCGGCGGGGTGCAGAGCTTCTGCGGCATCACCACCAACGCCGCCAAGGCGCGCCTCCAGGGGGTCGAGGCCGAAACCAATGCAGTGCTCGCGCGCGATTTTGCCGGCGCCGGTTCGGCCATCCGCTTCAACGGATCGCTCGGCTATATCGACGCCAAGTACAAGCGCTTCATCGGCCCCACCGGCACCGATGTCTCGAATATCCGGACCTTCCAGAACACGCCGAAATGGACGGTGTCGGGCACGCTCGCCGCGGGCATTCCGGCGATGGGCGGCAATATCGACGCATCGACGACGCTGTCCTATCGCAGCCTGACGCACCAGTTCGAAGTGCCGATCCCCGCGCTCGACCAGCCGGGCTACACGCTGTGGGATGCCAGCCTCGTCTGGACCGCCGACAGCGGCAATTATTCGATCGGCCTCCACGGCAAAAATCTGGCCGACAAGCGCTATATCACGTCGGGCTACAATTATCAGAATGCGGCGGGCGCCTCGACGCTCGGCCTCGAAGGCATTTTGACCGCCTTCTACGGCAACCCGCGTCAGGTCTTCGTCACCGGCACGGTCAAATTCTGACCTGCCGACGAACAGCCAAAAAAAACGGAAAGGGGCGCCCGCTGCGGCGCCCCTTTTTTTTGGGTCGCTGCGTCGCGGCTCGGCGGATCAGGGCAGCGGCGGCGCGCCGGTGGCGGCAACCATGCGTTCGCCATCGATCACGATCGGACTCGCCACGCCGTCGATAACGGCGCCGTCGGGCCGGATGCGCATGCCGCGCGCAATGACCTGCGGATCGGCGAACACCGCCGCCAGATCGTTGATCGGCCCCGCCGGAACGCCCTCGGCTTCGAGCGCGAGCGACAGCGGCTGCGCGTCCCAGGTCGCGATCCTTGCGGCGAGCAGCGGAATGAGCGCGGCGCGATTGGCGAGCCGCGCCGCATTGGTCACGAAGCGGGGATCTTCTGCCCATTCGGGCGCGCCCAAAATCGCGCACAGCTTGCGATACTGGCTGTCATTGCCCACCGCGATGACGAGCTGGCCGTCAGCGGTCGCAAACAGCTGATAGGGCACGACATTGACATGCGCATTGCCCATCCGCTTGGGCGCGACGCCGCTCGCCAGATAATTGGCGGCCTGATTGGCGAGCACCGCGACCTGGCTGTCGAGCAGCGCCATATCGACATGCGCGCCAGCCCCGGTGGCGTCACGACGCCGCAGCGCCGCCAATATGCCGACGGTCGCATACATGCCGGTGAAGATGTCGGCATAGGCGATCCCCGCCTTTTGCGGCGGCCCGTCGGGTTCACCGGTCAGCGACATGAAGCCGCTCATCGCCTGGACGATGAAATCATAACCGGCGCGGTGCGCATAAGGGCCTGTCTGGCCGAAGCCGGTGATCGAACAGACGATCAGACGCGGGAAATCGGCGCGCAGCGTCGCAGGGTCGAGCCCATATTTGACGAGTCCGCCAACCTTGTAATTTTCGATGACGACATCGGCTTCGGCGATCAGTGCGCGCACCGCCGCCTGCCCCTCGGCGGTCGCGATGTCGACAGCGACGCTGCGCTTGCCGCGATTGCAGCTGTGATAATAAGCGGCGCCCAGATTTTCGTCCGCCGCGCCGGTGACGAAGGGCGGCCCCCATTGGCGCGTATCGTCGCCAGCGCCGGGGCGCTCGACCTTCACCACCTCGGCGCCAAGGTCAGCGAGCAGCTGCCCGCTCCACGGCCCCGCGAGGACGCGCGCCACTTCGACGACGCGCAGTCCCGCGAGGGGCTTAGCCACCGGCGCTGGCGACGATGCCTCAGGCAAAGGCGCTGATGCCGGTGATCGCGCGGCCGAGGATCAGCGCATGGACGTCATGCGTGCCTTCATAGGTGTTGACGGTTTCCAGATTCACCGCGTGGCGGATCACATGATAGTCGGCCGAGATGCCGTTGCCGCCGTGCATGTCGCGCGCCACCCGTGCGATATCGAGCGCCTTGCCGCAATTGTTGCGCTTGAGGAAGCTGATCATGTCGGGCGCGAGATGCCCTTCGTCGATCAGCCGTCCGACGCGCAGCGCCGCCTGGGTGCCGAGCGCGATTTCGGTGAGCATATTGGCAAGCTTGAGCTGGACGATCTGGTTCGCCGCCAGCGGGCGCCCAAACTGCTTGCGCTCGAGCGTATAATTGCGCGCCGCCTCATAGCAGAATTCGGCCGCGCCCATCGCGCCCCAGCCGATGCCGTACCGCGCGCGGTTGAGGCAGCCGAACGGCCCCTTCAGCCCCGAGACATGCGGCAGCAGCGCGTCTTCGCCGACTTCGACCCCATCCATCACGATCTCGCCGGTGATCGACGCGCGCAAGCTGACCTTGCCCTCGATCTTCGGTGCCGAGAGGCCCTTCATGCCCTTTTCGAGGATGAAGCCGCGGATCGCGCCGTCGTGCGCGTCGGACTTCGCCCAGACGACGAAGACGTCGGCGATCGGCGAATTGGTGATCCACATCTTCGCGCCCTTGATCCGGTATCCGCCTGCGATCTTTTCGGCGCGCGTGCGCATCCCGGCGGGGTCGCTGCCTGCGTCGGGTTCAGTCAGGCCGAAGCAACCGACAAGCTCGCCCGAGGCGAGGCCGGGCAGGAAGCGCATCTTCTGCCCTTCGCTGCCATAGGCATTGATCGGGTGCATCACGAGCGAGCTTTGCACCGAACAGGCCGAACGATAGCCCGAATCGACGCGCTCGACTTCGCGCGCAATCAGGCCGTAGCTCACATAATTGAGCCCCGCGCCGCCATATTTGGGGTCGATCGTCGCGCCGAGCAGGCCGAGCGCACCCATTTCCGACATGATCTCGCGGTCGAAGCGCTCGTCGAGAAAGGCCGAAGTGACGCGGGGCAACAGCTCGCCGGTCGCATAGGCGCGCGCCGCATCGCGGACCATCCGCTCCTCTTCCGAAAGCTGCGCGTCGAGCGCGAGAGGATCGAACGGGTCGAGCGCTTCGATGCGCTGCGGATCGGCGAGGGCCATGGGTCAGCTTTCTTCAAAAGCGCGGACCCGTCGATACAGGCCCGCTCAGGAGGTCGGATCGCCCGGCTTGCGGGCCATCGCGGCGGTCGGTCCGTCGCGCGGCTCCAATATCGCCGCGGTCTCGATCAGGTCAAGCGCGCGCCGCGCCTCATGATAGCGCCGCGCCGCGATCAACCAGTCCTTCGCTTCGGCGGCGCCGGGCATCGCCTGCACCTCCTCGATCGCCTTGTCGACCTGCCCGCCCGCCAGATAGCGGCGCGCGCGGTCGAGCCGTTCGGATGCACGCGGCGACTGGGTGCCCGCCGGACGGACGACGAACATTTCGCTGACCTCGCGGCGCAGGCCGGTCCAGAAGCTGCCGCCGCCGTCGCTGCGGCCGACGAGTTCGGGCGCCAGCGCGTCGAGTTCGGCGCGCAACTGCTCCAGCGTCACCGGATCGCGCGACGTGTCGATGATCGTCTTGACCGCATTGGGCTGGTCGTCGCCGAAGCGCAGGCGCAGCTGCGCCTCGAGATAGCCGAGCGGCAGCCCGCGATCGAGCGCGCGGCGCACCGCGAAGGCGACCAGCAGCCCTTCGGCGCGTGAGGCATTGCCCGACGCCGACGCTGCTTCGAGATTGAGGCGCGACAGCCGCTGTTCCAGCTCGGCCACGCGCGCCGACAGCGCGTTCGCGCCATCGACAGGCGCGACGACCAGCGCTGGCTGCCCGCTCTGCCCCGCATCGGGTGCCGCTCCAGCGGACGCCGCACCCGGCGCGGTGCCGGTCGCGGGGACATCGGCGACCTTGGCTACCGGCGGCACATCCTTGCCGGTCAGTAGTCGGCTCATCGCCCAGCCGCCGCCGACGATCCCGACCACGAGCAGCGCGAGCGCCGCAACTATCAACGTCCGGAACGATAGCCCCCTGCTGCGGACGCCATCGTCCATACGCACGGGTTTGTCGTTTTCGATTGCCATATTATTCTTTCGCACGACCCTGTCTGGGGCTCTTGTGGCACAAAGCGCGGGCCTGTGCCACCATCGCCGCATCGTCGGGCCGGTCGGCAAGCGCGATCGCCTTCCAATCCCCCCCGGCCCTTGCTGCCACAGCGGGGCTTATCGCGACAAGCGTCAAATGCCCGCGCTGGCCCTCGGTCAGCGCTGCGATCCGGTCCGCACCGCGCCCCGAATGGGCGAGCAGCACCGCCGGCGCAGCGATCAGCGCCGCCCAGTCGGCGGGCGGCTCGACGGGATCGACCGCATAGCAGGGCAGCGGGGTCAACGCGGCATCGCGCGCCGCCAGCGCGCTATGATCGCGGCCGCAAAGCCACAGGATATGGCGATAATTTCTGGACGTCATGCCATCAAGAAGCTGTTGGCCGTCGCGCGTACCGACCTCCACGACGCGCAGGCCCGCCGCTTCCGCGGCTGCAGCGCTCGCGCCGCCCACGGCATGAACGGGGAGTGCGGCAAGCGCCTGCAAACCGGGTCCGGCCAGCCGCACCGTCTGCGCGCTCGTGACAAGCAATGCGTCGAAACCCGCGGGATCGGGCAGGGTCCAGTCGATCGCGCGCGCGGCGAACAGCGGCATGCTGCGCACATCGAGCCCCAGCGCCCGCGCCCGCGCCACCGTCGCCGCGCCGCCGGGGTCGGCGCGCGTCACGAGCAGCGGCAGCGATTCGGTCATGCCGCGAACAGGCGCCGCACCGATTCGGGCGCCTCGACCAGCAGACGCCGCGCTAGCGCTTCGGCCGCGGCCGGATCGGGCACCAGCGTCTCGCCGATCGCATGGTCCGCGCCATCTTCGGAATAGATTTCGGCGTCGAGGCGCAGCGTCCCGTCGGCCAGCCAGCGCGCATAGGCCGCGACCGGCGACCGACAATCGCCGCCGAGCGCCGCCAGAAACGCCCGTTCGGCCGCAACCGCGCGGTGGGTGGGTTCGTGATCGGCCGCGCGCAGCAGCGCCCGCGTGGCCGCATCGTCGGCGCGGCATTCGATACCGATCGCGCCCTGCGACGCGGCGGGCAGGAGTATCTCCGCCGGCTGCACCGTTCCGACCGCATGCATGCCAAGGCGTTCGAGTCCCGCCGCGGCGAGCAGGGTCGCATCGACCTCCCCCGCCGCCAGCTTGCCAAGCCGCGTCGCGACATTGCCGCGTAGCAGCGTCGTTTGGAGGTCAGGACGCAGGCGGCGGACCTGCGCGGCGCGGCGCGGGCTGCTCGTACCGAGCCGCGCGCCGTGCGGCAGGTCGGCGATCGCTGCCGCCGCGATCCCGTCGCGAACCACCAGCCGGTCGCGCGGATCGGCGCGCTCGAGCATGGCGCCGAGCGCGAAGCGCGGATCGCGCAGCGTCTCGACATCCTTCAGACTGTGCACGGCGATGTCGATCCGCCCGCCGTCGAGCGCCGCGTCGAGCTCGCGCGTCCACAGCGCCTTGCCGCCTACCTCGGCGAGCGCGCGGTCCTGGATCTTGTCGCCGGTAGCGGTCATCGGCACGATCTCGATCGCCTCGGGCGCGATGCCATAGGCGGCGATCAGCGCCGCGGCGGCCATATTGGCCTGCGCCATCGCCAACGGCGAGGCTCGCGTGCCGAGGCGGAGCGGGCGGTCGGGCGTGGGAAGCGGAATCGAAGCCATGCGCGCCTGCTAGGGCTTCGGCGCGCGAAAGAAAAGGTGGCGAACGGTCTCGCAGGGACTCGGCAGGGACTCGATTGTCCGCCGCTTGCCCCCGCCCCCCTGGCACGGGTAAGGGGGCGCAACATTATGTCTCTCATCCTTGGCCTCGAATCGAGCTGCGACGAAACCGCGGCAGCGCTCGTCACCGACGACCGGCGCATCCTCGCGCATCGGGTGGCGGGACAGGAGGCCGAGCACCGGCCCTATGGCGGCGTCGTTCCCGAAATCGCGGCGCGCGCGCATGTCGACCGCCTTGCCCCGATCGTCGAAGGCGTGCTCGCCGATGCCGGGGTGACACTCGCCGATGTCGATGCCATCGCCGCGACTGCCGGCCCCGGGCTGATCGGCGGCGTCATGGTCGGGCTGGTCACCGGCAAGGCGCTCGCCCATGCAGCGGGCAAGCCGCTGATCGCGGTCAACCATCTCGAAGGCCATGCGCTCAGCCCGCGGCTCGCCGACCCCGACCTTCGCTTTCCCTATCTGCTGCTGCTTGTCTCCGGCGGGCACTGCCAGCTTCTGCTCGTGCGCGGTGTCGACGATTATCGGCGGCTTGCCACCACGATCGACGACGCCGCGGGCGAGGCCTTCGACAAGACCGCAAAGCTGCTCGGGCTCGGCTATCCGGGCGGTCCGGCGGTCGAACGGCTTGCGGCGGACGGCGATCCGCATGCGGTGCCGCTCCCCCGCCCTCTGGTCGGTAGCGCCGAACCGCATTTCTCCTTCGCCGGTCTCAAGAGCGCGGTGGCGCGCGCGGTTGCATCGGGCGCGCACCGACCCGCAGACGTGGCCGCGTCGTTCCAGCAGGCGGTCGTCGACTGCCTGATCGATCGCAGCCGCATCGCACTCGCCGCCTGCCCCGAAGCCACCGCCTTCGTCGTCGCTGGCGGCGTCGCTGCCAATGGTGCGATCCGCGCCGCGCTCACCGGCCTTGCCGCCGCGTTCGACAAGTCCTTCGTCGCGCCGCCGCTGTGGCTCTGCACCGACAATGGCGCGATGATCGCCTGGGCGGGCGCCGAGCGCTTCGCCGCGGGGCTCAGCGATCCGCTCGACACTGCGGCGCGGCCGCGCTGGCCGCTCGATCCCGCAGCCGAAGCGGTTCGCGGCGCCGGAGTAAAGGCATGACGCGCGACAGCATGACGTCATTTGAAAAGTTCGGCGTCGTCGGCGGCGGCGCCTGGGGCACGGCACTCGCCCAGCTTCTCGCCGCCGAGGGGGCACCGGTGCGCCTGTGGGCCCGCGAGGAAGACGTCGTGGCGGCGATCAACGCCGAACATCGCAACCCGCTGTTCCTGCCCGGTGCGGCGCTGTCGCCTTCGCTCACGGCAACGAGCGACCTTGGCGCGCTGTCGGGGCTGGACGCGCTGCTCGTCGTCGTGCCGGTGCCCTATCTGCGCGCCGTGCTCGCGGCGCTGCCCGCAGGCGATGCGCCGCTGATCTTCTGCAGCAAGGGGATGGAGGCGGGCAGCTTTGACTTTCCGATCGACATCGCGCGCGAAATCTTTCCCGGCCGCGGCTTCGCCGTGCTGTCGGGGCCAACCTTCGCGCACGAGGTCGCAGCGGGGCTGCCGACCGCGATCACGCTCGCTGCCGAAAACCCCGCGCTCGCCGAGGCGCTCGCCCGCGCGCTCGCCCGCCCGCATTTTCGTCCTTATGTGTCGACTGACATGATCGGCGCCGAAATCGGCGGCGCGATCAAGAATGTCCTCGCCATCGCCTGCGGCATCGTCGACGGCGCCGGGCTGGGCCTCAACGCGCGCGCCGCGCTGATCAGCCGCGGCTTTGCGGAGATGACGCGCTTCGGACTCGCGCGCGGCGCGCAGGCCGAAACGCTCGCCGGACTTGCCGGGCTCGGGGATCTCGTCCTCACCTGCACCTCGTCCAATTCGCGCAATTTCGCGCTCGGCCAGGGGCTGGGGCGCGGCGAGAGCGCAGCGGCCCTGATGGCCGACCGCCGCACGGTCGCCGAAGGCGCGTTCAGCGCCCCGGTGATCGCCGCCGCTGCGCGCGCCGATGCGATCGACATGCCGATCACCGACGCGGTGGCGCGGCTCGTCGCGGGCGAAACGCGCGTTGCCGACGCCATTCAGGCCCTGCTCAGCCGCCCGCTGCGACCCGAGGGCCGATGATGCACCGCTGCCGATTGTCTGGATTGCCCGGATTGCCTCGCCCTTTTCCGCGCGCTAAACAGCGCACAGGGGAGCAGCAGAAGGGGCGCCAGGCTTGAGCCAGACGGACAGCGCAGCCGCGCCCCCTTCCGCATCCCCGGCCGCCGACCCGGCGGGGCAGGATGCCGACACCGCCGCGCTCGCGAGGGGCGGCCGCACCAATTTCTTCGGCTTTATCCTGCGCCTCGTCGCGCGCCTGCCCTTTCTCTATTTCGCCGGCCGCTGGTATGGCCCCGAAGCGGTCGGCCGCTTCGCCTTTGCCGTGCTCGTCATCGAGTTGATCGCGCAGCTTGCGACGCTCGGGCTCAAGCGGGGCCTCGCCGAACAGCTCAGCAAGCCGGGCGCCGATCATCGCCATATCGTGTGGGACGGCATGTTCGTCGCCTTCCTCGCCTCGGCGTTCGGCTCGGCGATTCTCTTCGCCTTTCCGCAGCTCATGTTCCCCTCGGGCGATATCGACGGCTGGGATCGCTGGGTGGCGATCACCGTCTTCGCGATCGCCGGTGCCGACATCGCACTCGCCGCCTGCGCCTATCGCTACGACATCGGCGCCACGGTGCGCGCGCGTTCGATCGTCGAACCTTGGGCGATCAGCGCCGCCGCCTTCGGCTTCGCCTTCTATTCGCTGCGCGACGGGTTGATCCTTTCCTACGCCGCCGCGATGATCGCGACCTTCTTCACCGCGCTCATTCCGATGATTCGCCACTATGGCGGCCCCGGTGTCTGGCGCCCGCATCCCGCGCAGCTCATCTCTCTCGCGCGCCGCAACGCGCCGCTCGCCGCCGCCGATGCGATCGAATGGGGGACGCGCCGGCTCGACCTGTTCATCCTCGGCCAGTTCACCTCGCCAGCGATCTACGGCATCTATTACATGGCGCAGCAGGTTGCCTCGCTGCCGCAGAAGCTCAAGACCAGCTTCGAGCCGATCCTCGGCCCCGTCATCACCCGCAATCTGGCCGAGAACCGCCTTGCCGCCGTCGCCGCGCAGGTCAGTCAGGTCGGTTTCTGGATCATCGCGGCGCAAGCAGGAATCGCGCTCGCGCTCGGCATTCCGGGCGAGGCGGTGATGGGCCTCGTCGGCCCGCAATTCGTCGAGGGCAATGTGGCGCTCGCCTTCCTGCTCGCAGCGGAGGTCGTGGCGGCGACGGCGGTGGTGAGCGAAGCCGCGCTCGTCTATGTCGCCCGCCACCGCAATCTGCTGATCAGCATCGCGACGCTTGCGCTGCAGGCGGTGCTCAGCGTCGCGCTGATCCTCACCGCCAAGTCGATGGGATTGCCGCCGATCGCCTATGCCGGAGCGGTCGCGCTCGCGCTGATGCTCGCGCTCGGCTTTGCTTCGGTGGTGAAGGCGCGGCTGCTTGCGCGTATCCTCGGCGCACCGGTCAACAGCCTGCGCTGGGCGCTCGTCTGGGCAACCGCTGGGGCCACGGTTCTCGGCTGGGGCGCGACACAGATGCCCGAATGGGCCGAGCTGCTGATCGGGGTCCCCTTCATCCTCGGCATCTATGCGTGGCTGATCTGGACGCGCGGCTTCGGCCCGGCCGACCGCGCGCTGTTCCGCAAGCAGCCTGAAACGGCCGCTCCGGCAAGCTGATCCGCGCGTCAGCCGAGCCGCGCGGCGACTTCGGCTTTGAGATCGGTCTGCGCGCGCGGGCCGACCTGCGCGATGATTTCGCGCGCACACACCGCACCCATCGTCAGGCAATCGGCGAGCGAGCGGCCCTCGGCCTGGCCCGCAAGGAACCCGGCGGCGAACAGGTCGCCGGCGCCCGTGGTGTCGACGACCGTCTCGATCGGCTCGGCGCCGACCGCAACGCGCTCACCGTTCGCGACCGCGATCGCGCCCTTTTCGCTGCGCGTCACGACGAGCAGCGGCACGCGCGGCGCGATCGCCGCGACGGCGGCTTCGAAGTCCTGCGTACCGGCGAGCGCGCAGATCTCGACCTCGTTGGCGAACAATATGTCGAACAGTCCCTCGCCGATCAGCGCGCGGAAATCATCGCCGTGGCGGTCGATGATGAAGGCGTCGGACAGGGTGAAGGCAACCTTGCGTCCGGCGCCGCGTGCGACGTCGATCGCGCGGCGCATCGCGGCGCGCGACAGCGGCGGATCCCACAGATAGCCCTCGAGATAGAGGATGTCGGCGTCGGCGATCCAGTCTTCGGCGATCATCGCCTGTTCGAGCAGATGGCTCGCTCCGAGGAAGGTGTTCATCGTCCGCTGGCCGTCGGGCGTGACGAGGATCAGGCAGCGCGCGGTCGGCGCGCCTTCCTTGAGCGCCGGGGTTTCATAGGCAACGCCGAGCGCGCGCAGGTCATGCGTGAAAACGCTGCCGAGCTGGTCGTCGGCAACCTGGCCGATGAAGGCGCAGCGGCGGCCGAGCGCCGCCATGCCGGCAAGCGTGTTCGCTGCCGATCCGCCCGACATTTCGATCGCCGGACCCATCGCCGCATACAGCCGCCCAGCCTCTTCGGCATCGATGAGTCGCATCGACCCTTTGGTCAGGCCCTCGGCCTCGATCAGTGCGTCGTCGGCGCGGGCAATGACATCGACGATCGCATTGCCGATCGCAACGACTTCGAAACGGGCGGTGGAGGCCATGAAAAATCCTGTGATGCGTGGGAAAATATGCCGCGCGCCTTAGGGGGCCGCGGGCGCCAAGGCAAGCGCGACGCTTGACGGCGCAGCGCCCGCCGCGCCATTCGGGGGCATGGCCCGCGCCGTCCAAGCCCTGTTCCTCGCCATCGGCGACCTGTCGAGCCCGCGGGTGCTGCGCATCCTGGCGATCAGCCTTGCCCTCACCCTGCTGCTGTTCGTTGGGGCGGGTGCGGCGCTTCTGGCTGGCGCGCGCTGGGCGCTCACGCATTGGCAGTGGCTGGGCGCGGCGGGGATCGACATGGCGAGCGTGCTGATCCTGCTGCTGCTGATCGCGGGGAGCTGGCTCCTGTTTCGCGCCGTCGCGATTGTCATCGTCGGGCTGTTCGCCGACGCCATCGTCGCCGATGTCGAGGGGCGCCACTATCCCGCCGCCGCGGCAGGCGCGGTCGATGTCGGCTGGCGGCAGTCGGTCGCCCTCGCGCTCGCATCGCTCGCGCGCCTGTTCCTTGGCAATCTTGCCGCGCTGCCCTTTTATGTCCTCCTCCTGGTGACGGGAATCGGCACGCCGATCCTCGCCCTTTTCGTCAACGCGATGCTGCTCGGCCGCGATCTCGAGGCGATGGTCCTCGCGCGCCATCCCGGCCGGCCACGGCTTGAGCGGAGCGCGCGCTGGTCGCTCGGCCTGCTGTCCGCCGCAAGCTTTCTGGTTCCCGTCGCCAATCTGTTGGCGCCCATCGCGAGCGCGGCTATGGCCGTCCACATGCTCCATCTGCGCCGGGCAGACAGATAAAGGGGGACCGGCTTGACCCGCACCACCAACATGGCCGCACTCGCGGGCCTTTCGCTGATGCTCGGCGGCTGCGCCGCCACCGCCGTGCCGCGCGTGGCGCCGCCACCGACAAGCCGCGCCCCGGCGCCGCTCAACCCGCCGCGGGTCACCCAGAATAATGCGCTCGTCGGGCGCGATGCCAACAGCGCATTGCGTCTGTTCGGCAAGCCGCGGCTCGACGTCAGCGAGGGCGCGGGTCGCAAGCTGCAATTCGCCGGTTCGGCATGCATATTGGATGTTTACTATTACGCCCAGCGCTCAGGCGCCGAGGCGCTCGCCACCCATGTCGACGCGCGCACCCCCGACGGGCGCGACGCGAATGTCGACAGCTGCATCGCCGCGCTGCGGCGGTAGGACAAAGATTGATCCGGAAATTGGCGCGCTAGGCGCGGTCGATCGCGCCGGTATCGAGTAAGGGCGCGGCGTCGATGTCGGCAGCGCCGAGCACGATCGCCAGCCGCTCGGCCGCGGCAAGGATCATCCCTTGTTCCCATGCCGGCAGCGCGGCGAAGCGGTCGGCGAATATCTGTTGCAGCATATCGGGCGCCTCGGCGACGCGGCGCTGACCCGCGTCGGTAGCGGTCAGCAGCATCTGCCGCTTGTCGCGCTCGCTTCGCGTTCGCGTCACCAGCTCCATTGCAACCAGCCGGTCGACGATGGCGGTGATCGTCGCGTGGCTGAATTGCAGGCGCTGTGCGACCTGCCCCGGCGTGGCGCCCTGCGCGCCCGCCACATCGCGCAGCACGAGCAGCTGCGACGGCGTCAGGCCGGTCGCCGCGCCCAGCTTGCGACTGCCCGCCTCGGTCGCACGCAGGATGCGCCGCAGCGCGCGCAGGGTGGCGTTGGCAATTTCGGACTCCATTCCGCCTTGTTAGCCGCGCCCGCAGTGGGCGCCAATTGCAAAGTCGACCTCGCTCTGTTGCGGAATTTTATTTCAGATCATGAAACATTACGGTCGCCGCGGGGTTGAACGAGGCGATGAGCACCCTATATTTCGCGGCATACCGGGCCGGATGGTCCGAATATGCGCTTGGCATTATTTCAGGAGATGAAAGATATTTGACCGGCCACAGGAACGGGACACGGCACCATCCACAAAGGAATCGCCGTCCGGCCGACCCGCCGCGTCGCTGCAATTTCGCAAGCCCGTTGCTACCGACGGGCCGGCGATCACCGCGCTGATCGCGGCCTGCCCGCCGCTCGACCGCAATTCGCGCTACTTCAATCTGATCCAGTGCACGCATTTCGCCGACAATTGCATCATCGCCGAACGCGGCGGCCGCATTCTCGGCTGGATTTCGGGGCATCGCCCGCCCGCCGAACCGAGCGCCTTCTTCGTCTGGCAGGTCGCGGTCGCGCCCGAAGGACGGGGCCAGGGGCTCGCCAGCCGGATGCTCGACGAACTGCTCATGCGGCCGGCTCAGGCGGGCGTGACACATGTTCTGGCGACGATCACCGCCGACAATGCGGCGTCGTGGGCGCTGTTCCACGGCCTTGCCCGGCGCCACGACACGACGCTCGACCGCAGCATCGTCTTCGAACGCGACGCCCATTTTGCGGGCGTCCATCCCAGCGAGTTTCAAGCCCGCATCGGGCCCTTCGCCATCGATACGACACCAACCGATACGACATCGCCTGAATGACTCAGGCACAATGACACAGGCAGAATAGGGGTATTCACATGATTATCGCACCCAAACCGTCCGGGTCCATTCCCGACCGGAGCATTTACGAACGCCGCGAATCGGTGGTCCGCAGCTACGCCCGCGCGATGCCGCGCCAATTCGGCAAGGCCGAAGGCGTATGGATGCACGACGATCAGGGCGGTCGCTATCTCGACTTCCTGTCGGGCTGTTCGACGCTCAACTATGGTCACAACCATCCGATTTTGAAGCAGGCGCTGCTCGATTATATCGCCGCCGACGGCATCGCCCACGGGCTCGACCTGCACACCGATGCCAAGGCCGCCTTTCTTGACACGTTCGAGGATGTGATCCTGAAGCCGCGCGCACTCGACTATCGCGTCATGTTCACGGGCCCGACCGGCACCAACGCGGTCGAGGCAGCGATCAAGCTCGCCCGCAAGGTGACGGGGCGCGAACTGGTTATCGCCTTCACCAACGGCTTTCACGGCATGACGCTCGGCGCGCTTGCCTGCACGGGCAATGCGGCCAAGCGCGGCGGCGCGGGCGTCCCGCTCGCCCATGTCGCGCACGAACCTTATGACGGCTATTTCGGCCCCGAGGTGGACACCGCCGAACTGCTCGACCAGCGGCTGGCCGATCCGTCGAGCGGCCTCGACGCGCCCGCCGCGATCCTGGTCGAAACGGTGCAGGGCGAAGGTGGCCTCAACGCTGCTTCGCCCGAATGGCTGCGCAAGATCGCCGAGATCGCGAAGCGCCACGGCGCGCTGCTGATCGTCGACGATATTCAGGCAGGCTGTGGCCGCACGGGAAGTTTCTTCAGCTTCGAGGAAATGGGCTTCACCCCCGACATCGTCACGCTTGCCAAATCGCTGTCGGGCATGGGCCTGCCCTTCGCGCTGACCCTTTTCCGCCCCGAGCTCGACCAATGGTCGCCCGGCGAACATAATGGGACGTTCCGCGGCAACAACCACGCTTTCGTCACTGCGACCGCCGCGCTCGGCCATTTCTGGAGCAGCGACGCTTTCGCCGACGATGTGCGCCGCCGCGGGGCGCTGCTCGAAGAGCGGCTTGCGCGCATCGCCGCCGAACATGGCTTCGAAACGCGCGGCCGCGGGATGATGCGCGGCATAAACGTCGGGTCGGGAGAACGCGCCGGGGCGATCACCGCCGCCTGCTTCGACGCCGGCCTCATCATCGAGACCAGCGGCGCGCACGACGAAATCGTCAAGGTGCTCGCGCCGCTCGTCATCGATGACGCCCTGCTCTCGGCAGGGCTCGACATTCTCGAAACCAAGATCCGCGAAGCGATGGCCGACGATTACGCCGTCGCCGCCGAATGAAGACAGGAGACCGACCATGATCATCCGCAATCTCGACCAGATCCGCAAATCCGACCGCAACGTCCGCTCGAACGGCTGGGCCAGTGCGCGCATGCTGCTCAAGGATGACGGGATGGGCTTTTCCTTCCACGTCACCACCATGTTCGCGGGCAGCGAGCTTAAAATGCATTATCAGAACCACCTCGAGGCGGTGTTCGTGCTCAAGGGCACGGGGACGATCGAGGACCTGGACAGCGGCGAAATCCATCGGCTCGAACCCGGCGTGATGTATGCGCTCGACAAGCACGACCGCCACATCGTGCGTCCCGAAACCGACATACTGACCGCCTGCGCCTTCAATCCGCCTGTCACGGGCAAGGAAGTGCATGACGCGAGCGGTGCCTATCCGGCCGAGGCCGACATGGCGAGCGAACCGGCGCGCGAGGCCGCGCCCGCAGAGTAAACCCATAGCAACAGGGGGAAGTCCCATGACCGACATCTACCCATCGCGTCACGCGGCCGCGCCAGAAATGCGGCCGCGGCTCGACCCGGTCGTCCGCAGCGCGTGGACACCCGACGCACCGATCAGCCGCGAGCAGGCGGAGGCCTTCGATCGCGACGGCTATCTGCTGCTTGAGAATCTTTTCGACGAAGAAGAAGTGACCTATTTGCAGCGCGCCGCAGGCAAGCTGCTCGCCGATCCCGACGCACTCGACGAGGAAACGATCGTCACCGAGCCGCAGAGCCGCGAAATCCGGTCGATCTTCGACATTCACAACCAGAGCGCGATCATGGCGCGGCTTGCTGCCGACGAGCGGCTGGCGGGGGTCGCGCGCTTCCTGCTTGGCGACGAGGTTTATATCCACCAGTCGCGCCTCAATTACAAACCCGGCTTCAAGGGCAAGGAATTCTACTGGCACAGCGATTTCGAAACCTGGCATGTCGAGGACGGCATGCCGCGGATGCGCGCGCTCTCGATGTCAGTTCTGCTCGCCGAGAACACGCCGCACAATGGCCCGCTGATGGTCATTCCGGGGTCGCATCGCACTTATCTGACGTGCGTCGGCGAAACCCCCGACGACCATTATCGCCAATCGCTGAAGCGCCAGGAATATGGCGTTCCCGACGAGGACAGCCTCGCCGAACTGGCGCATGATCACGGTATCGTTGCGCCGACGGGCGCGCCGGGAACCGTGATCCTGTTCGACTGCAATCTGATGCATGGGTCGAACGGCAACATCACCCCCTTCCCGCGCGCGAATGCCTTTCTCGTCTATAATGCGGTGAGCAATCGGCTCGAAAAGCCGTTCGGGGTCGACAAGCCGCGCCCCTGGTTCCTCGCGCATCGCGGCGCGCCCGAACCGCTCGCCATCGAGGCAGGCCCGCTGACCGAAAGGATTGCGGCATGACACAGGACGTCAAAAAGGGTGGACACAGCGTCGAAAAGATCGGCGGCACGTCGATGGCCGCGACCGCGACATTGTTCGACAATGTGCTGATCGCCGGCCGCTCGGGCGCTGATCTCTACAATCGCATTTTCGTGGTGTCGGCCTATGCCGGGATCACCAATCTGCTGCTCGAAGACAAGAAGACCGGCGAACCCGGCGTGTTCGGCCGCTTCGTCGCCGACGACGAGGACAGCGATGGCTGGCGCCGCGCGATGGAGGCGGTGCGCGGTGCGATGCGCGCGCGCAACGAAGCGATGTTCGCACGCCGCGAGAGCCGTGACGAGGCCGATGCCTTCGTCGACATGCGGCTCGACGCAGTCGCCGCCTGCCTCGATGATCTGGCACGGCTGCGCAGCCACGGCCGCTTCTGCGTCAAGGAACAGCTCGTCACCGCCCGCGAATTGCTCGCCGGGCTGGGCGAAGCGCATAGCGCCCACAGCACCGCGCTGCTCCTGCGTGATCGCGACGTCAACGCGCGCTTCATCGATCTGACCGCCTGGGATCAGGAGGATCTGCGCACGCTCGACGAGCGGGTCGCGGAGGCCTTTGCCGACATCGATCTGGCGACGACGCTGCCGATCGTCACCGGCTATGCCGGCTGCCAAGGCGGCATGGTGAAACGTTTTGCGCGCGGCTATACCGAAATGACCTTCTCGCGCATCGCGGTGCTGACCGGCGCGCGCGAGGCGATCATCCACAAGGAATTCCACCTTTCGAGCGCCGACCCCAAGCTGGTCGGCGAGGATAAAGCGCGCAAGATCGGTCGCACCAATTATGATGTCGCCGATCAGCTTGCCAATCTGGGCATGGAGGCGATCCATCCGGGCGCCGGACGCGGCCTCAGGCAGACCGACATTCCGCTGCGCGTGCGCAACACCTTCGACCGTGAAGATGGCGGCACGCTCGTCACCGGTACCTATGTCTCCGACGTGCCGCGGGTCGAGATCGTCACCGGCATCCGCCAGATGCAGGCGCTGCAATTCTTCGAACAGGATATGGTCGGGGTGAAGGGTTATGATTCCGCAATCCTCGACGTGCTGACGCGTCACGGCCTGTGGATCGTCAGCAAGGCGTCGAATGCCAACACCATCACCCACTATCTGTCGGCCAGCGCAGGCGCGGTGAAAAAGGTGATCGCCGATCTGCAAAAACAATATCCCGACGCCGCGATCTCGGCGCATCCGGTTGCAATGGTGTCGGTGATCGGCAGCGACATCGCGCGGCCGGGGCTGGTGCCCGATGCGCTGCGCGCGCTCGATGACGCCGGCGTCGCAATGATCGCGATGCAGCATCAGATCCGTAACGTCGATGTCCAGTTCATCGTCGAAAGCCGCGATTTCGATGCCGCAGTCCGCGCGCTGCACCGCACGCTGGTCGAAGAAGATGCCGGCGGGGCAGAAGGGCGCCGCGCCGCCTGACGCGCGGCACCCGCACCCTCCCGATGCTCGCGTCCCTCGCTCCCGTTCGCAGCCTGCTGCTCGCCATCTTTGTGATGATGGCGGGCAGCGGCTTCCTGTCGACGCTGATCGGCCTGCGGCTCGAGCGGGCGGGCAGCGACACGATCCTGATCGGGCTGGTCGCGACCGCCTATTTCGGCGGATTGACGCTCGGCGCCTTGCGCGCTGGCGCGATCGTCCGCCGCGTCGGACATATCCGCGCCTTTGCCGCCTTCGTCGCGCTGCTCTCGGCGAGCACGCTGACTTATGCGCTGGTCCAGCACCCGCTGCTGTGGGCCTTGCTGCGGCTGGTCGACGGCGTGTGCGTCGCAGGCATGTTCATCTGCGTCGAAAGCTGGCTCAACGACCGCGCCGAACCCGAGACGCGCGGCGGCATCCTCGCCGCCTATATGGTCGCCCTCTATTCGGGACAGGCCCTCGGACAGCTCTTCCTGAGCACCGGCGCGGCAACGCCGGCCGTGCCCTTCCAGATTGCCTCAATCCTCATTTCGCTCGCCATCCTGCCGGTTTGCCTCACGCGCAGCACCGCACCGACCTTGGGAGAAGCCGACAATCTTCCCCTGGCGCGGCTGTTTGCCGCCTCGCCGCTGGGGCTGGCGGGCGCGGCGATCACCGGGCTGATCCTTGGCGCCTTCTACGGCATGGCTGCGATCTATGCGCGCGGGATCGGCCTGGGTCTCGGCGCGATCGCCACCTTCATGATGACGGTGATTCTCGGCGGCGTGGCGCTGCAATGGCCGCTGGGACGCCTCTCCGACCGTTATGATCGCCGCCGCGTCATCATTACCTGCTTCGCGCTTGCACTGGCGGTGAGCGTGGCGCTCGCCGCCGCGCCCGGTGGGGGGCTGCTGCTGCTGTTCGGCGCGGCCTTCGGCGGGCTCAGCTTCGCGCTCTACCCGCTGTGCGTCGCGCACGCCAACGATCGCCTGCTCCCCGCCGAGCGGGTTAGCGCCAGCGGCCAGCTTGTGCTTCTCTATTCGGCCGGAGCCGCGCTGGGCCCGCTTGGCGCTGCCGCAGCGATGAACTGGGTGGGACCGGGCGGCCTGTTCCTGTTCATCGCGGCCTGCGCCGCGGCGATGCTGGGTTTCAGCCTGTGGCGGCTCGCCGCCACCGCGCCGGTGCCCGGTCCGGCGCAGCAGGATTTCCAGATGCTGCCCCGCACGACCCCGGTCGCGGCGCTGCTCGACCCCTCCGGCCCCGAAGCCGCCACCGCAAAGGATTAACTGACCCATGGACCGTTCGTCCCCGCTCCCCGCCGCCGGACAGCCCGCGCCGCTCCCCACCCAATCGACGCTGCGTCGCGCGATCGGGGCGTCGGCGCTCGGCAATGCGGTCGAATGGTTCGACTATGGCATTTACGCCTATGGCGTCACCTACATCTCGGCCGCGCTTTTCCCCGGCGAGGCGAGCGAGGCGGTGCTCTTCGCGCTCGCGACCTTCGCCATTTCCTTCCTTGTCCGCCCCCTCGGCGGACTGTTCTGGGGGCCGCTCGGCGACCGCATCGGCCGCAAGTCCGTGCTCGCGATGACGATCCTTATGATGGCGGGCGCGACCTTCGCCGTCGGCCTGATCCCATCCTATGACAGTATCGGCTTCTGGGCGCCCGCGATCCTCGTCCTGCTGCGGATGATCCAAGGTTTTTCGACCGGCGGCGAATATGGCGGCGCGGCGACTTTCATGGCCGAATATGCCCCCGACGCCCGGCGCGGCTTCTATGGCAGCTTCCTCGAATTCGGAACACTCGCGGGCTTTTCTTTCGGCGCCGCGCTGATGCTCGGCTATTCACTGCACCTTGGCGATGCGGCGATGCACGAATGGGGGTGGCGCATCCCCTTCCTTGTCGCCGGTCCGATCGGGTTGATCGGCATGTATGTCCGCTCGAAGATGGAGGATACGCCCATCTTTCTGGAGGCGCAGCAGTCGGCCGAAGACCGGCCCTCGCCCGGACTCGCCGCGCTGGGCAGGGATCACTGGCGGCCGCTGCTCGTCGTCGGCGGGCTCGTCGTCGCGCTGAACGTCGTCAATTATACACTGCTCAGCTATATGCCGACCTATCTCGAGCGGCGGATCGGCTTGGCGCCCGATCAGGCGCTGCTCGTTCCGATCATCGGGATGCTGTTCATGATGGTCTTTCTGCCCTTTGCGGGCGCGCTGTCGGACCGGGTCGGACGGCGGCCGATGTGGCGCTTTTCACTCCTCGCGTTGCTCGTCGCGGTCATCCCGCTCTATATGCTGATCGGCACGGGCTTCGCGGGGGCGGTCGCCGGCTTCCTGCTGCTCGGCCTGCTCTATGTGCCGCAGCTCGCGACAATCTCGGCAACCTTTCCCGCGCTCTTTCCCACCGCGGTGCGTTTTGCCGGCTTTGCGATCGCCTATAATATCTCGACGTCGATCTTCGGCGGCACCGCACCGATGGTCGGCAGCGCGCTGATCTCCGCGACCGGCGACCCGCTGATGCCTGCCTATTACATGATGGCGGCGTGTCTCGTCGGACTCGTCGCGCTTCATTACATGCCCGAAACCGCGGGCCGTTCGCTGCGCGACGACCCGTTCCGGCGCTAGAAACCGGCACAGTTCCGGCCCAGCTTATCGATCAGGCGTGCGAAACCCACGCTTTGGCTCGCACGGGCATTGACCTGGCGGGCACAGTTTTCCAAGCGGCGAACTATGGATTGAGCGAGCGAAGGCCGGGGGGCGGGGCGCTTGTATCGGATTCTGGAAGGATCGAGGTTTCGCCCCGCTTATGAAGATTTTCCAACGCTTCGCATCGCACGCACAAGATGTCGCGATCGATCTCGGCACGGTCAACACCGTCATCTATGTCCGCGGCCGCGGTATCGTGCTCAACGAACCATCGGTGATAGCGATCGAAACGCGCGACGGCGTGCGCCGCGTCAAGGCGGTCGGCGCCGATGCCAAGCTGATGATGGGCAAGACGCCCGCCAATCTCGATGCGCTGCGACCGCTGCGCGACGGCGTGATCGCCGACATCGATCTGGCCGAACAGATGATCAAGCATTTCATCGACAAGGCCCTCAACGGCACAAGTCGCTTGCGGCGACGCGGCCATGTCGTGGTGTGCGTGCCGTCGGGATCGACGCATGTCGAGCGGCGCGCGATCCGCGACGCGGCCTCCAACGCCGGCGCGAGCAGCGTTCAGTTGATCGAGGAACCGCTCGCCGCGGCGATCGGCGCCGGCTTGCCCGTCACCGAACCGCAGGGAACAATGGTTGTCGATATCGGCGGCGGCACCACCGAAGTGGCCGTGCTGTCGCTCGGCGGTGTCGCGCACAGCAGTTCGGTGCGCGTCGGCGGCGACAAGATGGACGACATGATCGCGTCGTATATCCGCCGCAAGCATAATATGATGATTGGCGAGATGACGGCCGAGCGCATCAAGCTCGCGATCGGCTCCGCCGTGCCGCCGCAGGGCGAAGGCGTCGTCATGGCCGTCAAAGGGCGCGATCTCGTCAGCGGCCGCCCGTCCGAAATCAGCGTCTCCGAAGCCGAAATCGCCGAAGCACTGGCCGAACCGGTGGGCCAGATCGTCAGCGCGGTAAAGGCGGCGCTGGAACGGACCCCGCCCGAATTGTCGGCCGATATCATCGATGCGGGGATCATGCTGACTGGCGGCGGCGCGCTGTTGCGCCGGATGGATCAGGCGATCTCGGCGGCGACCGGCCTGCCGGTGCTGGTCGCCGAAGATGCGCTGATCTGCGTTGCCATGGGCGCCGGACTGACGTTCGACGACCGGTCCTACAGCGGCATATTGATGGCCGCCTGATTTCCCTGGCCGCGCCGTCCTGCGGTGCGGGCGCTTTACGGCGCGCTGCTCGCGCACGCAAAAAGGGCGGCTCAGCGCCGCCCTTCGCAATCCCGACGATGCCGGGACAAGTCTTTGCGGACCCGCGTCATCGGGACGCGGGTAGCGCGCTTACTTGATCTTGGCTTCCTTGAACTCGACGTGCTTGCGCGCACGCGGGTCATATTTGCGCACCGACATCTTCTCGGTCATCGTGCGCGGGTTCTTCTTGGTGACATAGAAAAAGCCCGTGTCGGCGGTGCTCACCAGCTTGATCTTGACGGTCGTCGGCTTGGCCATGGCCCTGATCCTCGAACTATTGGCACATCCGCCGGATCGTCCGGCACATGTGGCGGGACTGGGGGCCCCGACGGTTGCTATGAAAAACAAAGAGGGCCGCGCGCGGGCGCCGCCCTCATTTATCCGGGCGCCATTGGCCGGATTCGCGGTCAATGTCAAGCAATCTGTGGTCAAAAAGGGGCGGGTCGATGGGGTGCGCCCGCCCCCGGGAGGGGTCTCGCGATGGGGGTCAGCCGTTGCGGATCTGGAAATGCACGACCATCACCTTCCAGCTTTCCTCAGCCACCCCGCCGCGGGTCGCCGGCTTGAAGCGCCATTTGGCGAGCGCGCGGCGTTTCGTTTCGGTGAAAAAGCCCGGGCTGTCGCTACTGATCAGTTCGACCGCCTTGACCCGGCCGTCGGTACCGATCAGCACGCGCACCTTCGCGCTGCCTTCGATCTCGCGCCGCTGCTCGCTTGCGGGATAATCGGGCTGAAAGCTGCCGGCAAAACGCTGGTCGAGTTCGGCCAGGACGAGCGGCGGCGGCTTGGGCGGATCGGCTGGCGGGACCGTCGTCGGGCCGGGATCATAAGGAAGCGGGTCGGGTATCACCGGCTTCACCTCGACCCCTCGGTCGGCCGGGGGAAATGTATCGACCAGCGGTCGCACCGCCTCGGTCGGCGCGTTGCTTCTGGGGCTGGGCTTGGCCTCGGGCTTCGCCTCGGGCGGTTTGGGCTTTTCGATTTCGATCAGCGTGCCGGTCAGCGGCGCGAGCACAGGCGCCTTTTCGATGATGATCGGCGACAATGCGACCGCAACGACGAGCGCCACCGGCAGGCCGACCGCGCAGGCGAACGCCACGGGCCGATGGCCCGCGCCGGGATCGTAGCTATTGCGGCGCGGCGGCGCGGCGCCGGCAACTGCGGTGGTCGCCTCGGGCGCCGATACGATCGCCGAGATCAGGGGAATCAGGGTCATGGCCTCTCTCCTTGCCTGTGACCGGTGCCGCCCGTTTCTGCCCGAGCTGTCTGCCGGATCAGTTTATGTGATAATATAACGTTACGGCAATTGTCAAGCGGCCAGATAGGAATGCGCCGGCGTCGCGTTCAAGAAATGGAGAGGCGCGCCACTGCCTGATCCTTGGCGATCAGCGGCAGCAGTTCGGCCATGTCGGGCCCATGGTCGCGGCCCGTCAGCGCGCGGCGCAGAGGCAGAAAGAGCGCCCGCCCCTTCGCCCCGGTCGCAGCCTTCACTGCGGCAGTGAGCGCGTGCCAGGGGTCGGCATCCCAATCGAGCGCTGCCGCCGCGGCCGCAGCGGCGGCAAGTACCGGGCGATCGGCGGCGTCGGGGACGGGCGGCGCGAACGGCCCGTCGAACACCGGAGCCCATTCCGCAGCCTCGGCCACGGTCATCAGATTGGGACGAATCGCGTTCCAGCGCGCGGCGTCGATCGCGAGCGGCAGGCGCGGCGCAACCGCATGATAATCAGTGTGGTGCAGAATCTTCTGGTTGAGCAGCGCCAGCTCGGCCTCGTCGAAGCGCGCCGGCGCGCGGCCGAAGCGCGCGAAGTCGATCGCTTCGATCAGCGGTGCCGCGCTCGTCACCGGCTCGACCGGGTCGCTCGTCCCGAGGCGCGCCAGCAGCGCGACGAGCGCGATCGGTTCGATACCATTCTCGCGCAGCGCTGTCATGCCGAGCGAGCCGAGGCGCTTCGACAACTTGCCTTCGGTGCCGACGAGCAGCGCCTCGTGCGCGAATGCGGGCGGCGTCGCGCCGAGCGCCTGAAACATCTGGATCTGCGCCGCGGTGTTCGACACATGATCCTCGCCGCGCACGACATGCGTGATACCCATGGCAACATCGTCGATCACGCTCGGCAAGAGATAGAGCCAGCTGCCGTCGGCGCGGCGCACGACCGGGTCGGACATGGTCCTGGGGTCGAAATGCTGCGGTCCGCGAATGAGGTCGGTCCATTCGATCGGCGCGCCCTCGTCGAGGCGGAAGCGCCAGTGCGGCGCCACGCCTTCGGGCACCGGCGCGTCGGCGGGCTTACGCTCATAGACCGGCGGCAGCCCGCGCGAGAGCAAAATCTTGCGCCGGATTTCCAGCTCCTCGGGCGTCTCGTAACAGGCATAGACGCGGCCCGCCGCCTTCAGCTTTTCAAACTCGGCCTCATAGAGCGCGAAGCGCGCCGACTGGCGCTCCTCGCCGTCGATATCGAGACCCAGCCATGCGAGATCGGCGCGGATGCCCTCGACATATTCCTCCTTCGAGCGTTCGAGATCGGTATCGTCGATGCGGAGCAGGAAGCGCCCGCCATGCTTGCGCGCCCACATCCAGTTGTGGAGCGCGGTGCGGACATTGCCGACGTGCAGGCTGCCGGTCGGCGAGGGAGCGAAGCGGGTGATGACGGTCATGGCGCGCCTATAACCGGTTTCGCGCGCGATGCGAGTCAGGCGGTGCGAAAGCCGTGCGTGATCGGATAGCGGCGGTCGCGGCCAAAGTTGCGCGTCGACAGCTTGACCCCCGGCGGCGCCTGGCGCCGCTTATATTCGGCGATCGCCAGCAGCCGTTCGATGCGCGCCACCACGTCGCGGTCGAAGCCGTAGCGCGCGACCACATCGTCGACGCTCGCTTCCTCTTCGACCAGCATGTGGAGCATGCGATCGAGATCCTCATAGGGCGGCAGGCTGTCCTCGTCCTTCTGGTCGGGGCGGAGCTCGGCGCTGGGCGGCTTGGTGATGATGCGGTCGGGCATCACTGGCGTCACCGGATTGCGCGAAAGGCGCGGGACATTCGCGTTGCGCCAGCGCGACACCGCGAACACCGTGGTCTTGTAGGCATCCTTCAGCGGATTATAGCCGCCCGCCATGTCGCCATAGATGGTCGCATAGCCGACGCTCATCTCGCTCTTGTTCCCCGTCGTCATCAGCATCGGGCCAAACTTGTTGCTGAGCGCCATCAGCGTGACGCCGCGGATGCGCGACTGGACATTCTCCTCGGTCGTATCGACCGCCGCGTCGGCAAAGCTGTCCGACAGCATCGTATCGAAGGCCTCGACCGCCGGGACGATCGAGATCGTGTCGAGCCGGCACCCGATCATGCCAGCGCAGCCCGCCGCATCGTCGAGGCTGTCCTGGCTGGTAAAGCGGCTCGGCAGCATCACGCACCACACCTTGTCGGGGCCGAGCGCGTCGGCGGCGATCGCGGCGCAGATCGCCGAATCTATGCCACCAGACAGGCCCAGCACGACGCCGGGAAAGCGATTACGCTCGACATAGTCGCGCAGCGACAGCACCATCGCATCATATATGTCGGCTGGATGCGCGTCCCATTCGGCGATCGCGCCGGGCCCGCAGATCCAACCATCAGCTTCTTTCGTCCAACGGGTCACGCGCTCTTCGGCTTCCCAGTCGGTGAGGCGATGCGCCGCGCGCCCGTCGCCGTTCAGCACGAAGGAGCAGCCGTCGAACACCAGCTCGTCCTGTCCTCCGATGCGATTGAGGAAAATGAGCGGCAGTTTCGTTTCGGCGACACGCGCTGCGAACACTTGTGTCAGCCGGCGGTCGTCCTTGTCGATTTCATAAGGGCTGCCGTTGACCGAGATCAGCAGATCCGCGCCCTGTGCTGCCAGATGCGCGCAGACCGTGGGAAACCAGCCGTCCTCGCAGATCGGCAGTCCCAGCCGAACCCCGCGCCATTCGACGACATCGGGCAGCGGGCCGGGTGCGAAGACGCGCTTTTCATCGAAGGTGCCATAATTGGGCAATTCGTGCTTGCGCCGCGTCGCGACGATCCGGCCGCCGTCGAGCAGCGCGACGATATTGTAGAGGCGGCCGTCGCCGTCGCGCTCGACCGAACCCACCAGCATCGCCGGACCGCCATCGGCAGTGTCCGCCGCCAGCTCGGTCAGCAGGCGCGCGGCGCGATCGGCGAGCGCGGGCTTGAGCACCAGATCCTCGGGCGGATAACCGATCAGTTGCAGTTCGGGATAGAGGATCAGGTCGGCGCCGCTGTGCCGAGCGCGGACGGCGCGCATCGCAGCGACATTGGCAGCAAGGTCGCCGACGCTCTGCGTCATCTGCGACAGGACGATGGACAGCGTGGCGGCGGGGGCATCGGTCATGCTCCCGCCAATAGGCCACCGCGCTCCAAATTCAACCGAAAGCCAGCGTCCACAGCGTCCGGCCCGGCGCCATCGCAAAGAAGCCCGCCGCGATCAGACCGATATAGATGCCCCGCATCAGCTTGAGGTGACGCTCGATGTCGCCGATCTGGGCGAACCGGATCGCCCGCGGCAGCTGGACGAGCACGATCAGCGAAAAGATGTGGATAGGACTGATCGTCCCGGTAACGGTCCGGATCCAGAAACTGTCGATCGCCGTCACGACCATCATCGCTGCCCAGGCGCGCCCGCCGATCTTGTGCGCCAGATCGCCCTTGCGGCGGCGCCAGAGCAGCCAGGCGCCAAGCGGCACCGCGGGGACGACAGTCGCAAGATGGAGCCAGATCGCCCACATCGGCGTACGATAGGTCGACGGCCCCATGAACGAGCGCGCCAGCAGCGCCGCAGCGATGCCGCCGAGAACGAGGAGCGCGGTCAGCCCGATGCGGTGCGACAATTTGACGGGACGACGCGCCGTGGCGGCGGGGACGGCGATGCTGGTCATGGCGGCTTTTCCTTTCGAAGACCGATCTGTTCCGGCGCTCTCGCCGGCGGTTGCCCTCTTCCTGGCCCCGCGCCGTTCACGGACAAGCGCGCCTTCGCCAAGGCGGCGGAATAGTTCGCAAATGCGCCCCTTTGCCCGTTGACGCTTCGTGAAATGGCACGCACAAGCAGGGCCCTATGGCGAAACGGCTGACGATCGAACTGCTGGCGATGATCGCGCTCGGCCTGTTGATCGGGCTACTCGGGCCGTTCGGCACCTTCAACAATCCGCCAGCCATCCGGATGCTCAACTGGGTGATGTGGCTGCTCGCGGGCTACGTCTTCTATCGTCCAACCGGGGTTGTTGCGGGCTGGCTGTGCGACGCGACCGGTCTTCCACCGCTTGGCGGGCGGCTGATCGCGCTGATCGTCGCCAGCGTTCCGGTGACGCTCGTCGTCACGATGATGGCGATGCAGATGAGCTTCGGCGAGGCGCTGCGCTGGCCCGGCTTCTGGACGATGTATCTCTATATCAGCATCGTCTCGGCGGTGGTCGTGGGCGTAATGGGGCTGAGCTTCCGTCCGCGCGCCGACGATGACCCGCCGCCCGCTCCCGAAACGCCGATCACAGCCCCGGCCGCAGCGCCGCCCGCAGCGCCACCGCCGACCCCCGTCGCACCGCAGCCCGATGCAGCGCTACCGCTGCCGCCCGGTTTCGGCGCCATACTCGCGCTGAAGGGCGAGGATCATTATGTCCGGGTAATCGGTACGCGATCGGAAGAACTTATCCTCATGCGGATGCGCGATGCGATCGCGCGGCTGGACGATGCCGACGGTCTGCGCATCCATCGCAGCTGGTGGGTCGCACGCGCCGCCGTCGCCGCCGTCCGCCGCGATGGTCGCACCGCGATGGTCACGCTGACAAGCGGCCATGAAGCGCCCGTTGCGCGCGACATGATGCCCGAGCTGCGCGCCGCGGGGTGGATTTAGACGGGATTGCCCCTTTCCCTTCGCGCGCCCGCTGGCTAAGGGGCGCGCATCCATCCCCAATCGGCGACAAGGGGCCCCGCGCATGAAACTGATTTCCGGCAACAGCAATCTTCCCCTCGCCCGCGCCATCGCGGACTATCTGGAACTGCCGCTGACCGATACCAGCGTGCGCCGCTTCGCCGACGAGGAGGTTTTCGTCGAGATCCACGAAAATGTCCGCGGTCAGGACGTTTTCGTGGTTCAGCCGACCAACTTCCCGGCGAACGACAATCTGATGGAATTGCTGATCATCACCGACGCGCTACGCCGCGCCTCGGCGAAACGCATCACCGCGGTGATCCCCTATTTCGGTTATGCCCGCCAAGACCGCAAACCCGGCCCGCGCACGCCGATTTCGGCCAAGCTGGTCGCCAATCTCGTCACCACGGCAGGGGCCGACCGCGTGTTGGCAATCGACCTGCACGCCGGACAGATCCAGGGCTTCTTCGACATCCCGACCGACAATCTCTACGCCGCGCCGGTGATGAGCGCCGACATCCAGGCGCGCTTCGGCGACAAGAATCTTATGGTCGTGTCGCCCGACGTCGGCGGCGTCGTGCGCGCCCGCGCGCTGGCAAAGCGGCTCGACAACGCGCCGCTGGCGATCGTCGACAAGCGCCGCGAACGCGCCGGCGAATCCGAAGTGATGAACATCATCGGCGACGTCGAAGGGCGCTTCTGCGTCCTGATCGACGATATCGTCGATTCGGCGGGCACGCTGTGCAACGCCGCCGCCGCGCTGAAGGCCGCAGGGGCAGAAGGCGTCGTCGCTTATTGCACCCATGGGGTGCTGTCTGGCGGGGCGGTCGCGCGCGTCGATGCGAGCGAGCTGACTGAACTCGTCATCACCGATTCGATCCAGCCGACCGACGCCGTGAATGACAGCAGCAAGGTGCGCGCGCTGACCGTCGCGCCGCTGCTCGGCGAAGCGATCAAACGCATCGCCGACGAAAGCTCGGTCAGCAGCCTCTTCGACTGATCGCGTGTCGCTCGAAACCGACATTGCCCTTGCTCATCGCCTCGCCGATGCGGCGGGCGCCGCGATTCGTCCGCTTTTCCGTTCGGACTGGTCGCACGAAGCCAAGGCTGACGCGTCGCCCGTTACCGAGGCCGATCGCGCCGCCGAAGCTGCAATGCGCAAACTGCTGGACGCCGAAGCTCCGCGCGACGGGATCATCGGCGAGGAATATGGCGCCGAACGGGCGGGCGCCGCGCGCCAGTGGGTGCTCGACCCGATCGACGGGACGGTCAGCTTCATGGCCGGCCGGCCGATCTTCGGCACGCTGATTGCCCTGTTGCAGGACGGCTGGCCTGTACTCGGTATCATCGACCAGCCGATTGCGGGCGAACGCTGGACCGGCGCGATGGGCGAGCCTTCGCTGTTCAACGGCCGCCCGGCCACGACGCGAACCTGCCGCAACCTTGCAGAGGCGGTGCTCGCAACGACGGGGCCGCAATATTTCAGCGACCATGACGGCGAACATTTCATGGCGCTCGCGGCGCAGACCGCGCACAAGCGGATGGTGTTCGGCGGCGACTGCTACAATTACGGCCTTCTCGCCAGCGGGCATATCGATCTGGTGGTCGAGGCGGGGCTGAAACTTCACGATTATGCAGCGCTCGTTCCCATCGTCGAAGGCGCCGGCGGGACGATGTGCGACTGGAACGGTGACCCGCTCCACGCCGACAGCAGCGGGCATGTGATTGCCTTGGGGGATCCCGCGCGGCTCGAAGATGTTATCGAGGGACTGGCCTGCCACCATTAGAGCCGGGCTTGCGAAGGAGAGCGACATGGCATTCGATGGAAGCTGCCATTGCGGCGCGGTGACCTACACGATTGATGGCGACATTCCCACCACGGCGATGAGCTGCAACTGTTCGCACTGCCGCCGCAAGGGCTTTCTGCTCGCTTTCGTGCCGATAGACCAGTTCCGCCTGACGAGCGGCGGAGACAGGCTGACGTCCTATAAATTCAACAAGCACAATATCGATCATCAATTCTGCGTGTCATGCGGCTGCCAAGGGTTTTCGGTCGGAACGGGCCCGGACGGGTCGAAGATGGCAGCGGTCAACCTGCGCTGCGTTCCGGATGCCGATCTCGATTCGCTGACAATCCAGAAAGTCGACGGCGCGAGCTTCTAGCGCTCGCAATGACGGTTTTGCGTGCCGCGCTTGCATTTCCGCGCGAATCCGTCTAGGCGCGCGCCTTCGCACGATAGTGAGCTGACCTGCCTGGCTGAAAGGGCTGCCAGGGCCGGTCGATATCGTCGCTAACCAAGGAGACGAAAATGCCCAAGCTGAAGACCAAGAGCGGTGTGAAGAAGCGCTTCAAATTCACCGCCTCGGGCAAGGTGAAGCACGGCGTTGCCGGCAAGCGCCACCGCCTGATTTCGCACAATAGCAAATATATCCGCACCAATCGCGGCACCAGCGTGCTCAGCGATGCCGATGCGGGCCATGTGCGCCTCTGGGCGCCCTACGGCCTGAAGTAAGGAGCGCCTGAACCATGTCCCGTATCAAACGCGGCACCACCACGCGCGCCAAGCACAACCGCATTCTGGCGCAGGCGAAGGGCTATTACGGCCGTCGCAAGAACACCATCCGCGTCGCCAAGCAGGCGGTCGAGAAGGCCGGCCAGTACGCCTATCGCGACCGCAAGGTGAAGAAGCGGAACTTCCGCGCCCTGTGGATCCAGCGCATCAACGCTGCGGTTCGCGCCGAAGGCCTGACCTATTCGCAGTTCATGCACGGCGTTAAGCTTGCCGGTATCGAACTCGACCGCAAGGTCATGGCCGATCTCGCGATGAACGAAGGCGGTGTCTTCACCGCCATCATCGCGCAGGCGAAGGCGGCGCTGCCCAAGGCCGCCTGAGGCCGCCGGCACTGACGAGACAAAGGGGCGGTCCCGCAAGGGGCCGCCCTTTTTCGTGCGCGGCTAACGGCGGGGTGAACAGGATTTCCAAAGAGAGACGGCGCGGAGCCCGCAAGCTCCGCGCCGTCTCGACGATGACCCGAATGGATGCATCGCCCCCCTCCCTCCGTACCGAATAGCCGTGGGTCGCAGATAAGCTGACGGCCGGTGGAAGTATCCCTGTGCAGCGAGATATGGCGCCGCATCACCGGGAAAAATTGTAAAAATCCGACAGGCGGACCGCCTAGCCTGTTGTTTTTTTTCGCCTCGCTTTGCAGGGTGGCGCCATGCCGGGGACCAGGGCGAACCAGAAGCTGCCGCAAGATGTGCGCGTCGCCACGCGCTTTTTTCCCGTGTCAGAGGCCCTGCGCCCCTATTGCAGCATCATCTACCACATCGAGGTCGAAGCCCCGGCGAGCGTACGCATCGACGATTATCTGCACCCCGAATGGGCCAATCTGCGTTTTATCGCCGGAAGTGTACTGCTCGCGTCGGTCGGCAGCGATGCGCCGAGCGCCACCGCGCCCTTCATAGCGACAGGTCCGACAAGCCGCGCGACCTTCTTTTCGTGCGGCGCGATGCGGGCCTGGGGGATTGGCATTTTGCCTACAGGTTGGGCGAAATTCTTCGACATTCCGGCCGATTCGATGGCCGATCGCTTTTGCGACGGCGCGGCGCACCCCGCCTTCGCGGCGCTCGCCCCCCTGCTCGACGAACTTGCCGCTATTGAGGATCTTGAAGTTGGCGCGGCGCTGATCGACGGGCGCTTTGCCGCCATGCTTGCGAGCGCGCCGCGCGACGATCCCGCGATCGCCGCCGCCTATGCCGCGCTTATGGATGACGATCTTGGCAGTGTGGCCGATCTGGCGAACAAGCTGGGAATGTCCGAACGCTCGGTCGAGCGGCTCAGCCAGCGCGCCTTCGGCTTTTCGCCGAAGCTGCTGCTGCGCCGCCAGCGCTTCCTGCGCAGCCTTGCCCGCTTCATGCTCGACCCCTCGATGGCGTGGATCGATACGCTCGATTATCACTATTACGATCAGGCGCAGTTCACCCGCGACTTCAAGGCTTTCATGGGCATCGGCCCGCGCGACTATGCGGCGCGGCCCAAACCCATCCTCGGCGCCGCCGCGATGGCGCGCGCCGCCGCCGCAGGTGCGGCGGTTCAGGGACTGCACAAGCCCGGAGGCTGAACCGCCTGCCCCCGCGCTTCGGGGTTGACCCGCGCGCGTCCTTCGGTGCAAGCGGCGACGGGGCAATGGCAGGCTTTGCGCCGCCGCAGGCCGGACAGAAACAGGCTAAAGACGGTCGCGCGCGAACCGGTGCGCGGCCGCCGCAGGACGAAAAAGACGATGAGCGATTATCAGGCCATGCAGGCCAAGCTGGTGGCCGAGATCGACGCCGCCGCCGACCTTGACGCGGTTGAGGCGCTGCGCGTCGCGGCGCTTGGCAAGGCGGGCAGCGTGTCGGCCCTGCTCAAGACGCTGGGCGGCATGACCCCCGACGAACGCCAGACGCAGGGGCCGCAGATCCACGCGCTGCGCGAAGCCGTCACCAACGCGCTCGCCGCGCGCAAGGTCGCGCTCGAAGGCGCGGCGCTCGAGGCGAAGCTCGCCGCCGAGCGTCTCGACATGACGCTGCCTGCCGACGCCGCCCCCAAAGGCAGCGTCCATCCGGTTAGCCAGGTCATGGACGAAATCGCCGAAATATTCGCCGACATGGGCTTTGCGGTCGCGACGGGGCCCGAGATCGAGGACGACTGGCGCAATTTCACCGCACTCAACATCCCCGAAACGCACCCCGCGCGCGCGATGCATGACACCTTCTATTTCCCCGACAAGGATGCCGAAGGCCGCGCGATG
>NZ_JBQSUM010000001.1:1557788-1698014 GCF_052384365.1 Sphingopyxis sp. Q841 | reverse complement strand
GTGATCGATCGCAATATCCATATGGGCCATCTCAAATGGACGCTCGAAACCTTCCTGAAGGCCTTTTTCGAACGCGACGACATCGTCCTGCGGCTGCGCCCCTCCTATTTTCCCTTCACCGAACCCTCGGCCGAGGTCGATGTCGGTTACCGCCAGGAAAAGGGGCGGCGGATCGTCGGCGGGCACGGCGATGACGACGGCCATGCGTGGATGGAATTGCTCGGCAGCGGCATGGTCAACCGCCGTGTCCTTGCCAATTGCGGCCTCGATCCCGACGCGTGGCAGGGTTTCGCCTTCGGCATCGGTATCGACCGGCTCGCAATGCTCAAATATGGCATGGACGATCTGCGCGCCTTCTTCGACGGCGACCTGCGCTGGCTGTCGCACTACGGGTTCGGCGCGCTGAATGTACCGACTCTGAGCGGGGGGATTTCGGCATGAAGATCACCCTCGAATGGCTGAAGGCGCATCTCGAAACCGATGCGACCGTCGACGATGTCGTCGCGGCGCTCAACCGCATCGGGCTCGAAGTCGAGGGCGTCGAGAATCCCGCCGAGAAGCTCACGGGCTTTCGCGTCGCCAAGGTGCTGACCGCCGAACGGCACCCCCAGGCCGACAAGTTGCAGGTGCTGACGGTCGATGCCGGCGACGGCGCCCCGCTCCAAGTCGTGTGCGGTGCACCCAACGCCCGCGCGGGACTGGTCGGTGTGCTCGGGCTGCCCGGCGCGGTGGTGCCGGCAAACGGCATGGAGCTCAAGATCTCGGCGATCCGCGGCGTCACGTCGAACGGCATGATGTGTTCGACGCGCGAACTCGAACTCGGCGACGATCATGACGGCATTATCGAATTGCCCGCAGACGCGCCGGTCGGCACCGCCTTCGCCGATTATTCGGGCGCAGCCGATCCGGTGATCGACATTTCGGTCACCCCCAACCGGCAGGATTGCATGGGCGTGCGCGGCATCGCGCGCGACCTCGCCGCCGCCGGGCTCGGCACGCTGAAGCCGCTCGACGTCCCCGTCATCGCGGGCGAAGACGCCCCGGCCACCGCGATCCGTACCGACGACACCGAAGGCTGCCCGGCCTTTTTCGGTCGCACGATCAGCGGCGTCGCCAATGGCGCCGCTCCTGAATGGATGCGGCGGCGGCTCGAAGCGGTGGGGCAGCGTTCGATTTCGGCGCTGGTCGACATCACCAACTACGTGATGCTCGACCTCGGCCGGCCGAGCCATGTTTACGATCGCGCAACGCTGAACGGCGCGCTCGTTGCGCGCCGCGCGCGCGATGGCGAAACGGTGACAGCGCTCAACGGCAAGGACTATGTGCTGACCGACAGCATGACCGTGATCGGCGACGACAGCGGCGTCCACGACATCGCCGGTATCATGGGCGGCGAGCATAGCGGGTGCAGCGAAACGACGACCGACGTGTTGCTCGAGGTCGCTTATTTCACGCCCGAGCGGATCGCGCTGACCGGGCAGGCGCTCGGCCTCACCAGCGATGCGCGCAGCCGGTTCGAACGCGGCGTCGATCCCGCATTCCTCGACGATGCGACCGCGATCATCACCGGATATATCCTCGATATCTGTGGTGGCACGGCCTCGAGGGTAACGCGCGCGGGCGAGCCGCCGATCGAGGCGAAGACGATCGCCTATGATCCCGCGCTGTCGGCGACGCTCGGCGGGATCGCGATCGACCCGGCGCGGCAGCGCGCGATCCTTGAGGCTCTGGGCTTCGGCGTCACCGAAGGCACGCCTTGGCAGATTGCGGTGCCGAGCTGGCGCCGCGACATGGATGCCGCGCCCGACGTGGTCGAGGAAGTGACGCGGATCGCGGGTTTCGATGCCATCGCATCGGTCGCCCTGCCCCGCGCCGACGGCGTCGCCCGGCCGACCGCAACCCCCGAGCAGCTGATCGAACGGCGCCTGCGCCGGGGCGCAGCGGCGGCGGGATTCCACGAGGCGGTGACCTGGTCCTTCGTCTCCGAACGCGAAGCGGCGCCCTTCGGCGGCGGCACCTGGACGCTCGCCAATCCGATCAGCGAGGATCTGAAGGTCATGCGGCCGTCGTTGCTGCCCGGGCTGCTTGCCGCCACGGCGCGCAATCAGAACCGCGGCGCCGACAGCATCCGTCTGTTCGAGATCGGGCGGCGCTATCTGGCCGATGCCGAGCATCCGACGCTCGCGCTGCTGATGGCCGGCGACAAGCATCCGCGCGGCTGGCAGGCGGGCAAGGCCGCGCCGTTCGACGCTTTCGACGCCAAGGCGGCTGCGCTCGCCCTGCTCGATGCGGCGGGTGCCCCTGCCGACCGTCTGCAGGTGATGGAGCCGGTCGCCGATGGTGCGATCTGGCATCCCGGGCAGTCGGCAACGCTACGACTGGGGCCGAAGGCGGTGCTCGCCGAATTCGGTGCGCTGCACCCCGCCCTCGCCAAGCATTTCGATGTCGACGGGCCGGTGATGGCGGTGCAGATTTTCCTAGATGCGATTCCGGCGAAGCGTGCGAACGGCCCGGCGCGTGCGGCTTTCACGCCGCCCGCGCTGCAATCGGTGCGCCGCGATTTCGCCTTCCTCGCGCCCGAAACGCTGGCCGCGGGCGATCTCGTCCGCGCGGTCAAGGGCGCCGACAAGGCGAGCATCATCGATGCGCGGCTGTTCGACCGTTTCGCCGGCCAGGGCGTCCCCGACGGACAGGTCAGCCTGGCGGTCGAGGTCGCGTTGCAACCGCAGGACAAGAGCTTCACCGACGCCGAGCTGAAGACGATCGCCGACAAGGTGGTCGCTGCCGCGGCAAAGCTGGGCGCGGTGCTGCGCGGATAGGCCGGCGACGGCAGAAGGGAAAAAGGATCATGGATACGCGCCACCTGGTCGATCGCGAGCTTCAGCCTCTCATCGACCTGTTCGGACGCGTCGACCTCGACGCCGCGCCGATCGCAGAGATTCGCGCCAAGGCGGCCGAAACCTATGCGATCCTGCCGCCGCCGGTCATCGCACCCGAAGAGCTGCTTATCCCGTCGATCCATGGCGGGCCGGACATGCTGGCCTTCCTCTTCCGCCCGGCACAGGCGCGCGCCGGCGCGGGTGCGATCCTGCATATCCACGGCGGCGGCATGGTGATGGGATCGGTGCGGCAGATGCAGGCCGGACCGGCGGCGCTTGCCGCGGCCGCGGGCGTGCCGGTGCTCTCGGTCGAATATCGGCTCGCGCCCGAAAATCCCTTCCCGGCGCCGCAGGAGGATTGCCATTCGGCGCTCGTCTGGCTCGCCGCACAGGCCGATGCCCTTGGCTTCGATGCGCAGCGCATCGTCGTTGCAGGCGAAAGCGCGGGCGGCGGCCTCGCCGCGGCTCTGGCGATCATGGCGCGCGACCTCGGCGGGCCAGCGCTTGCCGGGCAATTGCTGACCTATCCGATGCTCGATCACCGGACGGGAGGCGACGCCTGCCCCTATCGCAATCCGGTCACGGGCGAATTCATCTGGACGCGCGCAAGCAATCGTTTCGGATGGAGCGCGCTGCGCGGCGCCTACGCGGCCGACGACGAGCGGCGCGGCTGGTTTTCACCGAGCCTCGCCGACGATCTTTCCGGCCTGCCGCCTGCCTATATCGCGACCGGCAGCCTCGACCTCTTCTTCGACGAAAATCTCGACTACGCCCAGCGTCTCGCTGCGGCGGGGGTGCCGGTCGAGCTGCACAGCTATGCCGGCGCCATCCACGCCTTCAACGCAATCCCGACCGCCGCCATCAGCCAGCGCTTCACCGCGGGGCTGCTCGCCGCCGCCGCCGCGATGACGGCGCCTCCGGCCGCAGGATGACCGGGCGGGTCGCCACCTGCCACTGCGGCTTGCTGCAGCTTCGATGCAGCGGCGATCCGATCAAGATCTCGATGTGCCATTGCCGCGATTGCCAGCGGCGAACCGGTTCGCTGTTCAGCGTCGCCGCCTTTTTCCCGCGCGAAGCGGTGACCGTCGCCGCCGGTTCGGCGCAGCGCTTCCGCCGGCCTTCGGCGAGCGGTCATGACGTGACCTTTCATTTCTGCGCCGATTGCGGATCGAACCTGTGGTGGGAACCCGACCGGATGCCGCACCTAACGGGCGTCGCAGTCGGCGCCTTTGCCGACCCGGATTTTCCGATGCCCGAACAGGCCGTCTGGTGCGACGACCGCCATGCGTGGCTCGACCTGCCGCCAGCGGTTGCTGCGCACGCACGCAATCCGGTGAAACGCGCCTGAGGTCAGGCCGCCACCGCCTCCTCGCTGCGGCTCGCCGCGGCTTCGAGCAGGCGCTTTTCGAGCGACTTCACGCGCGCTGCGCTGTCGATCTTGTCGCCAATGAGATCGGTGACGTAAAAGGTGTCGACGGCACGCTCGCCATAGGTCGCGACATGCGCGCTGTGCACCGTGACCTTCGACTGGAAGAGCGCATAGGCGAGCTGGTTCAATAGCGCCGGGCGGTCCTGCGCATTGACCTCGATCACCGTAAACCGGTTGGAAGCCTTGTTGTCGATGAAGACATTGGGCGCGATACGAAAGGCTTCGGCGCGGGTCCGCGGCAGCGCCCGCGCCTCGAGCTTGGGCAGCAATTTATGCCGGTTGGCGAGCGCGTCCTCGATCGCGCGGGTCAGCCGGACGATCTGTTCGGCCTCGGCAAAGGGGCGGCCGAGCGGATCCTGGACCAGGAAATTGTCGAGCGCCAGCCCGTCGCGCGTCGTGTGGATGCGCGCATCGATGATGTTGCCGCCCGCAAGGTGGATACCGCCCGCAATGCGATAGAACAGCCCCGGATGGTCGGCAGCGAGCACCATCACCAGCGTCGCGCCGCGATCGTCGTCGGGCACTGCCGCGATATGGAGCGGCGCTCCCGACGACTTCTGGATATGGATCAAATTGGCCGCGATCACCTCGACCGGCTCGGCAATCCAGTAGCTTTCGGGCAGGCGCTTGGCGAGCTTCCCGAAATCCTTGTCGGCCATCTGGAGCAGCGCCTGCGCCTCCTCCTTCTTGGTGGCGATCCGTACCTCGCGGCCGCGCTGCTTGTGGCCAAGCCGCAGCACTTCCTCGGCGGCATCGTATAATTCGGTGAGCAATTGCCGCTTCCAGCTGTTCCAGACCCCCGGGCCCACCGCGCGAATATCGACAACCGTGAGGACGAGCAGAAGGCGAAGCCGCTCGGGGCTCTGTACGAGCTGCGCAAAGTCGAGGATCGTCTTGAAGTCGGCAAGGTCGCGCTTGAAGGCGGTCGCCGACATGAGCAGGTGGTGGCGGACAAGCCATGACACGGTCTCGGTTTCAGCCTCGTTCAGCCCGAGCCGCGGACAGACGCGCAGCGCCAGTTCGGCGCCCAGCACGCTATGGTCGCCGCCGCGTCCCTTCGCGATATCGTGGAGCAGTACCGCGACATAGATAACGCGCCGCGAGTGGATCTGGTCCATGATCGCGGTCGACAGCGGATGATCGTCCTTCAACCGATTCTGTTCGATGTCGGACAACAGGCCGATCGCGCGGATCGTATGCTCGTCGACCGTATAATGGTGATACATGTCGAACTGCATCTGCGCGACGACGCGGCCGAAGTCGGGAACGAAGCGGCCGAAGACCCCGGCCTCGTTCATCCAGCGCAGCACCGTTTCGGGGTCGCGCGGGCTGGTCAACACGTCGAGGAACAGCGCATTGGCGCGCGCGATCCGCCGCACCTTGCCGTCGATCATTTTCGCATCGTGGCGGGCCTGGCGCATCGCCTGCGGGTGGATCTCGAGCCCATATTTGTCGGCGAGCTGAAATATCTCGAGCAGGCGGACCGGATCTTCGCGGAAATAGTCGTCCGACGGCAGCGCAAGCCGGCCGCGATCGAGGACGAAGCCGTTGAGCCGGCCCGGCCGCCGCCGCAGCGTCGGCAGAAAGCGCCGCCCGCGCGCCGCGAGTTGCTCGTCGAGATGCGCGAGAAAGGTGCCCGTCAAATCGCCAACGCTCTTCGCGTGGAGAAAATAGAGCTGCATGAAGCGTTCGACCGGGCTTTTGCCCGGCCGGTCGGCAAACTGCATCCGCGCGGCGATCTCGCGCTGGAAATCGAAGGTCAGCCGGTCCTCGGCGCGTCCGGCGAGGATATGAAGGTGGCAGCGTACCGCGAGCAGGAAATTTTCGGCGCGCGAGAACTGCCGCAGTTCGCGCGCACTGAGCAGCCCCGCATCGACGAGCTCGGGCACGGTGCGAACGCGGTGGATGAACTTGCCGATCCAGAACAGGGTGTGCAGGTCGCGCAGCCCGCCCTTCCCTTCCTTCACATTGGGCTCGACGACATAGCGCGAATCGCCCATGCGCTTGTGCCGCTCGTCGCGCTCGGCGAGTTTTTCGGCGACGAAGGCGCGGGCATTGCCCGCCATCACCTCGGCATCGAAGCGCGCCGCCGCCTGATCGTAAAGCGCCCGCTCGCCCCAGATGAAGCGCGCCTCGAGCAGCGCGGTGCGGATCGTCAGATCGTCCTTCGCGGTGCGCACCATCTCATCGAGCGAACGCGACGAATGCCCCACCTTCAGGCCCAGGTCCCACAGCGTGTAGAGTTGTGCCTCGATGACCTGCTCGGTCCAGCTCGTCTGCTTGAACGGGGTAAGAAAGCCGATGTCGACGTCGCTGAACGGCGCCATTTCGGCGCGGCCATAGCCGCCGACCGCGATCACCGTAATCCGTTCGCCCGCCGACCGATTGCTTGCGGGATAGAGATAATCGACGGTGAAATCATAGGAAAGGCGAACGATCTGGTCGATCAGAAAGGCCGTCGCCTGCGCCGCGACGCGTCCCGAAGACGGGTGGTCGAGCAGGCGCCGGGCGATCTCTGCGCGGCCCTCTTCCAAGGCCTCCTTCAGCAACGCGACCATCGCGCCGCGGCGCTTGCCGGCATCGGCGGTCTCGGCGGCGATGGCATCGAGCCGGTCGGCGAGCAGGCGCCGGTCGATGATCGCGCGGCGGTGGGGAAGGTCGCTGAAAATGTCGCTCATCCTTCCTCCGCCACGATCTGCTTGAGCCGATAGAGCGCTTCGAGCGCGGCGCGCGGCGCGAGCGCGTCGGGGTCGATCCCGGCGAGCGCCTCGCGCAGCGCGTCCTTTGCCGCTGCGGGCGCTTCGGCGAGAAACGCTGCGAACAGCGGCAGATCGTCGAGCCCTGCCGCCAATCCGCCGGTTGCCTCACGTCCCGCTTCGAGCTTGGCGAGCACCGCCTCGGCGCGCCTCACAACGCCGGCGGGGACTCCGGCAAGCCGCGCGACCGCCAGACCGTAGCTCCGGTCGGCAGGCCCCTCGGCCACCTCGTGCAGCAGGACGAGGTCGCCCTGCCATTCGCGCGCGCGAACATGGTGGAGGGAAAGCGCGTTCAGCGTTTCGGCAAGCCGCGTCAGCTCGTGATAATGGGTTGCGAACAGACAGCGGCACCGATTGACCTCGTGCACCGCCTCGACCACCGACCAGGCGAGTGCGAGCCCGTCATAGGTCGAGGTGCCGCGCCCGACCTCGTCGAGGATCACGAAGCTTTGCGGGGTCGCCTGCGCGAGGATCGCGGCGGTCTCGACCATCTCGACCATGAAGGTCGATCGCCCCCGCGCCAGATTGTCGCTCGCCCCCACGCGGCTGAACAGCCGATCGACCAGCCCGAGGGTTGCGGCGCCTGCCGGCACGAAGGCGCCCGCCTGCGCGAGCACGACAATCAAAGCGTTCTGGCGCAGGAAGGTCGATTTACCGCCCATATTGGGGCCGGTGACAAGCCATAGCCGGTCGGCTTCGGACAGCGATACATCATTGGGGACGAAATGCTCGCCGCTCTTCGCCAGCGCCGCCTCGACCACAGGATGTCGCCCGCCCGTCACGTCGAGGCACGGTTCGTCAGCGATGTCCGGCCGGCACCAATCGTGGCTCATGGCATGATCAGCGAGCGCCGCGGCGACGTCGATTCGCGCGAGCACGTCGCAGCTCGCGGCGATCGCTTCGCGGCGCTGGGTCGCGGCTTCGGTCAGCGCTTCGAGATGCGCGGCTTCGGCTGCCGCCGCATGCACTCCCGCCTGGGTCACGCGCGCCGCCGCTTCGTGCAGATCCGACGAGTTGAAGCGAACGACGCCCGCCAGCGTTTGCCGATGGGTGAAACCCGATTCAGGCGCCATCAGCGCATCGGCGTGCCGCGCAGGCACTTCGACATGATATCCGAGCACGCCATTGTGACGGATCTTGAGCGCCGCGATGCCCGTACGTTCGCGATAGCCCGCCTCGAGCGCCGCAATCGCCTTGCGCCCGTCTCGCGCGGTTTCGCGCAGCGAATCGAGCGCGGCGTCATAGCCTTCGGCGATATAGCCGCCCTGCGCGGCATCAACCGGCGGGGTTTCGATCAGCGCGCGCGTCAGTTCATCGACCAGCGCGCCATGACCGTCGAGCCCCGGCAGCAGCCGCGCGAGCAGCGGCGGCAGGTCGGCGCGCAGCGCAAGCCGCTCGCGCAAGAGGCGTGCACCGCCGAGCGCGTCGCGAAGCTGCGCCAGATCGCGCGGCCCGCCGCGCCCAGCGACGAGGCGGCCGAGCGCGCGTCCTGCATCGGGCAGCGCGCGCAAAGCGGCGCGCAGATCGGCGCGCCACAAGGCATCGCGCGCCAGCGCATCGACGAGATCGAGCCGGTCGAGAATCGCGCCCTTGTCGGTGAGCGGGCTTGCAAGGTCGTCGGCAAGCAGCCGCGCGCCCGCCGCGGTCACGGTACGGTCGATCGTGCCAAGCAGGCTGCCGTCGCGCGCGCCCGCCATGGTACGGACCAGCTCCAGACTCTCGCGCGTCGCCGCGTCGATCGCCATCCGGTCGCCCGCGGCGTGCCGCACGGGCGGCTGCAGAAAGACCGCCCCGCCGGTGCCGACATGGTCGAGATAGGCGGCGATCGCGCCCATGGCGGCGATTTCACCGCGCGAAAAATTGCCGAAGCCGTCGAGCGTCTGCACCCCGAACAACGTCTCGAGCCGTTTCTGCCCTGCGCCACTCGCGAACTCGGCGGCGGGGCGGCGAACGATCTGGCGCGCCGCCGAGGGCGGCTGTTCGTCCGCCGCTTCGCTGATCAGCAGTTCGGACGGGGCCAGCCGCGCCAGTTCGGCATCGACCGCTTCGCGCCGCACCGCGACGACCTCGAACCGCCCGGTTGAGATGTCGGCGGCGGCGATGGCGATCAGCCCTTCGCTGCCGACCTCGGCAAGCGCTGCAAGCCGGTTCGCGCTGCGCCCTTCGAGCAGCGCCTCTTCGGTCAGCGTGCCCGCCGTTACGAAGCGCACGATGTCGCGCGCGACAAGCGCCTTCGATCCGCCACGCGCCTTGGCCTCGGCGGGGGTTTCGACCTGTTCGGCGATCGCGACGCGATGGCCGGCGCGGATCAGGCGGGCGAGATAGGATTCGGCCGAATGGACGGGGACGCCGCACATCGGCACCGGTTCGCCGCCATGCTCGCCGCGCGCGGTCAGCGCGATGTCGAGCGTCGAGGCCGCTGCCTTGGCATCGTCAAAAAACAGTTCGAAGAAATCGCCCATGCGGTAGAAGAGCAGACAATCGCCGGCCTTTTCCTTGAGCGACCAATATTGCGCCATCATCGGCGTCGCGGCGGGAGGGGCCTTGCTGTTGCTGTTGGCGGGAGCGGGAACGGACATCCGCCCCTGCTTAGTGATTGGGGCTCGCATGGCAAGGCGCGCGCGCCAGAAACACGGGGTTCCATTTCGCCAAGCCGACGCTAGGGAATGGGCTCGGACGCGCATCCTGATAATCGAAGTAGGGGATAAAGAATGGACGGCGGCAGCAAGGTGCAATTTTCGGACCGCGAGGCCCTGCTCTATCATAGCTATGGGCGGCCGGGGAAAATCGAGATCGTCGCCTCGAAGCCGATGGCAACGCAGCGCGACCTCAGCCTCGCCTATTCGCCGGGCGTCGCGGTGCCGGTGAATGCAATCGCCGAGGATCCGGCCAAGGCCTATGACTATACCGCCAAGGGCAATCTTGTCGCCGTCATCTCGAACGGCACGGCGATTCTGGGTCTCGGCAATCTCGGCGCGCTTGCCTCGAAGCCGGTGATGGAAGGCAAGGCGGTGCTGTTCAAGCGCTTCGCCGACGTCGATTCGATTGACCTTGAGCTCAAGACCGAAGATCCCCAGGCGTTCATCGACGCGGTCGAACTGCTCGAGCCAAGCTTCGGCGGCATCAACCTCGAGGACATTGCGGCCCCCAACTGCTTCATCATCGAGGCGGCGCTCAAGGAAAAGATGAACATCCCGGTGTTCCATGACGACCAGCATGGCACCGCGATCATCACCGCCGCCGGCCTGATCAACGCCTGTCATCTGACCGGGCGCGATCTGGCCGACATCAAGGTTGTCGTCAACGGCGCCGGCGCCGCGGCCATCGCCTGCACCGCGCTGATCAAGGCGATGGGCGTGCGGCACGAAAATGTCATCATGTGCGATCGCAAGGGCACCATCTACCAGGGCCGCACCGAAGGAATGGACCAGTGGAAATCGGCCCACGCCGTGCCGACCGAAGCGCGCGACCTGACCGAAGCGCTTCGCGGCGCGGACGTCTTCCTCGGCCTGTCGGCGGCGGGCGCGCTCAAGCCCGAGATGGTGAAGGACATGGCGCCCGCGCCGATCATTTTCGCGATGGCAAACCCCGACCCCGAAATCTCGCCGCCCGATGCCCGTGCGGCGCGCCCTGACGCGATCATCGCAACGGGGCGTTCGGACTATCCCAACCAGGTCAACAATGTGCTGTGCTTCCCCTTCATCTTCCGCGGCGCGCTCGACGTGCGCGCGACCGCGATCAACGAAGAGATGAAGATCGCCGCCGCCTATGCGATTGCCGATCTCGCGCGCCAGCAGGTACCCGAGGAAGTGGCCGCAGCCTATGGCGGCCGCGCGTCGAGCTTCGGCCCCGAATATATCATCCCCTCGCCCTTCGACCCGCGGCTGATGGAGATCGTCCCTGCGGCGGTCGCAAAAGCGGCGATGGAGACGGGCGTCGCGCAGCAGCCGATCGACGATCTGGAGGCGTACCGCACGCAGCTGCGCGCCCGGCTCAACCCGACCACTTCGGTCCTCACCCTCGCCTATGAAGCGGCGCGCGCCAATCCCAAGCGCGTCGTCTTTGCCGAGGGCGAGGAAGAAGTGGTGCTGCGCGCCGCGATCCAGTTCCGCGACGGCGGCTATGGCATTCCCGTCCTCGTCGGGCGCGAAGGCCTGCACAACAAATTGCGCGACATGGGCGTCGCCGACCCCGAAAGCTTCGAGGTTCATAACAGCGTCAATTCGCCGCACGTCCCCCAGATGGTCGAGATGCTCTATGAGCGGCTCCAGCGCCGCGGCTATCTGCGCCGTGACATCGAACGGATGGTCAACCGTGATCGCAACATCTTCGGCTCGCTGCTGCTAAAACTCGGCCTTGGCGATGCGATGATCACCGGCGTGACGCGCACCTATTCGCAGACGATGCGCGAAGTGCGGCGGGTGATCGACCCTGCCGAGGGCAAGACGGCGTTCGGCATTCACGTCCTCGTCGGACAGCATCACACCATCTTCATGGCCGACACGACGGTCAACGAACGCCCCTCGGCCGAAATGCTCGCGGACATCGCCGACCGCACGGCGCAGGTCGCACGCCGCATGGGTCACGAACCGCGCGTTGCCTTCTTGTCCTATTCGACCTTCGGCAACCCGCCGGGATCGTGGCTCGACAATATCCGCGATGCCGTCCACATCCTCGACGATCGCCAGCCGGCCTTCGAATATGAAGGCGAAATGTCGCCCGACGTCGCGCTGAATCCCCGCGTCATGGCCAATTATCCCTTCTGCCGTCTCTCGGGCCCCGCGAATGTTCTGGTGATGCCGGGGCTGCAGTCGGGCAATCTGTCGGCAAAGCTGCTGCGCGAACTCGGCGGCAGCGCGGTCATCGGACCGATGCTGATCGGGATGGAAAAGCCGGTACAGATTGCAACCATGGCGTCCACCGCCTCGGATCTGGTCACACTGGCGGTTCTGGCGGCGGGCGGCATCGCGGTCTGATCCAACGAAAAGCGGCGCTGATCCATCGATCAGCGCCGCCATTCATCTTCCGCAGATCGCGAACTGGGACTTATTGGCCCTGTGCGCCGCCCCCGACACCCGGCGCGCCGACCGCGCCGATATTGCCGAAAATATCCTCGAAGAAGCTGCGATGACGGCCCAGCGTCGGCGTGCTGTCGCCGTTCGGGCTGATCTTGCTCACCTGTTCGAGCCCGGTGCGATCGACGCCGACGACATTGCCTGCGGGATCGAAGCTGACGCGCAGCACCTGCTGCGACACCGGCCGCGGGTGGGCGAAGGCGAGCTGGCGCGTTTCGCGAGACAGATAATAATATTCATTGTTTCCGAACTGGCCGACGAAGGTCGGACGGCCGAGCGTCTTTTCCACCGACTCGCGGTTGTCGACGCCGGGGGTGATCGCCTGGGTCAGCACCGGATCGACGATATAGCCCTGACGCCCCTTGAGCTGGGCGCATCCCCCCGCCGACAGCGCAAGCGCGATCCCGGCAAGGATGAGGCCCGCGCGGCGGCCGGTAAGCGAGGCAATGGTTTTCGGCATCAATCGGTCTCCGTTGCGCGCGGCTCGCCGGACGGCGGCGCAGGCGCTGGCTTGTGCGCCTCTTAACCGCAAGCGGACGGGACGCACAAGCGGCTTATGCGGCCGCAAAGCTTGCTGCAGGCTGACCGGTGCCTCTTTTCCGCGACGCCGAATGGGCCTAAGCGGTGGGCTATGTTCTCGATCAGCAAATTCTTCCGATCCGCCCCCGATCCCCGCGAAGCACGGCGTCCGCTCTGGGACGCCGTCGTCGCGGCGGCGCGTGCGCCGCACTGGTATCTGGCGGGACAGGTTCCCGACACGCTCGACGGCCGCTTCGACATGGTCAGCCTGGTGCTGGCGCTCGTCCTCCATCGCATCGACGATGATCCCGACCAGGCGCTGGCGGGGGTTGAACTGACCGAATTGTTCGTCGCCGACATGGATGGGCAGATGCGCCAGATCGGCTTTGGCGACATGGTGGTCGGCAAACAGGTCGGTCGCATGGTTGGAGCGCTGGGCGGACGGCTGGGAGCCTATCGCGCGCCCGACGGATCGGCGGCGCTGGAAGAAGCGCTGGTGCGCAATCTGTGGCGCGGCAAGGCGCCGCCCGCCGAAGGACTGGCGCATGTCATGGCAGCGGTCGCGGCCCTGCGCACGGGGCTTGCCGCGATGCCGGTTGCGGACCTGGTCGTCGCCGACCGCTTGCCCGGAGAGCCCGCATGACCAATCCCGAACTTTCGCACCTCGTCACCCTCGCCGACGCGATGCAGGGCCGCAAGGTCGCGCTCGACGCCGACGAAGCGACCCGCGCCGCGATCGCCAAGCGACTCGGCCTGATCGCGCTCGATCGTTTCGTCGTCGAGGCCGAGGTGTTCGCCGTCGCCGGCGGGATCGCCGCAAGAGGCCGCATCACCGCCGACGTCGTGCAGGCGTGCGCCGCCACCGATCTCCCTGTCCCCGCGCACATCGCCGACCCCTTCGACCTGCGCTTCCTGCGCGACATCGGCGCCGACGCGAGCGAGGAAGAAGAGGTCGAGATCAGCGCGGACGATTGCGATGTCCTGCCGCTCGAAGGCGATCGCGTCGATATCGGCGAAGCCGCGGTGCAGACGCTGTCGCTGGCGCTCGATCCCTTTCCGCGCCATCCCGATGCCGACCGCATCCTCGCCGAAAAGGGCGTGCTGACCGAAGAACAGGCCGGCCCCTTCGGCGCGCTCGCCCAGCTGCGCGACAAGGACGCTTCCTGACGTCGGCAGCGGGCTTCATTCGCGCTTGGGCTCGTCCTTGACGAGATCAGCGACCGCGGCGTCGAGACCCGAATCAGCGGGTGCCGGCTCCTCCGCCGCGCCGTCCGCATCGGCATTGCTATCCGCCGGTTTGGCCGCTTCGTCCGCGCCTTCGCCGGACTTGTCCTCGGCCGGCTTGTCGCCGCGCGCGACCGGGAGCGATCCGCCGAGCGCGTTCGCGAGCCCGACCATCTGTTCGGCCAGCACCTTGTCGACGGCGGGAGCGATGTCGGCGACCTTGAAGCGCATATAGCCGCCGACGACATAGTCGAAGCGGATCGCACTGCCCGTCGGCGTTTTTTTGATCTGGATCGTCAGCGTCCCCGTGACCGCCTCGCCCTGCAGCGGCCCGAATGCGCCCGACAGGCGCATCATTTCGCCCGGCTTGGCGAAGATGATCCGCGCGTGTTGGACGCTGCCGACGCCCTGTCCTTCGTCGGGAAGCTTTTCGCAGAAGCAGCCACCAGCCTGCGAATCGAGCCAGAAATTGGCGGCATCGCCCGACCAGCTATGCTCTTTCGACCACCATTTGTCGGGCGTGCGGAGCATTTTCCACACGTCTTCGGGCGTCGCGGCGACCTGCGCCGTATGCGCGACGGTGAAACCGATGTCGCTCTGATCGATGACCTTGGACGCTGCCGGCGAGGCGATGCACGTCGCCGCGAACAGGAGCGCGCCGAAAGACGATTTCACATGCATGGATCATTCCCCCTTCGCCATCTTCATAGACGGCGCCAAGGGGGCTGACTAGCTGGCGTCGCTTCGCAGGATCGCTTCGATCGCATCGTTGACGACGTCGATCGCGGCCATGCCGTCGACCTTGCTGACGATGCCGCGCGCCTCGTAGATCGGAAGGATCGGTTCGGTCTTCGCGCGATATTCGGCCATGCGGGTGCGCACCGTTTCCTCATTGTCGTCGGGACGGCGCTTGAAATCATGGCTGCCGCACACGTCGCAGGTGCCTTCGACCTTCGGCAGCTTGTAGCGATCGTGATAGCCTTCGCCGCAATTTGCGCACGAAAAGCGTCCGGTGATCCGGTCGACGAGCGCGTCTTCGTCAACGACCAGTTCGACGACATGGTCGAGCTTGCGGCCGCGCACCGACAAGATGCCGTCGAGCGCCTCGGCCTGCGCCGCGGTGCGTGGATAGCCGTCGAAGATGACCGAGGTTTCGTTCCCGAGCTCGTCGAGCCGCTCGCCGATCAGGCCCGAGACGATTTCGTCCGAGACCAGTTCGCCCGCGTCCATCACTGCCTTGGCCTGCAGGCCGATCGGCGTTCCCGCCCTGACGGCTGCACGGAGCATATCACCGGTGGAAAGCTGGACCATCCCATGCTCTTCCACCAGACGCGAAGCCTGCGTTCCCTTGCCGGCTCCCGGCGGTCCAAGCAAAATGATGTTCAGCGTCATGACGCCCCCTGTTGCCTACCCTGTCAGGATTTCGCCTAGCGACCGCGTCAGCGGCGCGCAATGCCGCCCTTCAATTTGGCCTTCTTGATCAGATCGCCATATTGGTGCGCGAGCATGTGGCTCTGGATCTGGCTGATCGTATCGATGGTGACATTGACGATGATCAGCAGGCTGGTGCCGCCAAGCTGGAACGGCAGGCCCGATCCGGCGATGAAATATTCCGGAATGAGGCAGATGAGCGCAAGATAGCCGGCGCCGATAACGGTGATGCGGGTCAGCACGAAATCGAGATAGGCGGCGGTATTCTTGCCCGGGCGGATGCCGGGGATGAAACCGTTCTGGCGCTTCAGATTGTCGGCGGTTTCCTCGGGGTTGAAGACGACCGCGACGTAGAAGAAGCAGAAGAAGATGATGCCCGCCGCATAGAGCGCCATATAGAGCGGCTGGCCGTGCGCGAGATACTGGTTGATCGTGATGAGGAAATCGCCCCAGGCGGTGTCGCCCTTCACATTATTGCCCAGCATCTGCGTGACGGTCAGCGGCATCAGCAGCAGCGACGAGGCGAAGATCGGCGGAATCACGCCCGCAGTATTGACCTTCAGCGGCAGGTGGCTGCGCTCGGCCTGCATCACGCCGCGCTGCGTCGCGCGCTTCGGATATTGCACCAGCACGCGGCGCTGTGCGCGTTCCATGAAGCTGATGAAGGCGATGATGATGATCGCGCCGCCGATGACTGCGACGATCGTGCCGCCGCCCATCGATCCTTCACGAACCTGCGTGAACATCTGGGCAAAGCTGCGCGGAAGCTGGGCGAGAATGCCCGCCATGATGATCAGCGAGACGCCGTTGCCGATCCCGCGGCTGGTGATCTGTTCGCCAAGCCACATCAGGAACAGCGTACCGCCGACGATGCTGATGACTGCGCCGACGCGGAACATCATGCCTGGGTCAACGACCGCGGCGATGCCCTGGCTCTGCCCGAGCGTTTCCAGGCCGACGGCAATGAAATAGCCCTGGATCGCGGTGAGCAGCACGGTGCCGTAGCGCGTATATTGGTTGAGCTTCTTGCGGCCGCTTTCGCCCTCTTTCTTGAGCGCGGCGAGGCTCGGGGCCAGCGCCGCGGCGAGCTGCACGACAATCGACGCCGTGATATAGGGCATGACGCCGAGCGCGATGATGCTCATGCGCTCCAGGCTGCCGCCCGAGAAGGTGTTGAAGATGTCGAGGATGCCGCCCGACGCCGCCTGGCTGTAAAGGCGCGACAGCGCCACGGGGTCGACCCCGGGCAGCGGCACGAACGACAGGAAGCGGAAGACGATCAGCGCACCGATCGTGAACCAGATGCGGTTCTTGAGTTCGGTCGCCTTGCCGAACTTCGAAAAATTGATGCTGGAAGCAAGCTGGTCGGCGCGAGAGGCCATGGGTAGTTTCCTCGAGGATATTCCGGACCGCGCCCCCGGCGACCCCGCGCCTATGTGCGTTCGGCGGTTACGAAGCGCAAGGGGAAAGGCCCATTTTTGATGGGGCGTTCATTCGCCCCATCGATCCGCTCGCATCTGGCGGGGCCGGAATGCCTCTCGAACCTGCGCTATCGAACGGGAATAGAGATCGTCACAAAGACGAAGGGCGATCCCTTTCGGAACCGCCCCTTGTCCGAATTACTCGGCCTTCGCTTCGGCCGCCGGCAGGTCGACCTTGCCGCCCGCCTTTTCGACCGCCTCGATCGCGCCCTTCGACGCGCCGGCAACGGCGAAGTTGAGCTTCGCGGTCAGTTCGCCCTTGGCGAGGAGGCGGACGCCGTCCTTGCCGCCGCGGGCCACACCGGCCGCCTTCAGCGCTGCATGGTCGACAGTCTCCTTGGGGTCGAGCTTCTTGGCATCGACCAGCTTCTGCACCTGGCCCAGGTTCACGATCGCGAAATCCTTGCCAAAGATGTTGTTGAAGCCGCGCTTCGGGATGCGCATGTGGAGCGGCATCTGGCCGCCTTCGAAGCCGTTGATCGCGACACCGCTGCGGGCCTTCTGGCCCTTCTGGCCGCGGCCGGCGGTCTTGCCCTTGCCCGAACCGATGCCGCGTCCGACGCGCATACGGCCCTTGCGGGCGCCATTGTTGTCACGAAGATCGTTAAGCTTGATAGTCATTGCACTCGCTTTCGCTTTTGTCGCGCTTTGAACCCGGTGTTTCAGTCGGGTTCGATTTCACTCGACGGTTGGAAGCCGGGATAAGGCCCGGCCTTTTCCATCACGATCGCCTGCGCCACATAGCCGCGGCCATCGACGCAGGTGATCGACGGACTTCCGTGAAGTTGCCACCCCCGGTTGAGCAGCCCTTCGACACGCGCGCAGAAAGCGGCGTCGTCGGGACCGGTCAACAGGCGATAGAGCTTCACCTTAGCCCTCGATTACTTCCACCATGTGCGGAAGCTTGCGGATCATGCCGCGCACTTCCGGGGTGTCGACCAGTTCGACTTCGCGGTTCATCTTGCCCAGGCCGAGGCCGGTCAGGATCTTGCGCTGGTCCTTGGGACGACGGATCGGCGAACCGATCTGGCGGATCTTGATCTTCTTGTCGGCCATTGTCTTACTCCGTCACCGCCGCGGCTTCAGCCTCGGCTGCACGATCGGACACGCCGCCGCGCTTGATCAGGTCCGAAACCTTCTTGCCGCGACGCTGCGCAACCGACTTCGGGCTGGTCTGTTCGCCGAGCGCCTGGAAGGTCGCGCGGATCATGTTGTAGGGGTTCGACGTGCCGACCGACTTGGTCACCACATCGGCAACACCGAGCGATTCGAACACGGCACGCATCGGGCCACCGGCGATGATGCCGGTACCGGCAGGCGCCGAACGCACGGTGACGTTGCCGGCGCCGAAATGGCCGCGACCGTCATGATGCAGCGTGCGGCCGTCGCGCAGCGGAACGCGAATCATCGCCTTCTTCGCAGCGGCGGTCGCCTTCGAAATGGCTTCGGGCACTTCGCGCGCCTTGCCATGACCGAAACCGGCGCGGCCCTTGCCATCACCGACGACGACGAGCGCGGCGAAACCGAAGCGCTTGCCGCCCTTCACGGTCTTCGAGACGCGGTTGATGTGAACGAGCTTTTCAATCAGCTCTTCGCCACCGTCCTCGTCGCGCGGACGCCGATCGTCGCGGCGACCACGGCCACCGTCGCGACCGCCACGTCCGCCATCACGACCGCCGCGACCACGGCGACCCGTGACTTCGGCGTTGGTGGTTTCAGGCGCCAGGATCGCCTCGGGCTGGTTGCCCTGACCCGTGGTGTTTTCGTCAGCCATAATCAGAACTCCAATCCGCCTTCGCGCGCCGCGTCGGCCAGCGCCTTGATGCGCCCGTGGAACAGGAAGCCGCCGCGGTCGAACACGACCTGCGTCACGCCCGCCTTCTTGGCGGCGTCGGCAAGGCGCTTGCCGACTTCGGCAGCAGCCGAAGCCGTCGCGCCGGTCTTGCCGCGCAGATCCTTGTCGAGCGTCGAAGCCGCAGCCAGCGTCTTGCCGGCGGCGTCATCGATGAGCTGCGCATAGATGTGGCGGCCCGAGCGGTGCACCGAAAGGCGCGGACGCCCGGCAGCACGCAGACGGAGTGCGGTACGAACGCGCTGGCGGCGTTTTTCGAAAGGGGTAAGATGTGCCATGGCTTACTTCTTCTTGCCTTCTTTGCGGAAGATGTACTCGCCGCGATACTTGATACCCTTGCCCTTATAGGGTTCGGGCTTGCGCCAGCGACGGATTTCCGCCGCGACCTGGCCGACCTGCTGCTTGTCGATGCCGCTGATCTCGATCGTCGTGTTATCCGGCGTCTTGATCTCGATGCCTTCCGGCACCGCGAAATCGACATCGTGGCTGTAGCCGAGCTGCAGCTTCAGATTCTTGCCCTGCGCGTTGGCGCGGTAGCCGACACCCGTGATTTCGAGCACCTTGGTGAAACCTTCGGTCACGCCCGTGATCAGGTTCTGCACCAGCGTGCGCTGCATGCCCCAGAAAGCGCGCGCTTCGCGGCTTTCGTTCGCGGGCTGCACCGAGATGGCGCCTTCGCCGACTTCATATTTGATGTTGTCGGACAGCGGCATCGCCAGCGTGCCCTTGGGGCCCTTGACCGACAGCTGGCCGCCGTCGATCGCAGCGGTAACGCCGCTGGGGATCTCCACTGCCTTTTTACCGATGCGCGACATTAGAACACCTCCGCCAGCACTTCGCCGCCGACATTATGCTCGCGTGCTTCGGCGTCCGAAAGGACACCGCGCGGGGTCGACACGATGGTGATGCCCAGGCCGTTGCGAACCACCGGCAGTTCTTTCGAACCCGAATAGACGCGGCGGCCCGGCTTCGAGACGCGTGCCACGTGGCGGATCGCCGGCTGGCCTTCGAAATATTTGAGCTCGATGCGGATGCCCTTGTGCTGGCCCTTGGTGCCGAGCACCTCTTCGCTGTAGCCACGGATGTAGCCTTCGCGCTTGAGCACGTCGAGAACGCGGACACGCAGCGTCGAAGCCGGCGTCAGGACGCTGTCCTTCTTCGCCTGCTGGCCGTTGCGGATGCGGGTGAGCATATCACCCAAAGGATCGGTCATTGCCATGTTGCGTGTTCCTTACCAGCTCGACTTCACAACGCCGGGGATCAGGCCCTTGTTGGCCAGATCGCGGAGCTGAATACGGCACAGCCGGAATTTGCGATAATAAGCGCGCGGACGGCCCGTCAGTTCGCACCGGTTACGGATACGGGTCGGGTTACCGTTGCGCGGAATTTCCGCCATCTTGAGGCGCGCGATCAGACGCTCGCCGTCGTCGAGCGTGGTGTCGGCCGCAATAGCCTTCAGTTTCGCATAGCGGCCGGCATATTTCTTCACCAGCTTCTTGCGACGCTCATTCTTGTTCACCGAACTCAGTTTCGCCATGACTTAAGTTCTCTTTCCTTGTTCCTGTCCGGCCCGAGGATCCCCAGCGGGGACTCAGGCGGCTTCCTTAGCCTGGGCTTCGATCGGGAAGGGGAAGCCGAACAGCTTGAGCAGTTCGCGGGCTTCCTCGTCCGTACGTGCCGACGTGGTCACGATCACATCCATGCCCCGCACTTGATCGATGCGGTCATAGTTGATCTCGGGGAAGATGATCTGTTCCTTCAGGCCGAGAGCATAGTTGCCCCGACCGTCGAAGCTCTTCGGCGACACGCCGCGGAAGTCGCGGATGCGCGGCATCGCGATGGTGATCAGGCGGTCGAGGAATTCATACATCCGCTCGCGACGCAGCGTCACCTTGCAGCCGATCGGCATGCCTTCACGCAGCTTGAAGCCGGCAATCGACTTCTTCGCCTTGGTGATAACGGGCTTCTGGCCCGCGATCAGTTCCATTTCCGAAGCGGCCGTTTCGACCTTCTTCTTGTCCTGGACCGCATCGCCCACACCCATGTTGAGCGTGATCTTCTCGATCTTCGGAACTTCCATCGCATTCTTGTAACCGAACTTTTCGGTCATCGCCTTGACGATCTGGTCGTCATAGAGCTTGCGCATGCGCGGGGTGTAGTTGTCAGCCATTGATCGTCTCCCCGGACTTCACGGCCACGCGGACCTTCTTGCCGTCCTTGGTTTCAAAGCGGACGCGCGTCGGCTTGCCGGTCTTGGGATCGGCAACCGCGACCTTGCTGACGTGCAGCGGCGCTTCCTTGCGCTCGAGGCCGCCCTGCGGATCCTGCTGGTTCGGCTTCTTGTGGCGGGTGATGATGTTGACGCCCGCGACGACGACCTTGCCGTCCTTCGGCAGGCTCTGCGTCACTTCGCCGGTCTTGCCCTTGTCCTTGCCGGACAGGACGACGACGGTGTCACCCTTCTTGATCTTGGCCATACCCATGGTCAAAGCACCTCCGGCGCCAGGCTGATGATCTTCATATAGCCCTTGCCGCGCAGTTCGCGGACGACGGGGCCGAAGATACGGGTGCCGATCGGCTCTTCATTTTTGTTGACGAGCACGGCGGCGTTGCTGTCGAAACGGATCACCGAACCGTCGGCACGACGAACGTCCTTCGCGGTGCGAACGATGACGGCACGATGCACGTCGCCCTTCTTCACCTTGCCGCGCGGCTGGGCTTCCTTGATCGAGACGACGATAAGGTCGCCCACGCCCGCCGTGCGACGCTTCGAGCCGCCCAGCACCTTGATGCACTGGACGCGCTTCGCGCCGCTGTTGTCGGCGACTTCCAGTTGTGACTGCATCTGGATCATCGATGCATTTCCTTCTTCCTTGGCCTACCGGGCCATCCCGGCGGTTCCGTGAAACTTGCGTGAAGCCCTCAGGCTTCGGCCGCTTTCGGCTTGGTGGAGGTTTCGACCTTTTCGAGAACCTTCCACGTCTTCAGCTTCGAAATCGGCTTCGTTTCCTCGATGCGGACGGTTTCGCCAGCCTTGATGGCGTTGTCCTCATCATGGGCGTGATACTTCTTCGAACGCCGGATGATCTTGCCGTAGAGCGGGTGCTTAACCTTACGCTCCACCTTCACCACGACGGTCTTGTCGCCCTTGTCGGACACTACCGTGCCGGTCAGAATGCGCTTCGGCATGACAGTCTCCTTACTTCGCCGCCGCGCGAACGCGCGCGGTTTGTTCGGTCTTGATGCGGGCGATCGTGCGCCGCACTTCCTTGACCCGCGAAGCCTTTTCGAGCTGGCCCGTGGCGGCCTGGAAACGGAGGTTGAATGCCTCGCGCTTCAGTTCGCCAAGCTGTTCGGCGAGCTGGTCGTCGGTCTTCTTGGTCACATCTTCGGTCTTGGCCATGGCCCTCAACCCTCCAGGTGCGAGGTGTCGCCCAGGCGGGCGACGACCTTCGTCTTGATCGGCAGCTTCATCGCCGCACGCTCGAACGCCAGCGCGGCCACGGGGCCAGGAACGCCGTCGAGTTCGAACAGGATGCGGCCGGGCTTGACGCGAGCGGCCCAATATTCGGGCGCGCCCTTGCCCTTACCCATACGGACTTCGGCGGGCTTCGACGACACGGGAAGGTCGGGAAACACGCGGATCCAGAGGCGGCCCTGACGCTTGATCGCACGGCTGATCGCACGGCGGGCCGCTTCGATCTGGCGCGCGGTGATGCGCTCGGGTTCCATCGCCTTCAGGCCGTAGGAGCCGAAGTTCAGGCTGGTGCCACCCTTGGCATTGCCATGGATGCGGCCCTTGAAGGCCTTGCGGAACTTGGTTTTCTTCGGTTGCAACATGTCAGCGTTCCTTAACGGCGTTCATCGCGCGCCGGGCGAACGCCCGACGTCTGCGCGTCGAGCATCAGCCGGTCGGTCGCCATCGGGTCGTGGCCCAGAATCTCGCCCTTGAAGATCCAGACCTTCATGCCGCACACGCCATAGGCGGTGTGGGCTTCGGCCTCGGCATAATCGACGTTCGCACGCAGCGTGTGCAGCGGAACGCGGCCTTCGCGATACCATTCGGTGCGGGCGATTTCCGCGCCGCCGAGACGACCCGCACAGTTGATGCGGATGCCTTCGGCGCCCAGACGCATCGCCGACTGAACCGCGCGCTTCATCGCACGGCGGAAGGCAACGCGGCGTTCGAGCTGGTCGGCAATGCCCTGCGCGACGAGCTTGGCATCGACTTCCGGCTTGCGGATTTCGACGATGTTCAGGCTCACGTCGCTGCCGGTCATTTCACCGAGCGCCTTGCGCAGCTTTTCGATGTCCGCGCCCTTCTTGCCGATGATGACACCGGGACGGGCGGCATAGATCGACACGCGGCACAGCTTCGCCGGACGTTCGATGACGACCTTCGAAATCGCGGCCTGCGGCAGGGTCTTGAACACATATTTGCGGATCTTCAGATCCTCGATAAGCATGCGTCCATAATCCTGGCCTTCCGCGAACCAGCGGCTGTCCCAGGTGCGGTTGACCTGCAGGCGCAGGCCGATCGGATTGCTCTTCTGGCCCATCTTACGCCTCTTCTTCCTGTTCGCGCACGACGATGCGGATGCGGCTGAACGGCTTTTCGATCCGGGTCGATTTGCCGCGACCGCGCGCATGCCAGCGCTTCATCGTGAACGACTTGCCGACGCTCGCTTCCTTGACGACGAGTGCATCGACATCGAGGTTGTGATTGTTTTCCGCGTTGGCGACGGCGCTGGCGAGAACCTTGCGCACGTCGACAGCCATCGCCTTCTTCGAGAAAGCGAGGACGTTCATCGCGTCTTCGACCTTGCGGCCGCGGATCAGCGCGGCAACGAGGTTCAGCTTCTGCGCCGAACCGCGAATCTGCGTGCCGACCGACAGCGCCTCATTGTCCGCAACGCGGCGAGGGGATTTTTCCTTGCCCATTAGCGTTTGCCCTTCTTGTCGGCCGCGTGACCGGGGAAGAAGCGCGTCGGCGCAAATTCACCCAGCTTCATGCCGACCATGTCTTCATTGACCGACACCGGCACGAACTTGCGGCCGTTGTAGACGTTGAAGGTCAGCCCGACGAACTGCGGCAGGATGGTGGAGCGACGCGACCAGGTCTTGATCGGGGCAGAGCTGCCGCCGTCCTGAGCCGCTTCGGCTTTCTTGAGGAGATGAAGGTCGACGAACGGACCCTTCCAGACCGAGCGTGCCATGGCTTACCTCTTCTTCTTCGCGTGACGCGACCGGATGATCATCTTGTCGGTCGACTTGTTGTGGCGGGTACGGGCGCCCTTGGTCGGCTTGCCCCACGGGGTGACCGGGTGACGGCCGCCCGAGGTGCGGCCTTCACCACCGCCGTGCGGGTGGTCGACCGGGTTCTTGGCGACGCCGCGCGTCAGCGGACGCTTGCCGAGCCAGCGGCTGCGGCCGGCCTTGCCCAGGTTGGTGTTCTGGTTGTCGGGGTTCGACACCGCACCGACCGTGCCCATGCACTCGCCGCGAATGTAGCGCTGTTCGCCCGAACCGAGACGCACGATGACAAGACCGCGGTCACGACCGACGACCTGCGCATAAGTGCCGGCCGAACGGGCGATCTGGCCGCCCTTGCCCGGCTTCATCTCGATATTGTGGACGATCGTGCCGACCGGCATCTGCGACAATTCCATCGCATTGCCGGGCTTCACGTCGGTCTTCTTGTCTGCGACGACCGTATCGCCGACCGCCAGGCGCTGCGGCGCCAGGATATAGGCGAGATCACCGTCCTCATATTTGATGAGCGCGATGAACGCCGTGCGGTTCGGGTCATATTCGAGCCGTTCGACGGTCGCCGGAACGCCCCACTTGCGACGCTTGAAGTCGATGAAGCGATATTTTTGCTTGTGACCGCCGGCGATGCCGCGCGAGGTCACATGGCCCTTGTTGTTGCGGCCACCGGTCTTGCGCTTGCCTTCGGTCAGCGCCTTGACGGGCTTGCCTTTCCACAGCGACGATTTGTCGACGAGGATCAGGCCACGCTGTCCAGGGCTGGTCGGATTATAGGATTTGAGTGCCATTTTCTCTGCCTTCCCCTATCCGTCAGACGCCGGTGGTGACGTCGATCGACTGGCCTTCGGCCAGGCGAACGATCGCCTTCTTCACGTCGCTGCGGGTGTAGGGCTTGCCCTTCCAGCGCTTGGTCTTGCCCTTGGTGACCAGCGTGTTCACGCTGAGCACCTTGACATCGAACAGCGCCTCGACGGCGGCCTTGATCGCCGGCTTCGTTGCGTCGTTGGCGACGCGGAAGACGACTGCGTCGTTTTCGCTGAGCAGCGTCGACTTTTCGGTGATCACTGGCGACAGGATCACGTCATAGTGACGCGCATCGATGGTCTTTGCCTTAGCCATTGCAGCGGGCCTCCAGCTTTTCGACCGCCGCGCGGGTCAGGACCAGCGTGTCGGCGCGAAGGATGTCATAGACGTTGGCACCGATCGCCGGCAGCGAATCGACGCCGACGATGTTGGCCGAAGCCTGGGCGAAGCTGTCATGGACCGCATCGCCGTCGATGAAGAGCGCACGGCGACCGAGGTCGAGCTTGCCGAGCTTGCCGGCCAGCGCCTTGGTCTTGGCTTCCTTGAGCTCGAGCGTGTCGATGACAACGAGCTTGCCGCCCTTTGCCTTGTCGCTCAGGGCCATCTTGAGACCAAGGGTGCGGATCTTCTTGTTCAGCGAGTGGCCGAAAGTGCGGGCCCGGGGACCGTGCGCCTTACCACCGCCGATGAAGATCGGCGCCTTGCGATCGCCGTGACGGGCGGTACCGCCGCCCTTCTGGCGACCGAACTTCTTGCCGGTGCGGGCAACGTCGCTGCGCTCACGGGCAGCGCGGGCGGGGCCGCGACGCTTTTCGAGCTGCCAGGCGACGACGCGGTGGAGGATGTCCGCCCGCGCGTCGACGCCGAAGACGTCGTCGTTAAGATCGATGTCGGCGCCAGCCTTGCCATCGAGGGTCTGTACCTTGACCTTCATGATCAGGACTCCTGTGCGCCGTCGGCCGCGGTCGTTTCGACCTCTGCTTCCGCAGGGGTTTCAGCCGGGGCATTGTTGCTGTTCGCCGCGCTCTTGACCGCCGCCGGATAGGGGGCTTCGGGGTGGCGCGGCAGCTTCATCGCATCGCGAACCAGCAGCCAGCCGCCCTTCGAGCCAGGGACCGAACCCTTGACGAAGAGAAGACCGCGCTCGGCGTCGGTGCGGACGATTTCGAGATTCTGCTGGGTGCGATTGCGCGCGCCCATGTGGCCAGCCATCTTCTTGTTCTTGAAGACGCGGCCCGGATCCTGACGGTTACCGGTCGAACCATGAGCACGGTGGCTGATGGAAACACCGTGGGTGGCGCGCATACCGCCGAAACCCCAGCGCTTCATCGCACCGGCAAAGCCCTTACCCTGGGTGACACCCTGGATATCGACCATCTGGCCGGCGACGAAATGGTCGGCCGACAGTTCGGCGCCGACGTCAAGCGTCGCGTCGTCAGCGACGCGGAATTCGACGAGCTTCGCCTTGGGCTCAACCTCGGCCTTGCCATAGGCCCCGCGCTGCGGCTTGGCGACATTCTTCGCCTTTGCCGAGCCGGCACCGAGCTGGACGGCCACATAGCCGTCGCGTTCCTTTTCGCGAACCGAGACGACCTGGCAGCCTTCGAGGCTCAGAACGGTGACGGGCACATGGCGGCCATCGTCCTGAAACAGGCGGGTCATCCCCATTTTTTTCGCGATCACGCCAGTGCGCATGATCATTCACTCCTAACAGAGGCCGGGCAGAACCATTTCCGCACGGCATGTGGACCCCACCGAACCTGCGCTCGATGACGGTCCTCCCAGCCCGAAATTTCGATGCATCGCCCCGTCCGGGCTGAGGTGCCGCTTTCCCGTGGGATCAGCGGCAAGACGGGGGACGCAGCCCGGATAAATCCGGCGGTATCCTCCGAAACCTGAATGTGTCCCTGCGAAAGCAGGAACCCAGGGCGGTTTCAGTGCGGCCTATCGGCCGCTTCTACCCTGGGCTCCGGATCAAGTCCGGAGCACGCTGGCTATTTAGGCCAACTTGATTTCGACGTTCACGCCCGCGGCGAGGTCGAGCTTCATCAGCGCATCGACCGTCTGCGGGGTGGGCTGAACGATGTCGAGCAGCCGCTTGTGGGTACGCACCTCGAACTGCTCGCGCGACTTCTTGTCGACATGCGGACCGCGGTTCACGGTGAATTTTTCAATGCGCGTCGGCAGCGGGATGGGACCGCGAATGAGGGCGCCCGTACGACGTGCCGTATCGGCGATGTCGGTGGTGGCCTGATCGAGCACGCGGTGATCAAAGGCCTTCAGGCGAATGCGAATATTCTGCGTTTCCATGACTATTCCAGTCGAATCCCGTCTGACGATGCGAAAGAGCCGAAATGGCCCGTCCCGACCCCCGCATGGAGGCCGGAAAGGCCATCAAAAATCTCAAAAGCTACGAGCCGCCCGAATCACCCGATTCGAGCGGCTCGAGGCCCTATATTACTTAATGATCGAGGCCACAACCCCTGCGCCGACCGTGCGGCCACCTTCGCGGATCGCGAAGCGCAGGCCCTGGTCCATGGCGATCGGAGCGATGAGCTTGACCGTCAGCTGGACGTTGTCGCCCGGCATGACCATTTCCGTGCCTTCCGGCAGGATGACTTCGCCGGTGACGTCAGTGGTACGGAAGTAGAACTGCGGACGATAGTTCGCGAAGAACGGCGTGTGACGACCGCCTTCGTCCTTCGACAGGACGTACACTTCCGAGCTGAACTCGGTGTGCGGCGTGATCGAGCCGGGCTTCGCCAGAACCTGGCCACGCTCGACTTCTTCACGGCCGACGCCGCGGATCAGCGCACCGATGTTGTCGCCAGCCTGGCCCTGATCGAGCAGCTTGCGGAACATTTCGACGCCGGTGACGGTCGTCTTCTTGGTGTCCTTGATGCCGACGATTTCAACTTCTTCACCAACCTTGACGATACCGGTTTCGACGCGGCCGGTGACAACCGTACCACGACCCGAAATCGAGAACACGTCTTCGATCGGCATCAGGAAGGGCTTGTCGAGCGGGCGTTCCGGCTGCGGGATCCAGCTGTCGACGGCTTCCATCAGCTTCAGGATAGCTTCCTTGCCGATGTTGTCGTCGCGGCTTTCGAGGGCGGCCAGAGCCGAACCCGCGATGATCGGAATATTGTCGCCGTCGAAATCGCGCTTCGAAAGTTCTTCGCGGATTTCGAGCTCGACGAGTTCGAGCAGTTCGGGATCGTCGAGCTGGTCAACCTTGTTCAGGAAGACGACCATGGTCGGAACGCCGACCTGCTTCGCGAGCAGGATGTGCTCCTTGGTCTGCGGCATCGGGCCGTCAGCAGCCGAAACCACCAGGATCGCGCCGTCCATCTGCGCCGCGCCGGTGATCATGTTCTTCACATAGTCGGCGTGACCCGGGCAGTCGACGTGCGCATAGTGGCGTTCCTTGGTTTCATATTCGACGTGCGCGGTCGAAATGGTGATGCCGCGTTCGCGCTCTTCGGGCGCCTTGTCGATGTTTTCGAAGTCGACCTTCTGCGACAGACCTTCTTCGGCGAGCACCTTGGTGATCGCGGCGGTCAGCGAGGTCTTGCCATGGTCGACGTGACCGATGGTGCCGATGTTGCAGTGCGGCTTCGTCCGCTCAAATTTAGCCTTAGCCATGTTTCTTGAACCTTCTTGTTCGCGTGTTGAGTTGATCAGTCCTGGACGAGCCTGCTGAATCAGGCGCCGCCCTTAGTAGGTCTTGCTGCGCGGTGCAAGCCCGCGCTTGTCCGGGTCCGCCGTGCGAGGCAAGCCCCGCACGGCCAAACCGGATCAGGCCATCTTCGCCTTCACCTCGTCCGCGACGTTGTTCGGCACTTCTTCATAGTGCGAGAACTGCATCGTGTACTGGGCCCGGCCCTGGGTGAAAGAACGCAGCTGGTTGACGTAGCCGAACATATTGGCGAGCGGCACGATGGCTTCAACCACCTGGGCGTTGCCGCGGCTGTCCGTACCCTGGATCTGGCCACGACGGCTGTTGAGGTCGCCGATCACGTCGCCCATGAATTCTTCAGGGGTAACAACTTCGACCTTCATCACCGGTTCGAGCAGCTTGATGCCGGCCTTTGCCGCCACTTCGCGCATCGCCGCACGGCCCGCGATTTCGAACGCCAGCGCCGACGAGTCGACATCGTGGTACGCACCGTCGATCAGCTTGATGTCGAAGTCGATGATCGGGAAGCCGATCATGTGACCGTTTTCAGCCGATTCGCGGAAACCCTTTTCGACCGCCGGGATATATTCGCGCGGAATGTTGCCGCCCTTGATCTCGTCGGTGAAGGTGACGCCGCTGCCGCGCTCGCCCGGGGTGACCTGGACCTTGACGCGACCGAACTGACCCGAACCACCCGACTGCTTCTTGTGGGTGTAGTCAACTTCGACCGGCTTCGCGAGGCTTTCGCGATACGCCACCTGCGGCGCACCGACATTTGCTTCGACCTTGAATTCGCGCTTCATGCGATCGACGAGAATGTCGAGGTGAAGCTCGCCCATGCCCTTGATGATCGTCTGGCCCGATTCATGGTCGGTCGAGACGCGGAACGAGGGATCCTCGGCTGCCAGGCGGTTGAGGGCAACGCCCATCTTTTCCTGGTCGGCCTTGGTCTTGGGTTCGACCGACAGCTCGATGACCGGCTCGGGGAATTCCATCCGTTCGAGGATGATCGGCGCATTGCTCGCGCAGATCGTGTCGCCCGTCGTGGTTTCCTTGAGGCCGGCGAGCGCGACGATGTCGCCCGCATAGGCTTCTTCGATGTCCTCACGCGAGTTGGCGTGCATGAGGAGCATACGGCCGATCTTTTCCTTCTTGTCCTTCACCGAGTTCAGATAGGTGCCCTTCGAGAGCGTACCCGAATAGATGCGCGCGAAGGTGAGCGAACCGACGAACGGGTCGTTCATGATCTTGAACGCGAGCATCGACAGCGGTGCGCTGTCCGACGTCGGACGCGAATCGGCTTCCTCGGTGTCGGGGTTGATGCCCTGGACGTCGGGGATGTCGAGCGGCGAAGGCAGATAATCGACAACCGCGTCGAGCAGCGTCTGGACGCCCTTGTTCTTGAACGCCGAGCCGCACAGGACCGGAACGAACGCCTGGCCGAGCGTGCCCTTGCGGATCAGCGCTTTCAGCGTCGCCACGTCGGGCAGCGTGCCTTCGAGATAGGCTTCCATCGCATCGTCGTCCTGTTCGACGGCGAGTTCGACGAGCTTTTCGCGATATTCGGCAGCCTTGTCGGCGAGGTCGGCCGGGATGTCTTCGTAGAAGAATTCGGCGCCCAGGCTTTCATCCTTCCAGATGATCGCGCGTTCGTTGACGAGGTCGACGAGGCCCTTGAAGTCCGATTCCGCCCCGATGGGGAGGTACAGGACGGCCGGCACCGCACCCAGACGATCGATGATCGTCTGAACGCAGTAATAGAAATTGGCGCCGGTGCGGTCGAGCTTGTTGATGAAGCACATCCGCGGAACCTTGTACTTGTCCGCCTGGCGCCACACGGTTTCCGACTGCGGTTCGACACCCGCAACGCCGTCGAACGCGGCGACGGCGCCGTCGAGGACGCGCAAGCTGCGTTCGACTTCGATGGTGAAGTCAACGTGTCCGGGGGTGTCGATGATGTTCAGGCGGTGTTCCGGACCCTGACCTTCATCGGCCTTCCACAGGCAGGTGGTGGCAGCCGACGTGATCGTGATGCCGCGTTCCTGTTCCTGTTCCATCCAGTCCATCGTGGCAGCGCCGTCGTGGACTTCGCCGATCTTGTAGGACTTGCCGGTGTAATAGAGAATGCGCTCGGTCGTCGTGGTCTTGCCGGCGTCGATGTGCGCCATGATACCGAAATTGCGATAGCGTTCGAGCGGATGGCTGCGTGCCATGATCTTTTCCTCGGTTTTTGGGGGAAGCCTTTGGAGCCGCCCCCGATATAGGAAGTTTTGTTGCGATTGCGAGACGCCGGGGGGCGCCCTCGCAAATTACCAGCGGTAGTGGCTGAAGGCGCGGTTAGCTTCGGCCATGCGGTGCGTGTCTTCGCGCTTCTTGACCGCGTTGCCGCGATTGTTCGACGCATCGAGCAGTTCGCCCGACAGGCGCGCGGCCATCGTGGTTTCGCTGCGGTTGCGCGCCGCGGTGATCAGCCAGCGGATCGCGAGCGCCTGTGCGCGGTCCGGACGGACTTCGACCGGAACCTGATAGGTCGCACCGCCGACGCGGCGGCTGCGGACTTCGATATTCGGACGGATATTGGCGAGCGCCTCATGGAACACGCCGAGCGGCTCCTTCTTGGCGCGGGCTTCGACCGCTTCGAGTGCGCCATAGACGATGCTTTCGGCGACCGACTTCTTACCGTCGAGCATGACACTGTTCATGAACTTCGACAGCACGACATCCCCGAAACGGGGATCGGGCAGGATTTCGCGGCGTTCAGGACGACGACGACGAGCCATAGGTAATTCCTTTTACAACAGCATCCCGGCGCAACGCGCCCGCGGGATGATCAAATAGCCGAAAATGCCGTCCTTACTTCGGACGCTTCGCACCGTATTTCGAACGGCTCTGCTTGCGGTCTTTCACACCCTGGGTGTCCAGAACGCCGCGCAGGACGTGGTAACGGACACCGGGAAGGTCGCGCACACGGCCGCCGCGGATCAGCACGACGCTGTGTTCCTGGAGGTTGTGGCCTTCGCCGGGGATGTAGGAAATGACTTCGCGCTGGTTGGTCAGGCGGACCTTCGCAACCTTGCGGAGCGCCGAGTTCGGCTTTTTCGGGGTCGTCGTATAGACACGGGTGCAAACGCCGCGCTTCTGCGGGTTTGCTTCCATCGCCGGGACCTTGGACTTCACTTTCTGCGGAGTCCGGCCCTTGCGGACCAGCTGGTTGATCGTGGGCATGAATGCTTCACCTTCAAGTGTCCGCCCATCGGAGCGAACGGTTACTCTACCGCGGTGGATGAAGCTCCGGGGCATCGAAATGCCCCGACCTGATAACAGCAAAAGACCCCGGCGGACACATTCGTCCTCCGGAGGCTCCATCCGCGCCAGCAATGTTCAAGCGCTGTTGTGAACGAGTTTGGCGAGAAGTCCGCCGCTTTCGATCGGGGGCGCCCCTAGCGGTGATTCCCTTTGCGGTCAAGCGTCAAGCGGCTTGCGCCGCGGATTTCCGGCCGGTAGCGGCCCGTAAATGCCTCCGGTCCGCCACGCCAGCTTCGCACCGCACGTCGCGCCCGACACGCGCCTGCTGATTCTCGGCAGCCTGCCCGGCGCGCGTTCCCTCGCCGAGCGGCGCTATTATGCGCATCCAACGAACCAGTTCTGGCGACTGGTAGGCGCCGCGATCGACCGGCCGCTCGCCGTCCTGACCTATGACGAGCGGCTGGGCGCGCTCGCGGATGCGAAAATCGGGCTATGGGACGTGATCCGTTCGGCCGAGCGGCTTACGAGCAGCGATTCGCTGATCCGCGAGGCCGAGGCGCACGACCTTGGCGCCCTGATCGCGGCACTGCCCGATCTGCGCATGATCGCCTTCAACGGCAACAAGGCCGCAGCGATTGGGCGAAGGCAAGTGCCCGTGCTTGAGGGCGTCGCGCTCGTCGATCTGCCATCAAGCAGCGCGGCGAATACGGTGGGCTATGCGGCGAAGCTGGAGCGGTGGCTGCGGTTGCGCGCGGCGTTGGCATAATAGAGCGCGTCATTGCGAACGAAGCGGCTCAATCCGGAGCTGGTCGATGCAGCACTGGATTGCCGCGTCGCTTCGCTCCTCGCGATGATGCTGCGGGTCAATCAACCACTGCCCCCCGCGCCATCACGAAGTCGACCTTTTTCAGCACCGTCACATCGGCAACCGGGTCACTCGCCACCGCGATGATGTCCGCGCTCTTTCCCGGCGCGATCGTGCCGATTTCGTCCGACAGGCCCAGCAGATCCGCGGCGTTGACCGTCGCAGCCTTCAGCGCTTCAACGGGCGTCATGCCGTGCTGGACCATCAGTTCGAATTCGTCGGCGTTGCGGCCATGCTTGGACACGCCCGCGTCGGTGCCGAAGGCGATACGCACGCCGCGCGGGACGAGTTGCTCGAGGCTTTTCCCGGTGATCGAGATGCGCCAGCGAATCTTGGCGAGCACATCGGGTTCATAGGCATTGGCGTTCGCCGCCAGCCGCTCCTTGTAGCCGTTCACGGTCGACAGGGTCGGAACATAATAAGCCTTCGACTTCGTCCAGGCGGCGATCGTCGCTTCGTCGAGGATCGTGCCGTGCTCGATCGAATCGGCGCCGGCGTCGAGCGCCAGGCGGATGCCGTCGGCACCGTGCGCATGGACCGCGACCTTTTTGCCGAACATATGCGCGGTAGCGACGATCGCCTTGGCTTCGTCGTCGAACATCTGCTTGCCCAGCCCGGCGCCGATGCGGCTGTTGACGCCGCCCGTCGAAGCGAATTTGATCACGTCGGCGCCGCGCCCGACCTGAAGCCGGACGGCACGGCGGCAATCGTCGGCACCGTTGCAGGTGTTCCCCGCTCCCTGGAAATAGGGGCGCAGTTCGTCCCGATAGCCGAGCGATCCGTCCATATGCCCGGCGCTACCCGAAATCGCGTTGCCCGCATCGACGATGCGCGGCCCCTGCACCTTCCCCGCCAGGATCGCGTCGCGCAGCGCCAGCGTGGCCCCGTCGCCATCGCCCAGATTGCGCACCGTGGTGAAGCCCGCACGCAGGGTCTTCAGGCCGTTTACCTCGGCATTGAAGGCCTGAGCCGCAGGGCTGAGCGTCACTTCCTCGAGCTGGCCCGCCAGACCGCCAGCATCGCTGGTCAGGTGGACGTGGCTGTCGATCAGGCCGGGCAGGACATATTTGTCCTTTAGATCGATCAGCACCGCGCCGGCATCGGCCGGCTGGTAGCCGTCGAGAATCGCAACCACCTTGCCATTTTCGACGATGATCGTCGTCGCGCCGCGCACCGGCTTGCCGGGCTCCGCCATCAATTTGCCGGCGTGGATGACCGTGCGCGTCGGCGCCTGCGCCGCAACCGGCGCCGAAAGCAGCGCGCCAGCCAGCGCGAGCGGAAGAAGCATCGTCGATTTCATAAGTCTGTCCCCTGCTGCCCAGTGGCAGCCTGCTTAGCGGGGTAACATGGGAACTGCAAAGTGTGCCACGGCTACCTTGCCGTCGCGGGCGGCGCGTCCTATGGCGCGCGGCGTCATGACGGTACCGATCGATCATATCGACTGCTGGATCTTCGATCTCGACAACACGCTCTACCATCCGTCGGCGCGGCTGTTCGACCTGATCGACGCGCGCATGGGCGCTTTCATCATGCGTCTGATGGACGTCGATGCCGTCGAAGCGCGGCGTGTACAAAAGCAGTATTTCCACGATCACGGCACGACGATGGCGGGGCTGATGCGCCACCACGGCGTCGATCCCGAAGATTTCCTAGTCGACGTCCACGATATTCCTCTCGACCGGCTGGCGCCCGATGCGCGGCTGCGCGCCGGACTCGAGCGCCTGCCCGGCCGCCGTCTGATCTTCACCAACGCCGATGCCGATTATGCGGCGCGCGTGCTCGACGCGCGGGGCATCGCCGATCTGTTCGACGGCATCTGCGATATTCGCTCGACGCGCTATACGCCGAAGCCCGACGCCGAAGCTTATCGCATGATGATCGGCCATCTCGGAATCGATCCGGCGAAGAGCCTGTTCGTCGAGGATATGGCGCGCAATCTGACCCCCGCCAAGGCGCTGGGAATGACGACCGTATGGCTGGACAATGGCAGCGAAAGCGGCCATCGCGACCACCTGCCGGACCATGTCGATTTTCATGTGAACGACATCGCCGACTGGCTTGATGCGCTTCCGGAACATTTTGGGCCGTAACCTTGGGGAATTTCATGAGCACCGACCTGCAATCGACGATCGAAGCCGCCTGGGATGCACGCGAGACGCTCGGTCTGACGACGACCGGCGCGGTGCGCGACGCGGTCGAGGCGGCACTCGCGGGCCTCGATGACGGCAGCTTCCGCGTTGCCGAGCGCGATGCCGGCGGAACGTGGCAGGTCAATCAGTGGCTCAAGAAGGCGGTGCTGCTCTCCTTCCGCCTCAACGACATGGAGATTATCGAGGGCGGCGCCGGCGGCGCGACTTGGTGGGACAAGGTTCCGTCGAAATTCGCCGGCTGGGGCGAGAACCGCTTCCGCGATGCGGGCTTCCGCGCCGTTCCCGGATCGATCGTCCGCCGCGGCGCCTTCATCAGCAAGGGCGCCGTGCTGATGCCGAGCTTCGTCAACATCGGCGCCTATGTCGGCGAGGGATCGATGGTCGATGCCTGGGCCACCGTCGGCAGCTGCGCGCAGATCGGCGCGAACGTCCACCTGTCGGGCGGCGCGGGGATCGGCGGCGTGCTCGAACCGCTGCAGGCCGGGCCCGTGGTGATCGAGGACGGCGCCTTCATCGGCGCGCGCGCCGAAGTGGCCGAGGGCGTGATCGTGCGCGAGGGCGCGGTACTGTCGATGGGCGTCTATCTCGGCGCATCGACCAAGATTATCGACCGCGCGACCGGTGAGGTCTTCATCGGCGAGGTTCCGGCTTATTCGGTCGTTGTCCCGGGTTCGCTTCCGGGCAAGCCGCTTCCCGACGGAACGCCGGGCCCGTCGCTCTACTGCGCCGTCATCGTCAAGCGCGTCGATGCGCAGACGCGCGCGAAGACGGGCATCAACGAACTGCTGCGCGACTGATCGCCTCCCGGATAATCGTCATTGCGAGCAAAGCGAAGCAATGACGGGGTGGCTCACCGCTCGCTGAGATAATAGCGCTCGCGCGCCGTCAGATCGTCGTCCAGATCATAGACGATCGGCTGGCCAGTGGGGATTTCGAGGCCGGTGATGTCAGCGTCGGAAATGCCCGACAAATGCTTCACCAGCGCACGTAGGCTGTTGCCGTGCGCCGAGATCAGCACCGTCTTGCCGTCCCGCAGCTGCGGCGCAATCGCGCTGTCATAATAGGGAAGAACGCGCGCGATGGTGTCTTTCAGGCTTTCGGTCGCCGGGATCGCGATGCCCGCATAGCGCGGATCGCCCGACAGATCGTAAGGCGAGCCGGCCTCAAGCGGCGGCGGCGGGGTGTCGAAGCTGCGGCGCCAGATCTTCACCTGATCCTCGCCATGCCTGGCCGCGGTCTCCGCCTTGTCGAGGCCGGTGAGCCCGCCATAATGGCGTTCGTTGAGGTGCCAATCCTTCGTCACCGGCAGCCAGAGCCGCCCCATCGCCTCGAGCGCGAGGTTGAGCGTCTTGATCGCGCGCGTCTGGACCGAGGTGAAGCAGGTGTCGGGTGCTATACCCTTTTCCTTCATCAGTTCGCCCGCCGCCCACGCCTCTGCCGCGCCTTTTTCGGTGACATCGACGTCCCACCAGCCGGTGAAGCGGTTCTCCAGATTCCACTGCGACTGGCCGTGACGGATGAGGATGAGCTGCGGCATGATCTGTCCTTTCGACAAAGGGCGCGCCCGCGCGGGCGATTCGGGGGCGCCATAGCGCGGCTTTCGGGCAAGGGCCACCGCCCCTCTTGAAAAGGGTCGGCGCCATCCCAGATTCGGAACATCCGGTCGCCAAAACGGGGCCGGATGGAAGCCGCGGCAGGCCATGCCGCGGCCCGATGACTTCGCTTTGCAAGGAAGGAATGACCCATGCGTAACAGCTTTGACTGGACCCCCTATCGCCGCTCGACCGTCGGTTTCGATCGTCTGTTCGACTTTCTGGAAAACAGCGGTTCTGCCGAAAATTATCCGCCCTTCGATATCGAGAAGGTCGCCGACGACCATTTCCGCATCACTGTCGCGGTGGCGGGTTTCAAGAGCGACGAGATCGACATCACCGCGCAGCAGAATATGCTGACCGTCAGCGGCCGCAAGGCGCCCGCGAAGGAAGGCGAAACGCGCCAGCTTCTGTATAGCGGTATTGCGACGCGCGCCTTCGAGCGCCGCTTCCAGCTTGCCGATTTCGTGCGCGTCGATCGCGCTGACCTCGCCGACGGGCTGCTGATCATCGACCTGGTGCGCGAAGTGCCCGAAGCGATGAAGCCGCACAAGATTGCCATCGGCGGCACGCAGCCCACGGCGATCGAAGCCAAGAAAGCCGCGTAAGCCAGCGGCTAACGCCGGTCCGAATGGGCCGTACGAACGGGGTCCGGCTGTCCCTTCCGGGCCCCGTTTCTGCTCGGCGTTGCTAGATTGCGCGCGTCATGAAGCGACTGAATGGATCGGGCCTGTAATCCGCGAATGGCCCACAATCGGTGAAGCCATGTCGCCGGTAGAGCGCGAGCGCCGGTTCGAAGGCAGCGCCTGACCCGGTTTCGAGGCTGAGCCGCTCAAGCCCGGCCGCGCGGGCCTCTTCGATAATGTGGCCCAGCATCCGGGCGGCGACACCGCGGCGCAGAAAGGCGTCGGCGGTGCGCATCGACTTGATCTCGCCGTGCCGGCCATCGAGCCGCTTCAGCGCGCCGCAACCCGCCAGATCGGGGCCGCAATGAATCGACCAGAAGGTAACACCGGGGGCCTTCAGTCCCTCGAAATCAAGAAAATGGCAGCTTTCCTCGGGCGAGTTTGCGAGCATGCCGGCAAAATGCCGTTCGAGCAGCGCGCGGATCGGGGCGCCTGACAGATCGTCCTCGACGATATGCCAGCCGTCCCGACCTGCGGCATCGGTCAAAGCATCTGATCCAGCGTCGCGAGGCACGCGTGCGCGAGCAGCTTCGAGCGTTCGGGCGACCAGCCGGCGACGGGATCGGGCAGATCGCGATTGTCCTTGAACGGCATTTCGATCGTCATCGACACCGCACCAAAGCGTTCGGCGAGCTGCGTCGTCGACATCGACAGATTGGCCTTGCCCGGCGCTGAGCTTTCATAGCCGAGCGCGGTCTGGAAATCGGGCGTGTTGGCGGCAAGGGCGGACTGGAAGGCCAGATAGCGCGCCTGTTGCTCGTCCTTCAACGACGGGATGCCCTCGAAACCCGCCAGGAACACCGCCGGAATCGCCTCGTCGCCATGAACGTCCATCGCCCAATCGACGCCGCTTTCGTCCATCGCATTGCGCACCGCGAGCACTTCGGGGCTGCGATCGGCAGTGGGATTGTCCCATTCGCGGTTGAGATTCACCCCGGCATAGTTGGTGCGCAGATGACCGCGGCGCGACCCATCGGGGTTCATGTTCGGGACGAGGTGGAAACGGCATTTCTGCCGTAGCGACCGGGCATGGGGATCGGCCGGATCGGTGAGCTTCTCAAGCGCGCCTTCCATCCACCATTCGGCCATGCTCTCGCCCGGATGCTGGCGCGCGTACAGCCACACCTGGACCGGCCCGGTGCCCATTTCGAGGCAGTCGATCGGCTGCCCCTCAAGACTGGTGCCGAGACAGCGATAGGAAACGCCGTCGCATTCAGCGACAGAGGCGACCAGGTCGTGATGCCGTTCCATCGAATAGGGCGCGAAATAGGCGATCCACAGAAGCTGCCCTTCGGCGCTGTGGTTGATGGTGAGCGTCCCGGCTTCGTAGCCGGTGTCGAGCCGGAACCAGTTTTCGCGGTCATAGCTGGCGCAGGCGGCATAGCCGGGCCAGCCATCGGGATAGGCCGAATCGCCGAGCCCGGCGATCGCCAGTTCAAGTTCATCGCCCACCGCGCAGCCCACGCGGAAATGGAACCACTGGAAGAAATCGGATTCGCGATCCTTGCGGATCGAAAGGCGGGCACGCGTGCCATCGATCGAATCCACGACGATATTGCCGCTGTCGAAGGCGGCGTTGATGCTGATTGTCATGGAACGCTGATAGTGCGTCCCGATTCGCCGGGGAAGTCCTTGAATAGGGCTTCGGCCAATTTCGCGGCAGCAATCGACGGTTGTGCCGCAGGCGCCTTCACCGGCACCGCGCTGAGCGCCCGGCCTTCCCACACGGCCTGGCCCGTGGCCGCGTCATCGATACGCACCGACAGCTGCAGATCCTGCATCTGTTTCGGCCCGCCACCAAGATTGATGCCGATACCGAGGCCCACCCCCGAGCCATAGCTGCCGGTCGATCCGCCAACGCCGACCGAAACCGGCGAACGCTTCGCAAGCGGCATGCGATCGCTGCGGTCGAAGGCTATGCGAACCTTGAGCGGCGCGGCCGCTCCTTCGGGCGCAGCGACGAAGCCCAGCAACTGCAGCTGACGCTCCACCGCGATGCGATAACTGTTCCATTCGAGTGACGGCTGCGCCGCGCCGCCCGTCGCCGAGGCATCGCCGTGCGGCAGCACTTCGACGGCATAGCGCGTACCTGGGGCCAGGCCGGCGGTTGCATTGTTATGGAAGCGGGTAACCTCGACGGGGGGAACCGCCGTGGCACAGCCGCCGAGCGCAAGCGCCACTGCCGCGAGCAGGGCGACGGAAAATTGACGCGTCATGCCCGCATCATGCGCCAGCAAAAATGGCTTGGCAATGAACGAGGTGGGGGGCGTGGCCCCCGCACCCTCGAATTCAGCGATAGAAGATATGATTGTCGATCTGCGCGATGCGCGTCTTGCGCCAGCCGGGCGAGACGTAGCGCGCATGGAAGAACAGCGCGCCTGGCGCCTTGTTCTGCCAGCTGCCGTCGCGCGCGATCTGCGCGATTGCGATCGCATTCGACCATTGGCCGGCATTGCGCACGGCGGGCATCTTGCCGCGGCGCACGAAGCTGAACTGGCTCGGCTGATGGACGACGCCGCACAGGCTCGTCGGGAAGCGGCCCGACTTCGCGCGGTTGATCACGACATGTGCGACCGCGAGCTGCCCCGCGAGCGATTCGCCGCGCGATTCGAAATAGACCGCCTGCGCGAGGCAGCGCAGTTCGGGATCGATCGTCTCGGGCTTCGGGGTCGCCGCGACCAACTGGGCCAATGTATCGGCAACAGCGCTGTCGTCGGTGGCGGTATCGACCGGCGTTTCGGCTTCGGTCGACGGAGCTGCCGCATCGCTGTCGGCCGGAACATCGGCGGCGGGCAGCGTGATCGCGGGAATGTTGGCGTCGGCGGCCAGATCACTGGCGAAGCCGGGTTCGGCCAACGACAGCGCGGCAAAGGCAGTGATGCCCACGGCAGCCACGCTGGCAGCGTTCAGAATACGACTCATCTAATCCGTCAAAAGGGCGGCTGACGAACCTAAATCTAACAGGCTGGGGGATCGTTGATCCTGAACCACCTGCGGTCGTCATCCGACTGCGTGTCCATATCGGTAAATCGGGCCTGTCCGAAAAGACGGATGCAACCCGCGATACGACCTACGCGTTATCAAGTGGCCGGGCACCTATTGTGCGCCGCAACAGAGTCAAGTTAACGCGCCCCACTCCGCGACGAGACGTGGCGCATCTGCGATATCCAGTTCGACGATCCACAAGTCGGGATCGGCTTTTCGCCGCCGGTCCTGATAGTTTGCGCGTTCTTCACCATCGCTCGCGGGATCGGGTCCGACCGCTTCCCATATATAATTGCCAGTCATCGCAAAGCGGCGTTCGAGCAGCGGCCCCGCCACCCCTCGGTCGCTGCACTGGACGAGGATCGAGCCGGAATGATCATCGCCCGCGGCAAGAACCGCAGCGAATCCGCCCGCGGCCTCGGTTTCGCGGATAAGAAGATCGACGAGGAACCGGCTGGTGAAGCGCGTCATCGGAGCATCCGCCCCGGAAGGTCAGGCCGCGTCGCGCGCTTCGGCATCGACGAGCATGGCATAGAGCGCTTCGTCATTCTTCGCACCGCGCAATCGTTCGGCAATGCTCTCATTGCGTAGCATACGCGATACGCCGGCGAGGGCCTTCAGATGGTCGGCGCCCGCGTCGAGCGGCGACAGCAGTATGAAGAGAAGATCGACCGGCAAACCATCGACCGCCTGAAAATCGATCGGCCGCGCGAGCTGCAGGAACATGCCACGCACGCCGTTGAGATCGGCCATCTTGGCATGCGGCAAGGCAATGCCGCGACCAAAGCCGGTCGAACCGAGCCGCTCGCGCTCGAGCAGCGCCTCGCTCACTTCGCCCGCGTCGAGTCCCAGCGACCGCGCCGCCAGTTCGCCGACATAGGGGAACAGCGCCTTTTTGGAATCGAGCTGCACATTGGCGCGCACGGTGGCGGGATAAAGGAGGGAGGATAGGTTCATTGGTCTGGTCAAATCTGCATGGCCGCAAGGCGACGCCACGCGGGTCATCCTGTTGGCGTTGGTTCGCTTGAGCGTACTAGGCTGGCCCCCGCCGTCCGGCTTTCGGGCTTTGTTGGGCGCGGCCCTTAGGCCGAACGGCAGAGAAAATCCAGCCCTATTGTCTGTTAGCGCGGCTCGACCCAGCCAATGGTGCCGTCGCGGCGGCGATAGACCATGTTGTGCGACCCCGTCTTGCTGTTGACGAAAAGCAGCGCATTGGTGTCACGCAAATCAAGCATCATGACCGCATCGGACACGCTGCTCGTCGGGATATCGACGCGGGTTTCGGCGATGATCGCCGGCGCATCGCCTGCATCTTCATCATCGGTGCCGCCGTCGAAAACGACATAGCTGGCATTGTCCTCGATCGTCTCGATCGTCACCAACTGCGCACCATTGCCATTGTTGCGATCCTTCAGCCGGCGCATATAGCGGCGCAGCTGCTTTTCGATACGGTCGGCCGCGCCCTCGAACGCAACATGCGCGTCCTGCGCCTGGCCATGGCCTTTCAGGACCAGACCCTGCATGACATGCGCGACAATGTCGCACTGGAAACTGTCGTGCGGTCCCTTTCCGAAGGTCGCGTGCGCCCCGATCGCGCGCGAGAAATATTTGTCGGCAATCGCGTTCATCCGGTCCGACACATGCGCCTGCAGCGCTTCGCCGGTTTCGATCTGGTGGCCAGAGACGCGGATTTCCATTTTTCTTCTCCTTCAGTCATGTCCACGGGATCGCGGGGGAGCCGCGATCAGGGACTATCGTGCCACAGAGGTTGATTGAGTGTGGCGACGAATTCTGCATGACGCGCCAGTTCGGCCGGGGTTGCACCGTGCGGGCGCGGTTCGCGAAACGGGCGGGTGGGGGCGACGGATCGGACGGGTGCCGGTGCGGCACCCCGCGCCGCGGCGGCGGGTTCGGCGGCGAGCCCCAGCCCGATCTGCCGCCCGCCGGTCATTTCGATATAAAGGTGCGCCAGCAGTTCGGCGTCGAGCAGCGCGCCGTGCTTGACGCGGTGGCTGCGGTCGATGCCGTAGCGCGTGCAAAGCGCATCGAGGCTGTGCTTGGCGCCCGGATGAAGCTTGCGCGCCATCTGCACGGTGCAGCACATGCGCGCCATATCGAGCGGCGGCCGGCCGACGCGCGCCAGCTCGGCGTTGACGAAGCCGAAGTCGAAAGCGGCGTTGTGCGCCACCATCGGCGCATCGCCAAGAAAGTCGAGCAATTCGTCGACGCGCGCGGCAAAGAGCGGCTTGTCGGACAGAAACTGGATCGAAAGGCCGTGCACCGCCTCGGCCTCGGCGGGCATATCGCGTTCGGGATGAAAATAGGCGTGAAAGGTCCGCCCCGATTCGCGGCGGTCGATCAATTCGATGCACCCGATTTCGACCAGCCTGTGCCCCGTTCTGGGGTCGAGGCCCGTGGTTTCCGTATCGAAGATTATCTCACGCATCTTTCAAACAATCTGGACCCTATTGCGCATGGAAACAAGAGGCGATCCGCCGAATCTGACGATGGGTCTCGCTTTTCGGGCGGCCGGTTTCGATCAGGAAATCGGCGCGCGCGCGCTTGACGCGATCGGGAACCTGCAGGCCCCGGATCGCCTTGAACTTTGCATTGGTCATGCCGGGCCGGCGCAGCACGCGTTTGCGCTGGATCCACATCGGTGCGGTGACGACGGCGACTGCGCCGACGCGGTGCCAGCCCCCTTTTTCGAACAGGAGCGGAATGTCGAGCACGACGACATCGCGCGCGCGGTGACGGGCAAGGAATTTCTTCTGCGCGCGGCCGACTGCGGGATGGACGATCGCTTCGAGTGCGGCAAGCTCGTGGCGGTTGCCGAGCACGCGGCGGCCGAGTTCCTGGCGATCGACGCCGCGCGGACCGGTGGTGCCGGGAAAGCGCGCCTCGATCGCGGCGACCAAGGCACCGCCGGGACCTTGCAGGCGGTGAACTTCGGCATCGGCGTCGAACACCGGCACCCCTTCGCGTTCGAACATCGTTGCCGCGGTCGACTTCCCCATGCCGATCGAACCCGTCAGGCCGAGAATGAACGGTCGACGAAGCCGCGATCCGGGGCGCTTGTAATGCGTCATGCGGTGAGAATCGCGCGCAATTCCTCGTCGCGACCTTCGGGCGGCGGCGCGCCGAAAAACAGCTCGAACGCCAAGGCCGCCTGACCGATCAGCATGTCGAGCCCATCGACGATGTCCAGCCCGCGCGCGTCCGCAGCGCGGAGCAGCCCTGTCATCAGCGGCGCGTAAACAAGATCGTATACGATCGCATCGTCGGGCAACGGTGACAGATCGAGATCGAGCGGCGGCTGCCCCGTCATGCCAAGACTGCTCGAATTCACGAGCAACGCGGCCGGCGGAAGCGGGGCATCGAGCGCGACGACATCGCCCTTGAGGCCAAATGTGGCAAGCAGGCCCATCGCCTTCAGCGGCGAACGGTTGAGGATGGTGACATGCCCCACGTTCGCGCGCGCGAGCGCAAAAAGCACCGCTCGCGCCGCGCCCCCGGCGCCGATTAGCGCGACCGGCGCGCCTTCGAGATCGAGTTCGGCGAGCGGGGAATAAAAGCCCGCGGCGTCGGTGTTGGTCCCGATAAGCGATCCGTCGCGTTGCCGCACGATCGTGTTCATCGCACCGATCGTGCCGCGAATGTCGCCCGGATCATCGACCAGATCCATCACCGCGATCTTGTGCGGGATGGTTACATTGCATCCGCGCCAGGCGGGATCGGTCCGGCGCTGGGCGATATAGGCGGCCAGATCGTCAGGTTTCACATGCGCGGGCCGATAGTCGCCCTTCATTCCCAGCGCATCGAGCCAGAAGCGATGAATCAGCGGCGATTTCGACTGGGCAATCGGATCGCCGATCACCTCGGCATAAGGCGCGGGCTCGGCAGCGGTCATTGCGGCGCCAGTCCGGTGGCGCGCAGCCATGCCATCAACGGCAGCATCGGCATGCCGATGATCGTCCAGGGATCGCCTTCGACCCGATCGAACAATTGCACGCCCGCCCCCTCGATTTCGTAACAGCCGACGGTCCAGCGGATGCTGTCCCAATGCTGCGCCACATAGTCGGCGATGAAGGCGTCCGACAAGGGCCGCATCCACAGCCGCGCCTCGCCGATCGCGCGCCAGACCGGCGCGCCGTCGCGCGCTGCAACGACCGCGCTGAACAATTTGTGCCGCGTCCCCGCCATGCGGCGCAGATGGTCTGCCGCCTCATCGGGGCTCGCGGGCTTGGCGAGCATTGTTCCATCGGCAAGCGCGAGCGTCGAATCGGCACCGATTACGGTAACGCCAGGCAGCCGAGAAGAAATCTTGATCGCCTTGGCCTCCGCCAGCGCATCGGCAATGTTGCGCGCCGTCTGGCCGGCGGCAACGAGACCGGCCGTCAGCGCTTCTTCATCGACATGCGCCGCGGTCGCTTCGAACGCGATGCCGGCAGCGCGCAGCATCGCTGCGCGGCCGCTGCTCTGCGATGCAAGGACGATCTGCATCACGCCGTCCGGCCCCCGCGATCCTCGACCAGCTTGATCACCGCAGCCGCCGTTTCCTCGATCGAACGGCGCGTCACGTCGATCACCGGCCAGTCATTGTCGGCGAACATGCGGCGGGCATAAGCGATTTCGGCTTTCACGCGTTCATCGTCCACATAGGCGGTTTCGGGCGCCTGATTGAGCGAGAGCAGACGGTTGCGGCGCACCTGGACGAGGCGGTCGAGGCTGGTCGTCAGCCCGACGACGAGCGGACGCTTCAGATGATAGAGGGCGTCGGGCGGCGGCGATTCAGGAACGATCGGAATATTGGCCGTCTTGTACCCCCGGTTCGCCAGATAGATGCTCGTCGGCGTTTTGGAGGTTCGCGAGACGCCAGCGAGCAGAATGTCGGCCTGTTCCCAATTTTCCCAGCCGATCCCATCGTCATGCGCGACGGTGAACTGGATCGCCTCGACGCGCGCGAAATAGGCGGCATCGAGCGCATGCTGACGGCCCGGCCGCGCCTTGGCTTCCTGCCCGAGCATGCGCGACAAGGCATCGGTTACGGCGTCGAGCGCGGGAACAAGCGGCAGGCCCTGGGCCTCGGCGCGGCGCTCGAGACTGGCGCGCAACTCACCGTTGACGAGGGTGAAGAGGATCATGCCGGGGCTCGCCTGGACCTCCGCCATGATCCGGTCGAGATGCGATTCCGAGCGCACCATCGGCCAGAAATGGCGTACGACTTCGACGTCGTCGAACTGTGCGATCGCCGCCTTGGCGATATTTTCGAGCGTTTCGCCGGTGGAATCGGATATCAGGTGAAGGTGGAGGCGGTCCATCACCTCTCTTGCCGCCTTGCGATCCGAAAAGGCAAGCCGTGAAGCGAAATTCCGAGGCTGTGGATAAGTTCGCGGACAAGCCCCGGGATGAAATCGGCAGGGCGATTCCATCCCCGGCCGCGTCGATTCTGCCCCACCGCTTATCCACAAGGGACGAGTCTTATCCACAGGCTGTGAATAGCGGGGATGAGAGCCAACGACTCCGTGGCGTTTGGCGGACCAGCCGGAGTCAAGCTGTTGGCAAAAAGGGCGGCTGCGCCTAAAGCGCGCTTATCCGCCCGCCAACAATCCACCACAATCATTTATATATATTATGAAGAGAGAAAGAGGGGCCGCGTGAAGGCGTCATCGAAGAGCTTGCTGGCAACGCTGCGTGGGGTGCGGCAGGAACGGCCCGCCCTGTGGCTGATGCGCCAGGCCGGTCGCTATCTTCCCGAATATCGTGCGTTGCGGGCGACGAAGGGCGGCTTTCTGGAACTATGCTATGATCCAGAAGCTGCGGCCGAAGTAACATTGCAGCCGATCCGCCGCTTCGGATTCGACGGTGCCATTCTCTTTTCGGACATTCTGGTCGTGCCGCATGCGCTGGGGCAGCGGCTGTGGTTCGAGACGGGTGAGGGGCCGCGGCTGGCCCCGGCACTCGTCGATAGCGCTCTGGCGTCGCTTGAGGCGGCGCCTGAGCGGCTCGACGCGGTCTATGCTACCGTAGCGCGCGTGGCAGCTGCCTTGCCGCCCCAGACGACCTTTCTGGGATTTGCCGGCAGTCCCTGGACGGTCGCCACCTATATGGTCGCCGGCCAGGGATCGAAGGACCAGGCGGCCGCCCGGCGCATGGCGCTCTCTGATCCGGTGGCATTCGGCGCGATCATCGATGCGATCGTCGACCTCAGCGTGACCTATTTGTCGGGGCAGATCGAACAGGGGGTCGAGGCGGTCCAGTTGTTCGACAGCTGGGCAGGAAGCCTGTCGCCTGCCGAGTTCGAACGCTGGGTGATCGCCCCCAATGCCGAAATCGTCCGGCAACTGAAGGCGCTCCATCCCAACACGCCGATCATCGGTTTCCCGAAGGGCGCGGGCGGCAAGCTGGCGGCTTATGCCCGCGGGGTCGGCGCCGATGCGATCGGTCTTGACGAAACGGTCGATCCCGCTTGGGCCAATGATGATCTTCCCGATCATCTACCGGTGCAGGGCAATCTTGATCCGCTCGCGCTGGTCGCCGGCGGCCCGGCTCTTGACGCTGCGATCGATCGCATCCTTGCAGCTTTCCCCGAACGGCCCCATATCTTCAATCTCGGCCATGGTATCGTGCCCGACACGCCCATAGCCCATGTCGAACATCTGATCAGGCGCGTGCGAGGCGAGTAGCGGGATGGCAGACTGGACTGGATTTCTGGGGGTCACGATGTTGTGGGTGAAAGCGGCGCATGTGATTTTCGTCATCTTCCTGATGGCGGGTCTTTTCATGATGCCGCGCTTTTTCGTCTATCATCACCAATGTGCGGTGGGGTCGGACGAGGACAGGAAATGGATCGAGCGCGAAGATCGCCTGCGCAAGATCATCCTCAATCCCTCGCTCGTCCTCGTCTGGATCCTGGGTCTGATGCTCGCTTTCAATGGTGGCTATTGGTCGCAGGGCTGGTTTCACGCCAAGCTCCTGCTTGTCCTGCTTCTGTCGGGCTATCACGGCTGGACGATCGGCTATTTCAAGAAGCTGAAGCGCGGCGAACGACCTCTGTCCGAAAAGCGCCTGCGGATGCTCAACGAGGTACCGGGCGTAGCCGCGGCGATCATCGTCATTCTGGCGGTCGTCCGGCCCTTTTGACCTCTCGTCTCGGCGACAGCCGATTGACTTGACGAAATCGGCGGCTTAGGGGCCGATCAACCCGGCTTTCCGTCGGCGGCGCGATCTTGGCGCCGAAGCTATCGTGAACGGTCGTCCCCCGGCCGGATAGGCACCGCCTGGTGCGCCGTATCGAACGAATTTTCCTATATTTCTGTTACCTGGAATCCATCCATGCATCTTAAAGAACTCAAGACAAAATCGCCCGCGCAGCTCGTCGAAATGGCTGAAGAGCTGGGCGTCGAGGGCGCCTCGACGCTGCGCAAGCAGGATCTGATGTTCTCGATCCTCAAGGAGCTCGCCGAAGAGGGCGAGGAAATCATCGGATCGGGAACGATCGAGGTTCTGCCCGACAGCTTCGGTTTTCTGCGTAGTCCCGAAGCCAATTATCTTGCCGGTCCCGACGACATCTATGTGTCGCCCAATCAGGTCCGCAAATATGGTCTGCGCACCGGCGACACCGTCGAGGGCGAAATTCGCGCGCCGAAGGACGGCGAACGCTATTTCGCGCTGACCAAGCTGATCAGCGTCAATTTCGACAATCCTGAGGTCGTGCGCCACCGCGTCAATTTCGACAATCTGACGCCGCTCTATCCGAACCAAAAGCTCAAGCTCGATACGATCGATCCGACCGTCAAGGACAAGTCGGCGCGCGTGATCGATCTCGTCAGCCCGCAGGGCAAGGGCCAGCGCGCGCTGATCGTCGCGCCGCCGCGCACGGGTAAGACGGTGCTGCTGCAAAATATCGCGAAGGCGATCACCGACAATCACCCCGAGGTCTATCTGATCGTCCTGCTGATCGACGAGCGGCCCGAGGAAGTCACCGACATGCAGCGCAGCGTCAATGGCGAGGTCGTCTCCTCGACCTTCGACGAGCCCGCGACGCGCCACGTCCAGGTCGCCGAAATGGTGATCGAAAAGGCGAAGCGGCTAGTCGAGCACAAAAAGGATGTCGTCATCCTGCTCGACTCGATCACCCGCCTCGGCCGCGCATACAACACCGTAGTGCCGAGCTCGGGCAAGGTTCTGACCGGCGGTGTCGATGCGAACGCGCTTCAGCGTCCCAAGCGCTTCTTCGGTGCTGCGCGCAATATCGAGGAAGGCGGATCGCTGTCGATCATCGCGACCGCGCTGATCGATACCGGCAGCCGCATGGACGAAGTCATCTTCGAAGAATTCAAGGGCACGGGTAACAGCGAAATCGTCCTCGACCGCAAGGTCGCCGACAAGCGCATTTTCCCGTCGCTCGACGTCGGCAAGTCGGGCACCCGAAAGGAAGAACTGCTCGTCGAGAAGGACAAGCTCAGCAAAATGTGGGTGCTGCGCCGCATCCTCATGCAGATGGGCACGGTCGATGCGATGGAATTCCTGCTCGACAAGATCAAGGATTCCAAGACCAACGAAGATTTCTTCGACAGCATGAACCAGTAAGCCGCGATGGCCGTGATCGAGCATGCCTTGCTGCCGGTCCGGCCTGGAATGGAAGTGGAATTCGAAGCGGCCATCGCCAAAGCGCGGCCGCTGATCGAAGCCTCGCCCGGCTTCATTTCGCTGACCCTTCGTCGGCCGTTGGGAACCGGACAGCCCTATCTGTTGTTGGCAGAATGGCGAACGGTCGCGGATCATCGCGATGGTTTTCGTCGATCCGACCGCTATGAACGGTGGCGGGCGCTGCTGCATCGCTTTTACGACCCCGTGCCGGGGGTGAGCTATTTCGGAGACGCTGTGTGATTTTGGACATGTTGACGCAGGCGGCGGCCACTGCCGGGCCCGGTGGGTTCGGCGAAATCTGGTCGCACATCGTCGCCGATTTTTCGAACATCACTGAACCCGCCGCGCTCGCTGCCTTCGTGCAGGTGCTGATGATCGACATCGTGCTGGCCGGCGACAATGCCATCGTCGTCGGCGCGCTCGCCGCAGGACTGCCCGCCGATCAGCGCAAGAAGGTGATCCTGATCGGCGTTCTGGCGGCGCTCGTCCTGCGCATTGCCTTTGCCCTTGTCGTCACGCAGTTGATGCAGATCGTCGGTCTGATCTTCGTCGGCGGTCTGCTGCTGATCTGGGTCGCCTGGAAGATGTGGCGCGAACTGCGCGAAGGCGCGCATTCGGCCGGATCACCCGAGATTGAGGGCGACGAACATTCGGGGTTGAAGCCTGCCAAAAGCTTTGCCGCCGCCGCCTGGGCGGTCGCGATCGCCGACGTCAGCATGAGTCTCGACAATGTGCTTGCGGTTGCCGGCGCGGCGCGCGAGCATCCGGGCATCCTGATCGTCGGGCTGATCTTCGCGGTCGCACTGATGGGTATCGCGGCGAATATCATCGCCAAATATATCGAGCGCTATCGCTGGATCGCCTATGTCGGCCTTGCCGTCATCCTCTATGTCGCGGTCAAGATGATCCACGAAGGCTGGATCGACCCCGCGGTCGGGCTGGGAACATTGTTCGGCTGAACAAAAGCCGGTCTCGTGAGAGGCCGGCTTTTCTTTTAGCGGCGGAATCCCCATTTGGCGGATATGGCAAAGCTCCATCTCACCCGTGTTGCTGTGGGTTGTCCCGACTATCCGTCGCTGGATGCGCGGATTGCCGCACGCGCAGAGCAGGGCGAAGTGCGGTTCACGACGCGGTTCAAGCCGAAACGTGCCGACGAACTGATCGGCGGCAGATTGCATTTCATCATTCGTCACATGATCGTCGGGCGCGTCGAAATCCTGGCTTTTGACGATCGGGATGATGGGCGGGTCGATATTGTGTGTGCGGCCAGGCTCGAACCCGTTCATCCGCAGCCCAAGCGTGCGCACCAGGGCTGGCGTTATCTGAGCGAGGCCGATGCGCCCAAGACTGCGGATGGCGCGAGCGGAATCGGCGATCTGCCGCCCGAGCTCTATCGCGAATTGGCGGCGATCAGCCTGATCTAGCGCTCACCGGGCGTGCCTTCGATGGCGGCGCGAAAGCTGTCGGCACGCGCCATGGCCCAATAGCGCGCGCTGGCGACCGATCCCGGATCGTCGAGCAAAATGGAGCGCGGGTAGAAGCTGTAGATGCGGTCGATCGAATCCGAGCGTGCCGAATTCAGCCGCTCGTGGAGATGGTGCGGCCTTATCTGCCATGGATCGTCGAGCCCCATTGCGCAGCTGATATCCCATAGCGCCGACACGGTGGACGCCTGGAACCGGCGGACCCGTTCGGCCTTGTCCTCGACGACCAGACCGCGTTGGCGTCCGGCATCCTGCGTTGCCACGCCCGTCGGACATTCGTCGGTGTGGCATTTGAGCGACTGGACGCAGCCGAGACTGAACATGAAAGCGCGCGCCGCGTTGGACCAGTCGGCGCCGAGGGCGCAATTGACCGCGAGCCCGGCGCCCGAATGCACCTTGCCCGAGGCGGCTAGACGGATTTCTTCCTTGAGCCCGCAGCCGACAAGCGCGTTGCGGACGAAGATCAAGCCTTCGCGAAGCGGCATGCCGACGCGGTTCGAAAATTCAACCGGAGCGGCGCCGGTGCCGCCTTCGGCGCCGTCGACGACGATATAGTCGAGGCGGATTCCCGTCTCGAGCATGGCCTTCATGACGGCATAGATTTCGTGCGGCTGGCCGACGCAGAGCTTGATCCCGACCGGCTTTCCGCCGGTGAGATCGCGTAGCTTCGCCGCCCATTCGACCATTTCTATCGGCGTCCAGAAAGCGGAATGCGCGGCCGGCGACACGCAATCCTTGCCTTCGGGAACTCCGCGCGTCGCAGCGATCTCGGCGCTCACCTTCGGGCCTGGCAAGACGCCGCCATGCCCCGGCTTCGCGCCTTGGCTGAGCTTGATTTCGATCATCTTGACCTGATCATGTTGCGCGGCATCGCGAAAGCGATCGGGGTCGAAACGACCTTCATCATCGCGGCAACCAAAATAGCCGCTGCCCAGCTCCCAGACGATGTCGCCGCCGTGGACACGGTGATAGGGGCTGAAGCCGCCTTCGCCGGTATCGTGGTAGAAATCGCCTGCCTTGGCGCCAAGATTGAGCGCCTCGATCGCCTTGGCGCCGAGCGACCCAAAGCTCATGGCCGAAATATTGAGGAGCGCCGCATCATAAGGCCGTGCGCATTGTGCGGTTCCGACGCGGACCCGCCGCGTCCGGTCATGCGCTTCGGCGGGCGCAATGCTGTGGCTCATCCATTCATATTCGTCCGAATAGACGTCGAGTTCGGTTCCGAAGGGATGACTGTCGAGCTGCCCCTTGGCGCGGGCATAGACCAGATCGCGTTCGTTGCGCGCGAAGGGACGGCCGTCGAGCGGGCTTTCGACGACATAAGCGTAAAGAAAGGGCCGCAATGCCTCGAACAGCCAGCGGATGCGCGCGAGCAGGGGATAGTTGCGGCGCAGCGAATGATGCGATTGCATGACGTCGTAAAGCGCCACGAGCAGCAACGGCGTCCAGATCAGCAAGCTCCAGCGCGCGGGCGCCCACCATAGCGCCAGCGCAATCGCAGCGATCAGGCCGGGAATGACGATCCATCGGCGCATGACAGGCAAACGCGGTCAGCCCGCCTGCGCTGCAAGCATCGCCGCCATTTTCTCCCAAACCTTGTTGATCGCCTTGAGCGGGCGAACCATAACCTTGAAATCCTGTATCTTTCCGTCGTCGTTCCAGCGAATTATATCGACGCCGTTGATGTGGATTCCCTCAAGTTCGGTTGAAAATTCGAGGCAAGCCTGGTTGCCGTCGGCGATTTCGCGCAGATAGCGAAAATTTTCACCGCCGAGCACATGGCTCGCGGCGTGCAGATAGGCGAACACCTTGTCGCGGCCTTCTTGCGGCGAGTGAACGACGGGCGAATGGAATACCGCGTCGTCGGCCAGCATCGCGCGCAAGGCTTCCGGATCGCCGCCCGCCGCCATATAGGCGTGCCAGGCGGCAAGTCCGGGATGGACGCCGGACCCGGCGCTCATGCAAGAGCCTCGGCGAAGAAATCGCGCGTCCGGCTGTCGGCAAGCTGCGCGCCATCGTCGTTGCGGCGATTGCCCATCGTTGCTGCGAAGCCATGGTCGAGGCCGGGATAATCGTGGAGCGTAACTTTGGGATTGGGATCGAGCGCTTCGTGGATCTTTGCCTGCGCGGCATGATCGACGAAATGATCCTCGGTCGGAATGTGGAGCATCAGCGGCTTGGCAATCGCATGCGCCTCGTTCAGCATCGTGTCGATCATGACGCCATAATAGCCGACCGAAGCGTCGATATCGGTTCGCGTCGCCGCCATATAGGCCAGCCGTCCGCCAAGGCAGAAGCCGACGCAGCCGACCTTGGTCGCGCCCTGGCTGTGCAGCCAGCGGATCGCGGCCTCGATATCCTTGACGCCCAGGTCGGCATCATATTGCCCGAAATAGCCAAGCGCTTCCTGAAATTCGGCCTCGATATCGGGGCTGAGTTCGACACCGGGCGCGAACCGCCAGAAAATGTCGGGGGCGATCGCCAGATAACCGAGCGCCGCCCAGTCGTCGGCCTTTTTGCGGATGCCTTCGTTCACGCCGAAGATCTCCGGGATTACGACGATGGCGCGCGTCGTGTCGGCATCGGGCCGCGCGACATAGGCGGGAATCCGGCCTTCGCCGTCGAGTGCGGCGATTTCGCTGTTGGTTGGCGACATGAGGGGCTCTCCTGACTCTTGCTTATTGGCTGTGAAAGCGCGAAGCTAGCCGCCGACAGGGCGACGCTCAAGCGCGGAAAGGGCGGAAAACAATGAAGTTCAACATCGAGGTCGATTGCACACCCGAAGAGGCGCGGCGCTTGTTCGGACTTCCCGACCTCGAGCCGCTGCACGACATCTACCTCAGCCGCGTCAAGGAACTGATGGCGAAGGGGATCACGCCCGACATGGTCCAGTCGATGGTCAAGAGCTGGGTCCCGATGGGCGAGAGTGGATTGAACCTGGTTCAGTCGCTGCTCGGTCAATTCGGTGGCGGGCTGATGGGGGGGGCGGCGAAGCCCGCGGCCAAGGATGACGAGGACAAGCCGGCGCGGGGAAGCAAGCGCTGATCAACACGCCGGCAAGCGAAACAATTTTTGCCCTGTCGAGCGGGATGCCGCCGGCCGCGATCGCGGTTGTGCGGGTCAGCGGTGTGCACGCCGCCGATGCCGTGCGGGCGTTAGCGGGGCGTCTGCCGCCGCCGCGGCATGCGTCGCTTGCCGATCTCAAGGATGCAACGGGAGCGCCGCTCGATCGGGCGCTCATGCTCTGGTTTCCGGGACCGAATACGGCGACGGGCGAAGATCTGGCCGAGTTTCATCTGCATGGCGGCCGCGCAGTCGTCGCAGCGGTCGAATCGGCGCTGACAGCGCTTCCTGGGCTGCGCCGCGCCGAGGCGGGCGAATTCACCCGGCGCGCTTTTCTGAATGACCGGATCGATCTCGCCGAGGCCGAGGGGCTTGCCGATTTGCTTGCCGCCGAAACCGAAAGCCAGCGGGTGCAGGCGCTCGGGCTAGCCAGCGGCCATGTGTCGCGCGCGGTGGCCGCGTGGCAGGAAGGCTTGCTGGCGTTGATGGCGGCGGCCGAGGCAGAGCTGAACTTTGCCGACGAAGATGACGTCGATGTTTACGAAGGCGCTGCCGCACGGTTGGTTGCGGGAATGGCGGCGCTGGCGGCCGAGTTGGGCGAGTGGCTGGCGCGACCGGCGGCCGAAGTGATTGCAGACGGTCTGTCGGTGGTGATCGCCGGGCCGCCGAACGCCGGAAAGTCTACACTTATCAACGCATTGGCGCAGCGTGAGTTGGCCATCGTATCTCCCGTCGCTGGGACGACCCGCGACGTCATCGAAACCCCGCTGGCGCTCGATGGCATTGCGATGCGCTTTTCGGACACCGCGGGATTGCGCGGCGAAGGCGCCGATGTCGTCGAAGCGATCGGTATCAATCGCGCACGCGCTGCGGTGGAGGCCGCAGACATCGTCCTGTGGCTCGGCCCGCCGCGTGACGCCCCTGACCATCCCCGCTGTATCCTGATTGCAGCGCAAGCCGACCGCTGGCGCGGCGACGCCGCTGCCGAAGCCGATGCGGCGCGCTGCGACCTGATCCTGTCGGCGGCGACGGGCGAAGGGATGGAGGCGTTGCATGGCATGATCGTCGACATGGCGCGAACGCTGCTGCCCCGCGAAGGCGAAGCGGCGCTACGCCAGCGTCAACGCGCTGCACTCGCCGACGCGAAACAATGGCTTGGCATCGACGCGGGGTCGCGCGAGGCGGGCGACCTCATCCTTATTGCCGAGCGCCTGCGGCTTGCCGCAGGTGCGCTCGACCGGATCACCGGGCGTGCTGGCGTCGAGGATATGCTCGATGCGTTGTTCGGACGCTTCTGCATCGGCAAATGATGTTCCACGTGGAACAGTTCGTGCAGCCGGCGTGCGTGCGGGCGCCGTAGACCGACCCCGCCGAATCGGCTAAAGGCGCGGCAATCATGGACAGCAGCAAGATTTTCGACGTGATTGTCGTCGGCGGGGGACACGCCGGGACCGAAGCCGCGGGCGCCGCTGCACGGCTCGGCGCGCGCGTTGCGCTCGTCAGTTTCGACCCGGCGCTGATCGGGACAATGTCGTGCAACCCGGCGATCGGCGGTCTCGGCAAGGGCCATCTGATGCGCGAGGTGGACGCGCTCGATGGCTGGATGGCGCGCGCCGCCGATTCCGCCGCGATTCACTATCGGATGCTCAATGCGTCGAAGGGCGCTGCGGTGCAAGGCCCGCGTATCCAGGCCGACCGGAAACTCTATCGCGATGCGATCCAGGCGTTGCTTGCAGCGGAGGAGGCGATTTGCGTCGTGGCCGGCGAAGCCGCGGCGCTGGTGCTTCGCGAAGGCGGTGCCCGCGTCGAAGGCATTGAACTGGGCGATGGGACGCGGCTCGTCGCGCCGGCTGTGGTGCTTGCGACGGGCACCTTCCTCGGCGGACGCCTGTTTCGGGGCGAGGAGCGCATGGTGGGCGGGCGGGTCGGCGAAGCCGGCGCACATCGGCTCGCCGAGCAATTGCGTGCCGCGGCTTTGCCGATGGCGCGGCTCAAGACCGGAACCCCGCCGCGGCTCGACGCGCGCACGATCGATTGGGCGCGGCTCGAGGAGCAACCCTCGGACAGCGCTGAAGGCGCGCATTGGACCTGTTCCACGTGGAACAGCGAGCGGACAGTGACGCAGATTTTCTGCGCGATTACGCGCACCAATGCCGAATCGCACCGCATCATCGCCGATAATCTCCACCGCTCGCCGCTGTTCACCGGTGCTATCGGGGCGGCTGGGCCGCGTTACTGTCCGTCGATCGAGGACAAGATCCACCGCTTCGCCGACCGCGAGGGGCATCAGGTGTTTCTCGAACCCGAGGGGCTCGATTCGCCGCTCGTCTATCCGAACGGCATTTCGACCTCGCTACCTGCCGACGTCCAGCTCGCGATGCTGCGCACGATGGAGGGTCTGGAACGCGTCGAGATGACGGTGCCCGGCTATGCGGTCGAATATGACCATATCGATCCGCGGGCGCTCGATCGCGGTCTGCAGGTGCGTGCAATTGCCGGTCTGTGGTGCGCGGGCCAGATAAACGGCACCACCGGATATGAGGAAGCGGCGGCACAGGGTCTGGTTGCGGGTGCGAATGCCGCGCTTGCGGTGCAGGGCCGCGAGCCGCTCATCCTCGATCGGTCCGAATCCTATATCGGAGTGATGGTCGACGATCTGGTTTTGCAGGGTGTCACCGAGCCCTATCGCATGCTCACCGCACGCGCCGAATATCGTCTCCGGCTGCGGGCCGACAACGCCGCGACGCGGTTGACGCCGAAGGGAATCGCGTTGGGGCTGGTGCGACCCGCGACGGCGGTGCAGTTCGAAGCGCGCATGGCGGAACGCGCGAGAGCAACGGAGCTGTTGTCAGCGCCGGTAACGAGCTCCGATTATGCCGCTATCGGCCTGGGACTGCCGGGCGACGGGGCGCCGCGGACGCGAATTGACCTGTTGCGCTATTCGGGTGTCGCGATCAGCGACCTTGCGGTGCTCGCGCCGGAGCTTGCCGACATCGACCCGACCCTACTCGCCGAACTGGCTGAGGACGCCCACTATGCGCCCTATATTGCGCGGCAAGAGGCTGAACTGCGTGCGCTCGCGGCGAATGAAGCCATCCTGCTTGACCCCGCGCTCGACTATGCTGCTATCGGCGGCTTGTCGCGCGAAATGGTCGAGCGGCTTACCAAAGCGCGGCCGGAAACGCTGGGCCAGGCGGGTCGCATCGACGGCGTGACCCCCGCTGCACTGACTGCGATCATGGTGCATAGTCGGCGACGGGCGGCGTGAGGTGGGCGTGGCCGACAATTCTCCCAGGGTTGATCGGTCAGGTGACGGATGCTTCTCGGCGCTTCCCCCAGCTGGCTGGCAATGAAGCAGGTCCGTGTGAAGGGCCTCGCGCCCCCGCCGCGGGACTCGAATACCGCTCGCAAGGCACCAGGGCGGGGTGAGGTCGAGGGCCATTGATCGATAGGACAATTTACGCATGACGGTTGAATTGCTGACAAGCGAAGCGGAAGCACGCAGTTGGATCGGGGCGGCCTTCGCGCCAACCGAACAACAATGGGCGCAGCTCGATCGCTTTGCCGCGATGCTGGTGGAGGAGAACGCCCAGCAGAATCTGATTGCTGCATCGACAATCCCGACCTTGTGGGTGCGGCATATCGCCGACAGCGCGCAGTTGCTGGCGCTCGACGATGAGGGCGAAGGGCTCTGGATCGATCTCGGCAGCGGACCAGGGTTGCCCGGGCTGGTCGTCGCAATCCTGTCGTCACGGCCGATGCTGCTTGTCGAATCGCGGCGGCGGCGCTGCGATTTTTTGCGTGCGGTCGCGGGCGAACTTAATCTTGCACATGTCGAGGTTGTGGAAGCGCCGCTAGAACGCATCGCGACGCGCCCTGTGGCTACGATCAGCGCGCGGGCCTTTGCGCCGCTCGACAAGCTAATCAACTTATCCACGCGTTTTTCGACCGAATCGACGCGGTGGCTGCTGCCAAAGGGGCGAAACGCAGTTAAGGAACTGGCATCTCTGCCGGAGCCATGGCAGAGAATGTTTCACGTGGAACAGAGCCGGACGGACGCCGACAGCCAGATATTGGTTGGCATGGGGACGATCGGTGGAAAGCAGCGAGGAAAGCGATGATTCGTATCGCCGTGGCGAACCAGAAGGGCGGGGTCGGCAAGACGACGACCGCGATCAATCTGGCGACCGCGCTTGCGGCGACGGGCTGGCGCACGCTGATCATCGACCTCGACCCGCAGGGCAACGCTTCGACGGGGCTTGGAATTGCGCAGTCGCAGCGCGAATTTTCGAGTTATGAATTGCTGCGCGGCGATGCGCAGCTGGCCGATTGTGCCGTCCCGACGGCAGTGCCGCGGCTTGATATTGTCCCGGCGACGGTCGATCTGTCGGGCGCCGAGATCGAACTGATCGAATTTTCCGATCGGCTCCATCGCCTTGAGCAGGCGTTGACGAGTGCCGAGGCGGGGCAGTGGGATATCTGCCTGATCGATTGTCCGCCGTCGCTCGGCATGCTGACGCTCAACGCGCTGATTGCCGCCGAATCGCTGATCGTGCCGTTGCAGTGCGAATTTTTTGCGCTCGAGGGTTTGAGCCAGCTGCTCACTACGGTCGAGCGCGTGCGCGGTCGCTTCAACCAGAAATTGTCGATTCTGGGCGTCGCGCTGACGATGTTCGATCGCCGCAACCGGCTGACAGACCAGGTTTCGGACGATGTCCGCGAAGTGCTGGGGCCGGTGGTCTTTCAGACCGTCATTCCGCGCAACGTGCGACTGTCGGAAGCGCCGAGCCACGGTCTTCCGGCGCTGATCTATGACCATCGCTGCGCTGGATCGGCCGCGTATATCGCGCTCGCGCGCGAATTGATCGACCGCCTGCCCAATGTTCGCAAGGCTGCATAAATGGCTGATAATAAAGACGAAACTGGACCATCTGCGCCGCGCAAACGCCCGTCGGGACTCGGCCGCGGGCTGAACGCGCTGTTCGGCGACGTGGCGGCTGAAGCTCCGGTACTCGCGAGTCCCGGTGCCGCCCGCCCGGCGACGACGGCACCTGCTGGCGATTCGGTGCAGCATATCGCGGTGGGCGCGATTCGCCCGCTTCCCGGCCAGCCGCGCCGCCACTTCGATGAAAATGCGATTGCCGAGCTTGCCGATTCTATCGGGACGCGCGGCCTGTTGCAGCCGATCATCGTCCGACGCGCGCCGGGAGGCGAGGGGTACCAGTTGGTCGCCGGCGAACGCCGCTGGCGCGCAGCGCAGCGCGCGGGGCTGCACCAGATTCCGGCGCTGGTGCGCGAACTCGACGACGCTGCGACCTATGAGATTGCGCTGGTCGAGAATATCCAGCGCCAGGATCTGAACGCGATCGAAGAGGCGAGCGCCTATCGCAAGCTGATCGAGGATTTCGGTCACAACCAGGAAGCGCTGGCAAAGCTGGTCGGCAAGTCGCGCAGCCATGTTGCGAATCTTATGCGCCTGCTCGACCTTCCTCTCGAAGTGCAGGATCTGGTCGGTGACGGATCGCTGTCGATGGGTCATGCGCGCGCGCTGATCGGGGCCGACGGCGCCGAGGCGATCGCGCGCAGGGTCGTCCAGGAAGGCTTGTCGGTGCGTATGGTCGAGGCGCTGGTGCGCGAGGCGAAGGGAGGCGGCCGCAAGGCGCCCGCCGAAAGCCCGACCGTGGCTGGCGGCGGGCGCGATCCCGACATCGTCGCGGTCGAACGGCATCTGTCTGAGCTGCTCGGAATTGGCGTTGCGATTCACTATGCGGGCGGCGGCAAGGGCGCGTTGACCCTGAAATTCGCGTCGCTCGACCAGCTCGACATGATCTGCCAGCGGCTGTCGGGCGAATCGATCTGATCGGCGCGCGCCGGGCCATGGCGATTCGCCGCTGATATTTTTCTGTCCGATGCGCTTAATCTGTCCCGCTGCGGGCCGTTAAAGGGGTGACGGCAATCCCCACGATTGGCCGAAAACTGGCTTAATGCCTTGTTTTTGCTCGCTTGCATCCTGCAAGGCGGGCCAATTCTATATGCGCTGTTAACCATGCTTGTTGGGCAAAAGCTGAACCGGTCGCCCGCTAAAGGGGTCGGCGAATGGGGTGGGATTTCCATTCGATTATCGACTGTTCAAGGGACCAACTTATGCGCACCATTGGAATGAAGCGCGCCCTCATCGGCGCCGCAATTGCTGCTCTCGCCATGAACGCCCCGGCGGCGCATGCGGCGACGGCCACGGGTACGGCGAAGGCGAAGATCCTTCGCCAGATCACGCTCTCCAACACCAGCGATCTGCAGTTCGCGACCGTCATCAGCGGCGCGACCGCCTCGACGGTCGCGGTGTCGACCGCGGGCGGCGTGACCTGCGGCACGGGACTGACCTGCACCGGCACCACGACGGCGGCCAATTTCGACATCACCGGCACCAATGGTGCGGTTGTCGTGGTCGGTGGCGACGCGAATGTCACGCTCAACGGATCGCTTGGCGGCACGATGAACTCGACGCTCAGCTATTCGGCGACGAACGTTACGCTCGGTGCGACCGGCGGCAGCTTTCAGGTCGGCGGCACGCTCAGCGTTGGCGCCAACCAGACGGCTGGCGATTACAGCGGCACGTTCAACGTCACTGCCAACTACCAGTAAACCCTGATTATCAGGTGGGGGGATCGGCGCGCCTGTGGGCGTGCCGGCCATCGAAAGGGGTCGCCGGATACCAGCTCCGGCGGCCCTTTTTCGTATGCGCGGCGCAGGGCGATGCGTGCGTGCCCAGCTATGGTTAGCGAAATATCAACCATGATGGCGCAACAGGGAGGCGACCAACCTGGGGGCGGCGACCGCGGTCCCCGAACGATTGTGGGGATCGTATCTATGTTTCGCTTTTTCAAGGGCTTTTGCCTGCTCGCGGCGGCTGCGTGCAGCAGCACTGCGCCCTCCGCGCACGCCGCGGGCGATCTGCTCGTGGCACCGACGCGCGTGATTCTCGACGGTTCGCGCGGCACCGAGGTGGTGCTCAACAATATCGGGGCCGAACCCGCAACCTACCGCGTTAGCCTGGAGATCAAGCGGATGACCGCCGAGGGCGGGCTCGACGAGATTGACGAGGCGAACGCGAACGCTGCCGAACGCGCCGCGCTCGACATGATCGCCTTCAGCCCGCGCCGCGTGACGCTGCCGCCGAACCAGCCGCAGGTGATCCGCATCGGCGTGCGTATCCCCGAAGGCCTCGCGCCGGGTGAATATCGCGCGCATATGCTTTTCCGCGCGGTTCCCGATGCGGCACCGGCCGTCGCCGATCCTGCCAAGCCGACGGGCGACGGTGTGTCGATCGCGCTCACCCCCATCTATGGCATCACTATCCCGATCATCGTGCGCGTCGGCGAACTCGCCGCGACCGCAAAGATCGGGGAGGCTTGGGTTGGGGATACGCGCGACGGACCCGCCTTCAATTTCCACCTCACGCGCACCGGCAACCGGTCGGTCTATGGCGATATCGCGGTGACGCGGCCGGGTGTGGCTGAGCCGCTGCTGCTGGCGCGCGGCATCGCCGTTTATCCAGAGGTCGGCGATCGCACCGTTTCGCTGCGCGTGCCGGCCGAGGTCGCGGCGAAGCTGAAGGGGCCGGTGCAGATCCGCTATTCGGAGGATCGCGAAGTCGGCGGTGCGACGATCGATCAGGCCGACCGGGTGGTGAAATAGCCGGACGGCGCGCGGAACCGGACGGAGGCGGCGATGCTCGGCGCCTTCCTGAAACGCCTGCTGCCGGCGCTCGCCGCCGGGATGGCGCTGGTGGGCTTGCTGCCCTCCGGCGCCCACGCCGCTGAAAAAACAGATATATATCAAACTACTAGTGACAGCTGGAAACCGAACGAAGACGATCGATGGCTGTTCGACCTGCGCTCGGGCCAATATCGGCTCGGCGACGGCGTGCGGGGTTATCAGACGCCGCAGGGGCTGTGCGTCGATCTTGCCGATGTCGTACTCGCACTCGATCTCGCGGTGCGCGTCGACCGCAAGTTGCGCCGCGCAACCGGCTGGGTGCTCGACGAGCGCCGCACCTTCCTGATCGACCGCGACGCGGGCGAAGTGCGCGCGGGCAGCGAGCGCTTCCGGATCGGCGCGAATATGATCCGCGACACGGCGGCGGGGTGGTGCGTCGACCTTGCCAGTCTGTCGAAATGGATCGGGGTGCCGATCAGCGCCGACCTGTCGAATGCTGTTCTGCGCATCGATTCGAAGGAAAAGCTGCCGTTCCAGCTCGCCGCCGAGCGCCGCGCGCGCGCTGCGACGATTCGTCCGCAGACGCGCTTCGACCTCGCCAGCCTGCCGCAAGCGCCGCGACCCTACCGAATGTGGAGCACGCCGTCGCTCGACGTTGTCGCTTCGGCAGGCGTGGTGTCCGACAAGCAGGGCGGCTCTTCGACGCAGGCGCGTTACGAAATCTTCGCTGCCGGCGAATTGCTCAAGCAGAGCTTCGATGCGCGCCTCTCGTCCGACGACAAGGGCGTCCCCGACAGCCTGCGCCTGCGGCTCTATCGCACCGATCCCACCGGCCAGCTTCTCGGCCCGCTCCACGCGACGCATTATGCGGTCGGCGATGTCAGCCTGCTGTCGACGGGAATCGTCGCCCAGTCGGTGCCGGGCCGTGGCGCGGTGCTGACCAATCGCCCCGTCGAACGCCCCGACGCGTTCGACAAGACCGATTTCCGCGGCGATCTACCCGCCGGATGGGACGCCGAACTCTATCGCAACGGTCAGTTGCTGGCCTTTACCAGCCCCAATGGCGACGGCCGCTACGAATTTCTGGGCGTCCCACTGCAATATGGATCGAACCGGTTCGAGATCGTCCTTTATGGCCCGCAGGGGCAAGTGCGCCGCGAAATCCGGCAATTGCAGGTCGGGCTCGATTCGATCCCGCCGCAAAAGACCTGGTATTGGGCCGGGATTGCCCAGGACGATACCGACCTGATCGAGTTCGGCGGGCCGCGCGGCGGCGCCTTCCGGCGCGGCTGGCGCGGTTCGGCGGGGATCGAGCGCGGCCTCGATACGCGCACCTCGATCGCCGCCTATTTCCACAGTCTGCTGATCGAGAATGTCCGCCGCAACTATGGCGAGGCGGCGCTGCGCCGTTCGATCGGCCCGACCTTGCTCGAGTTTGGCGTTGCCTATGCCGACGACGGCGGCCACGCGCTGCGGGCAAGCTGGCTCGCCGGCTTTGGCGAAACCTATATCCGTGCCGACGCGATGCGCGGTTGGGGCGGTTTTGTTTCGGACCGTTTCATCAACAATATCAACGGCCTCTATTCGGTGTCGATCGACCAGTCGGTAAAATTGGGACAGGCGGTGCTGCCGTTGCACGTCGATGTGGCGAAGATCGACCGGACCTCGGGCGTTTCGAGCATCGAGGCCTCGGGACGCGCCTCGGCGAGTTTCCGCACCATGACGCTGACCGGGCAGATCGACTGGTCGCGATCGGATGTGCCCTATGGCCCCGACCCGCCTGACAATCTGACCGCCACGCTGCTCGCCAATGCGCGCATCGGGCGCGTCCGTCTGCGCGGTGAGGCGCGCTTTGCGCTGGCGGGATCGAACGCCGATTCGCGCCTGACCGCGATTGCCGAATGGTCGGGCAAGCGCGACGCCGAATGGCGCGCCGAACTGGGCTATGACAAGGGGCTCGACCGCGCGCGCGCCGGGATTGGCTACACGCGGCGTTTCGACAAGTTTCAGCTATCGGGCTTCGGCGAAGTGGCGAGCGACGGATCGGTCGCGGCGTCGCTGTCGCTTGCCTTCAGCTTCGGGCCGCGCAGCCGGGCCGATGGCGGCGGCGGGGGCTGGCGCGTGTCGAGCGAAAAGCTCGCAAGCCGCGGCCAGGTGCTCGCCGAAGTGTGGATGGACGATAATGGCGACGGTATCCGCCAGCCGGGCGAAGCGGCGGTCGCCGACGTCCCGCTGACCGCGGGTAATGGCTATGTCGATAGCGCAACCGCGAAGGATGGCCGTGCCACGATCGACGGTCTCGAACCCTTTCGTCCGGTGATGATCGGCATCGATGCCGGAAGCCTGCCCGACCCCTATATCCAGCCCGCACTGCCCGGTGTGGTCGTCACGCCGCGGCCCGGCGTCGCGACGCATGTTGCGCTGCCGCTGACCGCGGCCGGCGAAATCGAAGGCGTCGCGATGCGCGACGGCGGCAATGCGATCGAGGGATTGCAGCTAGAGCTGGTCGATGCAGAAGGACGGGTGCGCGCAACCACTCTGACCGAGTTCGACGGATATTTCCTTTTTGAAAGCGTGGCTTACGGACGCTACACGGTGCGGATAGCGAAAGCATCGGCGGCCGCTCTGCGGCTCGATGCCGCATTTGCGCTATCCGCGGTCCCGGGCAAGCAGACGCCGCGCGTTCGGCTCGGAACGCTGGCGCTGAAGCCGCTGGCGCGCGCGCTGGCGGGCGGGGACGCCGCCGGCGGGGGACAGGGCGGCGCGCGGGCACCGCCCGACGACGCGAAAGCAAGCGGCGGCTAAAGTCCTGATCCTGCTTTGGGGGTGACGGGGCGTCCTCAGCCGAGGCGATGTTCGCCCTTCACCCAGCGCACGGTGCCCGACGATGCGCGCATCACCACGGTTTCAGTGGTCAAGATGCCGCCGCGGCGATGCTTGACGCCGCGCAGAAGCGAGCCGTCGGTGACGCCGGTTGCGGCGAAGATTACATCGCCCTTGGCCAGATCTTCGAGGTCGTAGACGCGGTCGAGATCTTCGATTCCCCATTTTTTCGCGCGCAGCCGCTCGTCGTCGTTGCGGAAAAGCAGGCGGCCCTTGAACTGGCCACCGACGCAGCGCAGCGCCGCCGCGGCGAGCACACCTTCGGGCGCGCCGCCCGATCCCATATAGATATCGACATTGGTTTCGGGATTGGTCGTAGCGATCACGCCCGCGACGTCGCCGTCCGGGATCAGCGCGACGCCGCAGCCGATCGCGCGCAGTTCGGCGATGATCGCTTCATGGCGGGGGCGGTCGAGGACGCAGACGATGATGTCGGCCGGCGCGCACCCTTTTTCGCGGGCCACCGCTTCGACATTTTCGCGCACGCTATTGTCGAAATTAACGATCCCGGGCGAATAGCCGGGACCGACCGCAAGCTTGTCCATATAGACGTCGGGGGCGTTGAGCAGGCAGCCTTCTTCGGCGATCGCGAGCACTGCGAGCGCGTTGGGGCCGGCCTTGGCGGTGATCGTGGTGCCTTCGAGCGGGTCGACCGCAATGTCGATCTTCGGGCCCTTGCCAGGCGCATTGCCGACCTTTTCGCCGATAAAGAGCATCGGTGCTTCGTCGCGTTCGCCTTCGCCGATCACGATCGTGCCGTCCATATAGAGCGTGTTGAAAGCGTTGCGCATCGCCTCTACGGCGGCGGCATCGGCCGCCTTTTCGTCGCCGCGGCCGATCAGCTTGGCGGCAGCGATCGCCGCGGCTTCGGTGACGCGCACCATTTCGAGCACCAGGACCCGGTCGAGGTTGCTACCGTCACTTTTTGCCATCGGCTCACATCTCCGTCTTTACTTGCTCCGCCCCATCGGCATGCTGGGCGCCATATGGTCGTGCGCCCCGCTTGTCGAGATCGCTTCGCCCGATTCGGGGGCGTGATTGCGCTGACGTGCGTCATTGGCATGACAGCGCCGCCGCTCGCCGCTCAGGATGCGTCGCCGCCGCCCGCGCAGGACGCCGAGGGTGCGATCGCGCGCAGCCGGGTGCTGCCCGACCCCGTGCGCCGCTGCGGTCCGATCAAGGCTGGCGAGATTCTGGTGTGCGGCTCCGATACCGACCGCAATCGCCTGTCGCCCGAACTGCGCGCCATCGCCGGGGTGGGTCAGGATGCATCGCCGCAAATCCCGCGGGCCGAGGCGAAGGCGATGAGCCTCGACAAGCTGCCCTATAACTGGATGCCGATCGGCGGGCGGTACAAGCCCGGCCCCGAATATAACCCGCTTTACGAGATGGCGAAGCGCGCGACCGATCCCGAAGCGGGAATCCCCGCGCTGCCCGAGGAGCCCTAGGCAAACACCTCGACCGTGGTGCGATCTTCGGAGGCGCGGTAGAGACCTGCGGGAACGAGCAGCAGCATCAGGAAATAGGCCGCCCAGAACAGCAGCCACCCCATACTCATCGCCGTTTCGGCGAAACTGCCGGGCGCGCTGTTGAACAGAATGAAAAGATGCGGTGCGAGCAGCGCCAGCGTCAGCAGGCCGGACAGGACGTAGATGGCAAGATAGAGCCCGAGGAGACGCGGCCATGCCGTTCGCGTGCGGCGCCAGGATTCGGCAAAGGCCGATACCGGCTCGAGCCGCCCGCCCGCCGCCATCACCGGTCCGACGAGACAGAATCGCGCATAAATCCACGAGCCGAGCAGCGCCGAAACGATATAGCGGAAGATCACAAGGGCGATTCCATAGCTCTGAACAGACTGAAATGCCGCGAGCAGCAGGATCGGTAGCGACAGGATGATTCCGACGCCGAAATAGAGGATGATATTGACCACCAGATAGGCCGCGCCGGCGACGAGCCCGTACATGATCTCCGAAATATAGCCCTCGCGGATCTCGGCGAGCAGCGCATTCCATGCCGCGAGCAGCGCGCCGCTTACGATCAGGCTGACGATGCCCAGAAGATAGAGCGGCCCGGTGATCGATCCGCTGACGCGATAGGTCCAGGGATCGGCAGCGATGGCGACGAGGGTGCGCAGATCGAAGATCGGCTCGCTCGACAGCAGCAGAAAGGGCAGCACGACGCCGAGCCCGACATAGGTCAGCAGCGCTTGCCAATACTGCCGGGCCAGCGCGCGTGCTTCGGCCAAGCCCTCCCGGATCGCTAAGTCCATGTCTGTCCCCCCATTCCCCTCAGCGAGAGCTAACAGGGGGATTTGCGAATGCAAGCGGGGTCAGAGCGCCAGGATCGGCATATGCATTGGCGTACCGATGACATGATCCGATGCTGCAAGCGCCGCGAGCGCCGCGGCGACGGCGCGGCCCGGACCTTCGTGCGTGACGAGCGCGATCAGCACGCCGCCCTCGGCATCGTCGCCGCGCTGGATGAAGCTTTCGATCGAAACGCCGGCGTCGCGCATAGCGGTCGCGATCTCGGCAAGGACGCCGATCCGGTCCTCGACGATCAGGCGGACATAATGTTTGCCGACGCGCGCGCCCGCATCGGCGGCGGGGGCGGCATCAAGCGCATCGACCGGCATCGCGAAGGCGGGGCCATATTCGTCGCGCGCGATGTCGATGATGTCGGCGACGATCGCCGATGCCGTCGGCCCCGCGCCCGCGCCCGCGCCTTCGAAAAAGAGTCGGCCGACGAAATTGCCCTCGGCGACGACGGCATTGAGCGCGCCGGGGACATAGGCGAGCGGATGGTCGGCGGGGACGAGGCACGGCTGGACATGTTGATAGAGACCGCCTTCGTCGCGTTCGGCCATACCGATCAGGCGGACGCGGTGGCCGAGCGCGGCGGCCTCGCGAATGTCGGCGGCGATCAGGCCGCGGATGCCCTCGGCGGTCACCGTGTCGATGTCGAGCCGGGTGCCGAAGCAGAGCGCGGCGAGGATCGACAATTTGTGTGCGGCGTCGATCCCGTCGACGTCGAAGGTCGGGTCGGCCTCGGCATAGCCTTCGGCCTGGGCCGCGGCGAGGGCGTCGGCGAAGCTCGCGCCCTCGCGCTCCATCAGCGTCAGGATATAATTGCAGGTGCCGTTTAGGATGCCATAGACGCGGGCGATCTGGTTCGCCGAGGCGCCTTCGCGGATCGCCTTGATGACCGGGATGCCGCCCGCGACGGCGGCTTCATATTTGAGCGGCGTGTCCTGCGCCTCGGCGATCTGCGCGAGATCGAGCCCATGATGCGCGATCATCGCCTTGTTCGCGGTGACGAGCGCCTTGCCCGCGCCCAGCGCCTGGCGGGCGAGCGTCAGCGCAGGGCCGTCGGCGCCGCCGACCATCTCGACCACGACGTCGACATCGTCGGATTCGACCAGCGCCGCCATATCGTCTTCCCAGCGATAGGGCGACAGATCGACGCCGCGATCCTTCTGGCGGTCGCGCGCGGAGACGGCGACGATCTCGACCGCGCGGCCGGCGCGGCGTGCGATCAGGGCGCGATTCGCCTCGAGCAACCGGACGACACCGCCGCCGACGACGCCGATACCGGCGAGCGCGACACGCAGCGGCGGGCGCGGGGTGGCGGGGGCGGGCTGAGGCGACATGCAGGCACTCCTTGGCAGGGCGGGCCGGAGCCCGCATTCGCCTGCGCCCCTATCGGCTTTTCGCCCGGAAACAAGGCCCCGCGTTGCCGCAGGCCCGGCAGTTTGGCCGGGTCAGAGGCCTGGCGGCGGTGTGCGGGTGCGCGTGCATTGACCGAGCGCGCCAAGGACGACGGCATAATCGGCGGCCGCTTTCTTGCGGTCTTCGGGAGCGGTGCCGCCGAGTTTGCTGAGCGGCAGGCTTCGCGGCAAGCCGCAGGCCAGGCGATACCAGCCGAGCGTGTTCTGGCGCGGAATCGGCGCGCTTTCGTCGACGATCTCGCCGAAGGCGGCCGACCAGCGGCGCGACCCGTCGGCGGCGGTCAGGACGGTGATCGACACCGGCTCGCCGGTCTTGGTGTCGAGGAACAGCTGCGTCTCGCCCTCGCCGGGCAGTGTGCCGGGGACGTGGAAACCGTTGGCGATTCCGGTAATCGCGGGCGGGGCGCCGGGCTTGACCAGCTCGGTCAGGATCGCGCGCAGCTGCGATTCGGTCGCAGCGTCCCAAGGCAATTGGGCGTCGGGCGCGATCAGCTGGACGCTGCCGGTGCTGCTGCTCCCCGCTGCCGCGCCCGCGACCGGGCGGGCAAAAAGCAGCACGGGCTGCTTCTTTTTGAGCTTCTGCGGCTTGCCTTTTGCGTCGAGCGGAAGGTCGACAAGATAGCTGATCCGCGCCGCCAACGGCCCCGATCCGCGAATCAGGCTGACCACATCGGCCTCGACATAGAATCGCGCAAAGCCCGCCGCGAGCCCCGGTGCGCGTTCGGCCTTAAGCAGCGCCGTGCTGTAGACACGCGCTTCGATCACCATCGGGGCAACTGTCGCCAGATCGGCGAGATCGGCATAGCTCCAGGGGCTTTCGGTACCCGCGGCGGGTGTCGGAGTTTGGGCGTAAGCATTTGAAAAACAATTAGTAAACAAAGCAATGCCGGCCACGGCAGCCAGGGCGAGGGCGCGCATATTCAATCCACCTTCTGTTCTATCCTGCCTCGAAAGGCGGCCAATTGCCCATCATGGACAAGTGCACATTAACCGCTGATAAAGGGTTTGCGAACTTCTCGCCACCGCGATAGGACGAGCGGTGAAGCGTCCGGCACAAACAGAACAAGCCGGTTGCTAAGCCATCGGGTCTGCGGAGCGCATCGGAAAATATCCGGGCAATTGGCAACCGAACCCGATGGTGCGGATTTGGTGTCAGGATGATCTAGCAAGGAGCGTCGTCCCTGAATGGCTTATGGTGATAATGTCGACCCTAAAAACAGGGTAGTGGCAATTGTCTTGGTGGGCTTGCTGACGGCAGTGCTGGGCTACGGCCTGGTGAACGGCCTGAATATCAGCATCGTCAAGAAAATTGCCGAAAAATTGGACGTGGTGGACGTCGAAGAGCCGCCGCCGCCGGAGGAGCCGCCGCCGCCGCCGCCGCCGGATAACAAGCTGCCGCCGCCGCCGCCGGTCGTGACGCCTCCGTCGCCGATCCCGCCGCCGAGCACCGCGAACCAGATCCAGTCGGTTCCGACGCCGCCGCCGGCGCCGCCGCCGCAGGTCTATACGCCGCCCGCGCCGCCGGCTCCGCCGCCGACCCCCGACATGTCGAAGGGAGCGTCGCCGAAGGGGTCTCCGGGCCGCTGGGTGACGAACGACGACTATCCGCCGAGCGCGCAGCGTCAGGAACGCGAAGGGACGACGGGTTTCCGTCTGACCATTGGCACTGACGGCAAGCCCACCGGCTGTTCGGTCACTTCGTCCAGCGGTCACTCCGACCTCGACGATGCAGCGTGCAAGCTGCTGATGCGCCGCGCGAAATTCGCTCCGGCCGTCGATCGGAACGGCAATCCCACGACGGGTAGCTGGTCGAGCCGCTTTACCTGGAAGATCGACCGCTAAGCGCCGTTTTTCCTGAATTTTCCGGCAGCAATGCCGACCCCCGGTTTAGATTTTTTGAGAGGGAATATCGAAATGTTCAATCTGATTGCGAACGCCGCTGCTGCGGCTGGTGCCCATGATGTCGGGATGAGCCTCATGCCCGCGTCGATGTGCGTCAAGAAAGAGGGCGAGAACCCCTATGGTCTCGTCCCGGCGCTGTGCGAAGGCGGTATCGTGTCGCAGATCACCTTCCTCGTCCTGCTGATCATGTTCATCGGCACGCTGTACATCCTGTTCACCAAGCTGTTCGAACAGAATAAGGTGATTAACCAGGGCAAGGCAGTCGACGCGAACTTCTGGCGTGCGCCGACCCTCGCTGAAGGTATGAACAAGCTCGAAAAGAACAGCGCCTATCGTCAGGTCGTCGAAGACGGTCTGCGCGCCAACGAAGAGCATAACAAGCTGACCGACCCGGTCGAAGCGCATGACTGGATGCACGGCACGCTCGAGCGTTCGCAGAACCACATCAACTCGAAGCTCAACGGCGGCCTCGCCTTCCTCGCGACCGTCGGTTCGACCGCGCCGTTCGTCGGTCTGTTCGGTACGGTTATCGGTATTCTTCGCGCCCTCGTGAAGATCGGTGCATCGGGCCAGGCCTCGATCGACACCGTCGCCGGCCCGGTCGGTGAAGCGCTCATCATGACCGCCATCGGTCTGATCGTCGCGGTTCCCGCGGTTCTCGCCTTCAACTGGCTCCAGAGCCGCAACAAGGCGATTGCTCGCCGTCTGTCGACCTTCTCGAACGACGTGCTCGGCTCGATCATGTCGGGCGGCCAGGTGAAGCCGGCGGTTGCCGCTGCGCCCGCCAAGGCTGCTCCCGCCGCTGCGCCGAAGAAGGCCTAAGACTCTCGCGCCCCGTCGGCCGCTCAGGCGATCGGCGGGGCCGCTGGACAGCGACAGGCGCGCTTCGGCAGGCTTTTCGCAGGTCCATGACAGTAATTTTGTGACAGGATGCTAATCCTATGGCGATGAGTGCAGGCGCAAAGGGCGAAGATGCCCCGATGTCCGACATCAACACGACGCCGCTCGTGGATATCATGCTTGTGCTTCTCATCATCTTCCTCATCACGGTTCCCGTGGTGTTGGAGACGGTGGAGCTCAAGCTGCCCGACGTCGCTTTTGAGCCGACGACGACGAAGCCCGAGAATGTGAACATCTCGGTTCGAGCGGGCGCAACCCCCGGTAGCTGCGAAGTATATTGGGGCCAGTCTCCGGTCGATTCGCGCGAATTGCTCAAGCGCGGTCAAGACAAGCTTGAAAAGCTTCTCAACGATATCGGCGGGCCCCAGAATATCACCGAAGAGAACTTCCCCGAAGTGCATATCCGCGGCGACATCAATACGCCGTACCAGTGCATCGGCGGTGTGATCTACACGATGCAATATGCCGGTTTCCAGAAGATCGGGTTCATTTCGGAACCTGCCCCTGGTTCGGCTACGCTGGGCCGCCTCTAAGGCGGTCCGCGAAGGAATGAAGGAATAGTCTCATGGCTATGGCTGTTGGGGATCGGGACGATAATGAACCGATGATGGAAATGAACACGACGCCGCTGATCGACGTCATGCTCGTTTTGCTCATCATGTTCATCATCACCATTCCGGTCCAAACCCACGCGGTGAAGATCGACCTGCCGGTTCCGACCGATTCGAAGAACAATGTCGACCCGGAAAAGAACAAGATCATGATCGACCCCGCGGGGACGGTCACGTGGAACGGCGTTCCGGTCGATCTGGCGCAGCTTTCGGATTATCTCGAGCAGACGAAGGCGCTGCCGGTTGAACCCGAACTGCAGATCCAGCCGGACCCCTACGCCCGCTATATCGTGGTCGATCGCGTCATGGCGGTCGTAAAGCGTAGCGGCGTCGGCAAGCTCGGCTTCGTCGGTAACGAACAATATGGGCGCGTTTTCTGATCGCTAGATCAGCGATGCGCCATTGAAGGGCCGCGGAGCGATCCGCGGCCCTTTTGCTTTGCCCGGCGTGAAAGCGCTTGGCGCGGCAGCTTCGACGGGGCATCCTGCGGGCCTGGGAACGAACGCCGCGCTGCGGCGTAGGATTTTCGCAAGCGCCGCACCGCGCCAATGATGGGGAGCCAATCCATGAAGCCTGCCGCCACTTTTCGCCCGACGATGACCGCCGCGCTGTGCGTAGCCTCGCTGCTCGCCCTTGGCGGCTGCGCCAGCGGATCAAAGGGGCCGACGACGACGATGCCCCCATCCGACGCCCATGCCCAGCTTTACGACGCCTCGGGCGCCGACCGTGGGCGCGTCGATATCTACAAGGACGGAACGGGCCTGCGCATCGAACTGGTCGCGCGCGGCTTTGCACCTGGCACATATGGCATGCATCTGCACGCCGTCGGCCAATGCACCCCGCCCGATTTCACCAGCGCCGGCCCGCACTGGAACCCGACCCATGCCCAGCATGGACGCGACAACCCGATGGGCGCCCATCACGGCGATCTGCCCAACCTCGTCGTCGAATCGGGAACGATCGGCCGAGCGACGCTGCAGGTCGTCGGCTCGCGCCTGACCGGCGAGGGCGGGCTGCTCGATGCCGACGGCGCGGCGTTCGTCATCCACGCCGGTCCGGATGATTACAAGACGGATCCGAGCGGTAACAGCGGCGGCCGCGTGGCCTGCGGCGTGATCACGGCCGGATAAGCAGCGGCATATCGGCGTTGCGCGGGCGCGGTCAGGCGGCCGCGTTCGCCGCGCGCTCGGCAATCGTCGCTTCGGCCTGCGGCACCGTGCGATAAGCATAGATCAGCAGCGCCAGCGCGATCGGCGCGACGCCGATCAGCGACAATATGCCGGTCCGCAGGTCACCCACGGGCTTGCCATCGACTATCGTGCCGGCGAGGTCCGAAATCTGCCCGACCATGTAGGGACCAAACGACAGGCCGACGAGTGTCGTGCCGAGGAAGAAGGCGGCAGTCGCCGTCCCGCGCATGCGCGGCAATACCAGATCCTGCGTGGTTGCGGCGGCCGCGCCCAGCGCTGCGGCACCGAACATGCCGGCAAGGAAGTTCATCGCATAGAAGATGAAGCTGCTTTCGGTCGTGTAGCCGATCCAGATCGGGATGATCGGCGCGACAACGCCGAATATGATCGTCAGAATGCGGCCCGCCGGATTGCGCGCGCGCAGCGCGTCGGCGATGCGGCCCCCCAGAATTACCCCGACGAACCCTGCAAGCGCACCATTGGCGCCGAGAATGAATGCCAGTTCCTGCTTGGGCAGCTTCAGCACAAGCTCGGCATAGGGCGGTGACCAGAAGGCGAGAGCATAGGCGGCAAGGCTCACCAGCCCGTAACCCAGCGTCGTGCAGATGAAGGCTGGCGTGCCCCAGATCAGACGGAAGGTCGCAGGATCGCGCGCGCGCAGCGTCGAGGCCCATGAAAAGACGGCGTAATAGCCAAGCCCGACCGCCGACCATTGCGGGAAATTGCCCGTCAGGCGAATCATCCACCACGCAAAGGCGGCGATCGCGGCGGCGAAGCCGATGTTTACCGCCAGTGCGGTCGGGCCGCGCTGTGCGGCGCCGAAAAGGGTGAAGGGCGGAACGATCGTTGACAGGTCGCGAAAGAATTCGCGGAAAGGATGGGGCGAACTGTGGCTCGCGACTCCGTCCATCGCGCCGCGCGCGGGTTCGCGCAGCGTTGCGACCCACAGCGCGACGAGCAGGCCGGGAATGCCGACGGCCAGAAATGCGCCGTGCCAGCCGACCAGCCCCATCGGCCCGCCGTTCGGCCAGGTGCGGTTCCACGCCTCGACGATCGAGGCGCCGATGAACAGCGACACGCCGCCGCCAAGGTAAAGCCCCGACGAATAGATGGCGAGCGCGGTCGCCTTCTGCCGCTTGGGGAAATAGTCGGAGATCAGCGAATAGGCGGTCGGGCTGGCGGTCGCTTCGCCGACGCCGACGCCCATGCGGGCAAAGGTCAGCGTTACCTGATTGCGTGCGAACCCCGACAGGGCGGTCATCGTCGACCAAAGTGCGAGGCCGATCGACAGCAGCTTCACGCGGTTCCAATTGTCGGCGAGGCGTCCGAGTGGGATGCCGAACAGCGCATAGAAGACCGCGAAGGCGGCACCGCCGAGGAAGCCCATGTCGGCGTCGGTCAGGCCGAGGTCGGCCTTGATGTCGACCGCAAGGATGCTGACGATCTGGCGGTCGATGAAGTTGAGGATATAGACGACGACGAGGACGCCGAGGACATACCAGCTGTATCCCGTCGCGCGCGGTTCGGTCTCCGCACTTTCGAAGCCTGTCCCCGGATCGTTGCTCGTCTCAGCCATCTGGCACCGCGCTCCCTCAGTCATTATCGTTGGCCGCCATGGCTAGCAGAGCCGCCGGGCAGCGCAAGTTGAAAACCGGTTCAACTTTGTGAAGAAGGACATGACATGACCGACGACTGGGGCGATGCGCCAGCCATCCTTTTTCTCTGCCTTGGCAATATCTGTCGCTCGCCGCTGGCGGAGGGCGCGGCGCGCGCCGCCTTTGCCGACGCCGGAATCGCGATGCGGCTCGATTCTGCGGGGACTGGCGACTGGCATCTCGGTCACCCGCCCGACGCCCGCGCGCAGGCGGAGGCGCGGCGGCATGACGTCGATATCGGCGATCTGCGCGCGCGCCAGCTCGTGCGCGGCGACTTTCACCGCTTCGATCTGATCCTGGCTGCCGACGCCGACAATCTGCGGACCGCGCGTGCGCTCGCCCCGGGGGACGCGACGGCGCGGCTGATGCTGATGCTCGATCTCGTACCCGGACGGGCGGGCGAGAGCGTGACCGATCCCTATTATGGCGCCGACGATGGCTTTGCCGAAACCTGGGCCGATGTCAGCGCGGTTGCCGCCGCGCTGGTTGCCGCGACCGGGTCGTCGAGCGGATAGCGCGCGATCGGATGATAGCGCGACCCGCCATGGCCAAGCTCGCTCTCATAAAGGGTGACATGACCGAAGACGAAGTCGGGCGTCGCCAGATCGCCGTTCAGGGCAAGAAAGGGTGCGACGGGCCCCGATCCGCGATTGAGCCGCGCCAGCGTGACATGCGGCAGAAAGGCGCGCGTCTCCTTCTCGATCCCGCTGCGCGTCAGCAATTGGTCGACCTTGCGGTGCAGCGCCGCGACCGGTTCGGCGGGCTCAACCCCTGCCCACACCATGTGCGGCCGCCCATGACGCTCGAACAGGCTGACCCCCGCGATGCGTGCGGCGATGGCGGGGGCGTGCAACGCGCCGAGCGCCGCGGCGACATCCTCGGCCCGGTGGTGATCGACTTCACCGATGAAGCGCAAGGTCAGGTGAAGCTGATCGTCATCCTGCCAGCGTGCGCCCGAAATGCCATGCATTGCTGCGATCAGCCGGGCGCGAATCGGCCGCGGCGGGCGCAGGGCGACGAACAGGCGGTGCGTGGACATGGTGCGCCCCGTCATAGGGCTTTTGCACCGCGCGCGACAGCGCCGAAGGCGCCCGGACCGGTTTCGCTTGAAACGGAGGGCGAAAATACTGATATTGGGAGTACGGCCGGTATGGGCTGGCCGGTGATGGAGATTTGAAAATGGCTAATTGGAACGACCCCAATATGGCGGCGTCCGGCTTTCCTGGCAGCGCGAGCGCGATGGATCAGGCCGTCGATGCCGGCCTGCGGTCGTACATGCTGTCGGTCTATAACTATATGGGCTCGGGCGTGCTGCTTACCGGCATCGTCGCGATGCTCGCCTATTCGACGGGTTTCACCCTGTCGCTGATCGGCAGCCCGCTGATGTGGGTTGTCATGCTCGCACCGCTCGCTTTCGTGATGGTGCTCAGCTTCGGGATCAACAAGCTGTCGACCGGCGCGGCGCAGGCGCTGTTCTGGGGCTATGCGGCGATCATGGGTCTGTCGATGTCGACGATCTTCCTCGCCTTCACCCAGACCTCGATCGCGACGACCTTCTTCGCGACCGCAGCGGCTTTTCTCGGTCTCAGCCTCTATGGCTACACGACCAAGAAGGATCTGTCGGGTTTCGGCACTTTCCTGATCATGGGCGTCGTCGGCATCCTCGTTGCGATGTTGATCAACCTCTTCGTGCAGTCGACCGCGCTCAACCTCGCGATCAGCGTGATTGGCGTGCTGCTGTTCGCCGGCCTCACCGCCTATGACACGCAGAAGATCAAGAGCATGTATTTCTATGTCCGCGGTACCGACTTCGTCGGCAAGTCGGTGGTGATGGGCGCGCTGACGCTCTACCTCGACTTCGTGAACATGTTCACCTTCCTGCTCAACCTGATGGGCAGCCGCGACTAAGCGGCGGCGCATCGGAACGGCAAAGGCCCGGCGGAGCGATCCGCCGGGCCTTTTCGTTTGGAGCGTGCACCAATCGGCGCGTGGTCAGGCGGGAATGAAGCGGAGCGCGGCGCCGTTCATGCAATAGCGCTTGCCGGTCGGCTTCGGCCCGTCGTCGAAGACATGACCCAGGTGGCCGCCGCAGCGCCGGCAATGCACCTCGGTCCGCGGATAGCCGAGCTCATGATCGACCGACGTTGCGATCGCGCCCGGCAGCGGCGCCCAGAAACTCGGCCAGCCGGTGCCGCTGTCATATTTGGTCTTGCTCGAATACAGCGGCAGCGCGCAGCCCGCGCAGGCAAAGGTGCCGGCGCGATGCTCCTTGTTGAGCGGGCTGGTGTAGGGGCGCTCGGTCGCGGCCTCCCGCAGCACCGCATATTGCGTCGCGGAGAGGCGCTTTTTCCACTCGGCATCGGTGAGGCGCCAGCCCGGCTGTGCCAGCGGGCGCTTGCCGGGCTTGGCGAAGAGCATCGGCGCGGCAATCATCGCGCCGCCCAAGGCGAGACCGGAAAGCAGATAACGACGTTCGATCATGGCAGGCTCCTCTGCCTTCTAGATACGATGCCGGTCTGCTCCCGGTTTCAACGCCGCGTCAATATTTCTCGAGCACCACGGGCAGGTGGCGATAGCCGTGGACGAAGCAGGCGTTCACCCGGTCGGGTTCCCCGACCACATTCACGCGCAGCCGCCGCCGCTGCATTTCGGAGATCAGCGCGGTAAGCTGAAGCTCAGCGACGCGTGCGCCGACGCAGCGGTGGATGCCGTAACCGAAGGCGAGGTGGCGCCGCGCATTTTCGCGGTCGACGATGATCCGGTCGCCGTCGGGGAAGATGCTCTCGTCACGGTTCGCCGACGCGTACCACAGCGCGATCTTGTCGCGCTTCTTGATCTGGTGCCCGAACAATTCGGTGTCTTCGGTCGCGGTGCGGCGCATGTGGGCCAGCGGGGTCTGCCAGCGGATGATCTCGTGCATCGCGTTGACCGCGAGTTCGGGATCGTGATTTGCCTCCAGCTTCGCGCGCTCCTCGGGGAAAAGATGGAGGCCGTAGGCGTAGGCCGACATCGAATTGCGCGTCGTGTCATTGCCTCCGACGATCAGCAGGATGAGGTTGCCCATGAATTCTTCATGGCTCATGTGGCTCATCGCATCCGACTGGAGCATGATCGAAATCAGGTCGTGCGTACCGGGATTCTGCGCCTTGCGGTCCCACAATTCCTTGAACGCGGCGCCCATTTCGAATGCGATCGCGAGACGGGCCTGGCGTTCTTCGAGGGTATTGAAACTTTCGATGTCGCCGAGCGCGTCGGACCAGGCAGTCAGCTTGTGGCGTTCTTCAAAGGGAAAGTCGAACAGGATGGCGAGCATCTGCGTCGTCAGTTCGATCGACAGTTTTTCGACCCAGTCGAATGTTTCGCCGATCGGCAGCGAATCGAGCACTTCGCTTGTCCGGCGCAGCGTGTCGGCGCGCATCCGTTCGATTTCGGAGGGGCCGAAGGCCGGGGCGACGGTGCGGCGCTGCGCCGTGTGCTGCGGCGGGTCCATCGCGATGAACATCGGCATCGGGATTTCGCCCTCCTGCAGATGTTCGATGCCGTCGCCTGCGACGGTGATGCCGCCATATTCCCACGAGGAGGAGAATATCTTGGGCAGCGCCTCGATATGCTGGATCGGCTTGTAGGTCGTCACCGACCAATAGGGACCGAATTTCGAATCGTCGCAATAATAGATCGGCGATTCGGCGCGCAGCTGCGCCATCGGCTGCTGCCAGCGATCCTCGCGCCACATGTCGGCGCGGCTGACGTCGAGCGGATTGACGGTTTCGGGTTCGACGCGAATCTGGGTGGCCATTGGGGGCAGCTCCTCTCAAGGCCGTCGGGCGCGGCCGATTGGGTTGCAGAATGCCACTATTTACAGTTTTGTCAATGAGGCTTTGGGGCGATCACCCTAGAAATGGCAACGGTCGCCCGAGGTCACGCGCGTTGCCGCCGTTTCCAGAATTTCCAGCCCGCCTTGCCGCTCAGCACCCCGGCGCGGAACATCCGGACCGAGAGGAAGATGACGAGCGCGACCCAGAGCAGCTGCCAGCCGAGCGCAAGCAGATGGACCGCCTTCGCATCGTCGGTCGCGGCGCGCGCCGCCATCGCGAAGGGCGACGAAAAGGGAAAGATTTCGGCGAAGCGCGCGAGCGGGCTGCCCGGCGCGCTCGCGGCGGCCGAAGAGAGGCTGAACATGCCGACCTGAAAGATGGTGATCGGCAGGCTGAGCATCTGGATTTCGCGCACCGTTCCTGCCTGCGCGCCGACACCGAGGAACACCGCGCCGAGCAGCAGGAAAGCCATGATGAAATAGACGAAGCAGATGCCGACGAAAAAGCCCCAGCCGGTAGCCGGCACCGCGAGCATCGCCGCGACCGGCTTGCCCGCGCCTGCCGCCGAGAGCGTGGCCGGGTCGATCTGGGTTGCCGCGATCAACCCGCCTCCTGCCGCAATCGCAAGCCAGAAGGCGATAAACAGCACCGCGACGCCGAGCATGCCGAGCAACTTGCCGAGAAAGACGCTTTCGAGCGGCACCGCGGCGGCGAGGATTTCGATGACCTTGTTGCCCTTTTCCTCTGCCAGCGAACTGACGGTCTGCCCCGCGAGCAGCAGCGTCATCAGGAAGATCGCAAAGACCGCGCCGAAGCCCATCGACTGCTGCACGGCGATGCTCGTCCCGCCGCTGCGGATCGATTCGAAATGCGGTGCGACCGGCGGCACCGCGCCGGCGGCGCGGTCGCGCAACACCTCTTCCGCGAGCAGCGCGAGATAGCGGCCCGAGCGGCTACCCTCCTCGCGTTCGACGATGCGCGGCGCGGCGAGCGGGCCGACCATCACCGCATAGGTGTCGGCGCCCTTTTCCTGCGCGATGACCAGCGGATCATCGCCCTTCGGCGAGGCGATCCGCACGTCGAGCGTCGCGGGACCGCGGCCGCCCAGCGCGTCGCGCAAGCGTGTGTCGGCGCTGCGCAGCGCCGCGACATCGCCGGCGTCGGCGACAACGACGATCCGCCCTGCGCCGCGCGCGCTGTCGGCGAGCTGCGATGCACCGAGGCCGCCGACCAGGCTCATGCCGAGCATGAACAGCGGTGCGAGCAGGAAGAGGAGAAAGGTCGGCGTCGCCACGATCGCAAGAAAGTCGCGGCGCGCGACGACAGCCATATTTTTCAGAAAGGGAGTCATGCGCTTGCCTCCGCAGCGGCTTCTTCGGCGGCGTCGGCGGCGAAGCCCGCGTCGACCTGGCGCACGATATGGACGAAGGCATCGTGCAAGCCGGGGCGGGCGATCGACAGGCCGGCGACGCCATGCCCGCTGGCGGTGATCCGCGCGAGCAGCGGTTCAACCCCCGCGTCGTCGATCGCAAAATGCCAAGCGTCGCCGCGCCGCTGCGCATCGGCGGGCAGCAGCGCCGCGATCACGCCATCGTCGGCGCCGGTGCGCGGTGCGTAGCGCACCTGCATCGGCAGCAGCGCGCGCGCCTCGTCGACCGTGCCCTCGAAGCGGCGCTGCGACCGCGCGATGATCGCGAGCCGGTCGCATAGTCGCTCGGCATGCGCCATCACATGGGTGGAGAAAAGGATCGTCGCGCCGCGATCGCGTTCGCGCCGCACGAGCGTTTCAAGCCGCTCCTGATTGACCGGGTCGAGTCCCGAAAAGGGTTCGTCGAGCACGATCAGGTCGGGAGCATGGACGATCGAGCCGATGAGCTGAACCATCTGGGCCATGCCCTTCGACATCTTGCGGATCTTTTCGTCGATGACGCGTTCGAGCCCGAGTTCGGCCATGAAGGTCGCGGCGCGGCGGCGACCTTCGCCCCAGTCGAGCCCGCGCAGCGCCCCCATGAAGGCGATCGCCTCGCGCGCCTTCATACCGGGATAGAGGCCGCGTTCTTCGGGCAGATAGCCGATGCGGTGGCGCACCGATTGCGGCTTGTGGCTGCCAAAGAGGCGGCTCGTCCCCTCGTCGGGATCGATGATGCCCAGCGTCATGCGCAGGCTGGTGGTCTTGCCGGCGCCATTGGGACCGAGAACGCCATAGATGCTGCCGACCGGTACCTCGAGGTCGACATGGTCGACTGCCTTGAATTCGTCGAAATATTTGGTGAGGCCGCGCGCCTCCACGCAATAATCGGTCAAACGCTGGTCCCCGCTCGCTGAATCGGCCTGCATATCATCACTGTATCATCGCTCTATGGCACGGCCCGCCGCCTGTCGTATAGGGGCGCAATGCTTTCCAATGCCTTGCCCCCGATCGAAGAGCGGCTCGCGGCCACCGCGCGCGCGCATGGCTTCGCGGCGTTCGGCATCGCGCGCGCCGACGCGGCGCCGCAAACCGCGGCGCGGCTGGCGCAATGGCTCGCCGACGGATGCCACGGCGACATGATCTGGATGGAAAGCCGCGCCGAACAGCGCGGATCGCCGCAAGGGCTGTGGCCCGAGGTGCGGTCGGTGATCGCGCTCGGCATGAGCTATGCCCCCGGCACCGATCCGCTGGCGCTCGCTGGGGCATCCGACCGCGGCCGCATCTCGGTCTATGCGCAGGGAGCCGACTATCATGACGTCGTCAAAAAGGCGCTGAAGCATGTCGCGCGCTGGCTCGTCGCCGAGGCGCCGGGCGCCGAGGTGAAGGTCTTTGTCGACACCGCGCCGGTGATGGAAAAGCCGCTCGCCGCCGCTGCCGGGCTCGGCTGGCAGGGCAAGCACAGCAATATGGTCAGCCGCGAGCATGGCAGCTGGCTGTTTCTGGGCGCGATCTACACCACGCTCGATCTCGTGCCTTCGGTTCCCGGACGCGACCGGTGCGGCAGTTGCACCGCCTGTCAGCAGGCATGCCCGACCGCGGCCTTTCCCGCGCCCTATCGCGTCGATGCCCGCCGCTGCATCTCCTATCTGACGATCGAGCATGATGGACCGATCCCGACCGAATTCCGGCGCGCAATCGGCAACCGCGTTTATGGCTGCGACGATTGTCTGGCGGTGTGTCCGTGGAACAAGTTTGCCGACACCGCGGCGCGGCACCAGGCGTTTCTGCCGCGCGGCGAACTGGCGGCGCCCGCGCTCGCCGATCTGCTCGCGCTCGACGATACGGGGTTCCGGCAGGTCTTTTCAGGCTCGCCGATCAAGCGGATCGGGCGGGGCCGCATGGTACGCAACGCCGCGATTGCGGCGGGCAACAGCGGCGATCGCAGTTTGCGGCCGCGCCTGGTGGCGCTGGCAAGCGACACATCGCCGATGGTCGCCGACGCCGCGCGATGGGCGCTCGAGCAACTGGCGGACTGACGGCGGGAGACGGCGATCGCACCGCCCCCGCCCTCGCCGGTCCGCCTTCTTGCCTAGAACCCCCGCATGAAGGTCGCGGTGATCGGGGCAGTAATCGCGCCGATGACGAGTGCGACGACGATCGCCGCGACGACGATCAGGATCGTGTAGGTCATCGCCTTTTCCTGCGGCGCGCGCATCAGGCGGGGCAGGCCGAGGTAAAGGAGATAGAGGCCGTAGAGGCCGAGCAGCGACAGCCAGGAAAGTGCGGGCAGGATCGCGAAGATGCCCGCGACCCAGCTCGCGGTGCCCGAATAGGCCGCGACCTTGAACGCCTGGACGCGGTTCTGTGTCGCACCGAAGCTGGGGGCGAGCGCGTCGATGATGAGCGCGAGGATGAAGACCCCGATCAAGGTCGTTGCATATTGCACGACGGCCGAGGCGACGGCCGAGCCGACCGAGGGGCGATAGGTGAAGCCCATTACCGAAAAGCCGAAGGCGAGCATGCCGATCAGCCCCGCCACAGCGGGAATCGCCGCCAGCGGGATGATATAGCGGCGATAAAGGCCGCCGATCGTTTCGGCTTCGCCGTCGATCACTTCCCACTCGCGCGCGGGCTGGAGCAAGATATTCTTCACGCGATCGACGATCGAGCGCGGCTGCTGGTCATTCCCTGTCATAGTCGGTCTCCACCCAATGGCTGAACCGCGACCCCGGATGTCTCCCCCGATGGACCGCGATAGTCTCGCATTCGGGGATAGGGCGCAAGGGTGTGGATTGCTGTGCGCAGGCGCACAGCACCGACTACCAGCGGTTGCGCACTTCTTCGGCAAAGCCCGTGAGCCCGGCAATGTCGAGCGCGCTGCCGTCGTCGAGGATGATGCGCCCTGAAAAGCGGCCGAAAACCTGATCCTGCACCGTCCTGAACAGGCCGAGGTTGGTGCTGTGGTGGCGATTGACGATCGGGTCCATCGTCATTTCGAACCGTCCGTCGTTGCTCGTGAAGCGCCACGGCCCTGTGTCGGGTCCGCCCGCCGGCATATGAAAGGCGATGCGGTCGAGCTTGTGCGCGGTGCCGTCGACGAAGACCATATTCTCCGATGCCGCCGCCGTCTCGCCGAAGCCGTAACCGATGTTGAAGCCGATGCGGCGTCCGTCCCTCATTCCCGAGGCCGACCCCCAATACCAGACATTGTCGTAGGTCCAGACGCCGCGCCCCCAGTCGAGCACGCCAGAGGCGCGGTCGGGGCTGAAGCTATGGAGGGTGTTCCCCACCCGAATCTCGCCCTCGGCGGCGAGGCAATTGATTTTCTGATTATAATAGAAGGCCCTTGGCGCCCCCGAGAAAGGCGTGGCGATCACAATGCGGTCCATCGGCGGCTGCGCGAGCCATAATTCGCCCGCGAGACCCTGTCCGCCGCCGAAATTCGGGGCCTCGACCGTCAGCCGCCGGCCGCCCGGTTCATGCCGGAAGCGCAGCAGCATGCCGCCGCGGCGCTGTTCGATATCGCCCGCATCGGCGCTTTCGGGCAGCCGCATGCGGCCCATCGGCCAAGGGATCACCGCACCGTCGTTGATCGCGGTTCGAGCCGCCAGATCCATCCACGACACGCCGAGGAAGCCCAGATAGCCATTGTCAGCGACGGTCAGCGCGATCCCGAAGGCGTCGGTGAGGATGCAATAATAGTCCCACTCCTTGATCCGCAGCTTGCCCGCCGCGATCCGCGCACGGTCGTAGCGGCGCACCTCGGCGGTCGCCCAGCCGCGTTCGGCGAGCTGCCCGCGCGCGTCGAGCAGCGGTCCTGCTCCCATTCTTGTCTGCATCCTCGCCTCCCCTGCGGGGCCGTCTATGCCAGCTGCGCACGGTGGCTGGCAACGAGCGGTGCATCTGATAGGCTGCGCGCGACGCAGGATGCAGGAGGATGGCATGGCGCAAGGCAGCGCGCGAATCGGCAAGGACCGCTATCGCACCGAGATCGATGTCGGCGGCCATGCGCTGATCGCCGACGAGCCGCCCGCGCTCGGCGGCGGCGCGGTGGGCCCGGCGCCCTATGATCTGCTGCTCGCGAGCCTGGGCGCGTGCACCGCGATCACGCTGCGTATGTATGCCGACCGCAAGGGCTGGCCGCTCGAATCGGTCGAGGTCGGCCTGCGCCTGTCGGGGCGCGAGGAGAAGCGGATCGACCGCACGCTGGCGATCGTCGGGCTCGACGACGAACAGCGCGCGCGCATGGCCGACATTGCCGAGCGCACGCCGGTCACGCTGACGCTGAAGGCCGGGCTGCCGATCGCCACCACGCTCGCCTGACGGCGCGGCGCGCGGTGCCTGCGGAGCGCATCGTTTACGCCACTTTTACCACTGTCGGTGCATGACATCCCCGATGTTTGCGACTGGGGACAAATGATGGACAGCATGCGCGGACTGCTTTCGGGCAGCCACGATCAGGACGATGGCGCGATCGATGCGCCGCCGGCTGTCGGTGTCGACGAACGGCGGATGCAGGTGCGCGCCTATAATCATTGGGCATCGCTGCTTGCCGACCGCGCCTATCCGTCGGTCGAGGATCTCGACCTCGACGGCGCCGACTTCGGGCCCAATGCGGTGCTGCTCGATTTTACCGCGGGTATCGAAAATCCGGGCATCTCCTATCTCGGCGACCGGCTGCGTGAAGAATCGCAGATCGACGAGGATGTCCATTATATCAGCCAGATTCCGGGGCGGTCGCTGCTGTCGCGGCTGACCGACCATTATCTCCAGATCATCGCCAACCGCGCGCCGATCGGCTTCGAGGCCGAGTTCGTCAACGATCGCGGCATGACAATCATGTACCGCGGCATCCTGCTGCCCTTTTCGTCCGACGACGACACCATCGATTTTATCATGGGCGTCATCAACTGGAAGGAAGCGGTTGCCGCAGAGCAGGCTGAAGAGCTGCAACTGTCGGTCGAGCAGGCGCTGCGCAGCGCTGCGCCGCTGACCGCACCCGTGCCAGTGTGGGCCGACGGCCCCGATTCGGAGCAGATCGACGACGAAGCGGCGCCGGGCTTCGCCGCGCTCGGCGACGCCCTGCCCGAAGCGGTTGCCTTTGGCGATGTGATGCTGCTGACTGAGCGCTTCGACGATCCTGTAGTACCGGCTGCCAAGGGTGATGATGCCGCCAACGAGACTGTCGAAGATGGCGCGGCCGGACCGGGTGAAGATGCCGAGCTGGCCGACTGGCTGGCGCTGGCGCGCGAGACCGCAGAACGCGCGATGGCGGCCGACAGCCGCAGCCGCAGCGCGCTCTATCAGGCGGTTGGCAAGGCGTGGGATTTCGCGCTCGCCGCCGAAGCGAAGCCCGACGCCTTCGCCGAATTGCTCGAGGATGCGGGGCTGCAGGCGCAGGAGCGTGCGCCAATGACGCCAGTCGTCAAGCTGGTGTTCGGCGCCTCCTACGACAAGACGCGCCTCGCCGAATATGCCTGCGTGCTCGGCCATGCGAAGGACGCGGGGCTGGAGCGCGGGTCGCTTCCCGCCTATCTCGACCGCTATCCGGGCGGGCTCAAGGGTCTGGTCAAGGATACGCGCGCGCGCCGCAAGCCCGCGGGCGATGCAGCGGCGAAGGTTGACGAGCAACTGGCGGCGCTGCGCACCGCGCACCCGGCGCTGATCCTGGAGCATGATGCGGGCGATGCCGAATTCGTGGTGCTGATTGCGCGCGCGATGCCCGGCGGACACATCGGCATCGTCGCCAAGGCGGCCGACGATCCGGCGCTGGTTGCGAAGCTGGCGAAGAAGGCAATCGCGATCACCCCGGCCGATTGACCCGAGTAGCGTAACAGACAATCCAAAAGTTGAAATAATTTTGCGCGGCATGCGCGGGGGGTCTTGAGCCTTTCGCGGCGCGGGCGCATAGGGAGCCGTAGCGCAAGGCGCCGCCGTCCCCCCGGCGGATGCTCGCTTCAACTTGGTCCGGGATGCTGCAACCCTATGCCTGAAAAATCGACTGAAGACACCGCAGCCGGCACGTCGCCGGCGGCGCAAGTTCCTGCGAAATTCGCCAAGGCCTATCAGGCCGCCTTGCAGGGCAGCGCGCTGCCCGGCGAGAGCGACGACCTCGATGCCAAGGCGCTGGCTGAAGCGGGCGAATTCGCCGCCCGCGCGTCGCTCGACCGGGCGCCGGGCCAACCGTCGTTCCTGCTTGAGCCGGTGGCGGCTGACGGCACTGACCGCCGGATGCGCCTGGTCGTCGTCAACGACGACATGCCCTTCCTCGTCGATTCGACCTCGCAGATCGCGGGCGCGCAGGGTCTTGCCGTGCACCGCATCCTCCACCCGGTGGTTTCGGTCGAGCGCGACGCGAAAAATCATCTGACCGCGGTCGACGCCGGCAAGGACGGTGCGCGCGAGTCGGTCATCTATATGGAGCTCGAACGCGGCGACGCCCGCGCCCGGCGCCGTCTGCTCGATGCGCTCGAAGCCTCGCTCGCCGATGTGCGCGCTGCGGTCGCCGACTGGAAGGCGATGCGCGCCGCGATGCTCGCCGATTCGACGATGCGCGCCGACGGCGATGGCGCCGAGCTGCTGCGCTGGTTCGAAAGCGGCGCGATGACGCAGCTCGGCCATGAATGGCGCACGCGCGACGGCAAGCGCCACGACCCGCTGGGCATCTGTGCCGCGGGGACGAGCGAAATCCTGTCCGAAACCGCACTCGAAGCGGCCTTTGCCTGGTTTGAAAAGGGCCGCACGGCGCCGCTCCTCATCAAGTCGAACCGCCTGTCGTCGGTGCATCGCCGCGTGCTGCTCGATCTGGTCGTCGTTCCCGAGATGAAGGGCAAGACGGTCGAGCGCCTGTCGATCCATGCGGGTCTTTGGACCAGCGCCGCGCTGTCGACGCCGCCCGCCAAGGTGCCCGTGCTGCGCGCGCAGCTCGAGGCGCTTATGGCCAAATTCGGCTTCGACCCCGGCGGCCACGCGGGCAAGGCGCTCGCGCACGCTTTGACCGCGCTGCCCCACGACTTGCTGATCGCGTTCGACGCCGAATCGCTCGAAGAGTTGGTGCTCACCTCGATGTCGATTACCGATCGCCCGCGCCCGAAGTTGGTGATGATACGCAGTCCGCTCGGCCGCCATCTCTTCACCTTTGTCTGGTTGCCGCGCGACGAGGTGTCGACGGGTCGCCGGCTGGCGATCGAGTCGCTGCTGGTGCGCGAGGCCAAGGCGGGGGTCATAGGCTGGACGATGGCGCTCGAAGATGGCGGCGCTGCCTTGCTGCGCTACACGCTCGACCTGCGCGGCGGCGGCATCGTGCCCGATACCGAAGCGCTGAACGCTCAGCTCGAACAGATGGTGCGCGGCTGGCAGCCCGAAGTCGAAGGCGCGCTGGCGCGCCGCGGCGATCCGGGCCGCGCGGCGGCGCTTGCGGCGCGCTTCGCCCCGCTGTTCCCCGCCAATTACCGCAATCTCTATAATCCCGAAGAGGCGGCGCGCGACATCCTGCGTCTGCGCGACCTCGATGCCGACCGCCCGCGCAATGTGCGGCTGGCGAAAAAGAGCCTCGACGGCGACGACCGGCTGCGGCTGAAGGTCTATAGTGCGGCCGGACCGCTCGCGCTGTCGGACGTGGTTCCGGCGCTCGAGCATTTCGGGTTCGAGGTGCTCGAGGAAATCCCGACCGAATTGCACGTCCATGGCGGCGGTGAGGGCGATGCCGAGGCAACCTTCATCCACGATTTTTCGCTGCGCTTGCCCGCCAATGTCGACGAAACCGCCCTGATGCCGCATGTGGAGACGATCGAGGGCGCGATTGCCGCGGTGCTCGATGGCAAGGCCGAAAACGACGCGTTCAACCAGCTCGTGCTGGTGACGCAGACCGATCCACAGGCGATCGTGTGGCTGCGCGCCTGGTTCCGCTACATGCGCCAGGGCGGATCGAGCTATGGCATGGATACGGTGGTGGCGGCGCTGCGCGGCGCCCCGGCGCTGACCGCCGCGCTCGTCGATCGCTTCCGTGCGCTCCATGACCCCCAGGCAAAGGATGCGGCGCGCGCCGAAGAGCTCGCCGCCGAAATCCAGACCGGCTTTGCAGCGATCCAGTCGATCGACGACGACCGAATCCTGCGCCTGTTCCATGCGGTGATCGGCGCGACGCTGCGCACCAACGCCTTTGCGCCCGCCGCGGCCGAGGCGCTGGCGTTCAAGATCGATTCGAGCCTGGTTCCGGGGCTGCCCAAGCCGCTGCCGTGGCGCGAGGTGTGGGTGTACAGCCCGCGCGTCGAGGGCATCCATCTGCGCGCCGGCCCGGTCGCGCGCGGTGGCCTGCGTTGGTCCGACCGGCGCGACGACTTCCGTACCGAAATTCTGGGGCTGATGAAGGCGCAGCGCGTCAAGAACGCCGTCATCGTCCCGACCGGCGCGAAAGGCGGCTTCTATCCCAAGCAGTTGCCGAGCCCGGCCGAGGATCGCGACGCCTGGTTCGCCGAAGGCACCGAATGCTATCGCATCTTCATCCGGTCACTGCTGTCGATCACCGACAATATCGTCGGCGGCAAGGTGGTGCACCCCAAGGGCGTCGTGATCCGCGATGGCGAAGACCCCTATTTCGTCGTCGCCGCCGACAAGGGTACCGCGACCTTCTCCGACGTCGCCAACGGACTTGCGATGGAGCGTGACTTCTGGCTCGGCGATGCGTTCGCGAGCGGCGGGTCGAAAGGCTATGACCACAAGGCGATGGGCATCACCGCCAAGGGCGCGTGGGTTTCGGTCCAGCGTCACTTCGCCGAAATGGGCATCGACGTGCAGACCGACACGATCCGTGTCGTCGGTTGCGGCGACATGTCGGGCGATGTGTTCGGCAACGGCATGCTGCTCTCGAAGGCGATCAAGCTGTGCGCGGCCTTCGACCATCGTCACATTTTCCTCGATCCCGATCCTGATCCGGCCAAGAGCTGGAAAGAACGCGACCGCATGTTCAAACTGCCCCGGTCGAGCTGGGACGATTATGACAAGAAGCTGATCTCGAAGGGCGGCGGCGTTTTCGCGCGCAGCCAGAAGAGCATCCCGCTGACCCCCGAGGTGCAGGCGCTGCTGGGTCTTTCGGTTGCTGAAATCGACCCCGCCGGACTGATCTCCGCCATTCTGCGCGCGCCCGCCGATCTGCTGTGGTTCGGCGGCATCGGCACCTATGTGAAGGCGGCGGGCCAGAATAATGCCGAGGTCGGCGATCCCGCCAACGACGCGCTGCGCGTCGATGCCGAGGATCTGCGCGTCCGCGCGGTGGGTGAGGGCGCCAATCTGGGCGTCACGCAGGCCGCGCGTATCGCCTTTGCGGCGAAGGGCGGGCGTATCAACACCGACTTCATCGACAACAGCGCCGGCGTCGACTGTTCGGATAATGAGGTCAACATCAAGATCGCGCTCAACCGCGAGATGGCCGAAGGCCGGCTGAGCCAGGATGATCGCGACGCGCTGCTCGTCCGCATGACCGACGATGTCGCGGCGCTGGTGCTCGAGGACAACCGACTGCAGGCGCTCGCGCTGTCGATCGCCGAAAAGGGTGGCGCTGCCGCGGTGCCGTCGCTGGTGCGGATCATGGAGACGTTCGAAGCATCGGGCCGGCTCGACCGCAAGGTCGAAGGGCTGGCGGCGAACGACGAGCTGCTGCGCCGCTCGGCCGAAGGGAGCGGGCTGACGCGGCCCGAACTCGCCGTGCTGCTATCGACTGCGAAGCTGGCGCTGCAAGACGCGATCGAAGCGAGCGCCTTGCCCGACGATCCCGCGCTGGCGAGCGACCTTGCTGCGGCCTTCCCTGCCGAGATGCAGCGCGATTTCGCGGGGGCGATCGCCGATCACCAGCTGCGCCGCGAGATCATTGCGACCAAGCTTGCGAACCGCATCGTCAACCGCATGGGCATCGTCCACCCGCTCGAACTGGTCGAAGAAGAGGGCTGCTCGCTGGGTGAGGTCGCGGCGGCGTTCGTCGCCGTCGAACGCTTGCTCGACATGAAGGGGCTGTGGGCGTCGCTCGACAGCGCGGGGATAAACGAATCCATCCGCTTGTCGCTGTTCAGCCAGGCCGCCTCGGCGATGGCATCGCAGATGGCCGACCTGCTGCGCGTCAGCCCCGGCCTGGCGCAGCCGGGCGCGCTCGTTGCGCGGCTCGAACCCGGCGTCGATCGCCTGACCGCGACAGTCGACACGCTGCTCAGCGCGTCGGTGCGGCGTCAGTGGGACGCGCTGGCGCAGCAGCTGCTCGACGCCGGCGCGCCCGAGGCGCTGACCGCGGCGGTCGTCCGCCTGTTCAAGACCGACGGCGCGATCGGAATCGTCGACCTTGCCGAACGGCGCGGCGACGATGAGGTCGGGGTGACGCGGGCCTTCACCCATCTGGGCGACGCGCTCGGGCTCGACTGGGCGCAGACGCTGGCGGCGCACATGAGTCCTGCCGACCCGTGGGAACGCCTGCTCGTCAACAGCCTGGCGCGCGATTTCCAGCAGATGCGGCTGAGCTTCCTCGCGGGGTTGCCCAAGGGCGATCTCGATGCCGGGGTCAGCAAATGGCTGGAAGCGAACGGACCGCGCGTCGCGCAATTCCGCACGACGGTCGACCGCGCGCGCACCATCCCCAATCCCAATGGCGCGATGCTGTCGCACATTGCGGGGCAGGCGCGCGGGCTGCTCGGCCGGTAACAGGTCTGACCCTCCCCTTAGGGGGAGGGCTTCAGGAGGCTCTATGCCGTTCCAACCGCGCGTCGCGATCCTCGTCCCGGCACCCGATTATGAGGAAAATTGGCGGCCCGCCTTCGCGCGCAAGGCGGCGGCGCTGGCGGCGGCCGGGTTGGCGGTCGAGCAGCGCGTCTGGACCGATCCCGGCGACCTGACCAGGTTCGACCTGATCCTGCCGCTGTTCGCCTGGGGTTACCAGCGCGACGTTGCCGTCTGGTATGCGCTGCTCGACCGGCTCGCGGGATTGCCCGTCGTCAATCCGGTGCCGGTGCTGCGCTGGAACAGCGACAAGGCCTATCTTGCCGAGCTTGGCGCGAAGGGCGTTGCGGTGGTGCCGACGGTCGAGGTCGCGGCGCTGGACGACGTATCGCTGGCGCAGGCGCGCGCGGCGCTCGGCGTGGAAGAGGTGGTAGTGAAGCCCGCGATTTCGGGCGGTGCCGACGGGACGCACCGTATCGCGCCCGGCGCCCCGATCCCCGCCGATGGGCTGGGACGCCGCCGCCTTGTTCAGCCGCTGATGCCCGGCATCCTCGCCGACGGGGAGTATTCGCTCTTCTTTTTCGGCGGCGCCTTCAGCCATGCCATCGTCAAGCGCCCCGCGTCGGGCGATTTCCGCGTCCAGGAACAGTTCGGCGGGCGCGAGACGGGATGGGAAGCGAGCGAGGCGGCGCGCCTGCTCGCCGCCGCGGCGCTTGCCGCCGCGCCCGCGCCGCCCGTCTATGCGCGCGTCGACATGGTCGGCGATGCGGCGGGCGTGCTGCACATCATGGAACTCGAGCTGATCGAGCCATCGCTGTTCCTGCATCATGCCGGCGACAAGGGCGCGGCCTTCGGGCAGGCGGTTTACGCCGCCGTCTGATCGCCAAGGAGTGCATGCCACAGCCATTGGCGGATTGCCGAGGTCAGGTTCGGCGGATCGGGGGCCTCCATCCGTTCGACGTCGATCCGCGCGACGAGCGCATTGACCGGCAGGCCGCGCTGCACCGCCGAGACTTCCAGCGCGTCCCAGAAGACGGGCTCGAGGCTGATCGACGTCGGGTGCCCTGCAATCGTAACCGAGCGTTTGACGGGGGGGTGATAGGAGGCGGTCATCGCGCTGGTTTACAACCGGCGCGGCAAATGCGGATACGAATTATTTGGGGTAGATCGCCGGCGGGCCATTCGTAAAATGCCGCGCGGTTCCGGCGCAACGGCAGGCAGGCCCATGACAGCACCCATTCAGACGCTCACCGAAAAGGAAAAGGAGACGCTGCGCCTGCTTGTCGATGGGCACGATGCAAAATCGATGGCGCGGCAACTGGGGCTTTCGGTGCATACGATCAACGAACGGCTGCGCGATGCCCGCCGCAAGATGGCGGTGTCGAGCAGCCGCGAGGCGGCGCGCAAGCTGCGCGCGATAGAACATCGCCCCCCCGAAAAATTTGCGGACAAGCCTTTGGGGGAAGCCCCAGCAGCGGCCGGCGTGAGAGATGGTGCTCCACATGCCGGAAAGCGCCGCTCGGTGCGGCTGCTCGGCCTGGTAGCTGGAGCTATTCTCATGTCGCTTGCCCTTGCTTTACTCGCCTTTTCCTCGGTGACCGGAACCGGCGGTCCGCCCGCCGCGGCGCCGCCTGCTGCGCCGACCGAAAGCGCGGCCGCCGACGCGGCGCGCGCCTGGCTTGTGCTGGTTGAGAAGGGCGACTGGAAGGCAAGCTGGGAGGCGACCGGACAGTCGTTCAAGGCGCTCAACACCGTCGAAGCCTGGGCCAATGCGGGACGGCAGGTGCAGGGGCCGCTCGGGGCCGCAAGATCGCGCGTCCTGATTGGCGACGAATATGTCCCCGCGCCGCCCGAAGGCTATCGCATGGTCAAATTCCGTACCGATTATACGAACAGGGCGGGCGTGATCGAAACGCTTTCGCTGGTGCGCGAAGGCGATACGTGGCGGGTCGTCGGCGTAACGGTGGACTGAAGCGAGGAACAAGGCCCTCTCCCCATGAAAAGGGGGGAGGGTCTTGAGCCAGGGCGCGCGCGCTCAATACATATGCTGTCCGCCGTTGATCGACATCGTCGATCCGGTGACGAAGCCTGCGTCCTCGCTGCACAGAAAGGCAACCCCGCGGGCGATTTCTTCGGCGTGGCCGAGACGCCCCACAGGAATTTTCGCGACGATCTTTTCAAGGACCGGGGCGGGGACGGCGGCGACCATATCGGTGTCGATATAGCCGGGCGCGATCGCGTTGACGGTCACCCCCTTCTTGGCGCCTTCCTGCGCCAGCGCCTTGGTAAAGCCGTGGATGCCCGATTTGGCGGCGGCATAGTTGACCTGGCCATATTGGCCCGCCTGGCCGTTGATCGACCCGATGTTTACGATGCGGCCCCAGCCGCGTTCGACCATGCCGCCAAAGGTCGCCTTGGCCATGTTGAAACAGCCGCCCAGATTGATGCGCATGACGTCGTTCCAGTCGTCGAAGGTCATGCGCGCCAGCGTGCCGTCGCGGGTGATCCCGGCGTTGTTGACGACGATGTCGATCGGGCCGAGGTCGGCGGCAACCTGCGCGCAGCCGTCGAGGCAGGCCTGATGGTCGCCGACGTCCCAGCGATAGGCGGGGATGCCGGTGCGCTCGGTGAAGGCGCGCGCTTTTTCGTCATTGCCTGCATAATTGGCGGCGACGCGCACGCCCATATCCTTCAGCGCCAGCGAAATGGCCTCGCCGATGCCGCGGCTGCCGCCGGTGACGATTGCTACGCGTGTCATGAATTCGCTCTCCCACACAATCTTGCTTCATTGTTGATTAGGGCGCGCGCGAAGCGGCCGCAAGTTGACCGGAACGTCAATCGCGCGGCTTTGCGGGGAAAGTTTTTCAGTTTCCGGTCAGTGCCTTCAGCGCCGCAAAATTTCCGACGGCAAGATCGGCCTTGCGGATCGCGAGGATCAGGCTGGCGCCCTGCGCGGGCGCGATGCCGGTCAAGGCGCTTGCGGGCAATTCGACGAGCATCGCGTCGCGCTCCTCGTCGAAGCCGGGTGCATAGTGGCGCGGCTGCCCGCCTACGAGAGGCGCCTCGGCGGCGGCGAGTGCGGCCCAGACGGGTTCGAAGAGCGCCCGGGCCGGGGCCGAAAGCGAATCGGGGTCGGCGCACCAGCGATGGCGCGCATGATCGAAAAGCAGCGCGCGATAGTCGCTGACCCACAGCTCGGCATCCGGATGGTGGCGCGTCAGCGGCAAAGTGATCGATTCGGTGCGGTCCTCGCCGCTTTCGGCATCGCTTTCGATCACCACCCGCGACCAGTGGATCGCGTGCAGCGCGGTCATCACTGCGGACGCGTCCGAGGCCGAGAAGCCGGCCTGCCCCGCGCTTTCGTCGATGATCGCCAATATCTCGCGCGCGCGCTCGGCCGCGTCGCGGTTGGTTGCGGCGGCATCGGCCAGCGCCTCGGTCAGCTCGTCGCTCGCGTCGGGCGGCGGCGCAGTGCCGGTTTCAAGGGTGGGCAGGCGCGCGGCGAGCAGCGCCGCCAGCCCGGTCATCGTCGGCCAGTCGAACGGATGAAAGGCAGGATCGGCAAGATCATAGCCAGTGGCCGCGAAAAAGGCTTCGGCGGCGTCCGCCCCGGCCAGCGTGCCGGGCGCATCGGCGCCGCGGACGTCGACCGCCCATTCGGGAAAGGCCCGCACCGCGAGCCGGTGCAGCGCCTCGTCTTCGAGCCCGGCGGGACGGAAATAGGCGCGGCCGACTGGCTTGGGTGCCGCGCGTGGCGGTCCCACCTCGGGCAGATGGAGCGCCGTCGCCGCGCCCGTTTCGGGATGGACGAAAAAGGCGAGTGCGCCGGTGCGCGGGCCCAACCCGTCCCAGAGTCCGGCAGGCAAATCGGCACAGGCGATCTGGGCGATAAAGTCGGCATCGGTGCCCTCGATCCGCGGCCACGGCATCGCGCCTGGCAGACGCGGGCGCCCGCCGACCCAGTTGTGCGTCAGAATCGCGTCGCGCGGCGGGATTTGCGCGACCAGTCGCGCCTGGCTGGCAGGCACGGCGTGACCAGCTGCGGGACTGTCCATGATGGGCAATGGCTCGGATGCGCCGTGCGCCTGCGCCTCGACGGCCTGAACCTGCGCCGCCAGCATCTCTTCGATCGGTTCGGGCGGCAAGGCGTCTGAGGGCGTGTCGGTTTCGGCGGCTATTGGAGCGACCTCGGTCGGCGGTTCGTCTTCGGGCAACGGGTCATAGACCGGTTGGGCGCGCAGCCGCGCGAGGCGCGCGGGCGCGATTTCGACGGGCTCGATTTCAGGCTCGGCGCGGCGCGGCAGCCGCGGCATGCGGATTTCGCGCGGCATTCTGGGGGCCTTGGGCAGCGTAACCTGCGGGCGGGGGCGGCGTATCCACCAGACGATGGCGACCGCGATCAAAAAGGCCAGGGTCAGGCCGGCGAGCGTCATGGCTGCCCGGTCGAGTTCGCTCATCGCATGTCTCCGCGCGGGTGCCGGCGCAATATACCGGAAGCCGCTGGATACACAGCTTAAGACGCAGAGTTAAACAGGAGGTAAGCGCCCGCTATTTCAATGCCATCCGGCGAGTTCACGCCGCACCAGCACCTCAAGCATAGCCATTCCTGGCGGGGTGTCGTTGAGGCAGGTCAGATAGGCGAAGTCGCGCCCGCCCGCCGCCTCGAACTGCTCCTTGCCGCGGATCGCGAGCTCTTCGAGCGTCTCGAGGCAATCGGCCGAAAAACCCGGTGCGAAAATCGCCACACGGCGCCCCTCGCGGCCGAGCCGTTCGAGCAGCGCGTCGGTTGCGGGTTCGAGCCACTTGGCGCGTCCGAAACGCGACTGGAAGGCAATCTCGACCGGCCGCCCGATCGCTTCGGACAGCAACCGCGCGCTCTTCACGCACTGGCAATGATAGGGGTCGCCCAGATGCAGCGTCCGTTCGGGCATGCCGTGAAAACTGGCAACGAGCGTATCGGGCGCGAAATCGAGCGCGGCGATCCCCGCCTCGACCGACGCGGCAAGTGCCGCGATATAGGCGGAATCGTCGTGATAGGGCGGCAGGAAACGCAGCGTGGGTTGCCAGCGCAGGCGCGCAAGATGCGCACCGACCGCATCGACAACCGTCGCCGTCGTCGCGGCGCAATATTGTGGATAGAGCGGGGCAATCAGGATGCGGCGGCACCCTTCGCCGACAAGTTCGTCGATCGCGCCGCCGATTGCCGGAGCGCCATAGCGCATCGCCCAGGATACGCGGACATCGTCGCCCAGCGCCGCCTGTAACGCTCCGGCCTGGCGCCGGGTGATCGCGGCGAGCGGCGAGCCTTCGTCGGTCCACACCTGCGCGTAGGCGTGGGCCGACTTTTTCGGGCGCGTGTTGAGGATGATGCCGCGCAGGATCGGCTGCCACAGCAGCGGCGGGATTTCGACGACGCGCGGGTCGGACAGGAACTCGCGCAGATAGCGGCGTACCGGACCTGGTTCGGGAGCGTCGGGGGTGCCGAGGTTGACGAGCAGCACGCCGATGCGCGGCGCGGGTACCGCGAGATGGGAAAGGGGGCGTTCGATCATAGCGGATCGGGCGATAGCGGAAGGCGGCGGATTCGGCGACCGGTTGCGGCGAACATTGCATTGGCGATCGCCGGCGCGACGACGGGCACGCCGATTTCGCCGACGCCGCCGGGATCGCGGTCGCTGTCGATGAATTCGACGACGATCTGCGGCACTTGCGACAGGCGGGGCAGGCCAAGCTGGCCGAGCTTGCGGGCGGTCGCGATGCCGCCGTCATAATCGGTCGTCGCGCCGACCGCGGCGGCGAGACCGAAGACGAGCCCGCCCTCGATCTGCTGGCGTGCGATCGCCGGATTGACGAGCCGCCCGGCGTCAACGACGGCGACGAGCTGTTCGACCTGCAGCCCCCGGTCGCTGGGCCGGGCGGTGGCGACGAGCGCGATGTGGCTGCCGCGCATCGAATGGCAGGCAAGGCCCTGCGCCGTGCCCGAAAGCCCGCCTTCCCATCCGGCGAGGCTGGTCGCAGTGAGCAGGCAGCGGGCGAGGAGCGGCGCCTGTCCAAGCATCGCCATCCGGTACGAAAGTGCGTCCGATCCGGCGCGTGCCGCCATTTCGTCGATGAAACATTCGGTGAAGAAGGCGGTGTAGCTGTCGGCGTTGCCGCGCCAGCGCGCGGTCGGCAGGCCTATGTCGGCGGGGCAATGATCGACCGCGAAATGGCGGAAATTATAGGATCCGCCCGCGCCCTCGACCGCTGCGGCGTCGGGCGTTCCCGCCGCCTCGCGCTGCGCGACGTCAGCCGGGGTTCCGTCGAACAGCCGCGCGCGGAATTCATGGTTCGTCGATGGCACCGCGATCCGCGCGACGAGCGCGTCGATCCCGCCAGCGGCGTCGAGCGTCGCATAGATTTTGGCGCGTGCCGGCGCGCGCGGAATGTCACGCATGATTTCTTCGGCGCGCGACCAGGCGAGCTGCACCGGGCGCTTGATCTGCGTCGCGATGATCGCCGCCTGCACCGCGACGCTGTGATCGAGACAGGCGTCGAACGATCCGCCCGCCATCATCGGGAACAGTGTCACCTTGCCCGGCGGCAATCCGACTGCCCGCGCGACCGCGTCGCGGCACTGGGCGGGCGCCTGTGTCGCAACCCACAGGCGCAGCCGGTCGCCGTCGGGAGCGGCGGTTGCGGTGCGCGTCTCGATCGGTGCATGAAGCGCGGGCGCGACGGCGTAATGCGCCGCAACCTTGGTGCGTCCCTCCATCGCCTCGGCGACGTCGCCTTTTTTGGCGATGCGATAGCCATCAGCCTTGAGCGCGGCCTTCAGCGCCTGGTCGATGCCGGCGCTCGAAATCGGCGGCCCGGTGGTTTCGAACTGCGGTGCGAAGCGGTCGAGCGCGCGATTCGCGGCCCACCAGTTGCGCGCGACGGTTGCAATCCAGCGGTCGTGGAGCACGATGTCGAGCAGGCCGGGCGACGCCATCCCCGCCTTGCGGTTGATGCTCTTGAGCCGGGTGGCGCCGAACGGTCCCTGGCGGATCGCGGCGAAAACCATGTCGGGAAGGCGGATGTCGCCGGCGAAATTGGCCGACCCGTCAACCTTTGCCGGCAGGTCGAGCCGCGTCAGTTCCTTGCCGTAGAGCGGGTCATTGTTGTTGGCGCGATAGACGGGTTCGGCCGGAGGATCGAGCGTTGCGGCCACCGCCGCGACGTCGCCGAAGCGCAGCTTGCGGTTCTTCCAGGTGACGAAGCCATCCTGCGTGTCGCAATCCTGCCAGTCGGCGTCCCACCGCTTCGCTGCCGCCATCATCAGCAGCGTGCGGGCCTGCGCCGCGGCGTCGCGACACGGCCCCTCGAACATGCGGATCGACGAGCTGTTGGCGGTCAGCATCACCGCATGGCGCCCCGCCCATTCGCGTCGGACCCAGCTGCGCACATCGGCGACGACATCGGGCACCAGCGCGCGCGGCATGAAGGTGGCGCTATCCTCGTCGACGAGCAGTGTGTTGGTATAGAGCGGGTTGATCGGCGCGGTTTCGACGGCGATGGTGCGCCAGTCGGCGCCGAGCTCGTCGGCAATGATCTGCGGCAGCAGCGTGGTGACGCCCTGCCCCATTTCGCATTGCGGCACGACGACGGCGATATGCCCGTCGTCGCCGATCTTCAGAAAGGCGTTGAAGATATGTTCGTCGGGCGCAGCGGTCAGATTGGGCGCATAATGACGCGGCCAGAGTGACCAGGCCAGCGCAAGGCCGCCCGCAGCGGTGGCGCCGACGAGCAGCGACCGGCGGCTGACATGCGGCAGGCGCGATTTCTTTGTCCCCACTTTGTCCCGAATGCCGGTCATCCCCGCTGCTGATAATCGCGGCGAGTCGGCGACGCAAAGCCTTTCGTAGGGGCTAGCGCAGCAAGCCCAGCCGCGGAATCTCGATCTTGGGGCAGCGGTCCATGACGACGACCAGGCCGGCCTTGTCGGCGCGCCGCGCGGCGGCTTCGTCGATGACGCCGAGTTGCATCCACACCGCTTTCGCCCCGTGGACGATCGCATCGTCGACGGCAGCGCCCGCGTCGGCGCTGTTGCGGAAGATATCGACGATCTCCGCCGCCGGCTCGACATCGGCGAGCGTCGCGACCACCGGCGCGCCGTGGATCGTCTTGCCGGCATGGCCGGGATTGACCGCGATCACATCGTGGCCCTGCGCGGCCAGGAAGGCGAGCACGCCGTTCGAGGGGCGTGCGGGATTAGGCGAGGCGCCGACGATGGCGATGCGGCGCGGCCTTGCGAGCAGGGCGCGAATTTCAGCCTCGTCGTTGATCGCCATCATATGCCCTTTCGCGCCGCGAGCCACGCCGCGACCTTTGCGGCTATCGCGTGGAACGGCTCGCCCAGCGGATCGGTTCCGGCCGCGGGCGGGACGCCGCCGTCGCTCGCGAGGCGGATGCCCATCGACAGCGGCACGCGGCCGAGAAAATCGAGCTCCATTTCCTTCGCCGCGGTCTCGGCACCGCCGCTTCCGAACGGGTCGCTGACCTCACCGCAATGCGGGCAGGCATAGCCGGCCATATTCTCGACGACGCCGATGATCGGCACTTCGGCCTGCTCGAACAGCGACACGGCGCGCGCTGCGTCCATCAGCGCCAGATCCTGCGGCGTCGAGACGACGACCGCGCCGGTGGGCTTGTGCTTCTGGATCATCGTGAGCTGGACGTCGCCGGTGCCGGGGGGCAGGTCGACGACGAGCGTATCGATATCGCCCCAACTTGCGTCGATCAGCTGTTCGAGCGCGCGGCCCGCCATCGGGCCGCGCCAGGCGATGGCCTGACCCGGCGCGGCGATGTGGCCGGTCGACAGCATCGGAACGCCATAGGCGCTCTGCACCGGCGAGAGCTTGGATCCGCGCGCTTCGGGCTTCACGCCCTCGCTGTCCATCAGGCGCGGCTGCGACGGACCGTAGATGTCGGCATCAACCAGTCCGACCTTCACTCCGGTGCGGCGCAGCGCGACGGCAAGATTGGCGGCGAGCGTCGATTTGCCGACCCCGCCCTTGCCGCTGCCCACCGCGATGATCGTCATCGCCTTGCGCTCGGCGGTCATGGCAACGCGGACGCTGGTAACGCCGGCACGGGCGAGCAGGCCCGCGCGGAGCTTTTCCTCGAGCGGCTTGCGCTCGTCTTCGGCGAGCCCGGTGACATCGAGCACGATCGCGAGCGTGCCCTGATCGTCGAGATAGCGAAGCCCCGACGTGCGGCCGCCGGTCAGATCGGTGGCGAGACTGGCAAGGATGGCGATATCGGTCATGTCCGCGGCAGATAGGGATAAGCGGGGCGATTGCCACCCATTTTCGCCTGGCCCCCCTGTTAATCGCGCGCGCCGCCCTTATAAAAGCATTCATGAGCAACAAAAGTGATGGCAGCATGGGAGGCCGCGCCCCGCAGGGAGTGCGGCAATTTTTCCATCAGATTGCGCTGATGGCGAACAGTCCGTGGGGCAATGGCCCGAAGGATAACGGCGATGGCGATGACCGGTCGGGTCCGCGCAATCCCTGGGTGACGCCCGATCCCGCCGACGGACTGCGCGGGCGCAAGCCGCGCGGCCCCTCCGCACTCGACGAACTTCTGCGCAAGGGGCGCGGCGGCTTTGGCGGCGGCGGTTCGGGTGGCGGCGGCGGCAATCTGCAGATGCCCGAATCGGCGCGGCTGTGGAAATGGGGCGTTGGCGCGCTTGTCGCCGTGTGGTTCCTGTTTTCGTCCTTCCACATCATACCGCCCGAAAAGGAAGGCGTCGTTACCCGGCTCGGCAGCTATTCGCGTACCGTCGGACCCGGCGTGAAATTCACCTGGCCGGCGCCGATCGAGCGCATCCGCATGGAAGACGTGCGCGCGATCCGCACGATGCAGGTCGGCTCGCCCAATGCAAGCGACGAAAATTTCGTCCTCACCCGCGACCAGAGCATCGTCGATCTGGCCTATGAAGTGCGCTGGTCGATCCGCGACCCCGAACTCTACATCTTCCAGCTCGCCGATCCCGACGGCACCATCCGCGAGGTCGCCGAAAGCGCGATGCGCGCGACGGTCGCCAATTTCGACCTGGTGCAGGCGATCGGTCCCGGCCGGGTCGAGATCGAGACGCAGGTTCAGCAGCGCATGCAGGCCCTGCTCGATCAGTATCGCGCCGGCGTGACAATCCAGGGCATCGCGATTCGCCAGGCCGATCCGCCGAAGCAGGTCGACGAGGCGTTCAAGGAAGTGACCGCGGCGCGGCAGGAACGCGAGTCGTCGATCAACCTGGCGCGTGCTTATGAACAGCAGGTGCTCGAACGCGCACGCGGTGACACCGCGGCGTTCGACAAGATTTACGAACAATATAAGCTGGCGCCGGGCGTGACCCGCAAGCGGCTATATTATGAAACGATGGAGAATGTTTTGTCGAACGTCGACAAGACGATTGTCGAGGCGCGCGGCGTCACCCCCTATCTGCCGCTGAGCGAAGTTCAGCGGCGCTCGCGCGCGGCGTCCGACGCCGCGTCCGATGCGGCGAAGGGAGGCCAGTGATGTTCGAATCGATCACCCGCCATCCGATGCGGCTGCTCGTCGGCCTCGTCGCCATTCTCGTGATCCTGTCGCAGACGCTGGCGATCGTTCCCGAAGACAAGCAGGCGCTGATCCTGCGCTTTGGCGAAATCGAGCGCACGGTGAATCGCTACAAGGCGAACGAGGAATTCGGCCGGTCGGGTGCGGGCCTTGTCCTGCGCGTGCCGTTCACCGATGGGATCCAATATATCGACAAGCGCATTCTGGGCATCAACATGGAGCGCCAGCAGGTGCTCTCCACCGATCAGCAACGGCTGCAGGTCGATGCCTTCGCACGCTTCCGCATCACCAACCCGGTGCGCATGTACACCGCGATCCGGACCGAGGATAAATTGCAGCAACAGCTGGCGACAATCCTCGGCTCGTCGCTGCGCAACGAACTCGGCAAGCGGACCTTCGCGACCCTGCTCTCGCCCGAACGCGGTGCGGTGATGGACAATATTCAGGTCGCGCTCAATCGCGAGGCGCACAAATATGGCGCCGAAATCATCGACGTGCGGATCAAGCGCGCCGACCTCCCCGAAGGCGCAACGCTGCAGGCGGCCTATGACCGCATGCGCACCGCGCGCCAGCAGGAAGCGATCGCGATCCGCGCCGAAGGGCAGAAGGAAGCGCAGATCATTCGCGGTAACGCCGATGGCGAAGCCGCGCGCATCTATGCCGCCAGCTTCGGCAAGGATCCCGAATTCTATGATTTCTATCGCGCCATGCAGAGTTATCGTCAGACATTCCTGGGTGAGAATAACAAGGGCGGAACGTCGATCATCATGTCGCCCGACAATGAATATCTGAAGCGTTTCAGCGGCGGATAGCGGCCGGACGGCGGATGAACCGGACGTGCAGTCGCCGTTCATGTTCAATTGCCGTTCAGCCGCACGGCCCCAAATGAAGCCTGCCGGGGTCCTTGGGTTTTTTCGCAAGAGAGAAGGATTTGCGATCGTGCGTTATGTTTATGGCATCACTTCGGCTTTGCTGGTGGGTGGCACAGCGCTCGCGCTCGTCACCCAGTCGCCCGTTATCGCGCAGGTCGCGCAGAACGAGCGCAGCGAAATCGCCAAGGCGGTTCCGCGCGCCGGCGCGCCCGAAAGCTTCGCCGACCTGGTCGAGCAGCTGCAGCCCGCAGTGGTCAACATCTCGACCAAGCAGGAAGTCACGCTGGGCGTCCGGCTCGATCCGTTCGCGGGAACGCGCGAACCGGTCACGCAGGAGCAGCAGGGCGGCGGTTCGGGCTTTCTGATCTCGGACGACGGCTATATCGTCACCAACAACCATGTCGTCACCGGCGGTCCGCGCGGCGAACAGGTGAACCAGGTCACGGTGACGCTGACCAACGGCAAGGAATTTCAGGCCAAGATCGTCGGCCGCGACGTCGCCTCCGACCTCGCGCTGCTCAAGATCGACGCGACCGGCATGCCGTTCGTGAAATTCGGCGACAGCGGCAAGGCGCGCGTTGGCGACTGGGTGGTTGCGATCGGCAACCCGCTCGGCCTCGGCTCGACCGTCACCGCCGGCATTATCTCGGCGGTGCAGCGCAATATCGGCAACGGCGGTGCTTATGACCGCTACATCCAGACCGACACGGCGATCAATCGCGGCAACTCGGGCGGTCCGCTGTTCGACCTGCACGGCAATGTCGTCGGCATCAACAATATGCTGATCTCGCCCGTCGGCGCGAACATCGGGGTCAATTTCGCCATTCCGGCCGATGCAGCGATCCCGGTGATCAACGCGCTGCGCGCCGGCGAGCGTGTCGAGCGCGGCTATCTGGGCATCGGCATCGCGCCGGTCGGCGAGGATATGGCCGCGGCGCTCGGCCTGCCCAAGGATCGCGGCGAATTCGTCCAGCGCGTCGAGGATGACGGTGCCGCGGCGAAGGCGGGCATCAAGCGCGGCGACGTCGTGACCAAGGTCAACGGCAAGGATGTGACGCCGCAGCAGACGCTGTCCTACATCGTCGCGAACACCAAGCCGGGGACGCGTATCCCGATCGAGGTCGTGCGCGACGGCAAGACGATGACGCTCAACGCCGTCGTCGGCACGCGTCCGCCCGAAGACCAGCTCGCCGGCAATGATTTCGACCCCGAAGACGATCAGGCGACGCCTGACGACAACAGCGGGAGCGTTTCGGACAAGGCGGTCCAGGACAATCTGGGCCTCGCGGTGCAGACGCTGACCCCCGACATCGCGCGCGCTGTCGGCGTCGATGCATCGACCAAGGGCCTCGTCATCGGCGCCGCGTCGAGCAACAGCGATGCTGGCCGCAAGGGCCTGCGCCGCGGCGACGTGATCCTCAGCGTCAACCGCACCCCGGTGACGACGAGCGAGGGCCTGGCCAAGGCGGTGGCGGAAGCGAAGAAGGCTGGCCGCGACGCGGTGCTGATGGAAATTCTCCGCCGCGGCGGTCCGTCGGCGTTTATCGCGATCCGCATCAAGCCGTAATCGCGCAGCATCGTCAACGTTTCGAAAGGGGCGCCCGGACATCGACCGGGCGCCCTTTTCTTTTCTTGTCGTATACATTGTTCCTGATATGTTCTTGCTTCAACGAATCGGGAGATGACCAATGATCGGATATGTGACGCTCGGCACCAACGACCTCACCAAAGCGGCGGTTTTTTACGACGCGATCGCCGCCGAACTGGGTGTGCCGCGCATGATGGAATTCGACAATTTCATTGCTTGGGGCAAGGAGGGCGGCGGCGCGGGCATTGGCCTGACCAAGCCGTTCGACGGCAATGTCGCTACCGTCGGTAATGGCGTGATGGTGGCGCTGGAGGCCAGCGATACCGATCAGGTCCAGCGCCTCTATGATATCGCGCTGGCGCATGGCGGCAGCGACGAAGGCGCCCCCGGTCCGCGCGGCGAAGGTTTTTACGCGGGCTATTTTCGCGATCCCGACGGCAACAAGCTCAACGCCTTCGTCATGGGGTGACGACGCGTTGGCGGCGCGCACGGGCGTTGCAGCCATAGACAGTCCTAAAACGGCCGGGCGCGGCGGATTGCCGCCGTCCCGGCCCGCTGTTAGCCTGCGGCGCTCGTCCGTTCGCGAAAGGATCTTCATGCGTTGGAAATCGGCCTTGGTAGCGGCGGTGATGCTTGGCTGCGCCTCACCCGCGTTCGCGCAGGAAAGTGCGGGAAGGAGTCTCGACGAAATCGCGCCCGAGATCGACGCGCTCTTTGCCCGCTATCAGGCCGATCAGCATATCCCTGGCCTCGTCTATGGCATCGTGCAGGATGGCAAGCTCGTCTATCTGAAGGGGCGCGGGATTCAGGATGTGGCGACCGGAACGCCGGTCGACGGCGATACGCTGTTCCGGATCGCCTCGATGACCAAGGCTTTCACCGCGCTGGCGGTGCTCAACCTGCGCGACCGGGGCAAGCTGCGGCTCGACGATCTGGCCGAAGATTATGTCCCAGAAATGAAGCGCTGGATCTATCCGACCGCGGACAGTCCGCGCATTCGTGTGCGCGACCTGCTCCACCATGTCGCGGGGTTCGTCACCGACGATCCGTGGGGCGACCGCCAGCAGATATTGTCGCAGGACGATTTTACCAAGATGCTGACCGCCGGCGTCCCCTTCACGCAGGCGCCGCAGAGCCGCTTCGAATATTCGAACTTCGGCTATGCCCTGCTCGGCCGCATCGTCGCCAATGCGTCGGGTATGCCCTATGCCGACTATGTCCGCATCACCATCCTCCGCCCGCTGGGGATGGAGGCCAGCGGCTATGACGTGACGCGCGCGCCGCGCGCGCATTATGCCCGCGGCTACCGCTGGGAAGGTGAGGCGTGGGTGCCCGAACCCGAAATGGCCGACGGTGCCTTCAGTAGCATGGGCGGGCTGCAGGTCAGCGCGCGGGACTATGCCAAATGGGTCGCCTTTCTGCTGTCTGCCTGGCCGCCGCGCAACGAGGCCGATGCTGGGCCAATCCGCCGCGCAACGGTGCGCGAGATCGCGCAGGGTCTGAACTTCGTCTCGCTGGCGACGCGCGCCGGCGCGAGCGGCGAGACGGCGTGCAAGCAGGCCGCGGCCTATGGCATGGGTTGGCGCGTTGCGCAGGACTGCGACCTGGGGCTCACCCTGTCGCACGGCGGTGGCTATCCAGGATATGGCAGCCATGTGATGCTGATGCCCGACTTCGGCGCCGGCGTCTTTGCGCTGTCGAACCGCACCTATGCCGGACCGTCGGCGCCCGCCTGGGACACGGCGGTAGCGATGGAGAAGGCGGGATTGCTCAAAACCCGGCCAGCGTCGGTCACGCCCGACATGGCCGCGATGATCGCTGCGTCGCGCGCCGTCTATGACGCGGGCGACCTGGCGCCGATACAGGACCGGTTGGCGATGAACTTCCTGATGGATCGCTCGGCGGCGTTATGGGCGAAGGACCTGGCGGCGCTGAAAGATCAGCTGGGCGCATGTCCGACCGCCGAGCCGCCGGTCGCGCGCGGCGCGCTGGGGGCCTTGTTCCGGCTCAATTGCGAGCGCGGCAAGCTCGACGGTCAGATTCTGCTAGCCCCGACGCATCCGCTGACGGTTCAGGCCCTGCGCCTTCGTCCAGCACGCGACTAGCTCGCGGGGCGAGCCGGTGCCGCTTTGGCCGCGCCGCGCGGGCGCCGGGCGAAAAGCGGCTTCAAGGCGGCGCCGAGCTGCGCGAAGCCGCGGTCGAGGTCGGCGCTGAAGCGCGCATGATCGGCGTTCCAGCTCCGCATCCAGATTTCATCCATCATCGTCTGTCTCCATCGGTTGCGATGAAGTGCAGATGCGCCCTCGCTAGCGCCTTCGCCAATTAAAGCTTTGCACATAGATATAAGTTTGCCTTATGCACCGGTGATGCCGAAACTGCCGCCCCTTGCTGCCGTCCGTGCCTTTGAATCGGCTGCAAGGCTGGAAAATTTCTCGCGCGCTGCCGAGGAACTGGGGATGACGCAGGCAGCGGTCAGCTATCAGGTCCGCCAATTGGAAGACCGGCTAGGCCGCGCGCTGTTCGTGCGTGAGAAAGGGCGCGTGCGGTTGTCGGAGACCGGCCAACGCGTGTTCCCCGCGATCCGCGCCGCCTTTGCCGCAATGCACGATGCCTTCGCTGCACTTGGCAGCGACGAGACCGACGTGCTGACGATCAGCTCCGTGACGAGCTTCGGCGGCGCATGGCTGAGCGCACGTATCGGCCGCTTCCAGCTCGCTTACCCCGACCTTGCCGTGCGCATGTCGATGAGCAACGATCTCGTCGACTTCGACGCGTCGAACGTCGATGTGGCGATCCGCCTGGGAATGGGCCCCTGGCCCGGCCTGCGCAGCGACTTTCTGATGCGCCAGACGCTTGCTCCGCTCGCCGCACCATCGTTCATCGCCGAGCATGCGATCCGCGAACCCGCCGACCTGCTGCGCGTCCAGCGGCTCGCCCCGAACGACAGCTGGTGGGCCGACTGGTTTGTCGCCGCGGGGGTTGCGACTCCGCTGGCGCCATCGCGCCTCGGCATCGAGCTCGACAGCCAGTTGCAGGAGGCGAGCGCGGTGCAGGCGGGCTTCGGGGCCGCGATGATGACCCCGCTGTTCTGGCAGGCCGACCTTGCCAGCGGCCGGATGGTCCAGCCCTTCGATACACTCTATGTCGCCGATGCCGGCCTTTGGCTCGTGCACCGCGAAAATCGCGTCGGGGTGCGCAAGATCGAGCGCTTCCGCGAATGGCTGCACGACGAATTGAAGAAGGATCGCCACCTGCTGCCCGAGGCGCTATGGCAGCCGCCGTCATGACCTTCACCGCCGTCCCGCTCACGCTCTATCCCGACATGTTCCCCGGTCCGCTAGGGCACAGCATGGCGGGGCGCGCTCTCGAAAGCGGGACATGGGCGTGCGCGCCCGTCCAGATCCGCGATTTTGCCACCGACCGGCATCGCACCGTCGACGATACGCCCGCGGGCGGCGGCGCCGGCATGGTGCTGAAGGCCGACGTGCTGGGGGCGGCGATCGATCATGCGACGGCAGCGCATCCGGGGCTGCCGCTGCTCGCCATGACCCCGCGCGGCGCGCCGGTCACGCAGAAGCGGGTGCGCGAGCTTGCCGCGGGTCCGGGAGCGATCATCCTGTGCGGCCGCTTCGAGGGTTTCGACGAACGCATCTTCGACGCACGGCCGATCGAACAGCTGTCGATGGGCGACATCATACTTTCGGGCGGCGAGATGGGCGCGCTGATGCTGCTCGACGCTTGCATTCGGCTGCTTCCCGGCGTAATGGGCGCGGCTTCAAGTGGCGACGACGAATCGTTCGAGAACGGTTTGCTCGAATATCCGCACTATACCCGGCCCGTCACATGGGAAGGGCGCACGATCCCCGAAGTGCTGCGATCGGGGGATCATGCGAAGATCGCCGCCTGGCGGAAACAACAGGCGCAGGATCATACACGGTTACGCAGGCCGGACCTTTGGGAGCGTCATGAGGACGCTCGGGCCCGACCTGCCTCTGGCGCGCGGCAAAAGAAGAAGGACTAGAGGCATGAACCTCATCCAGACGATCGAAGCTGAAGAAATTGCCAAGGCCGGCAAAGAGATTCCGACGTTCCGCCCCGGCGACACGCTGCGCGTCGGCGTGAAGGTGGTCGAAGGCGAACGCACCCGCGTCCAGAATTTCGAAGGCGTGTGCATCGCGCGCGCGAATAAGGGCATGGGCTCGAACTTCACCGTGCGCAAAATGTCGTTCGGCGAAGGCGTCGAGCGCGTCTTCCCGCTTTATTCGCCGAACATCGATTCGATTACCGTCGTCCGCAAGGGCGCCGTGCGCCGTGCGAAGCTCTACTATCTGCGGGGCCGCACCGGTAAATCGGCTCGTATTGCGGAGCGCCGCGATTACCGGTCGGAAGCCGGCGAAGGCTGAGGAGAGTTTCTCCCCACAAAGCCGAAACAGCTTTCCAGAACGACCGGTTCCGCCAAGGCGCAGAACCGGTCGTTTTTCATTTCACGCCAAGACAAAGGACATATTTCATGGGTTACCGGATCGTCGTCGCTGGTGCGACGGGCAATGTCGGACGCGAAGTCCTCGCCATCCTCGCCGAACGCGAATTTCCGATCGCCGAACTGGCGGCGGTCGCGTCGTCGCGCAGCCAGGGCGACGAAGTCGAGATCGGCGATACCGGCAAAACCGTGAAATGTCAGAATATCGAGAATTTCGACTGGTCGGGCTGGGACATGGCGATCTTCGCCATCGGCAGCGACGCGACCGCGATTCACGCGCCCAAGGCCGCAGCCGCGGGCTGCGTCGTGATCGACAACTCGTCGCTCTATCGCATGGACCCCGACGTGCCGCTGATCGTGCCCGAGGTGAACCCCGACGCGATCGATGGCTATACCAAGCGCAACATCATCGCGAACCCGAACTGCTCGACCGCGCAGATGGTCGTCGCGCTGAAGCCGCTGCACGATGCGGCGAAAATCAAGCGCGTCGTGGTTTCGACCTATCAATCGGTGTCGGGCGCCGGCAAGGCGGGGATGGACGAGCTATGGAACCAGACGCGCCAGATCTTCGTCGGCGACGAAAAGGACATCAAGAAGTTCACCAAACAGATCGCCTTCAACGTCATTCCGCACATCGACAAATTCCTCGACGACGGATCGACGAAGGAAGAATGGAAGATGGTCGCCGAGACGAAGAAGATCCTCGATTCGAAGATCAAGGTCACCGCGACCTGCGTCCGCGTTCCGGTCTTCGTCGGCCACTCGGAAGCCATCAATATCGAGATGGAGCAGGAACTGCCCGCCGAGGAAGCGCAGCGCATCCTGCGCGAGGCGCCGGGCGTCATGCTCGTCGATAAGCGTGAGGACGGCGGATATATCACCCCCGTCGAATGCGTCGGCGACTATGCGACCTTTGTCAGCCGGGTGCGCGACGACAGCACCGTCGACAATGGCCTGAACCTCTGGTGCGTCAGCGACAACCTGCGCAAGGGCGCGGCGCTGAATGCGGTGCAGATCGCCGAACTGCTCGGCCGCCGGCATCTGAAGAAGGGTTGATCTTGTTATCCTCCCTGTCGCGCAGCGATGGGGAGGTGGCAGCCCGAAGGGCTGACGGGGGGGGGGCGTTGACGCCGGCGCGCTCGCGGCCCTTCCACTATCCGCCTTGCGGACGGTCCCCCTCCCCACCGCTGCGCGGCAGGGAGGATTGCCTTGGCGAGATCGGGGCATTCGGACTATGCCCATAACATGACCGCGCCCTTCGCTTTCACCCACGCGCTTTGCCGGACCCCGGCGCCGTCGGCCGTCAACGGCATCCGTGCGGGCGGCGGACCCGATCCCGAGCTGGCGGGAATCATGGCCGAGCATGCCGCCTATGTCGCGGCGCTGCGCGAGTTGGGCCTGACGGTCGATGTTCTGCCGCCGCTCGATGCCTTTCCCGATGCGCTGTTCGTCGAGGACGTCGCGCTGACCTTTGCCGAAGGCGCGATCCTGCTCCGCCCCGGTGCGCCGAGCCGCGCGGGCGAGGTCGCGCACATACGCGCCGCGCTCGCAGAACGGCACGGCCGCGTCCTTGAACTGGCCGGGCCGGGACATGTCGACGGCGGTGACGTTCTGCGCCTTGCCGACCGCGTGATCATCGGCCTGTCCGACCGCACCGACCGGGCGGGGGCCGAAACGCTGACTGCGCTGCTCGGCGATCTTGGCTACCGCGCGCAGATCGCGCAGACCCCGCCCGGCGTGCTGCATTTCAAGACCGGCTGCGGCCTCATCGACGACCGCGCCGTGCTCGCCGTCCCCGCCATGCGCGACTGCCCCGAATTTGCGGGGCTGGAGGTGGTGCTGACGCCGATGGGCGAAGAAGGCGCGGCGAATATCCTGCGCGTCCGCGACACGGTGCTGATCGGCGCGCACTGGCTTGCAACGCAAGCGCTGCTGGCGGCGCGCGGCGTCCCGTTCCGCGTGCTGCCCACCGATCAGATCGCGCGGATCGACGCCGGGCTCAGCTGCATGTCGCTTCGCTGGTAATCGCCCCGCGCTCTGGCGTATAGCGGCGTGTCCCCTTCGGAGTTCCTCCATGCGCAAGCTGCCCGCCCTCGTCCTCCTCGCACTGCTTGCGGCGTGCAAGCCCGCCGCCGACAAGTCGGCCGCCGACGACCGCCCGCCAGTCGTGCCCGACGTGCCCGAGGCCAAGCTCGACGGTCCGGCCGCGGCGTCGCTGGCGGTCGCGCTCGACGGTGCGGGGCTGCGCTTCATCGACAAGACCAGCGGCAAGGCCAGCCTGCTCGCGTTCGGCACCCCGCGCAGACAGGCCGAAGAGGCGTTGGCGCGCGTTGCGGGGGTGGTCGACGACCGCAGCGACAATGACGAGTGCGGCGCGGGGCCGATGCAATTTTCGCGCTTCGATGCGATGACGCTCAATTTTCAGGACGACAAGTTCGTCGGCTGGTTTCTGGGCGACGAGGCGGGCGCCGAATTCTATTCGACGGTCAGCGGCATCGGTATCGGCACGACGCGCGCCAAGGCGTCCGCATCGGCCACCGTCGTCGATCACAAGGACAGCACGCTGGGCGAGGAGTTCAGCCTGGGAACCGGCGATGCAGCGATCGGCGGCATGTTCGCCGAGCCGGGCAAGGATGCGAAGATCGAGGCGCTGTTCGCTGGCGCCAATTGCTTCTTCCGTTAACGACGCCGGATTTTCATCAATTTGATCGGCGGCGACGGTGGCGCTAGTCTGCCGCCATGTCGGCCTTTCTGCCCTATGCGCCGCTCAACACGCCCAAAGCCTTCGGCCCCGGACTATGGATCGTCGACGGCCCCGAAATCCGGATGGATTACGGACCGACCTCGATCCCCTTTCCAACCCGGATGACCGTCGCGCGGCTTGCCGACGGCACGCTGTGGGTTCACTCGCCGGTGGCTCCTGACAAGGACCTGCTTTCTGCCATCGACCGCCTCGGCCCGGTCGCCTGGCTGATCGCGCCGAACAGCCTTCATTATTGGCATATCGCTGACTGGCAGGCGATCTATCCCGGCGCGCGAACGCTCGCGGTGCCCGATCTCGCCATGCGCGCGAAGCGGCCTTTCCGCATCGACGCGACGCTCGACGGCGAGGCGGTGCTGCCCGATGAGCTGGAGACGGTCTTCGTTCCCGGCACGCTGGTCAATGAAGCGGTGTTTTTCCACCGGCCCTCGCGCACCGTCGTGCTGACCGACCTGATCGAGAATTTCGAGCCGCAGCGAATACGCAGTCCCCTTTATCGCGGGCTCGTCCGCCTCTCGGGCGCGGCGCATCCCGACGGCAAGGCGCCGATCGACCTGCGGTTGACCTTCTGGCCGCGCCGTGCCCGTGTTCGCCGGGCGGTCGCTGCGATATTGGGCTGGGATTGCGAGCGTGTCGTGATGGCGCACGGCCTGCCATATGAGCGGGATGGGGCAGCCGAGCTTCGCCGCGGCTTGCGCTGGGCCTGCTGACGCGGCGCGGCCCTGGCCCCGTCAGGGCCCCCTCAGTGCCCCATGTCGGCGGCCGAAGCCTTGGCCGCGCCGGGTCTGGGCGGGCGCAGCAGGACGACGAGCGGCACCGCCGCGAGCGTGACCCACATCATCAGCCAGAAATCGTCGATATAGGCGACCATCGCGGCCTGCCGGTTGATTTCGCCATTGACCATCTGCATCGCGACATCGCCGATGATGCCGAAGCGGTCGGCCGTCGAGGGATCGACGAGGCTGACCGAGCTATTGGTGACATGCGCGACCAGATCCTGATGGCTGGTCTGCGTATTCGATCCGAGCAGCGTCGTGACCACCGAAATGCCCACCGACGCCCCCATGCTGCGGAACAGATTGAGGAGGCTCGATCCGTCGGTCCGGAACTGCATCGGGATCGTGGCAAAGGCCATGGTGTTGAGCGGGATGAAGATCAGCCCCATCCCTAATCCCTGCACCAGCCCGCTGACGACCACGGGACCGGCGCCCATCATCAGCGACCATTGGCTCATCTGATACAGCGAATAGGCGGCGATCAGCAGTCCCGAACCGACCATCCAGCGCGCATCGATCTTGCCGAGCAGGCGCCCGGCGACCCACATGCTCATCAGGATGCCGATCCCGCGCACCGCGAGCACCAGCCCTGTATCGATCACCGGCCAGCCCAACAGGCGTTGCAGCATCGGCGGCAGCAGCGCCATCGACGAGAACATGACCACCCCGATCACGATCATGAAACCCATGCCCATGACGAGGTTGCGATCGGCGAGCATCTTGCGGTTGAACAAGGTCACCGGCGCGGTGAGCAGGTGGATGAGGAACATCCACAGGCAGGCAACCGAAACGCCGAGTTCGATCCAGATTTCGGCACTCTCGAACCAGTCCTGCTGCGCACCGCGGTCGAGCATCAGCTGCAGCGCAGCGAGGCCGAGCGCGAGCATCGAGAAGCCGAACAGATCGAACTTGCGCTCGCGGGTGTGCGTCCGCGGCAGCAGCGCCCACATCAGCACCAGCGTTATCAATCCGACGGGCAGGTTGACGTAGAACACCCAGCGCCAGTTCGCCGATTCGGTGAGCCAGCCGCCCAGGATGGGCCCCAGAATCGGGCCGATCATGATCCCCATCCCCCAGATCGACATCGCCCGCGCGTGCCGTTCGGGCGGGTTGATATCGAGCATTACCGATTGCGAAAGCGGGCTGATGAAGGCGGCGGCGATCCCCTGCAGGAAGCGGAACGCCACCATCTCCTCGAGATTCTGCGCGGCGCCGCACGCCATCGAGGTCAGGACGAAGCCGACGATCGCCGCGAGGAACAATTGCCGCCGTCCGATCCGGTCGGCGAGCCAGCCGGTGATCGGCATCGCCACTGCCGAGGCGATGATATAGCTGGTGAGAACCCAGTTGACCGTCTCGCTCGTCGCGCCGAGCGCGCTTTGCATATGCGGTATCGCGACATTGGCGATGGTCGTGTCGAGAATCTGCATCACCGACGCGCCCATCACGGCCACCGTCAGCAGGCCGCGATAGCGCACCTGCTGATGGAGCGGGATCGACGCATCGACCGGTTGTCCCGCGCTGGGCGACCGGCGGGGAAGGGCGCGGCTCGCCATCGGCCCGCCCCTATTTCGCGGTGATCACTTTGACGTCGGCGGACAGGCCGGCGATCATGTCGCGCGACGGCTTTTCGTCGAGCGCGATGCGCACCGGCACGCGCTGCGTCACCTTCACCCAGTTGCCGGTCGCATTCTGGGCGGGGAGTACCGAAAATTCGCTGCCGGTTCCGGCGCCGATGTTTTCGACATGGCCGCGCACCTTGAGCCCCGGATAGGCGTCGAAGCGGATTTCGGCGCGCTGGCCGACACGCATGTCGGCAAGGTCGGTTTCCTTGAAATTGGCCTCGACATAGGGGTGCAGCGTATCGACGAGCGTCACCGCGGGGAGCCCCGCGACCATCATCTGACCGAGTTGCAATCGGTCCGACTGGGCAATGCGCCCGGCGCTCGGCGCGCGCACTTCGGTACGGCCGAGATTGACCTGCGCCTGCGCGCGCTGGACCTTTGCCGATTCGACCTCGGGATTCACGCCGCTGCCGCCGGTGGCGAGCTTGGCGCGGGCCTCCGCAGCGTCGGCGCGGGCCTGCGCGAGGCCTGCGCGCGCCTGTTCGACCGCATGCTTCGATGCGTCATAGGCCGCCTTGGTGGTGAAGCCCTTTTCCATCAGCGCCGCCTGCCGCGCGAAATTGGATTCGGCAAAGCCCACCGCTTCCTGCGCCGCCTTGATGTCGACGCCGGTCGCGGCGAGGCTGGCCGACAGATTGCCGACATTGACCTTAGCCGCGTCGATCGCGGCATTCGCCTGCGCCACCGTCAGCGCATAGGGTTCGCCGTCGATGCGAAAAAGCAGCTGTCCCTTGTCGACCATCTGGCCGTCGCGCACCGCAACTTCAGTGATCCGGCCGCCAACCTCGGCGGCGATCGATACCTTGTCCATCTGGACATAGGCATTGTCTGTCGACACCGCGCCGCCGCTCGTCAGCCAGTACCAGCCGCCGCCGACGAGCAGCGCCAGCGGCACGCCGAACATCAACAGACGGGTGCGCCAGCTCGGCTTACGGGCCTCGTCGGTTTCGGCCTCGGGCGCGGGGGGCACGGGGTCGGCCTTGGGTTTTGCCTTCGGCACCGAAACCTCTTCGCCCCTGGGAGCGGTGGGCGCGGCGGGAGGGGCGGCGGGACGGGAGGGGGAGAGCTGATCCATCACATTGTCTCTTTTGTCGTATCCTTGCCGCATTCGCGGCGCGAAAGATTGGCGCGGACGCGCTCGACCAGCTCGATGAGCTGCGCGCGTTCGGCTGCGCTCAGCCCTTCGGTCGCCTCTTCGGTCAGCGCGTCGGCGATGTCGCGCATGCCGCCGACGATCGCGCCGGTGCGCGGCGTCAGATACAGCCGCCAGGCGCGGCGGTCGGTCGGATCGGCGCGGCGTTCGACCAGCTCCGCCTCTACCAGCCGGTCGACCATGCGCGACAGGGTGATCGGTTCGACCTCGATCAGTTCGGCGAGCGGCCCCTGCCGGATCCCCTCGTGCCGCTTCAGATAGCTGATCAGCCGCCACTGGAGCGCGGTGATTCCGCTGTGTTTCGTGCGCGCGTTGAAGGCGCGGCGAAACAGCCGCGCGGTGTCGTTGAGCAGGAAACCGATCGTCTCACTCATGGCATGCGATATAATAGCAACTGCTATAATATTCAACGACGATTATGCTGCAGGTGCGAAGCATCTGATTTGGAGCAAAAAAATGCCGTTTCGCTTGCGCGGCGCCGCTTTTTTTGCAGGATGCCGCGCATGAGTCTGTCTGCCGATCTCTTCTGGTCCTTCCGCTCGCCCTACAGCTATCTGGCGATCGGCCGCTACCGCGCGCTGATGGCGAGCCACGATGTGACGATCAACCTGCGCCCCGTCTATCCGCTGGCCGTGCGCCAGCCCGACTTTTTCGAGCGCAACCACCCCAATTGGCTCAGTTACACGATGCGCGACATGATCCGTGTCGCGCAGTTCCACGGCATTCCCTTCGGGCCGCCGCGGCCCGACCCGATCGTCCAGAATGTAATGACGCGCGAGATCGCTGCCGATCAGCCCTATATCTATCGCCTCACCCGGCTGGGGCAGGCGGCCTCGCGGCGCGGCAAGAGCCTGGCCTTTTGCGACGAGGTGGCGCAGCTCATCTGGGGCGGCGCGCAGGACTGGCACCTCGGCGATCATCTGGCGGGCGCGGCGAAGCGCGCCGGGCTCGATCTCGCCGAACTCGATGCCGAGGCGGAAGGCGACGCCGAAACGCTCGATCAGGAAATCGCCGCTAACCAGGTCGCGCTCGAAATCGCCGGCCATTGGGGCGTGCCGACACTGGTATTCGAGGGCGAGCCCTTCTTCGGACAGGACCGCATCGAAATGGCGAAGTGGCGCATGGAGCAAAAGGGGTTGCGCCCGCGATAGACGGAGCGCGCGGCTGCAGGCGGCCGGCTTCGGTCTGGAAACGACCGATTGCGGGCGTTCCTTTTCCGAGCCACAATCGTCTCATGAGTTTTTTGGCATTCCGATACCGATACGACGGCACACCCACCAACGTTCGTGATGACTTCGGTTGGTTGGAGATGCGGGTGGTTACAGAAAGCCGTTCTGGCGTCGGCGGATTTTGGGTCCAGTGGCAAGATGTAAAGGAGTTTGGCGAAAAGCTTTCGGCCTATCCGATTGAGCCCAACGCTCCCTTGTCCGAACAATGGGGCTACAGTCAGGACGACCAATACGAAAAGGTTTTAGGCGTTCAAATCACGCCAGCCAACGCACGTGGAGACCTGAAGGTCCGCGTCGAAATAGCGGATCAGGATGATCCGACCGATTGCGTAAAAACCTCATTCCAAACAAATTATTCTGATTTGGCCGCATTCCAGCTTGAGATAGCGCAGTTGATGGCTGGCGAGATTGAAGAGGCGCGCCTCAGCGGGAGATAACGTCCGCTCTCCACCTCAAAACCGCCATGAGCGCGGCGCGGCTGGTGTCGGCAAGTCCATGCGAACGCCGTATGAAGGCCGCGGCCGCTTGCCCTTGCGCGTCTTCCCCGCATAAGGACGGGCATGAGCATCGAACCGAAATTTTTCTACGCGCGCGACGGGGTGCGCCTGGCCTGGCGCGCAATGGGCGAAGGCCGGCCGATCCTGTTGCTGCATGGCCTGTTTTCGAGCGCCGAGGTCAACTGGATCAAATTCGGCACCGCGGCGCGAATCGCGCGTGAGGGATATCATGTCATCATGCCCGACCTGCGCGTCCACGGATCGAGCGCGGCGCCGCATGGAGCGGAGCATTATCCTTCCGACATATTGGTGGATGACCTGCAGGATCTGGTCGCGCATCTCGATCTTGCCGATTTCGACCTTGGCGGCTTCTCGCTCGGTGCGCGAACGAGCGTGCGCGCCGTTGTTGCGGGGATGCGCCCGGCGCGCCTCATCCTCGGCGGCATGGGGCTCGCTGGGCTCGCGGGGTGGCAGCGGCGCGGGCGTTTCTTCAAACGCGTGATCGCCGAATATGACAGCGCGAAGCGCGGCGACGACACATGGCTGTCGATCCAGTTCATGAAGACCATGAAGATCGACCGTGTCGCGGCGGGGCTTTTGCTCGACAGCTTCGCCGACACGCCGCCCGAAGCGCTGGCGGCGATCACCATGCCGACGCTGGTTGTGTGCGGCGAACAGGATGAGGACAATGGCTCGGCGCCCGAACTGGTCGCGGCGCTGGCCGATGCCGAACTCGCGACGATCCCCGGCACCCACATGTCGAGCGTCACCGAGCCCGAGCTGGGCGAAGCGATCGCGGCCTTTCTGACCGCTTGACCCCCCGGCGCCGACGCGCCAAGCTGGTTTTACGGCGCCGCAGAGCGCACCCCCAAAGTCCAGAGGATTGCACCCCATGAAAGCCATGATTTCGACTATGTCGCTTGCCCTGTCGCTCGCGCTCGCCGCACCGGCATATGCGCAGGACGATGCCGCCGCGACCGCGGCCCCTGCCGCCACGCCGACCGCCGCCGACGCCGATGCCTTCATCGCCGCCGTCGAGAAGGATCTGTTCGACTATACGGTCGAGGCGAGCCAGGTGAACTGGGTCAACGCCACCTACATCACCGACGACACCGACGCGATGGCGGCGCGGATCAATGCGGTGGGGACCGAAAAGTCGGTCAAATATGCACTCGAAGCCGCGAAATATATGGATGTGCCGGGGCTCAGCGCCGATACGAAGCGCAAGCTCGACATTCTGCGCACCGGCCTTGTCCTTCCCGCGCCGACCAAGCCCGGCGCCGCGACCGAGCTCAACACGATCGCGACCGACCTCCAGTCGCAATATGGCAAGGGTCGCGGCACGCTCGACGGCAAGGAAATCTCGGGCTCGGATATCGAGGCGGAGATGGGCAATCTTAAGCACACGCCCGCCGAATTCGCCGAAATGTGGACGAGCTGGCACGACAATGTCGGCGCGCCTATGAAGGATGATTATGCGCGCATGGTCGCGATCGCCAACGAAGGCGCAAAGGAACTCGGCTTTGCCGACACCGGCGCGATGTGGCGGTCGGGCTATGACATGTCGCCCGAGGATTTCGCCAAGACCACCGAACGGCTGTGGCAGGAAGTGAAGCCGCTCTACATGGCGCTTCACACCTATGTCCGCTGGAAACTCAACGAGAAATATGGCGATGCCGTGCAGCCGAAGACCGGCCCGATCCGCGCCGACCTGCTTGGCAATATGTGGGCGCAGGAATGGGGCAATATCTACCCGCTCGTCGCGCCGCCGGGATCGGGCGACCTTGGTTACGATATCGGCGATCTGCTCAAGGAAAAGGGCAAGGCGCCGCTCGACATGGTCAAGGCGGGCGAGAATTTCTACTCCTCGCTCGGCTTCGCTAAGCTGCCCGACACCTTCTGGAAGCGCAGCCAGTTCCTGAAGCCCGCCGACCGCGAAGTCGTGTGCCATGCCTCGGCCTGGGACGTCGACAACAAGGACGACATCCGCATCAAGATGTGCATCAAGGTGAACAGCGACGATTTCGTCACCATCCACCACGAGCTTGGCCACAACTATTATCAGCGCGCCTATAACAAGCAGCCGTTCCTCTATCTGAACGGCGCCAACGATGGCTTCCACGAAGCGATCGGCGACTTCATCGCGCTGTCGATCACCCCGCAATATCTGGTCGACATCGGCCTGCTCGACAAGGCGAAGGTGCCGAGCGCCGACAAGGATATCGGCCTGCTGCTGCGTCAGGCGATGGACAAGGTCGCCTTCCTCCCGTTCGGCCTGCTCGTCGACCGCTGGCGCTGGGGCGTGTTCGACGGCTCGATCAAGCCTGCTGATTACAACAAGGCCTGGACCCAGCTTCGCCTGCAGTATCAGGGCATCACGCCGCCGACCGCGCGCCCCGACAACGCGTTTGACCCGGGCGCCAAATATCATATCCCCGGCAACACGCCCTACACCCGCTATTTCCTCGCGCGCGTGCTGCAGTTCCAATTCTATCAGGCGGCGTGCAAGCAGGCGGGGTGGAAGGGCCCGCTCCACCGTTGCTCTTTCTATGGCAACAAACAGGTGGGGCAGAATCTGAACGCGATGCTCGAAATGGGCGCCTCGAAGCCATGGCCCGACGCGCTCCAGGCTTTCACCGGCAGCCGCGACATGTCGGGCAAGGCGATGATGGAATATTTCGCCCCGCTCAAGAAGTGGCTCGACGAACAGAATAAGGGCAAGCCGTCGGGCTGGTAAGGCACGCGGAGCCGCAAGCAAGGGACCGGAAAGCTATCTTTCCGGTCCCTTTGCATGTCGGCGGGGTAGGGGCTGCCGCCGCTTTGCCGATTGCCTGATTTCCTGCGCCGTTCTAGGCTCTTGGCCGGGTGCCCCGAGCGGAGGAATGCAGCAGTGAGCGACGGCAGCGAAGCGACCGAAATCTACATCGGCCTGGGCGGAGGCGGCGCGCCTGACGGGCCGCGCCAGTCGCTGGTGCTGAAGCGCGCGAACCGCCACGGGCTGATCGCGGGCGCGACCGGGACCGGCAAGACGGTGACGCTGCAGGGACTGGCCGAGGGCTTCTCGGCGGTCGGCGTGCCGGTTTTCGTCGCCGACGTGAAGGGCGACCTTTCGGGGCTCGCGATGGCGGGAAGTCCGACGTCGAAACTGCACGAGGTCTTTGCCAAGCGCGCGGCCGAAATCGGCGACAGCGACTGGGCCTATCACGACAATCCGGCGATCTTCTGGGACCTGTTCGGCGAGCAGGGCCATCCCATTCGCACCACAATTTCCGAGATGGGGCCGCTGCTCCTCGCGCGGCTGATGGATCTCAACGAGGTGCAGGAAGGGGTTTTGTCGATCGCCTTCCGCGTCGCCGACGAACAGAATCTGTTGCTGCTCGATATGGGCGATCTGCAGGCGATGCTCGCCTGGTGCGCCGAAAATGCCGGCGATCTGTCGACCAAATATGGCAATGTGACCAAGGCGACGGTGGGGACGATCCAGCGCCAGCTCTTGTCGCTGCAAAGCCAGGGCGGCGACCATTTCTTCGGCGAACCCGCGCTCGACATCATGGACATGATCCAGTGCGACGATAAGGGTCGCGGCTATGTGAACATCCTTGCCGCCGACAAGCTGATGGCCAGCCCGAAGCTTTATGCGACCTTCCTGCTTTGGCTGCTGTCCGAGATGTTCGAGACGCTTCCTGAAATCGGCGATCCCGACAAGCCGAAGCTCGTCTTCTTCTTTGACGAAGCGCATCTGCTGTTCGACGACGCGCCGCCCGCGCTGGTCGACAAGATCGAACAGGTCGTGCGCCTGATCCGATCGAAGGGTGTCGGCGTCTATTTCGTGACGCAGAACCCGATCGATGTGCCCGAAGAAGTCGCAGGGCAGCTCGGTAACCGCGTCCAGCACGCGCTGCGCGCCTTTACCCCGCGCGACCAGAAGGCGGTGAAGGCGGCGGCCGACACCTTTCGGCCCAATCCGAAGGTCGATGTCGCGCGCGAGATCACCGAGCTCAAGGTCGGCGAAGCGCTGGTCTCGCTGCTCATGCCCGACGGCGCGCCCTCTCCGGTCGAGCGCACGCTGATCAAGCCGCCCTGCTCGCGCGCCGGTCCGCTCGACCCCAAGGAGCGCGCGATCATCCAGTCGATCTCGCCGGTCGCGGGCAAATATGACACACTCGTCAATCGTGAAAGCGCCGAAGAACTGCTCGCCGCCAAGGCCGAGCAGGCGCAGGCGGCCGCCGCTGAAGCCAAGGCGCAGGAGGAAGCCGACAAGGCGGCGGCAATCGCGGCAAAGGAAGAGGCCAAGCGCAAGGCCGCCGACGAGCGCGTCCGCCTGCAACAGGAACGCGCCGCGGCGCGCGAGGCGGCGAAGCCGAGCATGGCCGAAAAGATGATGGAATCGGCGGCGCGCTCCGCCGCGACGAGCCTCGGCCGGCAGGTTGCGGGCAAGTTCGGCGGCCAGTTGATGCGCGGCATATTGGGCAGCCTGTTCAAATGACCGCCGGCGATGCCGCGCGGATGGAGGCGGCGCTGCTCGCCGTCGCCGACGCGGGCATCGACATTCGCCATGCGCTGTTCGATCGGTTCCTCAATGCCTTCCCGCAGCGACGCGCCGCCTTTCTGAACCTCGATGCGGCGTCGCGGCGCATGACCAACGAGACGTTGCAGGCGATGTTCGGGCTGGCGCAGGGCGAAGGCTGGGTCTGGCCGCAGATTGCCGAACTGGTGGTGACGCATCGCAACTATGGAGCGCTGACGGCGGCCGAATATGACGCCTTCGTCGATATGGCGGTCGATGCGCTTGCGGTGGCGGCGGGCACCGCATGGGACGCGGATTGCAACGCCGCCTGGCGCCGTCAGGCCGCGGCGCTCAAGGCGATGATCCACCGCGCACTCGCCGAATGGCAGGCGGCGCTTCCCGAGGCGCACCGCCAGGCGGCCGGCTGATCCGAGCCCGCGCCCGCGGCGCGCTATTCCATCTCGACAGGCGCCGAGGCTTCAGGCAATTTGGTTGCATGACAAAACCTATATTGCCTGGAGAGGTAGCCGCCGCCGTCGTCGATCCCGCCGCTTACGGGGCATGGGACGGCTTGCACGAACAGCTTTCCTGGGCGCGCGCCAATGCGCCGCTCGCGGTAGCCGAGAACCCGGACTATGATCCCTTCTGGCTGGTGACGCGGCACGCTGACGTCATGGCGATCGGCCGCGATCCGCAGCGCTTTGCCAATGCAGTGCGCCCGACTGTGCTCACCAATCGCGATGGCGAGGCGCTCGCCCGCGCCGCGACGCCGGGCAATGACGGGCATCTGATCCGTTCGCTCGTCCAGATGGACGCGCCCGACCATATGAAATACCGGCTGCTGACGCAGAGCTGGTTCATGCCCAAGAATCTGAAGCAGGTCGAAGACCGCATCCGTCAGATCGCACGCGAGACGGTAGACAAATTGCTCGCGACCGGCGGCGAATGCGATTTCGCGCGTGACGTCGCGGCGCATTACCCGCTGCATGTCGTGATGGACATATTGGGGGTGCCGCCGGAAGACGAGCCGCGAATGCTGATGCTGACCCAGCAATTGTTCGGATCGACCGACCCCGACCTCAACCGCAGCCGCGAGGCGATCACCAGCGCCGAACAGGCGATCGCCATGCTCCACTATGTCATCGCTGATTTCGAAAATTATTTCCGCGAACTGACCGCTGACCGCCGCGCCAATCCGCGTCAGGATATTGCGACGGTGATCGCCAATGCGACGATCGACGGCGGTCAGATCCCTGACCGCGAACTTGCAGGCTATTATATGATCATCGCAACGGCGGGGCACGACACGACGAGTGCGTCAACCGCCGGCGCGATCATGGAGCTGGCAAAGAATCCGGCGCTTTTCGAACGCTTTCGGGCCGCCGACAGCGACAAGGCGGGGCTGATCGAAGAGGCGATCCGCTGGACGACGCCGGTGCAGCATTTCATGCGCACCGCGCGGGCCGATGTCGAGATCGGCGGGCAGCAGATCCGCGAAGGCGACTGGCTGATGCTCAACTATGTCTCGGCCAACCGCGACGAGGCGGTGTTCGGCGACCCCTTTGCCTTCGACCCCGACCGTGCGAAGAATCAGCAGATCGCCTTCGGATTCGGCGCGCATGTGTGCCTCGGCCAGCATCTGGCGCGCATGGAAATGCGGATCATGATGGAAGAATTGCTGCCGCGCCTGAAAAAGCTCGAACTCGCGGGCGAACCGGCGCGCGTCGAATCGGTGTTCGTCGGCGGCTTGAAGCGCCTGCCGATCCGGTTCGAAGCGGCGTAGGGGGGGTGTAAGCGACTGAAGCTTGCCGGGCTGACCGAAGGAACGAGCGTCCCGAGTCGCTATTGTGTTCCCCGGCGAAAGCCAGGGGCCCAGAGCGTCGAACGCTGACGTTGGAGTTTTAAAGCTCCGGACCCCGGCTTTCGCCAGGGAACAGCAAACTGCCGCAAGGACGCTACCCTAAACCTTCTCGCCCGGAAAGAAGCGCGCGATCACATCGCTGGCGAGGCGCGCAGGGCGCAGCGTCTCGGCGTCGATGCAGCACCAGCTCGATTTGACTTCGGCGAGCACCTCTTCGCCGCGCTTTATGATCGTTTCATAGAAAGCGCGCGCGCCCTGGACCTTTTCCAGGATCACCGTCGCGATGACCTCATCGTCGAGAAAGGCTGGGCGGCGATAGGTGATTTCATGCTTCAGCGCGACCCACAGATGCTGGGCCACCGCCTCGGGCGGCGCGATCTTTCGCCAGTGCGACAGCACTGCATCCTGCACCCAGCTTAGATAATGGGCGTTGTTGACGTGGCCCATGAAGTCGATGACCTCGGGGCCGACGGTGATGTCATGGTCGTGGGGAAGCGCGGCGCTGCTCATATCGTTGACACTAGTGTCAACAATTCGTGACGGAAAGATGAAATCCGATTCTTTTCTGGTCCGGTCTTGGGAAGGACCATCTTCTGCGTCGGCGAAGAATGCACTCAGCCGCGGCCGCGATAGGGCGCGACCCCCTGATCGGGCAGCCACAGCCCCAGGGGCGGCGGCCCCGATTGCCAGAACACGTCGATGGGAATGCCGCCGCGCGGATACCAATAGCCGCCGATGCGCAGCCATTGCGGCTGCATCTCGTCGAACAGGCGGCGGCCGATACCCACGGTGCAGTCTTCGTGAAAGCCTGCATGGTTGCGGAAGGAGCCGAGGAACAGCTTGAGGCTTTTCGATTCGACGATCGTCTCTCCCGGCGCATAGTCGATCACCAGATGCGCGAAGTCGGGCTGCCCGGTAACGGGGCAGAGCGAGGTGAATTCGGGCGCGGCAAAGCGCACGAGATACAGCTCTCCGGCGCGCGGATTGGGGACATAGTCGAGCAATGCCGCCTCGGGCGAGGCAGGCAGTTCACTCGATTGGCCGAGATGTTTGGGCTGAAGCGGCGTATGGCTGGAATCACTCATGGCTTTCGTCTAGTGCGGCGCGCAGCCGATGTCACCGTCGATCGGGACGGGATGGCGGCGCGAAGCGCCCGTGCGATACGCAAGGCGCAGGCCATACAGAGTTTTCGGGATCGCATTACATCATGACGAAGCGGAGTTTCGGGCGGACAGCGAAGATGGCGCGGCTATCGACCGCCGCGCTGGCGGCGGTGCTGATTGCGGGGGCAGCGGGAACGCCCGCGCTGGCACAGCAGGACGAAACGCCCGCCCCGACCCCGGCGCCATCTGCCACCAGTCCGTCGACCTTCCGCCTGCCGTCGACCAACGATGGCCGTACCACGGGGATGCAGGGTCCCGCGGACAATGGGATTCCGCCGCTTGCGCCGGGCGAGCGCCGCGGGACTCCGGCACCGACGCCTGCGCCGACCGTGGTCGTCCCCACGCGCCCTGCGCCCGCGCCGACGGCCCAGCGTCCGACCGCGACCACGCCGGCGCCGACCCCCGCGCCCACGCCGACGCGCCGCGATACGCCCGCCGCCGCATCGACGCGCGCGCCTTCCGCGGCGCCTGCGCCCGCGCCGACTCCGGCACCGACCGCATCGCAGGGTGCGCCCGCCGCGACCTCGCCGACCGACGATGCCGCCACGCTGCCGGGCTTCACCAGCGATCCGACGAGCGCAGCGGGCACCCTCGATGCGCCGGTGCAGCCGTCGGACGAGGCAGCCGGTGCGGCGGCGCCGACCGACAAGGGCGCGGTACCGATCTGGGCGTGGCTGCTCGCGGGACTCGCCGCTGCCGGGGCGGGGCTATGGTATTGGCGCCGCCGTCCAGCGCCCGCCGCCGACGCCCCGGCTGATTATGATCAGCCCTCGCCGCCGCCCGCACCGCGTGCCGCCGTTCCTGCACCGCGCGCCGCGCCGCAGCCTGCTCCTCCGGCGCCGCAACCCGCGCCGCAACCGGATCGTGGGCCCCAGCCGCAATTCCTGCCGACGCCGCTTCCGGTGGCTTCGCCGCCCGTTCCCTCGCTCGTCACGCGCCCCGCCGCAGAACGACGCGCGCAGGTGTCGATGGCGTTCGAGGTGCGCGACATTCGCCTGACGTCCGAACATCTGGTCGTGTCCTTCACGCTCAACCTGCTGAACGAGGGGCTGCTCGACGCCACTGGCCTCCTCGTCCGTATTGCGCTGCATCAGGCGTCGGCGATGCCCGAAGCGGTGCTCGCGCGCTTTTTCGACGGCGCGGGGGGCAGCGTGCTGCGCGACGACATGACATTGGCGGCGGGCGCGGGCGAGGCGCTGACGACCGAGGTGATGTTGCCGCGGGCGATCGTCGAGCCGCTGGTGATCGCCGGCCGCCCGATGCTGATCCCGGTCATAGCGCTCGACGTCACCTATCATTGGGATGGCCCTGGCGAAGCCTTTGGCCAGAATGCCGGCAGTTTCGTGCTCGGCCGCGAACAGGGGACGAGCGGCAGCGACAAGCTGGCACCGCTGCCCTTCGATCGCCCGATGCTGGTCATCGACCGCCCTGGTGCACGCACGACCGCCGTGCGCCGGATGCAGTGATTCCCCGCGTCGCGCGGGCGCCATGCTCCGCTTTACCTCTGCTTTTGTGTTGCGGCGCAGCATTGACTGGGGCAGAGCGCCACTGCGCTTGAAAAAGCGCAGGTGGGGGCATAGGCTGATGTTCCCCGGAAAGATTAAGAGCCACAGCAGGATGGCCGGCGGAGGGAATGGATAGAAGGTCCACCGCCCGGTCGTAACAGGAGCATGACATGGACGCCTTGGTTTCTACCGAATGGCTGGAACGCGAACTGGGGGCATCGGACCTGCGGGTTGTCGATGCGACGAAATTCATGGCGGGAACCGACCGCGACGCGCGGGCCGAATATGAAGCCGGCCATATCCCCGGCGCGGTGTTCATGGACCTGACCGAACTGGCCGACGCGACGAGCGCGGTCGAAAATATGGCGCCGCCGCCCGAAAAATTCGCGAGCCGCATGCAGTCGCTCGGCCTCGGCGACGGCAGCCGGATCGTGATCTATGACGACAGCCCGCTCAAGAGCGCGGCGCGTGCCTGGTGGCTGCTCAAACTGTTCGGCGCGCATGATGTCGCGCTGCTCGACGGCGGCCTCGCCAAGTGGAAGGCCGAAGGGCGCCCGCTCGAAATGGGCAAGCAGACGCTGCGCCACCGCCACTTCACCGTTTGGCGCGACGCGAAGGCCGTCCGCACCAAGGATCAGATGCTCGCCAATGTCGATGGCGGCACCGAACAGGTTGTCGATGCGCGCCCGGCGGCGCGCTTCACGGGCGAGGAACGCGATCCGCGTCCGGGCATGGCACCGGGACATATTCCCGGTTCGCGCAGCCTGCCGCACAGTCAGCTGTTCAACGACGATGGCACGTGGAAGCAGGGCGATGCGCTGAAGGCGGCTTTCGATGCCGCCGGGATCGATCTCGACAAGCCGCTCGTCGCGACCTGCGGCAGCGGCATGACCGCGACCGTCCTTGCCTTTGGCGCGCATCTGCTCGGCAAGGATGATGTCGCCGTTTATGACGGCAGCTGGAGCGAGTGGGGCGCCGACGCGGCCACCCCGAAAGCGACCGGCGCGGCCTGACCGGGCGGTGGCCGGCCCGGCGGACAAGGATGATCGACGCCGCCCCGCGACGAAGCTCGTGCAGGGCGGACGGCGGCCCGAATGGACGGGTGACCCTCGGCTTGGCGGGGGCATCGTCAATCCGCCGGTCTGGCGTGCCTCGACGATCCTTTATGACAGTATCGCCGATCTGAAGGCGCGCGGCCATGCGACGCACGACAAGCTCTATTACGGCCGCCGCGGTACGCCGACGGTATGGGCGCTTGCCGACGCGCTGACCGAACTCGAGCCGGGCGCGGAGGGCACGCTGCTCTATCCTTCGGGCGTTGCAGCGATATCGGCGGGGCTGCTTGCGCTGCTCGCGCCGGGCGATCATCTGCTGATGGTAGACAGCGCCTATGAACCGACGCGAAGCTTTTGCGACGGCATGCTCGCGCGGTTCGGCGTGCGGACCAGCTATTATGATCCGTGCGTCGGCGCGCGCATCGCCGATCTGATCGAACCCGAAACGCGGCTGATCTTCCTCGAATCGCCGGGCAGCCTGACCTTCGAGGTCCAGGATGTGCCAGCGATCACGCGCATCGCCCGCGAACGCGGCGTCGTGACGATGCTCGACAATACCTGGGCGACCCCGCTGCTCTTTCCGGCGATCGCCCATGGCGTCGACGTGACGATGATGAGCCTGACCAAATATGTCGGCGGTCACTCGGACGCGATGATGGGATCGCTCACCGCGACGCGCAGCCTCTGGCCGCGGCTGCGGCAGGCGACCTATCAGCTCGGCCATTCGGTATCGCCCGACGATTGCGCGCTGATGCTGCGCGGACTGCGCACGCTCGATGTGCGGCTGGAGCGCCACGGCGCCAATGCGCTTGCGGTGGCGCGTTGGCTTGCGGCGCGGCCCGAGGTCGGGCGGGTTCTCTATCCGGCGCTCGCGGACGATCCGGGCCATGCGCTTTGGACGCGCGATTTTTCGGGGGCGAGCGGCCTGTTCGGCTTTACGCTGAAAGGCGCGGGCGATGCTGCCCGCGCGCGCTTTATCGACACGCTCGCTCTGTTCGGCATCGGTTTCAGCTGGGGCGGCTTCGAAAGCCTGGTGGTACCAAGCGATCCGCAGACGATTCGCACCGCGACCGATTGGACCGATCCCGATGCGCTCATCCGCCTGTCGATCGGGCTCGAGGATCCGGTCGACCTGATCGCCGATCTCGAACGCGGATTCGCGGCGCTCGGCGGCGCATCTTGATGGACGCGCTGCTCCTCCGGCTGGGCTTGCCGCGCATGGCGGAGGCCCAGCTGGCGGAGCTCGGCGTCGCCGCGATGATCGCCGGAGCGGCCTTGATCGTCGGCTGGACGCTGAAGGTTCGGCTCGGGCCGCAGCTGGCCAACTGGCTCCATGGCCGCGAACGCCATTCGCGCGGGCCGCTGACCGAACGAGCACCCGCGATTCTCGGCTGGCTGGTCGCGCTTCTGATCGCCGGAATCGGCTGGAGCGCCTGGGCCTGGACGCCCTATCCCGCGCTGCTGCTCGGGCTGGTGCTCGCTTTCTCGGCCGCGGCGACGGCGCGCAATCTGGTGCTGGGCGTCGGGCTGGGCCGCGTTCCGGCGCTGATGCTGGCGGCGGTGCTGTTCGTGGCGCTGTTGTCGCACGTCGTCGGCGGACTGGAGACCCTGCAGGACCGGCTCGATGCGATCGGCTTCAGCGCCGGGCGCATGCATGTCTCGCTGCTGTCGCTCATCAATATCGCCCTGACGGCGCTGGTGCTGTTCCTGCTGGTGCGTATCGCCAACCGGGTCGTGCGGCGCGTCGTGCGCGGCGGTCCCGACCTCGATCCCACGCAGCAATTGCTGGTCGAAAAGATTGCGAGCGTTGTGATCGTGATTGCGGCCTTTTTCGTCGGCATTGACCTGCTCGGCATCGATCTGACCGCCTTTGCGGTCTTTTCGGGTGCGCTCGGGCTCGCCGTCGGTTTCGGCCTGCAAAAGACGTTCGGCAATCTGATCGCCGGAATCATCCTGCTGATGGATCGGTCGATCAAGCCGGGTGATGTCATCGTCGTCGCCGATGCGGTGGGACGGGTGAACAAGATCGGGGGTGCGCGCGGTGTCGGTCATCACGCGCGATGGCAAGGAACATCTGATTCCGAACGAACTGCTGATGACCGAGCGGGTCGAGAATTGGAGTTATTCGAGCCGCGAAGTGCGAATCAAGATGGCGGTCGGCGTCAGCTATGACAGCGATCTGCGGCTGGCGCAGCGATTGATGCTCGAGGCCGCCGACGAAGCGCCGCGCGTTCTCAAAAAGCCCGCCCCGGTGTGCTGGATCACCGGTTTCGGCGACAGCGCGGTCAACCATGAACTGCGGCTGTGGATTTCGGACCCCGAAGGTGGGCTCGGCAATATCCAGGGCGACGTTTTTCTCCGCATCTGGGACAAGTTCAAGGCGGCGGGAATCGAGATTCCCTTTCCGCAGCGCGACGTCCATGTCCGCTCGCTGCCCGAAAAAACGCCCGCCGCGGCAAAGCCGAAGCGGGCGTCTCGAAAGCCGGGCTGAGCGATACCGCTGCCCGCGTCAGAATCCCTTGGCCTTGGCGCGTTCGATTCCCTGAAGAATGATCGCCTTGGCTTCGTCGACGTCGCCCCAGCCCCCAAGTTTCACCCATTTGCCGGGTTCGAGATCCTTGTAGTGCGCAAAGAAATGCTCGATCTGCTGCAGCACGATTGGCGGCATGTCGGAGTAGCTTGCGACGTTCGCATAATAAGGGAAGGTCGAATTGACCGGCACGCACAGAAGCTTTTCGTCGCCGCCGCCATCGTCTTCCATTTTGAGGACGCCGATCGGGCGGCATTTGACGACCGCACCGGCAACCACCGGCGACCGCGCAACCACCAAGGCATCGAGCGGATCGCCGTCTTCGCCCAGCGTATGCGGAATGAAGCCATAATTGGCGGGATAGCGCATCGGCGTGTGCAGGAAGCGATCGACGAACAGCGCGCCCGACGCCTTGTCGAATTCATATTTCACCGGCTCGCCGCCGATCGGCACCTCGATCAGCACGTTGAGGCTGTCGGGCGGACTGTCGCCGGCGGGGATCAGGTCGATGCGCATGGGAGAGTATCCTTATCTGGTGATTTGCGCGCGCCTTTAGCGCCCGTGGGCGCCGAAAGTCGAGGCCATTACGACCAAAGATAGGCCGGCGCGATCAGAGCGCGCGTTTGGGCGCGAGCAGCCGGTCGAACCAGTCGGGCCCCGTGCCGACCTTTTCAAGGTGCGGCCAGCGCAGCCCGCCATGATAGTCGATCTCGACCGTCCGGTAGCGGCCGCCGCGTTCGACGAGCAGCCGAACCGGTGTCTTGCCGTCGGCGGCGGCACGGATCGCCGCCTCCAACCGCTCGCGGTTATAGGCCATGCCATCGACCGCGAGGATTTTGGTGCCGTTTATGATGTCGGCGCGAAAGGCGGGGCCGTCCCACAGGATGCTGCCGGCGACGCCGTCCTTGTCCACCGTCATGCCCAGCGAATGGGTGAGGTCGAAATTCTTCGCCCGTGCCATCCGCGCCCGGTCATAGGCGTTGGGAGCATCGCGCCAGACAAGGCGGTAGCCCGCCTTTTCGATACCGCCAACGGGCGCCGGTTGGCCCGGTTCCTGAAGCCGCGTGCGCAGGAACTTGTCCCAATCATAGGGATAGACGGCGTTGAGCGCCGCGACGACATCGGCAAAATTATAGGTAACCTCGCCCCAGTCGCCATCGCGGCCGCCGAAGAAGCCGCGCGCGAAATCATCGAGGCTCTTGGCATTGTTGGTCGCGTTTCGAATCAGCATGTCGGCCTCGAGCCAGACAAGCGAGCCTTCGTTGTAATAATCCTCGGTGCGCGTCGCGCTGGGGAAGGGGCGCGGCTTGCGCGCCGCGATCACCGGATCGAGCGTCGTATCCTCGACCGATCGCCATGCGCGCCCGGGCTGGACGCTGTAGAAGGCGGCGTTGCTCGCCCATTCGCCGAGGATCGTGTCCTTCGACTGCATCCCCGACCGGCCGGCGAGAACCAGATCCCAAAAGCTCGTCTGGCCTTCATAGACCCACAGCAGATTGCCCTGCATCGGGGTGCGATAGTCGGGGGTCCATAATTTGTCGGGGCGGCGATATTTGCCGTTCCAGCTATGCACGAATTCGTGCGGCAGCAGCCCGCGATCCGAATCGCCATCATCCCATTTGATGAAATAGTCGGTGCCGCGGCTGTTCTCGCTGCTGCGATGATGCTCAAGGCCAATGCCGCCCAGCTCGTCGGTCAGGGCGAGCAGAAATTCGTAGCGGTCGAAATGCTTCGTCCCGAACAGCGCCAGCGTTTCCGACACCAGCGCCGCGTGCCGCGCGATCTGGTCGGGCGTCGCGTCGAGATATTTGGCCTCATCGGCGACGACGTTCAGCGTGACATTCTGACCCAGATCCCATTTGCGGAAATAGCGCCCCGCAAACATCGGGCTGTCGACCAGCGTTTCATAGCTCGTCGGCGCATAGCTGTAGCGGTTGCCCGAAATCTTGAGCCCGTCGAGCGCTGCGGCGCCGGTCCAGCCTTCGGGCAGCGTCAGGTCGAGCTGGACCGGAATCTGGCGCGTGAAATAGCCCGCGGGGTACATGCTGACCTGTTCCCATTGCAGGTTCATCATCGCCGGCGTCACCACGACCCGACCCTCGCTGCTGCGCGTCGGCGACAGGAAGTCGAAGGCGATGTCGATGCTCTTGGTGCCGGCGGGCACGTCGATGTCGAAGGCGTAGACGTCGGTCGGTTGCCGCGTCCAGCCGAGCGGCTGGCCGCCGGCGCTCGCCTTGAACCCCGCTATTTCGGCGATTGCGCCGCGCGGTGCGTGCTTGCCGGGAAGCCATTGCGGATAGAGCAGGGTGAATTTGCCCGCGCGCGGCACCGGAATGGTCTGGCGCACGCGATAGACGCCGCGGGCAAAGTCGGTCGCATCGACCTTGAGCAGCATCATGCCGGGATAGGGTTTGTCGGCGGGCAGCGGGATCACATGGGGCTGAACCACCGGTTGCGGTCGGCTGTTGGCCTCCTGGGCGGCGGTGGCGGATACAAACAGGGCGGGGGCCGCAATCAGCGCGGCGGCGACGAACGGTGCTTTTTTCATGGGCAGCGACTCTGCCGCCAAATGCCGCCGCCGTCCAGCGCGGGCTTGCGCAAGCGCGCTTTGCCTTTCGCCGAAAAAAGATTAGACGCGCGGCGCATGAGCAAGGACAAAAACGCGAAGATCAGCGTCCCCCAGCCGGTGCGCGGCACTCAGGACATGCTCGGCGATTTCGCCGACCGGTTCGCGCATGTCGTCGACGCGTTCGACCGGGTGCGCCGCCTCTATGGTTTCAAGCGCGTCGAGGTGCCGGTGATCGAGCCGACCGCGGTGTTTGCCCGCTCGCTCGGCGAAACGACCGACGTCGTGTCGAAGGAAATGTATTCGTTCGAGGATCGCGGCGGCGAATCGATCACGCTGCGCCCCGAATTCACGGCCGGCATCGCGCGCGCCTATATCACCAACGGCTGGCAGCAGTTTGCGCCGCTGAAGGTCGCGACGCACGGTCCGCTGTTCCGGTACGAGCGCCCGCAGAAGGGCCGCTACCGCCAGTTTCACCAGCTCGATGCCGAAGTGATCGGCAGCGACAGCTCGCTCGCCGATGCCGAACTGCTCGTCTTCGCCGACCAGCTTTTGAAGGAGCTGGGCGTCGCCGACGGCGTGACGCTGACGCTCAACACGCTGGGCGATGCGCCAAGCCGCGATGCGTGGCGCGCGGCGCTGGTCGAGCATTTCGAGGCCCACAAGGGCGACCTGTCCGAAGACAGCCTGGCGCGGCTCGACAAAAATCCGCTGCGGATACTGGACAGCAAGGATCCCAAGGATCGCCCGGTTGCCGACAGCGCCCCCGACATCGACGCGTTTCTGACCGCCGAAGCCCAGGATTTCTTTGGCGCGGTCACGTCCGGTCTCGACGCCGCGGGCGTCGCGTGGGACCGCAACGCGCGGCTGGTGCGCGGGCTCGACTATTACCGCCACACTGCCTTTGAGTTCGTCACCGACCGGCTGGGCGCCCAGGGCACCGTGCTCGGCGGCGGGCGCTACGACGGCCTTATCGAAGCGCTCGGCGGCCCTCCGACCGCGGCGGTCGGCTGGGCGGCGGGGATTGAGCGGCTGGCGATGTTGCTTGGCGACGATGCGATCGACACGCGCCTCGACGCGGTGATTGCGGTCGAGGACGATGGCCAGCTCGCACTTGCGATGCGGGCTCTTGCAGCGCTTCGTACCGGAGGCTTCGCCACCGAAATTGTGGCGACCGGGTCGCCGCGCAAGCGTTTCGACAAGGCTGCAAAAATTCCGGCGCAAGCGCTGGTGTCAATCGGAACGCGCGACGGTTCACCGCATGTCAACGTGCGCGGCGACGGAGAGCGGGCGCGCGCGATCGAGGCGCTCGTCCGCGCACTGTGATGACCAGCGTTTCTGAAAAACAGATCGACGCCATCATCGAACGGCATGCCGCGCTGCAGGCGCGCATGGCGACGGGCGATATGGCGCCCGCCGATTTCGTTGCGGCATCGAAGGAATTTGCCGAGCTCGAACCGGTCGCCAGGGCGGCGGCCGAAGTGATGCGGCTGCGCGGTGAGCTGGTGTCGCTCGCCGAGATGCTCGCCGATCCCGAGATGAAGGCGATGGCCGCCGAGGAAATCGCCGCGCTCGAGGAAGCGCTGCCCGCCGCCGAGCATGACCTTGCCATCAAGCTGCTGCCCAAGGATGTCGCCGACGAACGCGCCGCGATGCTCGAAATCCGCGCCGGCACCGGCGGCGACGAGGCGGCGCTGTTCGCGGGCGACCTTTTGCGCATGTACAGCCGCTATGCCGACAGCCAGGGCTGGAAGGTCGAGATCATCTCGGCCAACGAGGCCGAGGTTGGCGGCTACAAGGAAGTCGTCGCGTCGGTGAGCGGTCAGGGCGTCTTTGCGAAACTGAAATTCGAAAGCGGCGTCCACCGCGTCCAGCGCGTGCCGGTCACCGAAAGCGGCGGGCGCATCCACACCAGCGCTGCGACCGTCGCTGTGCTGCCCGAGGCTGAAGAGGTCGACGTTGCGATCAACGACAATGACCTAAAGATCGATATCTACCGCGCGTCGGGCGCCGGGGGCCAGCACGTCAACACGACCGATTCGGCGATCCGTATCACGCATATCCCTTCCGGCCTGGTCGTGATTCAGCAGGACCAGCGCAGCCAGCACAAGAATCGCGCCAAGGCGATGCAGGTGCTGCGCGCGCGGCTCTATGATCTGGAGCGCGAGAAGATCCACAGCGCCGAGGCATCGGCGCGCAAGTCGATGGTCGGGTCGGGCGACCGGTCGGAGCGCATCCGCACCTATAATTTCCCGCAAGGCCGCGTCACCGATCACCGCATCAACCTGACGCTCCACCGCCTGCCCGAGATATTGGAAGGGCAGATGGACGAACTGATCGACGCGCTGATCGCCGAGGATCAGGCGCAGCGGCTGGCGGGGCTTGCCGATGGCTGACCGGCGCGGCGAGGCGGATAATAATCTGCGCACCGCGACAAATCTCCTGTCCGCGACGAGCGACACGCCCCGGCTCGATGCCGAATTGCTGATGGCGCACGCGCTCGGGATCGACCGCCAGGCCCTGTTGCTCGATTCTTCGCGCTATGAGGTGCCCGAGAGTTTCGTGCAGCTGGTCGCGCGGCGCATGGGCAGCGAGCCGATCGCCTATATTGTCGGCTATCGCGATTTCTGGACGATCCGCCTCGAATTGGGCCCCGGCGTACTAATTCCGCGGCCCGACAGCGAAACGCTGATCGAGGCCGCCATCGCGCTTGCGCGCGGGCGCGAGGCGGACTGGCCGCGCACCATCCTCGATCTGGGCACCGGTCCGGGAACGCTGCTGCTCGCGGCGCTCGACGCTTTTCGGGGCGCGACGGGGCTGGGAGTCGATGCGTCGGAACAGGCGCTCGCCTATGCCCGCGACAATGCGGAAGCGTTGGGCTTCGCGGCGCGGACGACGTTCCGCGCGGGCGACTGGGCGGCGGGGCTCGATGGCGCGTTCGACCTCATTTTATGTAACCCGCCCTATATCGCCGACGACGAGGCGCTGATGCCTGACGTTGCCGATCATGAACCCGCAGAGGCGCTGTTCGCGGGCGCCGACGGGTTGGACGACTATCGCCGGATCATTCCCGATCTGCCGCGCCTGCTGGCACCCGGCGGAGCCGCGATCCTTGAAATCGGGCATCAGCAACGCATATCGGTGTCGCAGCTGGCTGAGGCGGCGGGTTTCGCCGTCGCCTGTCGCCGCGACATCGGCGGCCGCGATCGGGCGCTGGTGCTGACCCGGCCCGAATGATGCAGCGCAAGAATTTGCTTGGTTTCCGCCGCAAAGCCCTGTAGGGGCGGCCTACAGACCCGAGCGGGAACCTTCATTGGTCCGGCCGGTCTGCTTCCCACTTGCGATGCTCGTGCGGGGCTTTGGCCCGGTGCAGGCGGTAAGGGCAAAAACCGCGCGGCAAGCGCGGGCGCGGCGCGCAAATGGCGCGGTCGGCCAAAAGGGGTTGGCGTAGCTTATCAGCTTATCAGGATGTCTCAGTTGAACATGAACAACCGGCAGAGCGGTCGCCGTCGCGGCCGCAACAATAACAACAACCGTTCGCAGTCGGGTGGCGGCCGCGGCGGTGTCGACCAGGCCAATCGTATCGACAGCCGGGCGCGCGGCAACGCGGCGCAGATGATCGAGAAATACAAGAATCTCGCGCGCGACGCCCAGCTTTCGGGCGACCGTGTCCAGACCGAATATTATCTTCAGTTTGCCGACCATTATTTCCGCGTGCACAGCGATTTCCGCGCCCGCCAGGAAGAACGGAACGGCGGCGCGCCGGATCGCAACGATCGCCAGCGCGAAATTCGCGGCGTCGAGGATTTCGACGCGCACGACGACACCGATCTCGATAGCGACGACAATGACGGCGACCGCGATCAGAGCGAGAGCCGCGACCGCCAGGGCGACGACAATCGCGGCAACCGCCGCGATCGCGACCGCAATAATGACCGCAACAATGATCGCGGCAACGACCGGGGCAACCGTCGCAACAATCGCGATGCGGCGCGCAGCGATGACGATGCCGGTGGCGATGGCGAGAGCTCGACGGAAGCTGAAGCGAGCGAAGAGGCTGCACCGGCGCCGCGCCGCCGCGGCCCGCGCCGCGCCCGGCCCGAAGCTGCCGCGGAAGATAGCAGCAGCATCGACAGCGCCGCGCTGCCCCCCGCGATCGGGCGCAGCGAGCGCGCCGCCGAGGCTGAAACCGCCGACGCCGATGCGCCCGCGCCGAAGGCGCGCCGAACCCGCCGCACGCTCGCCGCGCGCGACACCGGGGTCGAAGCGGCCGAATAAGCCCGCGATTTCGCACTGGTTTTTACCAGCGACATGACCTAGCCTCCCGCCATCGTTCGCGATGGCTGGGGGAGAATATCGATGCGCCGGTTGGTCTTGGCTTTGGGCCCGGCGATGCTTGCCGGACTTGCACATCCCGCCTTGGCGCAGGACGGCGACCCTGCCACCGCGCAGGGCGATGTTGCGGTTACTATCTATAATAATGGCCAGTCGCTGGTGCAGGACGCGCGCCAGCTCTCGGTCACGCGCGGCCGCAACCGGATCGAATTTCCCGACGTTTCGGCGCGCATCCGGCCCGAAACGGTTACGCTCTCGGGTACCGGCCTCTCGATCGTCGAACAGAATTTCGATTTCGACCTGCTCACCCCCGACAAGCTCATGGACAAGGCGGTCGGCCAGTCGGTGACGCTGGTCCGCACCAATCCCGCGACTGGCGCGGAGAAGAGCGAGCGGGCCAAGGTGCTTGCGGCGAACGGCGGCATCGTTCTGCAGATCGGCGACCGGATCGAGGTGTTGCGCGACGACGGCCTGCCCGTGCGCACCGTGTTCGACCGCCTGCCGCCCAATTTGCGCGCGCGGCCGACGCTGTCGGTGACGGTCGACGCTGCCGAGGCGGGCGCGGTGCCGGCGCGACTTTCCTATCTGACGCCCAATCTGGGCTGGACCGCCGATTATGTCGCGCTGTTCGATGCGGCGAAGGGCGCGATGGATCTTCAGGGCTGGGTGACGCTGACCAACACGACGGGTACGACCTTCACCAATGCGCGCACCCTCTTGGTGGCGGGCAATCCCAATGGCGGCGGTGGCGGCTTCACCCGGCTTGCCGGGACGATGGACAGCGCGGGCACCGAATCGAACGATCGCGAGCGGCTGGGTGACTATTATCTCTATCCGCTGCCCGCACGCACCACGATCGCCAATGCGCAGCAGAAGCAGGTCAGCTTCCTCGACGTGAAGAGTGCGCCGGCTAAGTCGACCTATGAATTCACCAATCGCTGGCTCGGCAGTAGCAACGATCCGGTCAGCGCGGCGAGCGTGCTGCGCTTTTCGACCTCGCGCCAGGGCGGGCTCGGTGACCAGCTGCCCGCGGGAACGATCCGCGTCTATATGCGCGACGCGCGCGGCGATCCGCAATTCATCGGCGAAAATCGCATCGACCATACCCCGATGGGTTCGGCGATGTCGCTGCGCACCGGCGATGCGTTCGATGTCAAGGTGCTGCCCACCATCGTCTCGCGCACGCGCAAGGGCGATTCGCGCTGGGTGACGAAGATGAAATATACCCTCAGCAACGCGCGGCCGGGTCCGATCACGGTCCAACTGGCACAGGACGGGCTGTGGGGCGATGTGCGGATCGTCGACGAAAGCATGAAGAGCGAACGCGTCTCCGCCGACCGCGTCGAATGGCAGGTGCCGGTCCCCGCCAACGGCAAGGCCGACGTCACCGTCACTTTCGACACCCGCTACTGAGCTGCGGCGTGGCGCGCGGCTGGCCGCTGTTGATCTGGGCCGCGGCGCTGCTCGCGCCGCCGCCGGCGCTTGCGCAGACCGAGCGCCCGATCGTCGTTTCGGCGGCGGCGCAGGATGTCGCGGTCACCGTCTATCGTGCGCCGAATCGCGGTAGCGGGCCAATCGATCCGCGCTGGCCGCGCGGCTTTGCCTTCATCACCGAAAGCCGCCGCGTGACGCTGCCCGCCGGGGTGTCGGTCGTGCGCTTCGAAGGCGTGGCCGAAGGACTGCTCCCCGAAACCGCTGTGGTGAGCGGGCTTCCCGACGGGGTAATCGAAAAGAACCGCGATGCTCGCCTGCTTTCCCCCGCCGGGCTCGTCGACGCTTATCTGAAGCGCCGGGTGACGCTTCGCCGCACCAATTTGAAGACAGGCAAGGCGATCGAGCAGGAGGCGGTGATCCAGGCCGGACCCAATGGCGGGGTCATCCTGGAAACCGCGAACGGGATCGAAGCGCTCGGCTGTTCGGGCCTGCCCGAACGCATGCTCTATCCGCGCGTCCCCAAGGATCTGTCGCCGCGTCCGACGCTGTCGGTGCTTGTCGAAAGCACAGCTCCGCGCACCGTCACCATTCAGCTTCTCTATCTGGCCGAAGGGTTCGACTGGGCGGCCAATTATGTCGCGAATCGCGGCGCCGACGACAAGACGCTCGACCTTACGGGATGGGTCACGGTCGCCAATGGCGGCGTGACGAGCTTTCCCAATGCCCAGCTCAATGTCATCGCCGGGCGGCTCAACAAGATGTACAGCCCGCCGCTGCCGCGCAGCACGGCGGGGCCGCTGGTGCTCAAATGCTGGCCGATGGATATCACGAGCACGCATCCCTATTGGGAGCTGCCGCCGATCGACGAGTATGAAAATTACGCCGCCGATGCAGCGCAGGAGGTCGTCGTTACCGCCCAGCGTCGGGGAGCTGCGATGCGCGCGCCGCCCGCTCCGGCCGCCCCGCCTCCCCCGCCACCACCTCCCCCGCCGCCGCCTCCCGAGGATCTTGGCGACCTCAAATTCTATCGCATCCCCTTTCGCGTCGATGTCGCGGCAAAGGGGCAGAAGCAGGTGGCGCTGCTCGCGCAGGGCGGTGTTGCGGCCGAACAGCTCTATGCGGGGTCGCTTTATAATTATGGCAATGGGCGGCCGCAGCCGCTGACGAACCGGCTGCGGGTCCAGAATCGCAAGGCGGACGGGCTTGGCCTCGCGCTTCCCGCGGGGGCGGCGATGGTCTTCGAAACGGTCGCGGGCGAGCCGCTGCTGGTCGGCGAGGCGAAAATCGGCGACAAGGCCGAGGGCGAGCGCGTCGATTATGATCTGGGGGCGAGTCCCGCGGTCCAGTATCGCACCGTCGTCCTTCCCGATTCGGATGCCGACCACCGGCTGTGGCAGGTGACGCTGACCAACGCGCGCCCGACCGACGCCGAGGTGGAACTGCTCATTCCCTTTGCCATTGACCCTGCCCCCGACGGCTGGGAGCGGCGCGGCAACAGCTGGGTCTGGCGCGTCCGCGTCCCAGCGAACGACCGCATCGAACAAAGCTTTCGCGAAAACCGCAAGGGCGGCTGAGTGCGTTCAGGCCGGCGGCAGCGGGCGCGGCCGGTGATTCTCGTCGAGCGCGACGAAAGTGAACAATCCCTCGGTGACCTTCACCTGTTCTTCGCCGCGGCCGCGGGTCGCGATCACCTCGATCCGGATGCCCATCGATGTGCGGCCGCGCCGTTCGAGATGGGCATAGACCGAGATGATGTCGCGCAGCAGGATCGGCGCGATGAATTCCATCGCCTCGATCGCCACCGTCGCGGTCGGCCCCTGCGCGATTCGCGCGGCGACGATCCCGCCCGCAATATCCATCTGCGCCAACACCCAGCCGCCAAAGATATGGCCGTTGCTGTTGATGTCGGCCGGCTGCGGCACGACGCGCAATATGGGGTCGCGAGGATTGTCGGTCATGGATTGAGGTCCGGGTCGTCCTTGAAGGGATCGTCGATCGATTCGTCGTGGCCGCTGCCGCTCGACAGAAAGACAAGTCCCATCAGCGCCGCGCCGAGCATGACCGAGAGGCCGACGCCCGCGGCGGTCGCGATCATCATGTGGATTGTCAGCGCCTCGCCCATGGTGAAGCGCAGCCAGCTCAGCGCGCCGACGACGGCGAGCAGCGAGACGATGCTCATCCCGCGCATCAGCCGGCGATAGCGCGCCCAGGCGACTTTCGAGGTATCGCGATTGTCGAGCGGCGAAGGTTTGACCATGCGCGCTTCCATGAACCAAGCCGCGGGCAAGGCCAAGCGGTAATGGCGACCCCCCGTTCGTTTCGCGCCCGCCGCGAATCATGATAGACTGCGTGGGCAACGACAGGACAATCGGGAAAGGAGCGCCAGCGCATGACGATCGGAGCGATTCTTCAGGGGCGGAGCGGTGCAGTGGTCGCGGCACGGACCGACGATATGGTGCGCGCGGTCGTCGATCTGCTTGCCCAGCATCGGATCGGAGCGGTGCCGGTACTCGACGGCGATTCGCTGGTCGGCATATTTTCCGAACGCGATTTCGTGCGCCTCGTCGCTTCCTACGGTCCCGAGGCGCTCGACCGCCGGCTCGACGATGTGATGACGCGATCGCCGGTGACCTGCGGTCCGGACATGGCGGTGATCGGCGCGCTGTCGCAGATGACGCAGAAGCGGATTCGCCATTTGCCGGTAGTCGATGGCAGCCGCCTGGTCGGATTCGTCTCGATCGGTGACCTCGTCAAATATCGTATCGACAAGATCGAGGCCGAGGCGGCGGCGATGCGCGACTATATTGCCGGCTGACCCGCTGCTTCGGCTCCTATTGAAAATTAATCGGTTGGCGGTAACGCGAAGACTATGAAGCGCGTCGTCGACCGGATCCAGTGGTATCGCAAGCAATGGGCACATCGGCGGCTGGCCGCCGGCGTGCTCAAGGCACGCCCCATCGTGCCCGCCGACGACGGCGTCATCTATTTCTCGATGATCGGTACGCGCGTGCTGCTGCCCTATCTCGTGTCGATCAAGTCGCTGTGGCACCAGGTGCCGCGCGGCCGTGTCGTGATTCTGGACGACGGCACGCTCACTGATGCTGACCGCAAACTGCTCGCTCATCATCTCGGCGATCCCGAGATTCGGGCGATCGCGGCGGTCGATACCGGCGATTGTCCGCGCGGCGGGACGTGGGAGCGGTTGCTGACCATCCTCGACCTGCGCGCGGACGCCTATGTCGTCCAGGTCGATTCGGACACGGTGACGGTCGGCCCGCTTCCCGAAGTCGCCGCGGCGATCGATGCCGGGCGCAGCTTTACGTTGAAGGGCGAGGCCGCCTCGCAGATCCTGCCGCTGGCGACAATCGCCGCGCAGGCGATCGAATCGCAGCGCTTCACCAATCCCGCGGCGCATGTGCAGGGGGCGATCGAATCGGGGATGGACCGGCTCGATCTGCCGGAGCTGGCGTCGCCGGCCTATGTACGTGGCTGCTCGGGGTTCGCGGGCTTCGCGCCGAGCGGTGAGGGGCGGCGAATCGCCGAAGCCTTTTCGCGCGAGGCGACGGCGCTGCTCGGCGCCGAGCGCTGGGCGCAATGGGGCAGCGAGCAGGTGACGTCGAACTTCGTCATCGCGAATCAGCCCGACCCGCTGTTGTTGCCCTACGAGCGCTACATCAATTTCTGGAACGAAGGCGTGCCGGAAGATGCGCGCTTCATCCATTTCATCGGGACGCACCGCTTTACCGGCGGCGCCTATGCCGATGCGACGCGACGCGCCGTCGCGATGCTGCCGCGCTGACGCAGCGGCGCCGGGTCAGGCCGCGGGATTGCCGCGCGCCATCGCGACCAGATCGCCGATCGTCTCGCGCGCGAAGAGCATGAGCCCGCCGACATAAGTCAGCGCGCCGATTCCGACGAGCAGGGCGAGCCGGGGCGCCATCGAAACTTGGGCGAGCAGGCGGCCGGCGACCATCACGGCGGCCGCCATCGCCATCGCGACGAGCACCGAGGGCAGGATGGCGCGGAGCAGGGCGCCCGCGCGCATCCCGATCACCGGAAGCGACCGCCACGCGGCGA
>NZ_JBQSUM010000001.1:1482788-1552788 GCF_052384365.1 Sphingopyxis sp. Q841 | reverse complement strand
AACAGCTCACTGGTCTAAATAAGGGTTCCTGCGGCGAAAATGTAACGGGGCTCAAGACGTGCACCGAAGCTTAGGGTGTGTAGCAATACACGCGGTAGCGGAGCGTTCCGTAGGCTGATGAAGCGGTCTGGTAATGGACCGTGGAGGTATCGGAAGTGCGAATGCTGACATGAGTAGCGATAAAGAGGGTGAGATGCCCTCTCGCCGAAATCCCAAGGGTTCCTGCTTAAAGCTAATCTGAGCAGGGTAAGCCGGCCCCTAAGACGAGCCCGAAGGGGGTAGTCGATGGGAACCACGTTAATATTCGTGGGCCTGGTGGTGTGTGACGGTTTGCGTAAGTTGTCTGTCCTTATTGGATTGGTCAGGCTTCGAAGCAGATCCAGGAAATAGCCCCACCGTATAGACCGTACCCTAAACCGACACAGGTGGGATGGTAGAGTATACCAAGGCGCTTGAGAGAAGTCTCCTGAAGGAACTCGGCAAATTGCCTCCGTACCTTCGGAAGAAGGAGGCCCCACATTTGGGCAACCATTTGTGGGGGGCACAGGCCAGGGGGTAGCGACTGTTTAGCAAAAACACAGCACTCTGCTAAGTCGGCTTCAAGACGACGTATAGGGTGTGACGCCTGCCCGGTGCCTGAAGGTTAAGTGGAGGGGTGCAAGCTCCGAAACGAAGCCCAGGTAAACGGCGGCCGTAACTATAACGGTCCTAAGGTAGCGAAATTCCTTGTCGGGTAAGTTCCGACCTGCACGAATGGCGTAACGACTTCCCCACTGTCTCCAGGAGATGCTCAGCGAAATTGAATTCTCCGTGAAGATGCGGAGTACCCGCGGTTAGACGGAAAGACCCCGTGCACCTTTACTGCAGCTTCAGAGTGGCATTAGGAAAGAACTGTGTAGCATAGGTGGGAGGCTTTGAAGCGTTGGCGCCAGCTGACGTGGAGCCATAGGTGAAATACCACCCTGTTGTTTTCTGATGTCTAACCTCGATCCATGAAACTGGATCAGGGACCCTCTGTGGCGGGTAGTTTGACTGGGGCGGTCGCCTCCTAAAGAGTAACGGAGGCGCGCGATGGTAGGCTCAGGACGGTTGGAAACCGTCTGCGAGAGTGCAATGGCATAAGCCTGCCTGACTGCGAGACTGACGAGTCGAGCAGAGACGAAAGTCGGTCATAGTGATCCGGTGGTCCCGAGTGGAAGGGCCATCGCTCAACGGATAAAAGGTACGCCGGGGATAACAGGCTGATGATTCCCAAGAGCTCATATCGACGGAATCGTTTGGCACCTCGATGTCGGCTCATCACATCCTGGGGCTGGAGCAGGTCCCAAGGGTTTGGCTGTTCGCCAATTAAAGTGGTACGTGAGCTGGGTTCAGAACGTCGTGAGACAGTTTGGTCCCTATCTGCCGTGGGCGTCGAAATTTGAGAGGAGTTGACCCTAGTACGAGAGGACCGGGTTGAACATACCTCTGGTGTACCTGTCGTGGCGCCAGCCGCGCAGCAGGGTAGCTATGTATGGACGGGATAACCGCTGAAAGCATCTAAGCGGGAAGCCTCCCTCAAGATAAGATTTCTTAGAGCCGTGGAAGACCACCACGTTGATAGATCGGATGTAGAAGTGCGGTAACGCATGGAGCTAACCGATACTAATTGCTCTATTCGCGCTTGAAGAGTCCCACCATCAACGACAATCCTGTCAGGATTGTCCGCGATAAGTGGATGATTGATCAGACAGTATTGCACGGACATCGATTGAAACCCTTTTTGACCTACGCCGGCTTCATTGCTTGGTGACCATGGCGTCAGTGACCCACCCGATCCCATCTCGAACTCGGCCGTGAAACCTGACAGCGCCGATGGTACTTTGGCTTAAGCCACGGAAGAGTAGGACGTCGCCAGGCATTGCAGCCGGCGTAAGGTCGAGAAGAAACCCATTCACAAAGTTAGAGGCCGGCAGCGATGCCGGCCTTTTGCTGTTTTTGCGGCCCCAAACGGCGCCGCGCTCTGGTTGACGCGGGATGGAGCAGCCCGGTAGCTCGTCAGGCTCATAACCTGAAGGTCGTAGGTTCAAATCCTACTCCCGCAACCAGTATCTCCTTTGATTTCCATGATAAATTTCCCCTCGGGGGAAATCTGGAAGCACGCCCCTACATCATCGGTAAGCAAACCCTACGCAGACGGATTGTAATTTCCTTGTAATCCGGAAGCACCTTGCCGAGGCGGCGCGAGAAGCGGATTGCGACCACCGGTCAGCGGGCGAGGTGAGCAAACCTGTCAGGTGCGTTGCTGCAGCAAGAATCTGCGAATTCGCTCGCGCTCCTCCGGCGCGCATCGAGCCATCAGGGCACGAAGTTCACCCTCATCGCCTCACTAGCAGCGCCGAGATCTTCTGCCTTTTCGTACCAGCTGTGACCAGCGGCTGGGTTGCCGGCCTCCATATGCAGCGCGCCCAAGAGCGTGCATGGTCGGTAGCTGCTTCGTTCCAGCGCATGCGCTTCGAATGCAAGCGCCATCGCCTCTTCGTGCCGCGCCAGATCTCGCATCGCTCCACCGCGCGCGGTTGTGAGCGCCGATCGCAGTGTCGATTCCAGATCAGACCTGTTCGGCGCAGCCGCGGTCAGATCTAACGATCGCCTCAGTTCTCAGCCAACCTACATCGCTGGGTGAGAGCCGCCGCCCGGCAGCACGGTGCGGTTGTCTAGCGGGGCCTATTGCAGCGCAAACGGGTCGGCAGATATTTCCGTCGCAGCCGGGGGGACCTTAGCGAACCGCAGCGAACCGCTTCCGTTTAGCTTGGGGAACTGCGACCGCATTCGACGGAACGCAAAGCGACTACGCAGACTTCGAACAGAATCATTAATGATGTTCATACTGTTTGAGCGCAGTCGCGCGATCATAGGGGGTCAATTCGTCGATGCGGTGCTGTTCTATTTTCTCCAGCCAGTTGGGGTCGGCGAGGAGGACGCGACCGAGCGCGACGAGGTCGAATTCACCGCGTTCGAACATCGCAACCAGATCTTTCAGACGCCCCAGCATCGGCGAGGAAATCCCTTCGACGAAATCCTGCATCAGGTCGCGGTCCATGCCGATCGACCCCACAGTGATGACCGGCTTGCCCGTCACTTCTTTGATCCAGCCACCGAGATTTTTGGCATCGCCCGCGTATTCGGGCTCCCAGAAGCGGCGCTGCGAGGCGTGGAAGATGTCGACCCCAGCGCGTGCGAGGGGGTCGAGCCAGCGGTGCAATTCGTCGGGATCGCGCGCCAGCTTGACGTCATAGTCATAGGTTTTCCACTGCGACACGCGGAAAATAATCGCAAATTCTTCGCCAACCGCCGCGCGGCAGGCGGCGACCACCTCTGCGGCGAAGGTCGCGCGGTCACCGATGTCCGGCCCGCCGTAGCGGTCGTCGCGAAAATTGGTCTTATCCCAAAAGAATTGGTCGAAAATATATCCATGCGCGCCATGCAGTTCGATCGCGTCGCAACCGATCGCCTTGGCAGCACGAGCGGACTCGGCGAAAGCTGCGATAGTGTCGGCAATGTCGCGGTCGGTCATCGCCCGGCCGCCCGGTACGTCGGGACCAGCAAAGCCCGACGGGCTGACCAGCTCAGCGTGGGGCGCGTCGGGGTAGTTGAAATCGATACAGCCGCCGACATGCCATAATTGCGGGACAAACATGCCGCCTTCGCCATGGACCGCATCGACCGCGGCCTGCCAGGCGACGAGCGGCGTATCGCCGGCGAAGATGGGGATGGTGTCGGCAGCGACCGTGTGGTCGATCGCAACGCCCGTTCCTTCGGTGATGATCGTGCCGATACCCGCGGCAGCGCGGCGGCGATAATATTCCGCGCCATCGCCGGTCAGCACCCCGCCGGGCGCAAAATAGCGCGACATTGGCGCCATGCAGAAACGGTTAGGCGCTTTCAGCGATTTGCATGCGAAGGGCGCATGCAGGGGAGCGAGCAGGGCGGCAAGATCGTCGAGCGGTGCGGTGGTCATCGGTCAAGCTTTCTTACAAAGGCAAGTATCGCCTCATTATAGGCGGACGGGCTTTCCAGATGCGGCGAATGGCCAGTATCCATGGTGAGCAGCGTGCCTTTCGAGGCACAATTTGCCGCAAATCCTGCAATGGCTGGGTCGGCAATGCTGTCTTTCGCGCCGCCGATCGACAGCACGGGAAAATCGAACGATGCCAGCAAGGCGCGCTGGTCGAGCGTCGCCAGCCCAGCGAGCGTGTCGCTGGCGCGCGGTCCGGTGGCCAGGAATCCGCGCTCGACCCAACCGATCATCGCTTCGCTTGCGCCTTCGCCCGATGCGCCTTCGGCTAGCGCGCGGAAAAAGCCGGGGCGGTCGGCCGTGATCGCAGCGCCGATTCCCAGCACATCCTCGGGCAACCCGCCGTGCGGAAAGCCGTCGCCCTGGACATAGCGCGGCGACGCGCCGCAGGTAAGGATCAGGCCGGCGACGCGATTGCCCAGCAGATCGGCCGCGGCGACCGCGACGGCGCCGCCGAGCGACCAACCGTTGAGCACCACGCGCGGGGCGCCGCAGCGTTCGACGATCGCGGCCACGTCGCCTGCAATCGCGCCGATCGACATATCGCCGAAGTCGCGGTCGGAGCGGCCGCAGCCGCGGTGATCGACGACGATCGCGCCATGGCCCTCGGCAAGCAACGCCTCGACCGCCGAGGCCCAATAATCGCCCGACATGCCCCAACCGTGGATCAGCACAACGGCGAGGCCCGGCGCGCGGTGATGCTCGTAATAGACGCGACCGCCGTCATCGGTGTCGAGATAGGCCATGAAAACTCCTATTCAGGGGCGGACAAGGTCACGCCAGGCAGCGGGTTGAAGTGATACATCTTCACCTTGCGGTGCGCGATCTTCCAAACCCCGCCGCGACGCTCGAACCGATCGAAATAGCTGGCGCTGACGGTCTGTGCCTGCTCGTCGGCGGTGGTGCCGATGCAGTCGACGTCGCACACCCCGGTCGCTTGGTGGTCGCCGTCGAAAGCGATGACAAGATTGGTCGTGAAATGGCTCGACGCGAGCCAGGCGGGCCAGAGAATATCCTTGGTCACATGCGCGATGCCTTCGCTCCCCTCGAATTTGCCGAAGGGCGGGCCGATGTCCCACACCGCGTCGGGCCACCAGATGGCACTGAAGCGGTCCCAATCGTGCTTGTCGAAGCCGTGGCAGTAATCGCTGACGAGATCGTGCATCGCAAATCGGCTTTCGACACGGTCGAGACGCTGAGCGAAGTCAGGGGATTCGGACATTTCGGGCTCCTTGCGCCGCAGCGCATCAGTCGAGAAAAGCGGCAAATTTTTCGCGCGCGGCCGCGAGGCGCGTCGGCACGTGATAACTTGGGAAAGGGCCGTCGAACGGGCGGATATCACGCAAGATATCCTTTGCCACCCCGACCTTGTGAACCTCGGTCGGGCCATCGACGATGCCCATTTCGGGCACATATTGCCACATATCCATCAGCGGCGTTTCGTTCGACATGCCGAGCGAGCCATGGAGATGCAGCGCCCGATAGACGACGTCCTTAAGCACCCCGGGCATCGCTGCCTTGATCGCGCTGATTTCGCGCCGTACCGGTCGCGTATAGGACTTGTCGCGGTCGAGAAGCCAGGCAGCGTAGAGCACATGCAGCCGGAACTGCAGGATCTGCGTATAGCTGTCGGCTATTTTCTCCTGCACCATCTGCTTGTCGGCCAGCCTTTCGCCCTTGGTGGTTCTGCTGACGACGCGCTCGGTCATATAGTCCATCGCCTTGTTGAGCATGCCAACGGTTCGCATTGCGTGGTGGATGCGTCCGCCGCCAAGGCGCGACTGTGCGACCTTGAAGCCCTCGCCAACCGGGCCAAGGCGGCTCGCCTCCGGCACGCGGCAACCGGTGAAGCGCAGGTAGCCGTGGACGCCACTTCCGAGTTCATCCTTTGGCCCGACTGCGGTGTTGCGCACGATCTCCAATCCAGGGGTGTCGTGCGGCACGATCAGCATGGTCGAGCCCTGATGGACCGGGACATCGGGGTTGGTGATGACCATGACGATCAGGAATTCGGCGATACAGGCGTGGCTGGCAAACCATTTTTCGCCGTCGATCACCCACTCGTCGCCGTCGAGGCGCGCCCGGCAGGTGAATTCGGCGGGATCGGCGCCGGCCTGAGGCTCGGTCATCGAATAGCAGGAGACGATCTCGCCATCGAGCAGGGGCTGGAGATATTTGGCCTTCTGATCCTCGGTCCCGAAGCGCGCGAGAATTTCGGCATTGCCGGTATCGGGCGCCTGCGTCCCGAACACCGTCGGCGCGAAGCGGCTGCGGCCGAGAATTTCGTTCATCAAACCCAATTTGAGCTGGCCGAGACCCTTTCCGCCAAGCTCGGGGCCAAGATGACAGGCCCACAGGCCGCGCCGTTTGACCTCTTCCTTCAGCGGCGCCATGGCACGCGACGCGGGCGAGCGCGGATCGACGTGCGCGCCGGGGTTGCGAAAAACAAGGTCGAGCGGCTCGATCTCTTCGGCCACGAAACCGCGCATCCATTCGAGCTGCGCCTCGAACTCGGGGTCGGTCGAAAAATCCCAGGCCATCAGTCAAGGGTCCTTGCGCGCATGTCCACGCTCATTGCCCCGCGTACCATGCGCCATCGACCCAGAGCTCGGCGCCCGACACATATTTCGCTTCGTCCGATGCGAGATAGAGGCTGGCATAGGCGATATCCATAGGTTCGCCGACGATGCCCATAGGGATCGAGGCCTTGATCGCCGCATCCTGTTCGGGGGTGATGTCGCCGAGGATCGGTGTCTTGATCTGCCCGGGGAAGATCGTGTTGACGCGGATGCCCTGCTTGGCGAATTCGAGAGCGCCTGCTTTGCCCATCACGCGCACCGCGGCTTTGGAGGCGTGATAGGAAATGGCGTTCGGGCTGCCGATCAGGCCGTAGAGCGAGCTTATGTTGACGATCGCCGCATTGCCCGCGGCGAGCAGGGCAGGAACAGCGGCCTTCATCCCCAGAAAGACCGCGGTCTGGTTGATCGCGATCATGCGGTCCCAGCCTTGCTGTGTCTCATCGACGATCCCGCCCGGGTGGAAGATGCCGGCATTGTTGACCAGCGTCGTCAGCTGGCCGAACCGCGCGACGGCGTCGGCAACCGCAGCAGCCCAGCTGGCGGCGTCGGTCACGTCGAGATGAATGAAAGCCGCATTGCCGCCTTCCCCGGTGATGGTATCGACCACCGCCCGGCCCTTTTCGGTCTGAACGTCGCCGATCAGCACCGCGGCGCCTTCGCGGGCATAGAGGATCGCCTGCGCTTCGCCCAGACCGCTTGCGCCGCCCGAGATCAACGCCGACTTACCGTTCAGCCGGCCTGTCATTCTGCACTCTCCCAATCCGTCTCTTTGATAGCGAATCTTGTTACACACTTACTAGTTGAGAACAAGCAACAATATTTTTGATCTCGAAAAATAGGCAAAAAAATTATATTAAACAAATATATGGCCTCATCATCTTCTGCCTAAATTGCGGCGCTATCAAAATTTGCTTGTCGAAAACAACCAAGTGGGTCATTCTGAAATCGGAGCGTGACTCGCGAGCTTTGCACAGCGCATCCGCGAGAAAAATCACACGCCCGCCGATGGGAGAGAAATGACCATGATCGATCGCGTCAAATCCGTGCGCCTGCTCGCCACCGCCGCAATGATAGTCTGTCCGGCATCGGCCGCGAGCGCGCAGGAGGCTGGTGGCGAACCGCCGGCCGCTTCGTCCGGCGGCCTCGAAGAAATCGTCGTCACTGCGCGCAAGCGCGAAGAAAGCATGCAGGACGTGCCGGCATCGATCAGCGCGCTGTCGGCGAGCGAGCTTGATCGGCGGTTCGATTCTGATGTCCGCGATTTTGCCGACTCGTCGCCTAACATCGTGATCGACGATACCCAGCAGGGACCAGGCGGCGTAGCTGCAGTCTATATTCGCGGCATCGGGGTTGCCGACGTCGAGAAATCGGTCGATCCCGCGGTCGGCGTGGTGTTCGACGATGTCTATATCGGCCAAAGCTCGGGCAGCCTGCTGAAAGCGATCGATATCGACCGTGTCGAAGTTCTGCGCGGGCCGCAGGGGACGCTGTTCGGACGCAATGCGACCGGTGGGGTCATCAATCTCGCGCGCTCGCGCCCGACCTACGACCTGACCGGCAAGGCCCGGATCACATATGGCCGCTTTGACAGTTGGAAGGTGGAAGGGGTCGCCAGCACCGGACTGTCGGACAATGTTGCGGTGAAGGTCAGCGGCGCATATGAAAAATCCGACGGCTATATCTTCAACAGCTTTCAGAACCAGAACGGTCAGCGATCGGAATTCTACGCCGTCTCAGGCGCCCTGCTGTTCGAACCTACCGACAAGCTCGGCATTCAGCTCAGCTACGATCACCAGAAGACGAGGCAGGATCCGCCCCAACTTCTGGCGGTCAACCGGCCGACCGATCTGTTCTGCGTTGCCTACAGCCAATGTTCGCCTGCCCCGGGGGTGCCGACATCGGGTGACCGCTATACCAGCGTTTCGGATGGCCGGCTTGAAAAGAACGCGACATTCAAACTCGATATGGCCATCGCCAAGGCCAGCTACGATCTCGGCTCCGACATGCAGGTCGACTATATTTTCGGCTGGCTGAAAACCAATGAAGCGATCAACCAGGATTTCGATGCCGGGCCGCAGACGCTCTATCACACCGATCGGCCGGCGCGCTGGCGGCAGACGACCAACGAGCTGCGCCTGACGAAGGGCGGATCGGGTCCGCTGAGCTTCGTTCTCGGTGCCTATCTTTGGGATTCGGCCTACACGATCAACCTCAAGAACTATATCGGTTTTGCCGGGCCTGCGCTCCTCACCAGCGCGCAGGACGTCAGGCAGACCAACAAATCGTGGGCGATCTATGGCGAAGCCGACTACGAAATTGTCGATCGGCTGACACTGACGGTCGGCGCGCGCTACACCAAGGACAAGAAGTCGAGCATCGTCAACGATCTGCCGATCTTCTTTTACGACACGACGGTCGAGGAAAATCCGGTCGGAACGGCGCCAGGCGCGATCGTCATGGCCGATCCGGTTCGCGCGAGCTGGTCGAAATTTACGCCGCGCGTTTCGCTTCGCTACGAAATTACCGATCAGGCGATGATATATGCCCTGTGGTCGCGCGGCTATCGAGGTGGTGGGTTCAACGGGCGCCCGTCGACGATCGGCGCTGCTACAATTCCTTATGACCCCGAAACCCTCGACAATTACGAGGCCGGCTTCAAAACCGAGTTCGCGAACGGGCGCGTGCGCCTGAACGGCGCCGCCTTCCTGATGAAATATAATGACATGCAGCAGGACCTCGACGTCCCGGCGCCGGGAACCTCGACCGGACGCGAAAACCGAACGATCAACGCTGCGTCAGCCGAGCTCAAGGGTTTCGAGCTCGATCTGACCGCGCGCCCCGTCGACGGCTTTACGCTCAACGGAAACATTGGCTATCTCGATGCAAAATATAAGGATTTCATGGGCGACATCTACAGCACCGGGACCCCGATCGACGCGAGCTTCCTCAAGATTCGCCGCGCGCCGAAATGGACTTGGAGCGTTGGAGGCACCTATGAGGCCGATATCGGCAGCAACGCGTCGGCGTGGATCTCGGGCGACGTCCACTATATCGGCCCGCACGAGATTACATTCCTCAACAACCCGAACCTGCGTAATAGCGGTCAATATTTGGTCGATGCTTCGATCAACTTACGGTTCGACCGGACAACCATCAGCCTATTTGGGAAGAATCTGGCCGACGAAAAGGGTTGGACGATCGGTTACGATGTTCAGGGAGTGTGGAGCTATGCCGCGCCGCGCCCGCGCCGGACATGGGGTGTCGCCGTGACCCAGACCTTCTGAGCGAACCGGCGATGACGACACCGACGAAAGCTGCGCCCCGCCGATGGGTCGTCACCGGGGCATCGCGAGGCTTGGGCCTGGCGATTGCCCGGCTGGCGGCCGGCAAGGGTGATCGCGTAGCGCTGGTAGCGCGCGGCGCCGATATCGAAGTCCGGGCGAAAGCGATCGGCAAGGCCGCGATCGGGGTGGCTGCCGACGTGACCGATCCGGCATCGGTCACGGATTGCTGTGCGGAAATTGCCAAGCGGTGGGGCGGGATCGATGTCCTGATCAACAACGCCGGCCTGCATCGCGGCGGACTGATCGGTTCGCTGGCGCAGGGCGATTGGCAGGCGGTGCTCGATACCAACCTGTCGGGGCCGCTCAACTTCGTGCGCGGTGCCTTGCCGCATATGGGCGCAGGCGGATCGATAGTGAACATCGGCGCGGTCGTCGGCCTGCGCGGCTTTGCCGGCGACGCCGCCTATGGCGCGTCAAAGGCGGGACTGGCCGGGCTGACGCAAGTGCTGGCGGTCGAACTCGCGCGGCGTGGGATCCGTGTCAATTATGTCATTCCGGGTTTTACCGCGACCGAGATGACCGCGGGCATTTCGGCGCGCGCCAAGGCCAAGCTGGTCGCCAGCATCCCGCTCGGCCGCGAAGGCACCGCCGAGGAACTCGCCGACGTCGTCTGGTGGGTCGCGGGGTCGCCCTACATGACCGGATCAATCATCTCGAACGACGGCGGACTTCTGTGCAGGTTGTAAGCGATCCGGCCGAGCGGCTTTCCCGCTGGTTGGAGCGTGAAGCCGGAATTTCCGAAGCACGGATCGTTCGGCGGCTGACGGGCGGCAATGCCAATGTGACCAGTCTGGTCGAAACCGCGCAAGGACCGATGGTGCTTCGCCATCCGCCCGCGGATACCGTGTCGGACCTGGCGGCTGCAGGCATTGCGCGCGAGTATCGAGTTACCTCGGCAATCGCCGGCAGGGCGCCAGTTGCGGAACCGATCCTCTTTTGCGACGATCCGGCGGTGCTCGGCGCGCCCTTTTCGCTGACCCGGTTTGTCGGCGGCACGGCGATCACCGACGCCCTGCCGCCCGCCTATCCCGACACCGTCGCGACGCGCGATACGATCGGCCACGCCCTCATCGACGCGCTGGCGAGCGTCCATGCGATCGCGCCGGTGCCCGCCGGTCTGGGCGACATCGAAAAGGCGCGAAACTTCGTGGTCCGTCAAATCGAGCGGTGGCGGGCGGTGCGATCCGCCCATGCCGTCCGCGACCTTCCGCTGATCGAGGCGATCGGCGCCTGGCTAGCGGAGAACGCTCCGGAGCCGGAAGCAGTGCGCATCGTTCATTGCGATTATCACCTCGACAACCTTCTGTTGGCCCCCGATGCACCGGAAGTGCGGGCGATTCTCGATTGGGAGATGGCGACGCTCGCCGATCCAATGGTCGATGTCGGGCTGGTCACCGCGATGTGGAACCGCGACGAACGTCTGCCGCTCGGCTTCGCCTTCGTCCAGCGCGTGTCGAACCTTTCCGGCGTGGTGACGGGTTCGCAGCTGGCGCAGCGCTGGTCGAATGCGACCGGGCTGTCGATCGACCATCTGGGATATTTCCAGGCATTCGCGCTTTGGCGGCTCGCCGCGATCGTCGAAGGCGCTTATGGACTGTTTCGGCAGGGTCAGGTCGATGGCTCCTATGAGCGCGGATTGGAGAAGGACGTTCCTGCATTGCTGGAAGCCGCACGGCGGATCGCCGCGGCTGAGGGGATGGCGTGATGGACGCGACCATGATGCACGAGCCGCTGGGCACTGCGACGATCATGGCGCATGGCGAGCGGATTCACGCAAACAGCCGCATCGGACTGTTCGATGGCGAACAGGTGACATGGCGCAGTTATGCCGAGACCGCCGAACGCGCGCGCCGGCTGGCGGCGGCGTTGCAGGCCGCAGGCGTCGGGCCGAACACCCGCGTCGCGACGCTCAGCTGGAATGATTTTGCGCATTTCGAGGCCTATCTGGCCGTTCCCGCGATGGGGGCGGTCCTGCACACGCTCAACCTGCGCCTGCATCCCGATCAGCTGCGTTATATCATCGCCGATGCCGAGGACGCGTTTCTGATCGCCGACGGTTCGCTGCTGGCGGGACTGCTGCCGCAAATGAACGCGTCGGACAAGCTAGTGCGTATCATCGTCACCGGCGATACGACTGGACTCGCGGAGTTGGAAAAACCCTGGACGCCTTATGAGGCCTTCGTTGCCGAGCACGCGCCGCTTGCCGATTTTCCGGTTCCCGATGAAGCCGCCGCTGCGGCGACCTGCTATACATCAGGAACGACAGGCGATCCCAAGGGGGTCGTCTATTCGCATCGCACCATTTTCCTGCACAGTATGGCGTCGATGGCGGCCAATGCCTTTGCGCTTCGCGAGAGCGATACGATTCTGCTGCTGCCGCCGATGTTTCACGCCAATGCGTGGGGCCTGCCCTTTTCTGGCTGGCTCGCCGGGGCTGACTTCGTGCTGCCGGGCCCCCATTTGCAGCCCGAGGCGATCCGCGCGATGATCCGCGCGACCGCGCCGACCTTTACCGCGACCGTTCCCACGATCCTCAACGACCTGCTGCTCGCCGATGCGAGCGATCCGGTCGATATGACCAGCTTTCGGGTTATCGTGGCTGGCGGATCGGCGGTGTCGGAGGGGCTGATCCGCGATGTCGAGCGCCGCTGGGCTATCCCGTTGATCCAGGGTTGGGGCATGACCGAAACCAGCCCGCTGTGTGTGCTGTCGCATCCGCCCGCCGATGCTCCGCCCGACGAGGCACGCCGCCTGCGCGCCAAAAGTGGGCGTCCGGTGGCGGGGGTCCGGGTGCGGCTGGTCGACGACGCAGGCCAACCGGTTTCCGAGGACGGCCGGAGCGTCGGTCGACTGCAGTTGCGCGGGGCGTGGATCGCGCGCGGTTATCACCGCGGCGCCGGTGCAGGCGTCCTGACCGGCGACGGCTGGCTCGACACCGGCGATGCCGGGACGATCGACGAACGTGGTTATGTCCAGGTCACCGACCGGCTGAAGGATTTGATCAAATCGGGTGGCGAATGGATTCCGTCGGCCGAGCTCGAGAACCATGTCGCGAGCCTGCCCGGGGTCGATCTGGCCGCGGTGATCGGCATTGCCGACCCACGCTGGGAGGAGCGGCCGCTGGCAATCGTCACCACTATCGACGGCACCCGTCCCGATTTTGCGGGTCTGCGATCGGCGTTGCAGGGCCGGGTCGCGCGCTTCTGGATTCCCGAATATTGGGCGCATGCCGACAGGCTACCATTGACCAGCGTCGGCAAGATTGACAAGCAGGCCCTGCGTGCCGCGGTCGCAAACGGCCGGACGGGTTTTGAAAGGGTTGACGAATTTTCATGAACGCACCGTCTTCGATGAAAGGCAAGGCGTCGCTGCGCGAAGTGACCGAAAGCCATCGCGTCGAGCCCGTCAAGGGACGCGCCAAGCCGCGCGCCAGTCGCCGCACCCAGGCGGAGCGCACTGCGCTGTCCGATGCGCGCATGTTCGATGCCGCGATGCAATTGATCATCGAACAAGGAACCCACGCGACGACGTTGAAGGCGGTCGGCGAACGCGCCGGCTATTCGCGCGGACTGGCATCGAGCCGTTTCGGTTCGAAGGATGCACTGTTCGGGCAACTGGTGTTGCACTTCAACACCGGCTGGACGCAGGAGCTGGCGAACAAGGTGGGCACCCGCGGCGGCGCGCAGGCGTGTCTGGCGGCCTTGCGCGCGGTCGAGGGCTTTCTGGCAAGCCATTCGGGTTACATGCAGGCGATGTACATCCTGTGGTTTGAATCGATCAGCTCGCACAATGATGTGCGCGACCATCTTGCAGCGTATCACGAAATTTATCGCCGCGACGTGGCGCATTGGGTGAAGGAAGGTATCGCAAGCGGCGAGATCGACCCGTCGGTCGATGCCGAATGCTATGCTTTCGGCTTTTGCAGTTTCATCTTCGGGACGATTTATCAGTGGCTGGTCGCACCCGGCAGCGTCGATCTGCCTAAACAGTTCGAAGCGTTCCGCCGCTCCACCGCCAAGGCCTTTGGCATCGCATATTGATTCGCTTGGCGAATCTCATTTAAATTAATAAAATCAAGATAATAACCAACCAGTTTTACGCTTGATATTTCATTTGCTAGACGCTAGCAAATAAATGAGACGGATGCCGATGGCGGCGCCGGTTTATTGGGAGAGTTGGCTTGGCCCGGGCTGTCGATCTGGTGCCGTTGCAGAGCATGGTAAGCCATTCGCTCGCGCGTGCGACGCGCGCGGCTCGATGCAGGCAGCGCTATCATATCGCCCGAAAGCGGCCCCTATGACGCCTGTCCAGCGCCTCGATACGACCTCGATGCGGCCGGTACTCGATGGCGTGCGGGTCATCGAATTGGCGGGCATCGGTCCTGCCCCCTTTTGCGGCATGATGCTCGCCGACCATGGTGCCGAGGTCATTCGTATCGATCGCCCCGGCGGCAGCGACCCGCTGGCCCAGGATCAGGGTCGAGACGTGCTGCTGCGCTCGCGGCGCTCGATCACCCTCGACCTCAAGCAGCCCGAGGCGGTCGAGATCGTTTCCCGGCTGGCCGAAACCGCCGACGGCTTGATCGAGGGGTTCCGGCCAGGCGTGGCAGAGCGGCTGGGACTTGGTCCCGATATATTGATGCAGCGCAATCCGGCGCTCGTCTATGGCCGGATGACCGGGTGGGGGCAGGAAGGCCCGTTGTCCGACATGGCAGGACACGACCTCAATTACATCTCGCTCAACGGCTGCCTCGGCGCGCTGGGCAGCGAGGGCGAGCCGCCGCCGCCGCCGCTGAACCTGATCGGCGATTATGGCGGCGGGGGGATGATGCTCGCCTTCGGGTTCGTCGCGGCGCTGCTGGCGGCGCGGCAGAGCGGCAGGGGACGTGTGATCGATTGCAGCATGGCCGAAGGGTCGGCGGCGCTAATGGCGGGAATGTGGTCGCTCGCCCATAACGGGATGTGGGACGAGGGGCGCGGCCGGAACCTGCTCGACGGCGGAGCCCCCTTCTATGCCTGCTATGCTTGCGCCGACGGGAAGTTTGTCGCGGTCGGCGCGATCGAGACACAATTTTACGCGCGGTTGATTGACGCGCTGGGGCTTACGGGCGACCCCGTGTTCGCGGCGCAGCACGACCAGAGCCGCTGGCCGGCGATGAAGGCGCGGCTGGCAGAGATTTTTTCCTCGGCACCCCGGGCTGCCTGGACCGACAAATTGCAGTTGCGCGATTGCTGCTACACCGAAGTGCTGACCATGGCCGAAGCCCCGACGCACGCGCACAACCGGGCGCGGGGCAGCTATCTGGAGGCCGACGGGCGGCTGCAGCCGCATCCGGCGCCGCGTTTCGGCGACACCGAGGTCGTCGTGCCGACGATGTGGCGGCGTGATTCGGCGCGAAGCGAGATTCTGGCCGAGATCGGGGTCGCCGACCCCGATCGGGTGGCGGTGCGACAGGAACCCTGAGGCAAAATGACGAGCGTCGGACAAGGCGCCGTCGGATGATTGGAGAGAGTGATGACGACGACGAACGCCGATACAAGCCTGGCCACCCGAAATCGCGACGACCGAGAGGCGTTCGATTATGATGCGATCGTCATCGGTGCCGGCTTTGCCGGACTGGCGCTGATCCATTACCTCCGCGAGATCGGGCTGAATATCCGCGTGTTCGACCGTGCGTCCGATATAGGCGGCACCTGGGCCTGGAACCGCTATCCGGGCGCTGCGACCGACAGCGAAAGCTATTATTACTGCCTGACCTTCTCGCCAGAATTGTTGCAGGAATGGTCGTGGTCCAAGCGCTATCCAGGCCGCGAGGAAACGCAAAATTACATGCGCTTCGTCGCCGACAGGTGTGACATGTGGCCGCACATCCAGTTGAACACCGAAATTGTCGAAGCCGAATATGAGGCCTCGCACGGGTGCTGGCGGGTCACGACGGGCGACGGTGACGTCTATACGTGCAAATATTTCATCAGCGGTATGGGGATGATCTCGGAACCGATGATTCCGAAAATCCCAGGGATGGATCGCTTTCAAGGACCGATCTTTCATTCCTCGCGCTGGCCGCAAGAGGGGCTCGATTATGCGGGCAAAAAGGTTGGCATCATCGGTGCGGGCGCGACCACCGTCCAGATGCTACCGGTCGTTGCGGAAACCGCAGCAAGCGTGACGGTGTTCCAACGCACGCCCAACTACGTCCTGCCCGCGATGCAGAAAGAGATGACTGCCGAGTGGGAGAAGGAGATCAAGGATAATTACCCGGCGATCGTGGCCAAGTGCCGCAACCATGTCTTCGGCATGGCCTTTGACAGTCCGGTCGGGCGCAACGTCCTGGATACTCCGCCAGAGGAACGGCAGCGGATTTTCGAGGAAAACTGGACCGGTAGTTTCCGCTGGGTGTTCGAAACCTTCGACGATCTGCTTGCCAGCCCCGAAGCCAACCGGATCGCAGGCGATTTCATCGCTGCCAAGATGCGCGAGCGGGTCAAGGATCCCGCGATCGCCGACCTGCTGACGCCAAGCTTTGACGATTATCCATTGTTCGCCAAGCGCCCGCCGCTCGACCATGGCTATTTCGAAGCCTTCAACCGCGATAATGTCCATCTGGTCGATATCAAGAAGCGCGAGCCTCTGGTCGAGATTACCGAGACGGGGGTGCGCACTACGCTTGCCGATTATGAATTCGACATCATCGTGCTGGCGACCGGCTTCAAGGCCTATACCGGCGCGCTCGAAGCGTTTCCCATCCGCGGCGAAGGAGGGCAGACGCTGCGGGAAAAATGGCAGGTCGAATCCTCGTCGATCATGGGGGTATGCGTCGCCGGCTTCCCCAACATGTTCGTCGTCACTGGTCCGCAGGCGCCATTCGCCAACCTGCCGACCTCAATCGAGCAGAATGCCATCTGGATCTCGCGCTGCATCGCCAAGATGGAAAATGAAGGGTTCGATATCTTCGAACCACGCGAAGCTGCGGAACGCGAATGGACCGCGGCGACCGCGAATATCCATGGCCAGACACTGATGGCCGAAGGCGACAAGGTCAATTCATGGATGATGGGCGCCAATCGCGACGACAAGGGTGCACGCGTGCTGATCTATTTCGGCGGCGCCAACCTATATTATGACGCGCTCGATCAGTCGGCGGCCGAGGGTTTCCCGGAGTTGGAGTTCAGAAGTCGCGCCTAGGCGGCGCGGGCAAATTTGAAACAGTATTCGGCGGTGGCGAGATGGAACGCTCCGTGAGGCAGTCACGCATTGGCCGCTTGAAGTTGATTGAAGCTATCGGCGATCGCCCGCCAACGCTCGACGTCCAAGATGTCGCGCGTCATGGCCGAGACATGCACCCGCTCGGCGATGAACTGTGGCCTGCGCGCCCACGTGCTCCTTCTCGGCGTGGAGCGCACAGGCCTACAGTTCATACTCGGGCGATATCACTCGCAACCGATGCCGTCGCCATCGCGATCGAGCCGCGGCGCATAGCCGGGATCGCCGATGCGAACAGGAGCAGCGCCAACCGCGCGTGCTTCCCGGCAATTGCGAAAGGGCCGACTTCCGAAGGCCCGTTGCGGTTCGTCCGAGACAAAGCGCTGCGGCTGGAGCGCAAAGGGCTCGGGCTCGGCATAAGAGGCGCTGGGATCGTAATTGGCTGGCGCCTGGCCAACAAGAGCCTGGGGTGCCACGTATGCGCTGCGCTTCGGATCTTCACTCGACAGCTTGCCGGCAACGAACGCAAACAGCGCCACGAGCGCAATCGTTCCTATGTTGCTGTTGCCCCTCTTGCCCATGTCGGAAGACTGCCACGAAGGGGTTAAAGAGTCGATTCAGCCGACGAGCCGCCTTCAGACAGCGTAGGCGAAGGTCCCGACTGCGGCGGTCGCGAGCGCCAGGCCGATAGCGACGGTGGCGCGATCCTTCATGGGCAGCGATGCCCCTGCCAATAGCGGTCCCACTTGGCAGCATATCCGTTCCGCACCATTGCGCACGAAAGATCCCCCGACTTCGGCGAAACGCAAAAGGCCGCTGTCCGGTTTCCCCCGGCGCCGCCCGCGAAGCGGCAGTGCATCGTCGGGCCGCTGACTTTCACATGGCCGGTTCGCAACTTGCCCTGCGGCGTGCCAACGATCTCGGCGAGATGATCGCGGGCGGCAACGGGGTCGGCGGCCGGGCAGGGGTGGCCGGGACGGCATGAGCCGTCCATTTCGCGCGCCGCGATGCCCGACAGGCGAATGTGCGGCCCTTCGGCGCACCAGATCGGCCCGTCGCCATCCCAAACGGCCGTGGGCGTGCAATCGAAGGATTGGCCCGCAGGAACGACCGCGGCCGCGAGAACAAGCGCAATTATCATTTCGGCTCGCATCCTTCCGGCCAAGGCTCGTCAATGCCCCAGACATCGCACACGCCATGGCTTTGGGGCTTCACCTCGGTCGATATCACCATGCGGCTGCTCTCGTCCACGATCTCCACGAGCAAGGCCGCAAGCATGCCGGCAGCATAATCGTCGCTCCGTTGGGGCTCAGGGCGACCGCGACCATTCTTGCCCTGCCGCCTTGTCTTGATATTAATTCAGACGCTGTCCCGCAGTTGCTGGCGATCGATCCGGCGCATGTCAGGGCTCGACCAGGCCGGCGCGGCTGTTCCCGGCCTCCGGAGCTCACGCCGTTGACCGCGAACGCTGAAACATCCAATTCCGGTTCCGGTTGTCGTTGCCAATCGACCATATAATCCTGAATAAAAACCCGCACTTCGAAATCAATGAAGTGTGTGACCGGGTTCCGCTACGCATGTCCAGGCGAAAGCTAAAGGTAGCGGTATGCGCCCCGACGTGTATTTCCCTAGCTCGGTCGCTTTTTACGTGGATCCATGTTGCCAATAATAATTGAATTATAAGTTGGAAACGGCTTTCCGCAAAACATACTTTTCTCATGCGACTCATCTCGGTCGCAATGCTGAAAAGGAATGTGACATGAACACGCATGACGACATCATTGACCTCGGCGCCGCCCAGGACGAAACCCATGGCGCGCTGCCGGCGGGCCAGCCGGACGTGCAGCCTGGCGATCGCTTCATCCTTGGCGGTATCAGCGCCGACGATTGATCGATGCGTGGCGTGCGGTCTCGGCACTGCACGCCACTTTCGCTCGGATACTTTCTCATGGGAAAGCCTGCCTCCGCCGCAACGTACTGGTGCCGAACGGGCAATGGTTTCATATTTCTGGATTTGGCTTCAGATCGCTATTTCACACTTGAACCAAGCGCAGCGGATCGGTTCTCTCTCATCATTCATCGTGGACAGGAGGCCGCAGACGAAGATTGGCTTGCTGCTCGAGGATTGCACAATCTGGCCCGGCCGGTGGATCAAATATTCCCCGAAGCAATCGCACCGACGTCAAGCTATTTGGATTCTCCAGGCGCGGAGAAGGCGTCCGCAGTCGATACCATACGCGCCATATACGCCCTGGCCCTAGCGCGGCGGCATGTTCGAAAGCTTCGGCTGGGACAGATTTTGAGCACCTTCCCCCAAATCGAGCCGTTGCCGACAGAGGAGCAACGCTCGGCCGGGCGCAGCGCGGCGGCCGCGTTTAAGCGCGCAAGGCGCTATTTTTCCGGTGTGGACGAATGTCTTGGCTGCGGCGTTGCAATGCGCCGAGTGCTGGCCGGAAAGGGCTGCGACGCCCGGTTGGTGGTCGGCGTGACCTTGCCATTTGCTGCGCACTGCTGGGTCCAGCTCGGCTCGGCGGTGCTGACAGATCCGCTTGATGTCGTGCTTCCCTACACCCCCATTTTGATCGCCTGATGGCAGCCTATTTTCGCCTTGAAGTTCCCAGACGTTCGGATCGCAACGGCGGCAAAAAGGCCGAGGTGGACCGGTCGGCACTCCTGCTCCACGGCGCTCGGCTTTGGTGCGACGAACATCCGCTGGAAGTTGGCGGAGATGGATATCTGATCGGTCATCTGTTCGAGCGAGGTGCCACGAGCCGGGTGCTCGACCTGTGCGAGGCGGCGGCCGAAAAAATCCTCGCATCTGGCGGCCGATCGCTCGCTACCGACTATTGGGGCGGTTATGTCGCAATCCTGGCGCGACCTGATGGACATATTGCCGTTTTTCGCGATCCTTCAGGATTGCTGCCCGTCTATTACCGCGAAGATGATCGATGCTTGATCGTTTCGAGCGATGCAGCGGAGCTCGGCAGACGCGGCGGGGTCGATTATCCTGCAATGCTGAGGTTCCTGGCCAGCGCCGGCGCGCCGAGCAGGGAAACCTGCCTCGAAGATGTCCGGCTACTGCTTCCCGGAGAAGGGCTGATAGTCGCCGGAGGCTCCCATCAGCTGGAAAGCTGGTGGTCCCCTTGGGATTGGACGCAGGTCAGACACAGATCATATGCTGCAGCCGCCAAAGAGCTTCGCGCCGTCGCGCTCGACTGCATTGGAAGCTGGACGTCCTGCTTTGACTCGATACTCGTCGGCGTGTCTGGAGGTCTCGATTCCTCTATCGTCGCCCGCGCCGCCGCTCACCGCGCAGTGGCACTTCATTGCCTCACGATGGTCGAAGACGACGCTATTGGAGATGAGCGTCGCTATGCTTCCATTCTCACTACGGCACTCGGCATTCCATTGCTCGAAGCGCATTACAACCTCAGTGCGGTCGATATCGGCCGCGCCGTGGCTCCGCACCATCCATGGCCCCATGCCCCTTTCTACATGCAGGCGATCGAGGCGGTGCATGACGGACTCTGCCGCGAGCAGAAAATCGATGCATTTTTTTCGGGTAATGGGGGAGACAATATCTTCTGTTCGATCCGCAGTGCCGCGCCGTTCGTCGATCGCTTCATGGCGCAGGGGCCGCGCCATGGGCTCTTCGACACGCTGCGCGACTTGAGCGATTTGACGGGCGCGAGCGGCACGACCATCCTTCGACATGCCTGGAACCGCTATCGCGATGCCGCTCGTCCCCCGTCCCTTCATCGTGACTATTCGGGACTCTCCGCTGCTGCGATTGCCGAATTGGAGCATTCCCCTCCTTCGCACCCCTGGATGCAGGCGCCCGAAGGCACCCTTCCCGGCAAGGCGGCGCACGTCAGACTGCTGGCTCGCGCGCAGCGCAGCATTGAACTCTATCCCCGCCGTACCCATCCGCAGCATGTCCCGCCCCTGCTTTCGCAGCCCATCGTCGAGACATGCCTGTCCATCCCGACATGGCAGTGGGTGGCTGGAGGCAGGGATCGGTCCGTTGCGCGAGCTGCCTTCAGATCCGTCGTGCCAGCCGAACTTCTGCGCCGCACCTCGAAAGGCGGACCGGGCGGCTTCATGCATCGTATCTATCAGGCAAACGCCGAACGCGCTGGCGACCTGCTTCGCAACGGCCTGCTCGCGCGCGCAGGCCTGCTCGACTTGTCGATATTGGAAGCGGCATCCCGGCCGACAGCGCAAGGCTTCGAAAAGGCGCAGCGTGTACTCGAGCTTTGCGCGGCAGAAAGCTGGGCCCGTTGGTGGAGCGATGCCGCCCGGTCATGACGGCTCACGCTGCAGGGCGCTGGGCGGTCGCGAGCAATCCCGCAATTGCGCTGCCATCGTTGACCAGCGGTCATATGTGCTAATGGGGGCCATGTTCGGATCGCGTCGGCCGCGAAGCCAGAAATCGAACCAGGCCATATTCTCGCGCATCGCGCGCAGCCGGTTCGATGGGATGTGAAACAAATGCGTTTCGTCGGTGGCAATATCCTCGCCGGGATAGAGGCTGATCTGGGCCGGCACCTCCGCATCGCGAAGCGCGGTATAGAAATCGATCGCTCCCGCAAAGGGAGACGCCATTTGCTGCAACACGGGCGCGCAGACCTTCTCTGCGCGAAGCGACGGCGACAGCTGACGATAGGAAGCGAGATGGCGGCCCGACGGCGGGCCGCCGAAAATGGCGTGATACCCCTCTTTCGGATCGGCATAGGATGCCGGCTCAAGATAATTGCCGTCCCCGCTGGATGCCGCTCCAAATATGGTCGATTGGGTCACAGCGACATTCACCATCTGCGATCCGCGGCTGTAACCCGCGATCCCAATCCGTTCGCGATCGATAATGCCTTTGCCGACCAATTCGTGGATCATGTCCTCGAAACTATAGACCCCGTTGAGCCAGATCAGTTCGCGGAGCCGCGACGGCCCGAGTACACTCGGGCCGCCGGACCATTCCATATAGGCATTCCAGAGCTCTGCCTGCTGCCGCGCCGAAGGATCATTCTGAAGGATGACAAGAAAACCGCGCTCGGCGAACAATTGGGCGGGATAATTCCATTGCAAGTCCGGGCTGGCGAAGCGCTCGTCGGCGTCGCTGCCATGCGTGATGAGGATCGCTGGATAGGCCTTCCCTTGCTGATAATCGCGCGGCCAGACTATGAAACCCGTCGACCGATAGCCTAGCCGATTCGTCCATTCATGCGCGGTCACGCGGAGCGGCGCTATTGACTCATGAACAGACGAGAGCGAGGCGAGCGCCCGCACCTCCCCGGATTCCGGAGCGACATGCACCAACCGCGGGGCTTGATTGAGGGATTCTTCTACGCAAACACCCCACGCGAGGTCCTGGCGGAAATCGCAAGCGGTTAGGCTACCTGCGACGAGGAGTGGCTTGACCTTCCGGCTGCCGAGCAGAACCAGCCCATAGCGTGGGTGCGGTATCGTCCGCACGCCAAGCACCGCCTTGCGCCCGTCGTTCGCCAGCCAATTGCCTGCCGCACGCGGATCGCCAATATAATAGGGTTGTGGGCCATAATGGATTTTGCGGCCATCCGGGCGCGTCTCCGTGAGGTCGAGCTCGCGGCCAAAGCCTTCGCTCGCGAGCACGCCGCCATGCGGACCGCTGACCAGGCCGATCGACGGGAAACCCGGTTCCTGCTCCGCGGGATGGCTTGATCCTGTTGCAAAGCTCCAAATGAAGGTCCCGGTGCCACCCGAACGCTCCGCATCGCCTTGCTCCAATTGGTAGCGGGGGCCCTCGCGCGTCCACTGCACATTCGCACCATAGTAGAAAGCGAGACGATCTTGAGCTGGCCGCGATGCCACCAGCCACTCTTCGCCCGCGGCCGATCTCAGTCGCAATTCCACTGTTGCCTTTACCGGCGCGCGCCGCCGGTAGCGCTGTGCGACGACCGCAGCGTCGATCGACATGGCGAGCGGTTCGGGACGCGGCCTGAGCGTCGCATACCAAAGCCATCGTCCGTCAGGAGACCAGTCGTGATATAATATGCCGATCCGGCGCGGTGCGCCGCTTCGTACGGCGAAGAGCCCGCCTTCCGTCTGCCCGACGGTAACGACGGCCTCTCGCTTGAGCAGCAGCGTGAGCGTCCCGCGCGCGTCCAGCTTATAGAGTTGAAGCCCATCTCCGCGATCGATCAGGAGGCTCCAGCCTCGGCCATCCGGCAGACGTCTGAGCTGTTCGGCGCTTGGCGCCCGCAAAATTTCGCGGGACCTGTGCGAGTCGAGATCGTACAGATGCAGGATCGAGACGCTTTTATCGGTTTCGATATCCGCTCGCCGCTCGAGATAGGCGAGCGACCTGCCATCGCTCGCCAATCTCAGATCGAAATCGGTCGGTACGGTCGCGATATTCTCGATCGTCCATCGACGGCCTTCCGTGGCTTCGATCGGACTGCCAGTGCCGAGGATCGCCACGAAGGCAAGCGCCGACGCACGCGCCTTACCAGTCATGTCGGACCGTCACGCTCAAAAAGCGTCCAATAGCCGACCCGTTGGTTGTGTCGAACGGCGTGTCGAACGGCGACGTCGTGAAAATCGGCGCGGGCTTGCTGTTGAACAGATTCTGCGCGCTCAACGCGATTTCCGTCCCCTTGGCCAGCTTTATGCGGCCGGTGAGATCGATCGTCGTCGATCCCTTTATCTGGATAAAAGCCGGACGGCGGTTGTCGGTGACGGCGCCGCTGTGGTTGAGGAAGGCGGAGAGCGAAAAGTTATTACCGCTCAGCGTCAGCCCGCCGCGTGCCCGGAAATGCGCCGGATGGAAGATTGTCCCGGCAAGGTCGGTTACCGGCAGGCCAGTGAGAAGCTGCTGGCTGCTATCGAGCCAAGTAGCACCGGCATTCAGACTTAGCTGACGGTTGCTGCCCAGCGCGGCGTCGTATCGCACGGCCACATCGACCCCACGATATTTTTGCCGTGCGACATTGCGGTCGCGCGCATCGAGGAAGGCCACAACGCGCGCGGGATCGTAGGGCGCGCCCGTTATGTTCTGGAGCCCGCCATCGGCGCCATCGAAGATGGTGTCCAGCAGTGCCGGTGCCGGATTGCGAGTCACGAGATCGGCATAGATGGGGTTGTCGAGAACCCCGGCACCCGAAGCCAGCGGCGGCGCGACCCGATCCTTGTAGTCGATCCGGAAATAGCTCGCGGTTAGCGCGAGCCCCGACAGTGGCCGCACGGTTGCGCTGAAAGTCCAGTTTTCCGATCGCTCGGGCCCGAGCCGATCATTTGCGCCAAGCGCGTAAGCAATGGTTGAACCGGCAGGAAAGCCTTGGCCGAAGCCGCCAACCGGGACGAGCAGTGCCGAATAGCCCGAATATTGCTGATAGAGCGTCGGGAGTTTGAAGGATCTGCCCCACGACACCCCGAGCCGGAGCTGCTTTATCGGATCATAGACGAAACCAAGCTTCGGAGTGACGATGTCTCCGGAGTCGGAATAATCCTCGTAGCGCAGCGCCGCGGTGATCGAAGCGCGGTAGGCGAGCGCGATATGCTGGTCGGGACTCGTCAGAGGAAGCAGCAACTCGCCATAGGCGAAGTGATTGCGGCGCGAGCGGGCAAAGCTGCGCGTGCCGATCTTCGATGAGAAGCGATTGATCCGATAGCCTCCACCCAGCGCAAGGCGCGCGGCGCCCGCGGGGAGGTCGAATAGCCGACCCTCGAGCCCGGCCTCAACGGCGATGTTCCGGTTGAAGAAATGTCGTGCGGTCGCGCTGCTCGGCGCACCGCCGCTGTAATTCTGACTGAGGCCGTCGGTCGTGTCGGTTCCGAAAAATGCTCCGACATTGAGTTTCCAACTCCCCGACAGGTCAGCGGACAGGGTTGGGGCGAAACCGAATGTCTCAAACTCGGTGCGCGCTTCGAGCCCCGCGTTGCGGAGTGGCTGGGCCACTGTGAAGCCCGTGGCCGATTTCATTCTTCCGCGCTTGTAGATGAGGTCGGCTGCCAAGGTCACACCGCCTCCGAGCGACTGGTGCCCGCTCAAGAGAAGCGCGTGCCTGCTCAAGTCGGGATATAGCGTGGAATCGGGATTATTCGCGCCGGCATAGCTGCGATCCTTCGCCCGGATCGCGGTACCGCGCGAATAATCATAAGCCGCGATGATGCCGCCCTCCGACCAGGCCGAGCCGCCAAGAAGATTATATTGCTGCTGGAAATTGCCGCCGTCGGTCGAAGCCCCGAGCCGCACGCTGGTCGACACGCCATCATAGTCTCGCTTGAGCAGAATATTGACCACCCCGGCCACCGCGTCGGCGCCATATATCGCGGATGCGCCATCCGCCATGATCTCGACGCGATCTACAGCGGCGATCGGAATGGCGCTGACGTCAATGACCGAGTTTACGCTGCTATAGGCAAAGCGCTTGCCGTTGATCAGCGTCAGCGTGGCATTGGGACCGATCCCGCGCAGGTTGAAGGTCGATGCGCCATTGGCGTTGACATTCTCATTGGCCGCGCCCTGCGTATTGCCGATCCCCGGATTCTGCCCACCGCCGAAATTCTGAGGCAAGCTGCGCGCAACCTCTCCGAGATCGGCATGCCCGGCATTGCGGATATCCTCGGCGCTGATGTCGATCACTGGCGCTGCGGCGGGCGCGCCGGCGATGCGCGAACCGGTGACGACAATCGCAGCGGGCTCGCTCGTGGGGGCTGCCGGCGCTCCGGCGGAGCTCAGGATGATCACCGACCCCTCCTCGAAGCGGGCGGTGAGGCCGCTGCCGGCGAGAAGCGCCTCGATCGCTTCGCGCAGCGTCAGTTCGCCGCGCAGGGCAGGCGCCGTCTTCCCCGCGATGCTAGGCGCGCTCACATAAAGCTCGATATCGGCGAGCAGAGCGACGCGGCGCAGCGCATCGCCGAGGTCCTGCGCCGGTAGATCATAGGACTGGCGTGGCGCCTGCATCGCCTGCGCGGCTTGCGGCGACAGGCAGGCGGCGGTCCCGGCAAGCAGGACGCCCAGCGAACGGATTCTGATCGACATTTTCACTCCCCCAAAGGCTCGGCCGTGCATCAGGCAGGCGGCCAGTGGGGTGCGCTGACGGAAGAAGCCGAGCGACCTTAGCCGCCCGATGAAAAAATTATCGGCGGCTGAGGTGGATGGCGTCCGCCTGGCTGTCGACCGCTAGGTCGAGCAGCATTGCGATCCGTTCGGCAAACGCCTCGGTCTCACTGATGAGGAAGCGGCCCGACACCTCGCGTGCGGCTATCGCGCTATCGTCGATGACGATTGGGACCGCCGCATAGCGATTGGCCTCGGCGACGAGCGCGCCGAGCCTGATCGACCGATAGTCCGCCCAGCCCGCGGGCCAGCCGGCCGGAATGACCGTCGCCGGCGCCGCGACAGGCGCGAGCCGCTTGCCCGGCCCATAGGCAAGCGCGCTTCCCGCCTCGACTCGCTTCGCCTCTCCGCTATCCCCATCCGCGCGCACCTCGGCCGCGCCGCGGCGCAGCGATGCGACGACGGTCCCCTCCGCGTCGAGACTGAGATCGATCTCGGCATCATTGGCTATCGCCCCGCCGCGCCCTGCCTCGATCTTCAGCGGGACATCGCCCCGCACGACCGAAAGCCGCACCCGTCCCCTGACCAGACGAACGCTGCGTGCGTCCTTCGCGAAGGCGACGTCGAGCCGGCTGTCGGTGTCGAGCGTCGCGCTCGAGCCGTCGGCGAGCTGAAAGGTCCGGATCTCGCCGCGCTGCGTCTCGATGGGTTCGGCGGCGAACGCCCTCGCTGCGCCGCCAGGCTGGCCGGGAAGCGGGGCGCCTGCGGCTCCGATCGCGATGATCAGGAGCGCGAGCGCGGTGGCGGCAGCGCCCCATGCGAACCAGCCGCGAACCCGGCCGCGCCGCGCCTCGGCATGCGCCGTTCCGTGGCGCGGTGACGTCTTGAGGATCGCGAGCGCGGCCATGCGCTTCTCGGCGCGCCGATAGGCTTCACGATGCTCGGCCGATGCCTGCAGCCACGCATCGAACTCGTCGCGGAGTGCATTTCCATCACCGCCGCGCAGTTTAACGAGCCAGGCCCGTGCGACCTCATCGACCGTGTAATCATCGCCGCCGGCTCCGCTCATTGTTCGCCGTCCACCACCTTTGCGATCAGGCCGAGTGCTTTCATCATATGATATTCCACCGTCGCGATGCTGATGCCGAGCTGCTCATGTATCTCGCGATAGGAGAACTCGTCCACCCGGTGCATGAGAAAGACACGGCGTGTCTTCGGCGGCATGGCGTCAACCGCCTGCTCGTAAAGTCGCAGCAGATCAGCGGCTTCGAGATTCCATTCCTGGGTCGCCGGAGTTGCCGCATCGCTTTCTTCGCGCAGCGAAAAGAGGGCCGTGGGCGCAGACTTGCGGCGGCGCGCCCGGTCGATCAAGAGGTTCTGGGCAATGCGGCGCAGAAAACCGCCGGGGTTGGCGAGCCGGTCGCGCTGCGCGCTTCCTGCGGCGCGCGCAAAAACTTCCTGTACAAGATCGGGCGCTTCCTCTGCTCCCGCCTTGCGGCGCAGGAAATAAAAGAGCGACGCGCGGTGAGTGCGGTACGCCGTCTCCAGATCTTGCCCGGATACGCATCGCTGTTCGGTCGGCACCGGACGATCGTCGGGATGCACGTGGCACGCTGACGACACCGAAAAGGGATGACGCGACGGGGCGCGGTCGCCGCAGGTACAGGAGGGCACGGCACAAAATCCCGCAGGCACGAGCGGCGCCATCCCGCCGCGGCCGGATGCCCGTCTCTCCATGCTGCGCCGCCGTTCGGTCGCGTGTGCGATCCAGGTCCGGTTCGGCCGCCGGTCCGGTCAGGGACTGGCGCATTTAATGCCTGGCGAAAGATTCCGCGCAGGAGCTGCCAGCAATGCTTCCGCGCCCCTGAATCATGTCAAGTGCGAGGGGCGCTGACAAGCAAAAGTGTCGGATGCGGTCTCGCGCATCAAGCCTGGCCGCCCTGGTGAGCGCCAAGCATCCGTGCATAGCGCGCCGCCTCGTGCGCCCGTCTCTCATGATAGCCAAGCAGCAAATTTCGGACCGCGGCCTGCGGTTCGGCATCGGCGACTGCGGTCTCGATCCGGCGGTACTCGCTCTCTACGTCGCCGAGGATTGCCGCATCGAAGTGCCGCGAGAACTGCAGCCGGTCGCCGATCGCCGCTATGCTCGCGACGATCTCGCCGTTCGAAGTTCGTTCGGCGATAGCGAGGAACAGATCGGCGATCCGGTCGGGATAGGGCTGGTCGGCAGACACCGGCGCTGCGGCCGCATTCGGTGCCGTCGCAATCGCGGCGAGCAGGAGCACCAGATGCAGTTCGAGAAGATCGCGAAACTCGGTCTCGGTGAGGCGATGCACATGAAAACCCTCACCCGGTCGGAAGTCGACCATGCGTTCGCCATCCAACCGGAAGAGGCTGTCGCGCACCGGAGTCAGACTGACGCCAAGTTCATCGGCGACGCGCGCGGCTTCGATCCTCGCGCCGGCCGGCCATGCGCCCGTCATCAGGCGCCGTTTGACCGCTTCATAGGTCGGCTCGAACACATGCGCGGGGCTCATTGGGCGTTCCTTTGGCCGGCGGCAAAATCGGCGACGGCATCGGCCTGGTCGGGACGAAGCGCATCGACGGCGCCGACTGGACCAGGCGGATCGTCTTGCAGGAGGATGGAAGGGCACTGCCCCTCATAATTGCCAAGGTTGGGGCGGTGCTGCGCATAGCCCGCTAGCGCCGCGAGCCCGGGCGGAAAATCTCTTGCGACGTGAGGTGGGTAAGCCAGCCACAGATTTTCATAGGGCTTCAGCCATCCTAAACTGTAGCTCACGAGCAAGCCGCGCCGGACATTCTCGCTGATGTTCGCGCCAGCGCCATGCGCGGTCGATCCCAGAAAGCAGATCGCCGACCCGGGTTCGCATTCGGCATATATGGGAGGGCCGGGATCCTCTTTGGCCATACCGCTGACGCCATGGCTTCCCGGATAGATTTCGGTCGCGCCATTGTCCCTGGTGAAGGGCGTCAGGGGCCAGAGGACATTGACCAGATATTCCTGGCTGCCGTCTGCCCCGCGCCACATGTCCTGATCGCGATGCGGAAACTGCCGCACTTCACCGGGGTGGATCTCGATCGCCTGCGTGAGGTTGAGCTGGATGCGTTCGCATCCCGTTCCAAGGATCGCCTCGACGGCGGGCAGAACGAGAGGATCGAGCACCAGATCGGCCATGTACCGCGAGCGCCGCAACAGGCTGCCGAACCGCTTCGTTCGCCGTCCGTAGAAGTCGCCCTGGCAAAAGGGCGTTTCGGCAAAGACCGGCTCGAGATCCTTCGCGAGGGCGTGCACAGGCGCGGGTGCGACCCCATGCAGGATGCAATATCCGTCGCGGCGGAGCTCGCTGACGAGGCGCCCACAGGCGGCGTGGTTGATAGCCCTTCTCATGGTGCGAGCTCCCCGCTTTCGAGTCTGAGCCCGAGCGGCGCCCATGTTCCCGTCCGCTGCAGCCCGGGAAGCGTGTCCTCATCGATCCTTATGCCGAACGCGAGGATCGGGCATGCCCCGTCGGGCCGCGCGGGGCCGAACGCGCGGCACGACCAGCCGAAGCTGCTGATCTTCGCGAACCAGCGCGTGTCGGCGATCCCGACATATTCGCGGATGCCGCTGTGAAGGGCATGGTCCGCAAGGGTGCTGACGAGCTGATTGCGCGCGTCGAGACGCTCTGCCGCCGTTTGCGCCGGGTCGAGGCAGAAGCGGCTGACCTCCCAGATGCTCTCGTCAGAGGGCGCGCCGTCCGGGCAGAGGTGCGGGTAGATGTTGCCGAGAAGATGCGGCGATGTCGTGGGCAGCAATCGCGCCGATGCACGGTGACGCAGATCGTCGGGATCGAGAAGGATAAGATATCGGGCCTGCGGATTATCGAACTGGTCGAGCTCGAAGCGGTCGTCAAGGGCAGGAAGATCCCATTTTAACCGGTCGATGAACACGTGTTTGCGGGCGGCGAACATGGCGCGCAGCGCCGCGTCGCCGGGCGCAGCTGGCGCCCGCGGGGATTGATCGGTCATGAAATGTCCTTCGTTGCTGGAAGCTCATTTCAGACCACCAATCCCGCGGGGCGGCTATTCCCATTTATGGGCAAGCCTTTTGCGATTGGACCGCCGGATTAGTCGGGGCGCCACCAGTCGTAGATGTCGGAGAAGCCAATCAGACCGTCGAACAATGCGCAAAGGATCAGCATCGAGCGGCAATGGACCGAATAGCGATCGCGCGCCATCTTGAGGTGGCGCACCACCGTCTCCTCGCTGATCCCGAGAATATCTGCGATCTCGCCGGCGGTCTTGCCGCGCGCCGACCAGAGCACGCATTCGCGCTGCCGCTCGGTGAGGATGGAACGTCCTCTCAGAGGGGCCGTGCCGACGAGCTCGCGCGCCTTCGCGATCGCAACGGCACCGATGATCTCTGCGACATGGAGCATATGGCCGGGCGTGTCGGCGCGCGGCTTCACGGCAAAAGAGCAGGATCCGCTCGCCTCGCCGGGCAGATGACGCGGAACGGTGAATCCGTCGCCGACGCCGCTCTCTCGCGCGACGCTGAGAAATTGCCGATCGCCGCGCGACAGCGGAATAAAATGGTCGACATTGCGCCATTCGAAGCCGGTGAGCGATCGCTCGCCGGCGCGCCGGATCGGGTCGGTTGAGCGGAGGTCGAGGCCGATATAAATCCGCGCCCAGGCCTCGGGATAATTATGGACAAGGATTGACGCGTTCTCGCCGCCGCGTCGTTCGAAGGCGAGTGCGAAGTGGTCAAAACCCATACGGTCTGCGGCTTTCGCGAGCGCCGAAAAAAGATGGTCTTCATGCCCGGCGCCTGAAATTTCCCGGGCAAGTTCCTCTGTCAAATAAAACTGCTTCACGTCGATAATCGGCCGCTGGCGCGTTCCCGACCCGGCTGCCCGCGGTCCGCTCCCTGGGTCGAACGCCGCCGGTTCCTCTCCGGGACGCGCGAGATTGGGACAAGTCACCGACGGGTCCTGATATCGCACGCCGGACGGCAGTCTTCGCTGCCTCGGCGCGGCGATCTATCGGTTCCAACGGTCTAACGTCCCGAGAAATGACGTAAAGCCTGTGCGAGTAGAAGATGGGACCATTTTGACACGTCATCGGCCTGACGGCCATGCGATGTCCCCGCTGCGCGATCTATGCAGTCAGTCGCCGGTGAGCGACCGAACCGCGCCGATAATTCCAGCGATGAAGGAGCCCGCCACGATCACTGCGGCGAGCCAGAACTCGATAGCAAGGGCGCGACGCTTCCACCTGGGTTTATCGGTTATCGGAACCGCATCACGGAAAGAGGTTTGACGCCTCAGCCGGCGGGGCCTTGCGGCTGAACCATGGCACGTCGGTCCGCTCGACGGCGAGGCGGTCTGCGGGATATTTCGCGACCAGCGCCATCGCCTCTTCGGCAGGCGCCTGGAGCCAGGCCTCATGATCTTCGGGGTGCAGAATCACGGGCATGCGGTCGTGAATATGAAACAATTCCTCGGTCGCATCGACCATCACGCCCGTATAGCAATCGCCCCATTCATCGCTCGGACGCCAGAGACCCGCCCAGGCGGCGAGCGGCTGGTCGGCGACGCTGATCCACGTCCGCGTCATGCGTCCTTTCTCGCCTTCGGCTTCGGCGAAGGAAGTGAAGGGAATGAGGCAGCGATGCGCCGGGTTGGTGAACCAGGGACGCCAGAAGGACATCAGCTTGTCGTCGCGGGCATTGTTGACGGGTTTCGGCTTGCTCGAGGGCTTCATATGCTTGAGCCGCACCGGGAAGCCCCAGGTCATCGCCTGCAGGACGCGCTCGCCGCCGTCCTGCCGAACCACGAATCCCTGTCCGCCGGGATAGACGTCGCCTGGCGAGGCATTGGTGGCCTGCGGCCGGCGCGCCCTGAAATAGGATGCCACTTCGTCAACCGAGCTGTTCAGCGTCACCAGATTGCACATTGACGGCTCCAGGTCAGGGGAGGCTCACGATCAGGCTGCCCCCAGCAGGGCACCGAAGCTCTGCTGGATCGGCGGCGCGATTCTGAAGCTATTCTTGGGGAAGCGGCGCAACATGTCCAGCGGCGGTCGCGCGCGCTCGAGCCAGTCGAAAAGATCCTCGGGGTGAACCACCGCCACATGGCGGTCCTTATAAGGTGCGAGATCGTCGTAGGCAGCGACGGTGAGCGCCGCGAAACTGCCCGGCCATTCGCGGCTCCCCGGTCGCCAGACCGCCGCGATGCCCATCAACGGTTCGCCGATCAGGCTGGCCGAATAAATTGTCTTGCCCTGCTTCACCAATCCGAAGGCATCGGCAAGCAGCAGACAGGGGCGATCGATGATCGCGGTCTCGGACTTGAGCAGCGGGATCTGGAAGATATCGGGATCGCGCGAATGCAAACCCCAGTGGAGCTCCTTCTCGCGCTCGCGCACACCGTCCCAGATCATCACGCGATGCGACCTGCCGATGCCGATGAGGGCGTCGTCGCCTTCAATTTCCATCGGTCTGCCTTTCGCTGACTAGGCGCGGAAACGGCTCAGCGCGCGCTTCCATTCGCGCTCGTCGGGCATCGGCAGCCGAATGTCGTCCTTGCCAGGCTCGACCAGGTCGAGCCGGACCGGGCGTATACGCTTGCCCGTTCGCGCCTTGCAGCGCGCGCACCAGAATTTCTCGCGGGCGCGCCCAAGATCATCGTCCCACATCTTGCGCTGGAACAGCCACCAGAGGCCATAGGGATCGAAGCTTGCGCCATGCCCGCAGCGGCAAACGGGCCTGACCGCCTGATACCAGGCCGCCGCTTCGAACAGATGTGTGGCGCGCCGCTGCCCGTCTTTGGTCCAGCCGCCCACGTCACAGCGACAGCCCGAGCTGGTCGATATGCGCGGGCTCGCCATTCTCGCCCAAGCTTTCTGCGATCGCGCGCGCCAGCTCGAACGCTGCCTCGACGCGAACATAGCGGGTGGGTGCGGTAAGGCCCACGCGCGCCCAGCCGGGCGCAGTGAGCAGTGTTTCGGCGACTCGGGCGGTATCGATTCTGTCCATGCATCAATGAGAACATAGGAAGAACATTTTGGCAAGTCCGCGTGCATGTCCGCCATGCCGACATGGTATTCCTCCGCACTGCGGCCTCGACCGGCGCGCTGCCGCCTGCTGCGCCGACGCGCGCAAAATCCCGCAGGGGGCGTTCCGCCCCGACGGGACCGCGATCGCAAAGCCGCGCCCTTCAAGCCAACGAGCGGCTGATCCACGCCAGCCCACCGGGCTCATCGTCTTCTCGGGCACCGGCATCCAGGACAATCTCGTCGACAAGGCACGGGCGTTCGGCATCCCCGTCGGGAATTTTCGTATCCGGGATCCGGCATCAGGTGCCGATCTGGACCTGACCGCGCTTGCCATCGGGCAAGCATGTGCCCACAGAAGGAAGGAGCGATGCGGAACGATCTCGACCATCTCCCGGCCAACAAGCAGCGCGAGCTCGAGCGCGTGAAGGCGATCATCTTCGAAGAATTTGAGGACGCCATTGCGCTCGGCACGATGAGCTGGAAGAAGAAGGGGCGCATCGACAAGATCATTCTCTACGGCAGCTATGCGCGCGGCGGCTGGGTCGACGAACCGCACACCGCCAAGGGCTATCTCTCGGACTTCGACCTGCTCATCATCGTCAGCGACAAGCGGCTGATCGACAAGCTCGATGTCTGGTCGAAGCTTGACGACCGGCTGACCCGAGAACTTCTGATCGACCGGACCCTCAAGACCCCGGTGAATTTCATCGTCCACACCCTGCAGGAGGTGAACGACGGGCTCGCGCACGGGCGCTATTTCTTCATGGACGTCGCGCGCGACGGGATTGCGCTTTACGAGGCCGACGACAAGGCCTTGCATCAGCCGAAGCCGAAGACGCCTGACCAGGCGTTGGCGATGGCGAAGGAATATTTTGAGGAGTGGTTTCCTCTGGCAATGCAGCGGTTCGAGTTGTCAGCCATGGGTCGGGAGAAGGGCTATCTTAAGCCCGCGGCATTCGACCTCCACCAGAGTACCGAATTCTTGTACCACTGCGTCCTGTTGGTGTGCACATTCTATTCGCCCCACGTTCACAATCTCGGCTTTCTGCGGACGCAAGCTGAGCGGATCGATATGCGTCTTGTCGACGCGTGGCCGCGTGAGCTGAAGGCCGATCGCGCTCGCTTCGAGAAGCTCAAGGAAGCCTATGTGAAGGCCCGCTACTCGAAACATTATCGGATCAGCGAAGCGGACCTGGTGTGGCTTGCGGGGCGTGTCGAGGAGCTTGGCCAGGCAGTGCACGCCATTTGCTCGGAACGTATCGCAGAGATGGAAGCTCGCGCTGGCGCGTAGCGGCTTACGGGTTCTATCTCTTTCCTTTGCGAAATCGCTTACAGGAGGTCGATATTCTCGCGCAGCATCGAGGCGAGCTTGGGCAGGCCTTTCTTCTGCAGATCGAAGATGAACTCGTTCGGTGTGAAGGGCGGCCGCGTGTAGCAGCGCCGCATCGTCGCGAGCGCTGACAGGGCCTCGGCGGGATAAAGTTCGAATGTGCTCGCGAGAAAATCGTCGGCCGAGACCGCGCTGATCCCATATTGGTCGAGCTTCGCGTCCGGGAAATCTCTCAAGTTCTCGGTCACGATATGCTCGGCACCGGCGCGGATCGCCGTCGCCAGAACATGGCGATCGTCAGCGTCTGGCAGATCGAGGCTGCCGATCAGGCCGGTGCCGCCAATCACGCAGCCCTCGGGAAAGGCGACGTGCATCGCCTCGATTTGCGCATCGATACTGGTCTCATAGCCGGGCTTTTGGGCAAGGAGGTTGCGGCGCCATTCGTCGAGAATTGTTGGCGACCAACGAGCGCGGAACAGCCCTGCCTCGGCGAACCGAAGCAGGGCGTCCCTTACCCTGAACGGATAAAGCACATTCGCGTCGAGAACGACGACAAAACGGTCGGCTAGGCACCTCAATCCGCATCGAACTCCTGGCCAAGGCGCTGAAGATCGGCAAGCGCGCCGCTTCGTTCCGCATCGCGCTGCGCTCGAAACGCGAGCACGTCGCTTGCCCGCACGCGTCGGTGCGATCCGACCTTGTGAAACGGTATCTTCCCGTCGCTCAGCATCGACACCAGGAAGGGACGCGACACATTCAACAGGTCGGCCGCTTCCTTCGTGGTCAGTTCGGCTCCGTAGGGAACAAATGTCACCATTTCGCCGCGGGCAACGTGGGTCAGCACGTCGAGAACCAGTTGTCCGAGCGCTGGCGACAGGTCCACCTCGGTCCGGTTCCCGTTTCGCTGTACGGAGAAGGGAAGGCCCTTCGACGTGAGGGCCTTGGCAAGCGCACGCGCAGCCTCCGACGCTTGTCGCACTTCCGTTTCGGTAGGGGGCCGCTGGGAAAGCTCCTGATCGCTCATTTCATTCTCCTCGCTGCCGGGGCCGGCTATATATATAGCTGGACCAGTAAACGCAATAAGTGAAATATGTGCAATAAACGTAAACGTGTATGGATGGTTGCTGAAGCGCCTGTTATGGTAGCTCCGGGCCCGTCGTTGCCCGACGCTTGGGGTGCCGAAAAGACAAGACGGGGTCGGCCATGCGCCTGATTTGGGACGTTCTTTCGGTTTTTGTCGCGGTCCTGAAAGCCGTCATTCATTGAGCTCTGTCATGCAGCCTAGCGACCATTCCCGCAACCCACCTTTAGGCCATGTCCGCGATTGCAAGCACGGCGTCAGCGAAGGCCGCAGGCACTTCTTGCGGTAGGTTGTGACCGACGCCGCCGCCGATCAAGCGATGCTCGTAGGGGCCAGTGAAACGCGCGCGATAGCCTCTTGGCTCGGGGTGCGGCGCGCCGTTGGCGTCGCCCTCCATGGTGATCGTCGGCACCGCGATCGGTGGAGTCGCTGCAAGCGCTGCTTCGGCTGCTTCGTAGTGCGTCTCGCCTTCTACGAGACCCAGCCGCCAGCGATAATTGTGAATCACGATTGCGACATGGTCGGGGTTGTCGAAGCTTTTCGCCGAGCGCTCGTAAATGCGAGCGTCGAAATGCCATTGGGGCGACGCCATCTGCCAGATCAGCTTGTTGAAGGCGTGGCGGTTCGTCTCATAGCCAATCCGGCCGCGCTCCGTTGCAAAGTAGAACTGATACCACCAGGCGAGTTCGGCCTTGGGGGGCAATGGCGTGGCATTGGCCTGCTGGCTGCCGATCAGATAGCCGCTGACCGCTATCAGGCCCAAGCATCGGTCCGGCCAGAGTGCGGCAACAATATCGGCCGTGCGGGCACCCCAGTCGAAGCCGCCCAATATCGCGCGGCGGATTTTTAGCGCATCCATCAACGCAATCAAGTCGAAGGCGAGCGCAGCCTGTTGGCCGTTCCGCACCGCGTCGGGCGAACGGAAGACCGTACTGCCATACCCTCGCAAATAGGGGACGATGACGCGGTGTCCTGCGCTGGCGAGCCGCGGCGCGACCTCGGCGAAGGCTTGGATGTCATAAGGCCAGCCATGAAGTAGGATCACGGGTGTGCCGCCCGCCGGGCCTAAATCCGCATACCCCACGGAGAGCGAACCGGCATCAATCTGGCGGAGTGGACCTAAGTCGCTGACACCCGGCAGGAGCGTCGCGGCGCGAGCGGTGTTCGCGGACTGGCCGAACTGGATTGCGGCAACGGTCACGGTGGCCACGCCCAGAAGGCGGCGCCGATTGAGGGTGGCTGATCGCGGGGCGGCGTTGATCATGACAAGAGCTCCTGACGGGGCGAGCGTTTCGGGGGCAATTTCTCCGGTGACCCCGCCTCGAAGTCGGTCGAGCAGCTGAGCGAACGCCACTGTTGAAGTTCGTCCATCCGGGCGCGGTCCGTCAATTCGGCTCGGCCGAACGCATCGCTCCCCAGCACCAGTCGCAACGGCGGCGCCGGGAGCGCGGCGAGCGCGAGAATCGCCTTCGCGGCCTTTGCCGGGTCGCCTGGCTGATGTCCGTTGTAGGCGCGCTGCCTTGCGGCGATAGCCCCGACGGTTTCGGCATAGTCGGGATCACCGTCCTCGATCTTCGTCGAGGCTCCAGCGAAGTCGGTGCGGAAGCCGCCCGGCTCGACGATCGTGACATGGACGCCAAAAGGTTCCATCTCCTGCGCCAGCACTTCCGAGAAGCCCTCAACCCCGAACTTAGCCGCAGAGTAAGCTCCGCGTCCGATCGCGCCGGCGCGGCCCCCGATCGACGAGATCTGAATGAGGCGGCCCGACCGCTGGTGCCGGAACAGCGGGATGGCCGCCTTGGACACGATGATTGTACCAAACAGATTGGTTTCGATCTGCCGACGAAAGCTTACGAGACTGGTGCCCTCGATCGGCGCGACGTCGCCGTAGCCCGCGTTGTTGACGAGAATATCGAGGGTGCCGAACCGATCGATGGCCAGCGCTACGACATTCGCGGCCGAGTCCGCGTCGGTGACGTCGAGCGAAGTCGCCAACACGCTATTTGGGAAACGCGCGACAAGGTCGGCAAGCTGCTCGGGTGCGCGCGCGGTGGCGACGAGATTGTTCCCTGCTTCGAGCACGGCTTCGGCGAGCGCGCGGCCAAGCCCGCGTGCGCTGCCGGTGATGAGCCAGGTTTGGGTCATAACAACCTCCAAATGATCGGGAGGGCCAAAGGTAGATTATGGCTATGATCCCGATAAGGGGTGCGATAATCATCATATCATGCCAAGAAGCGGGATAATCAGAGCCGGGCGGCTGGCGGAGCTGGAGGCCGTCGCCGCAGTTGCCCGCCAGCGGAGTTTTCGTCTGGCGGCACTCGATCTTGGCCTCTCGACGACTGCGCTCAGCAGGACGGTGGCGAACGTCGAGGAGCGGCTTGGGGTGCGGCTCTTCGCACGGACGACCCGCAGCGTCGCGCTAACCTCAGCCGGCGAACGATTTGTGGCGCGGATGGTGCCGGCGCTCCGCGAGATCGGAGCAGCGATCGAAGATGCGACCGACGAGCGCGACACACCGGCGGGCAGGCTGCGAATCAACTGTTCATCGGGAGCAGCGCACCAGATTCTCTCGTCGCTGGTTCTGCCATTTTTGGACCGCTATCCTGCTGTGTCGATTGATCTCGTCACCGAGGAGCGTTTGATCGATATCGTCGCCCAAGGTTTCGATGCGGGCATCCGACAGGCGGAATCGGTGCCGACGGGGATGACCTGCGTGCCCATTTCGGGTCCCGTCCGCTTCCGGATCGTAGCCTCGCCAGCCTATCTGGCCGGCAGAGAGATGCCGCGCGTGCCGGCCGATCTTCTCGCTCACCGCTGCATTCGCATCCAGCTTGCCAATGGCGCCAGCTATGCCTGGGAGTTCCAGGAGGGGACGAGAGGATTCATGATCGATGTATCAGGCCCCCTGACGCTCGACGACCCGGCATTGATGCGGCGCGCCGCGCTTGCTGGTGCCGGTATCGCCTATATCGCGGATGGGCGCGTCGCCGCCGATATTGCGGCCGGCCGGCTTGTTTCCCTGTTGGACGAGTGGACCCCGACAGAGGAAGGCCTTTACCTTTACCATCCGAGCCGGCGGCACCCTTCCGGTGCGCTGAGGGCCTTGATCGACATGATTCAACGCAGTTGATCTGCTAACGCCGAGAGTCGCCTGCGCGCCCAATTTCGGTCATTCGATCTATCACCCGCGCTTTCTGAAAGCAGCAACCCAAACCAAGGAGGAGAGGGATCGTGTCATCAGCAGACCCTACGCTGTGCTGATGAAGGTCAAAATGTCCATGTTTATGATGTCCGGGTGGCTCGTCGGCATCCCGTGCGGAAGATCGGGGTAGGTCTTGAGCGTGCCGTGCTTCGCCAACTTCGCAGCCAGCGGAGCGGAAGACGCAAACGGCACGACCTGATCGTCTTCGCTGTGAAGCACTAGAACCGGCACGTCGATTGCCTTGAGATCTTCGGTGAGATCGGTCTCGGAAAACACCTTGATGCAATCATGATGGGCCTTGATCCCGCCCATCATGCCCTGCCGCCACCAATTGCGTATGGTGCCTTCCACCGGCGCAGCGCCGGGACGGTTGAATCCGTAGAACGGGCCGGAAGCGATATCGAGATAGGCCTGGGTGCGGTTTGCCGCCACAGCCTGGCGATAGCCATCGAACACCTCCACTGGCAGCCCGCCGGGATTGCTGCCGGTGCGGATCATCACCGGCGTAATGGCGCTGATCAGCACCGCCATGGACACGCGGCCCGGTTCCGCCTGCGCGACATAGCGTGCCACCTCGCCCCCACCGGTCGAATGGCCGATATGGATCGCGGCCTTGAGATCAAGCGCGCGCGCCAGTTCGATCACATCCCGGGCATAGGTGTCCATGTCGTTGCCATTCTCGGTCTGCGTCGAACGGCCATGACCGCGGCGGTCATGCGCAATCACGCGAAAGCCGCGATCGAGGAAGAACATCATCTGGTTGTCCCACTCGTCGGCGCTCAGCGGCCATCCGTGGTGAAAGACAATCGTGCGCGCGTCTTTCGGACCCCAGTCCTTGAAGAAGATGCGTGTTCCGTCGCTGGTGGTGATAGTGTCCATGGGACTACTCCTTGCGGCGCCGGTTGACAATCCCTGCGGGCTGTCCGGCGCACGGCAGCCAGCGGGTGTCTCGTCGGTCTATCGCTGGGCTGCGGGACGCAGATCGAAGGTCTGCGACACCCACTCCTCGCTTTTGGCCCAGAGAGCCTTGGCGGTTTCGGGATCCAGCGCATAGGGCCGCACGCCCGGGCTGCCGAAGCCGATGCTTTCATCGCTGATCAGCGGAGACACCTGGCAATCCTCGCAATAGCGCCCGCCAACAGCGTCAGCTTCGGCCACGATCCCTGCCCAGAGCGTTGTCGCCGCGCCCTGCGCAGGGGTCTTCCACGCCATTGGCGGCTTACCCTCCTTCGCCAGGTCCGCGTTGATGCTGTCGGCAAGCAATTCGAGCTTTTCGGCGCCCATGTGGCGGGCCAGCTCGGTCCGGATTGCGCCGGGATGCACCGCCGTCGCTCGCAGCCCGAGCGCGCGATACCGCCGGTCGAACTCGACAGCGAAGAGGATGTTGGCGGTCTTGGAACGACCATAGCCGACGAACGGTTCGTAAGGCGTCGTATCGAAGTTCGGATCGACGAGATCGACATCGGCAAAGCGATGCCCGGACGATGCCAGCATCACCAGCCGCGATCCGGGCCGCATAAGCGCGGCAATGCTGTTCACGAACGCAAAATGACCGAGATGATTGGTTCCGAACTGGGTTTCGAAGCCATCGGCCGTGCGCCCGAACGGCGGCGCCATGACCCCGGCATTGGCAATCACAAGGTCGAGGCCATGGCCGTCCGCCAGCAATTCCGCCGCCGCGCGTCGCAAGCTCGCCAGATCGGCCAGATCGAGTTCCAGCAGAGCGACGGCGGCCTGATCAAGTCCGGCTTCGGAGAGAGCCCTGACGGCCTTGCCAAGGTCTCTCGCCGTGCCGACCACCTGCGCGCCGTGGCTGGCGAGCGCGCGGGCGGTTTCGACCCCGAGCCCTGCCGAAACGCCGGTCAAGAGAATGCGCTTGCCGGTCAGATCGATCCCTTCGAGCACATCGTCGGTGGTGGAAGTGAAGCCGAATGTCTTTGTCATGTGATGTTCCTGTGGTTCTTGCGGAAGTCGCACCCAAAGGGCGGCGGCGAAGGGATGCCTTCGGTCCTGTTGCGGCTAGTCGGCTTGCGGATCGATGGTGACCGCGATCTTGCCTTGCTGGCGCGCAGCGCCGTTCACACCCAGCACCGCGTCGTAAGCGGCCCCGAGTTCCTCGATGGAAAAGCTGCGCTGATCGAGCCTGGGAAGGAGCTTGCCCGCCTCGACAAGAGCACTCGCCTCGGTCAGGATTTCGCCGAAATGCGCACGGCCCTCGTCCGCCAGCAGCGTGTGCAGCGTGAACACGCCCGAATAGGTGGCTTGCTTGAAGGACAACGGAGCCAGCTTGTGTGTGCCCCAGCCCAGGCAGCTCACCACGTGCCCGAAGCGCTTCACAGCACGGAACGAGGCATCCAGAACCGGACCGCCGAGCGTATCGTAGACCACATCGAAGCCCGCGCCGCCGGTATGTTCGGCGACAAAAGCTTCCACTTCGACAGAGGCGTCGATCGGTGTGGCACCCAGGCTGCGCACATAGTCGAGATCCTCACGCAGCGCGGTGGCAAAGACCTTTGCCCCGCGGTCAAGCGCAATCTGGACGGCAACATGGCCGACACCGCCCGCGCCGCCTTGCACCAGCACTGTCTGTCCGGCGCGGACCTTCGCACGGTCGACCAATCCTTCCCAGGCGGTGATCACGACCAATGGCAGAACCGATGCCTGCCGCATGGTGAGCGAAGCCGGTTTGCTGGCCAGCAGCGGCGCATCCACGGCAGCGAACTGCGCATGCGAGCCCTGCAGCCCGCCGGCACCGCCCGTCAGTCCGAAAACGGCGTCCCCGATCCGGAAGCCCGCCACGCCATCCCCGATTGCGACCACCGTTCCGGCAAGATCCATCCCGAGGATGGCCGGAAGGGGTTGCCGGGCGTGGGCCGCCTCGCCCGCCCTGATCTTGGTGTCGAGCGGATTGGTGCCGCTCGCCGCGATCTGCACGAGCACCTGCCCGGCCGCGGGCTCTGGCCGCGCAAGCTCACGGAGGATGAAAGGTCCGTTGGCGACTTCGACGAGGGCGGCGGTCATGGTTGGCTTGGACATGGTCGGTCTCCTGTTGATGCACAGGTGATGGACGCATTCACCTTTGACTGACAGCCGCTAAAAGTGCACAATGATCATTCATTTTTGAATGGAAGCGCTATGTCCGCTGTGCCGCTTGACTGGAGTGACTTGCGCGTTTTCCTCGCGATTGCGCGGGCCGGATCACTGGGCGGCGCAGGCCGGCGCCTCGGCCAGTCGCAGCCGACAATGGGGCGGCGATTGCGGGCGCTGGAGGAGGCCGTGGGCACGAAGCTTTTCCAGCGTTCGTCGTCCGGCTTCTCGCTGACCGACGAGGGCGCAATCATGCTTCGCCATGCGGAGGTGATGGAGGCGGAAGCTCTTTCTCTCGCCCGCGAGCTCACGGGCAGCGACGGTTCGCTCGAAGGAGTGCTGCGGCTGACCTGCTCGGACTGGTTCGGCCGCATCATGCTGACGCCGGTGATGGCCGAATTCCAGCGCCTCAACCCGGCCGTTGTCCTCGAATTGCTGACCGATGCGCGGGTTTACAGTCTGGCCCGGCGCGAAGCCGATCTCGTGATCCGCATCGCCGGCTTCGACGAACCGGAGGTGATCGCGCGCAGGCTGGTGACCGTGGACTATGGCCTCTACGCAAAGCCGGGAACGTGGCTGCCGGCTGCTGATGACGGTGCAGGCTGCCCGTTGATCGTGATGGATACGGGTTTTGGCGACATGCCCGACGTTGCCTGGCTTGGACGAACCTTCCCGAAGGCCCATATTGCGGCGCGAAGCAACAGCCGTGATGTGCAGGCGCAGCTCTGCGCGCAGGGCGTTGGCCTTGCGGTTTTACCCGTTCCGCTTGCTGAAGCGACAGCGGGGATAGAGAAACTGGAACTTGAAACCGATCCGCCGAGCCGGGACACCTGGCTCGGCTTTCACCGCGACCTCAGGCACCTGCCACGCCTGCGCGCGTTTGTTGATTTGATGGTGGAGAGTTTTTCATCGCCTTGAACTTGCGCATCGCAAGGTCATGGAGTGCATTGCCCGAATGCCTGCATCGATTTTACGATCCGACGGCCGGATTCCCCGCTTGCCAACTCAAACCTGCCTTTCGGCAATCGGCCATTGATGCTCTCTGATAAGCTTTCGAATTGCTAATTCATGGTGAACTCTTGCCGGGCAGCGCCGCTTTCGGCGCGGGGCCGGCTTCCGGATTGCGGATGATCCAGCCGCGACCTTCGCGCAAGTCGAGCGTGATGATCCAGTCGTGCAAAAAGGGCATGCCCAGATTGCCGTCCATGATCATGTCGGGCGTGAACATATGCTGTGACTCGATTTCGACGCCATCGGCCACCTTGAAATGCCCCGATTGAGGCCCCTCTGCGTCAGCCTGCAAGCCGAATAGCGAGGCGTTGTGCTTCGCCACCAGCACGGTGCCCCCATTGCCCGAGTCGAGTTCCATCCATACGGGGCCGCGCGGCGTAGGCACTTCCGCCATCACGGCGAGCGCTGTGCCCTCCACCTCGCGCTTCAAGCGGATCGGGAAGGGACGCATCGAGTGTACGCGTTCAGCGAGGCTCGCCGGAGATTCCACGATGATCTCGCCTTCGCCAAGGTTCAAGGTAATGGCCCGCCCTTCAAACATGTTGAGTGCGGCAATTCCTTCCAGTTCGGCGTCGGCAGGATTGAGCTTCCCGAGATTGATCGCGCCGAGAAGCGGCGGCCTGAAAGCGCGACCGGCGATGACGATATCCATGGCATTGCAACGGGGACCATCGCCCCGTTGCCCAAACATCCGAAAGCCGGTCACGCGGCCCCACAGCTCGCACTTTGCTGCCACAAGAGCATCGGGATGGAGCAGCGTCAGACCAGCGCCGGAATCGAACAGCAGCTTGCGTTCCGCCCCACCGAACTCGGCGCGCAGCATCCAACGCGTGCGCCAGCGTTCCAGCGGTATGACCGCGTCCGGAGACGCATCTGTGCGCGGCGTGACCTGCTCTCTCGCCTGCGCGGGCGAGGAGACGGCAATCTGAGCCAGGGCTAGCGAGGCTCCCAGTAAAAGACTGCGAAATTTCATTCTGCACCTCATCGATAAGGCCCAAGCGCCGCCATCATCATTTTCGATTGAGCGGCTCTGCCTTCAACTTTTGGGTAAGGCGGCGCGCGGTTCGCCGGCTTCGTGTCTTCGGAAGCGCGCGAGGAAAATCTTGATGCCCCTTATGGATGTAAATGCTGCTGACTGCATCAGGATCGGCCTCCGACTGCACGCCGGCCAGAGGATGGGTTTCTCGCCGTGACTTGCATCAAGGCGCGACTTCCGCGGGCTTGGCAGGGCATCAGCGGAATATGAAGGGTCGCGGTGAAACCGGACTCGCTGGCCGACGTGTGCAATTGCCCCCTCTCTCCGTAAAGTACGGCCAGCCGGTCACGAATGTTGCGAAGTCCGACCCCTGTTCCATTTTCTGGTACGGGCAGTTCGGCTCTCCCGTCATCGCTTACGCAGATTGTCAGCATATCGTCCGCGGCACGGGCCACGATGGAAATCGTGGCACCGAGCCGCGACGAAGCCACAGCATATTTGACGGCGTTCTCGACCAGCGGCTGGAGGATGAAGCCTGGAACACTCGCGTTGCCAAGATCGGCCGGGCAGTCGATTTCGACCTTGAGCCGCTCGCCGAAACGAATGGCTTCCATGTCGAGATAGGCTTCGATCGTCGCAATCTCATCGGCAAGTGCAATCGGCGTTTTGACATCGCCGCCCAGATTGATTTGGAAAAAAGTAGCCAGTTTCATAGTCATCGCATCGGCATCGTCGGGGCGGCCCTGCACGATCAGGCTCGATATCGCGTTCAATGTGTTCAGCAGAAAATGCGGGTTGAGCTGGAAGCGTAGCGCTTCGATCCGAGCATCCTGTGCGCGGGCTTCGGCTGCCGCGGCAAGCATCTCCTGCTTCTTGGCGCGCTCGCTGATGCCAAGGGCCCAGAACAGCGTGACGTTGAGGCAGAAAGTCCAGGTGTAGAGGATGAAGACAAAACCAATTCGCCTGAAATCGATATTGGTCCAGCTTTGCCACTCGGGAAATAATGTGTCCGTGAGCCACCGATAAAGCACAAGATCGAGGGCGCTCTGAAGGGCGCCGGCGCAAAGGCAGCCGACGAGGATTGACGGCCAGCGCAGCGCCGGCGCGGCCGGCTCGAGGCGTTGCCAGAGAAAAAAGAGCGCCATGGCCAGGCTCAGCGCGGTGAGGCAGAGGGGCAGCTGGATCATGGCCTGCACCAAAAAGCCTCGCCCCATCAGTCCGGCCAGTATCGCAACCAGCGCAAAGCCGAAACCCCACAGGATCAGCGAAACCCGCGCCGCGGGCGATGCTGCGGCGCATGCGATAAAACTGCGATCCTGCATGCTTCCTCCTTGCGAACCGGCGGATCCATTGCTGCGCATGTTCTTGCCGGGTTGCGGGCAGATTGGCGGGCGGGCGAGTCGGCCCAAGCGTCAGCGGTCAGGACGCCTAGCCGATATCGCGACAAACAAGCCTCTCGTCGCGACCAAGTCCGACATTTGCAAGACAAAGATCGCTTTACAGTCCCGGCGGGCGTTTCTTCGCTTGGTACTGCCAGTTCATTTCGATCGAATGCGCAGCCGGCCCGAACGCGGCAGGGGCGGGCTTGATCGCAATCGGCTCTCGCGATGGATAAGCTCGGGGCAAGCTCGGCCTTTGACCTCATCAATGTGCAAGGAGCCGATAATGCGTAAAATTCAATGGTCGATACTGGGCAGCCTGATCGCGGCGACATTGCTCGTGCCGGCGCCGTCCTATGCCAAAAAGCAGGCGGAGACACCGGCCTTCCAAACGTTAAAGCCTGGAGACCGGGAAATGAGCTGCGAGGCGCTGGCTGCGGAAATCAATTCGCTCGACGGGCAGCGGCAGGCGGATGCGAGTGCCAAGCAGAAGAAAAAGAAGGGTCTTGGCTTTCTCAAGATGCTCGGTGCCGCCAGCCCGATCCTCGGGGTTGCCGGTAGCGGCGGCGCGGTCGCCTCTACCGCAATGGGCGCCGCCGGGTCCGTAGCGGGCGGGATGGGCGGCTCCGGTCAAGAGGATGCCGAAGCGATGCTCCAGCGCAACCAGCGCAAGCAGCGGCTGATGGGCATATTCGACGAGAAGAAGTGCTGATCATGACATCGGTGGGGCGTCAGAAGGCACCCCGCCGATGTCTTCCGACCCTCTGCTCTCTACTGCCTATCTGCAGTTTCAATATAGTCTAGCCAAGGCTGCCAGCTCTTCGAACCTCTCACGCCCGCCCAGGTCATGATCCCGAGGATTACGCATATCCACTGCGGGGGTGAGGCCAGTTCGCCCAGCCGGAAATGGGCGCAAATTGCCCCGCCAAGAAAGCCGGTGATGCAAATCGCTCCGAGCAGCGCTGTCCGCGGGACGGCATAGAGAAGGATCGAGACGGCGAGAATGGCGGCAATCTGCGGCGCTTGCGCCGCTTCAAAGCCCGTCGCTGCAAATTCCGCCGCGAGGGCGTCTGGACGAAATGCCATCACGGCGGCATCCGCCCCCAGTATCAATATAGCCGATAGGCGCAAAGCCAGTGCCAGCCGGCGGCGCGTCGCTGAAGTGATCATCGCTTTTCTCCACGGCGCGACTGTCGCGCCCTCCATGAGCAATCACAGGGGGCGGGCGGTATGGCGATGGGCACGCGACAAAGCTGGACACGCAAGCGACGACGAAATCATCCCCGTCCGAAATTCGACCAACGCAGACCTTGATGCGACCAATCCGGTCGGCCGAAACGCCAGCCTGTGCTAAGACGCGCGCCGTGAACCGGCTCCCGACTTTCCGCCTCAAACTGAAGGGTTTTGCGCTTGGCGCAGCGATGACCCTGATATTTTGGGTCATGGTACTTCTACTATGGGCCGCGCAGGACATCGCCTCGGGCAAACCGATACCCGATGCGCTGAAAGTCCTTCAGGCGATGACTTTGGGGCTGGGCGTGATATTCTGCGGAGCGCTGGCCGGGTTCATCATGCTCGCCCGGAGGCTGCCCAATCCCGCAATGACGGCTCTTGTCGCGCTTGTCACGACGGCGCTCGCCCTGCTGCATGCGCTAATCGATGCGATATTGATGCAGATATTGGGTCCGTCGATGGGAATGCGGTCGATGCCGCTGGCGGAATTGTTCAACCGCAGCCTGATGCCTTTCGTCCTCATATACGGATTTTATGCCTTGGCGCTCGGCCTGCGGCTTAGCGAGAATGCGGTTCGGGACAGCGCGAGACGCTTGGTCGAGGCGCGCAGCGCGGCTCAAGGCGCTGAACTCGCCGCCCTGCGATTCCAGCTCAACCCGCATTTCCTGTTCAATACTCTCAATTCCATTTCATCGCTCATTGTCACGAATGCGTCGGCGGAAGCTGACCGATTGACGATGCGGCTGTCCGACTTCCTGCGCCTGACCTTCGAGGCCGACCCCGAGGCCGAGGTGACGCTGGTCGAAGAATGGGCGATCGCGCAGGCCTATCTGGATATTGAAGCGGCTCGCTTTCCCGGGCGGCTGCAGGTGACGTTCGACTGCGAGAGCGCTCTTCTCGACGCGCACGTGCCGACATTTCTTTTGCAGCCGATTGTCGAAAATGCCGTCAAGCACGCGGTGCAGACTTCGCGCCGGCTGGTTACGCTCAGTGTCCGTTGCCGTCAGGTGGACGACCGGCTGCATTTGATGGTCGAGGACGATGGGGGCAGAGCGGCCGCCCTTCCATCCGAAGATAGAGAAGGGAGCGGATCGGGGCTGCGAAACGTGCGGGGCAGGATGGCGGCCTTTTATGGCGACGATGCCGCGGTCAATATCTGCGCGAGCGACAGAGGGTTCGCTGTGGAGCTGACCCTTCCGCTGCGGCGGGCAATGAAAAGGGCGACGGCGTGATGCGTATATTGCTGGTCGATGATGAACCTCTTGCTGCCGCGCGGCTGCGCGTGGCGCTCGATAAGATGGACGATGTCGAGGTTGTCGGAAGCGCCTCCGATGGCGAGGAAGCAGGGCGTCAGATCGCGCAGCTCGATCCCGATATGGTCCTGCTCGATATACAGATGCCCGAAGTCAGCGGGATGGAGCTGGCACATCGCCTGGCCGATGCGCCGCGCCGGCCCGAACTTGTGTTCGTTACGGCCTTCAACGATTTCGCAATGGAAGCTTTCAACGTCGACGCGGTCGACTATCTTCTCAAGCCAGTCAGCTTTGACAGGTTGCGAATGGCGATCGATCGCGTCCGCCGTCGCCGCGCTCTGCCGGATCCCGACGCCTTCGTGCGAGCGGATCCCGCCGGGACGGATCGGGGTGATGGGGGCCAAGCTGGCTATGACGATGGAATATGGGTCCCTGGACGGGGAGGCGCGGTGCGTGTGCCTATCGAGGCGATCGACCGGATCGAAGCGGCGCGCGATTATGTGCTGCTCAACACGGCGACCAAATGCTATATTTTGCGGGCGCGAATGACCGAAATCGAACAGCGTATCGACCCGAAGATCATGATCCGGATCCATCGCTCGCATATGGTCCGCATTGATAGTGTCGTGGGTATCGAGCGGCCCGGCAAAGGGGTGTTGCGCCTGCTTCTGAACGATGGCGCCGCGCTTCAGGTCGGATCCAACTTCCAATCCAACGTCGTCCGGGCCCTGCGGCTTTAGCGCTTGACCTTGGTCCCGCGACAATGCTTGTCGCGGGGCGAACGGGGCTGGTCGCAGCGCGGTTTACGTCGCGGCGAAAGTAAGGCCGGTTGGGGGAATGGCGCATGTCACCCCATTCCGAAGCGGCGTTGGATTATTCACTCGTACGCTGTCCTTTTCCGTCCTGCCGCTTGTCGTCGCATACGCTTTAGCCGCGGAGCCCGGCGCCGATCCTGTCGATCGGATGATCGCGACTGAGCTCAGTTTTGCGGCCGACGCGCAGCGGATCGGCATCGCACCAGCGTTCCGCCGCCATGCCGCGCCCGATGGCATATTGATGCGGCCCGACCCGGCGCCAGCGCTCGAAGTCCTGCAAGGCAATGTCGATACGCCGGATGTGCGTCTCGAATGGAAACCTGCAATCGCGGGCATGTCGCTCTCGGGCGACCTTGGCTTCACCACCGGACCTTATCGTCTGTTCCAGGGTGCCGAGGTCATGAACGGCGACACGCTGACCGTCTGGGTGCGTGGCGCTGATGGCCGGTGGGGCTGGCTTCTCGATCATGGGCTGCTGCCGATCAAGGCGTCTGCGCCGGCCGGTCTGCCGGGTGAGGTCGCAATTATGCGCCAAGGGCAGCCCGGCCCTCGTCGACGACCGTCGGGTGTGATCGATGCCGATGCGGCGCTGAATGCGGAAGTCATCGCGCAGGGGACTGCGGTAATTCCTGGCCATCTCGCAGACGACGGATTCGTCTTACGGCTGCAGCGAGGAAGGGTTCCAAAAGCGGCGGCCGTCGACGCCGTCGGAGATAATCTGCGCGTCTCCACAGCTCAAAGATTCGGTATGCGGGTTTCGCGCGCCGAGGATTTGGCAACCACATATGGTCGATTGACCTTCGATGGCGCGCAACCTTCGCGCAACTATGTCCGCATCTGGCGCCACGACGTGAGCGGTTGGCAATTGCTGGTCGACCTCATCAACTGATTTCCCTCCCCGGGAAAGAAGGGTGCGCAGCTTGCCGCGACGGTGATCCGCGCACCCTTCATCTGTTCCTGCTTGAATTTGCGCCGGAATTTTCATCGCTGGCTCGTCCGGATCGGTCGCAAAAGCGCGGCCTGCACCCTTCGCTTCATCCTAGCGGCACGGCGAGCGCCTCGCGCGCGTCCAGCTTCAATGCAATCGAACCGAAGGATGTTTCCAGTGAACCGTATCAATTCCGCCGCCCTTTCTCCTCGCCGCGGCAGCGCAGCAATCCGCGGCCGGGCCGCGCTTCTGCTCGGCGGCGCGCTCGTCCCCCTGATGATGGCGGCGTCTGCCCGGGCGCAGGATCAGACGGTCGTTCTGGAAGAGGGGCAGGCCCCGGTCGCGGTCGAGCTGGGCGCGGGCAACGACCGGGTCGTCGTCGACATCTCGCGCGTCAATGCCGACACCGGCGTCCTCGACCTGACCGGCCTGACGACCGGCCCGCTTACCGATGCGGGGGGGCGCGACACGGTGTGGCTCCGTGCAAATTCCAGCCAGACGCAGAATGTCGTGTTCACCGAACCGAAGGGCAATACGACGCAGCAGTTCGTGCGCGCGGATTCGGCGACGGGCACGCCATTCGACGGCGGAACGGTTTATGAAGCGTCGGGGAATGACACGGTCCTCACGCTCGAAAATCGCTCGCGCTCGCCCATTCCCAGCGATCCGTCGAAGCTTCCCGACAACGCATTTATGAACCTGCGTCACGGGCCGCTTCAATTTGCCGGTGACGGCACGATCGTGCTGACCTTTTCGGTGGCGGCGGCCGATCAGCCCAAGGAAACACAGCAGGCGATCCGCGTCCTGTCGGGGTCGACGTCGCAGGACCAGGGAGCTGGGGGCGACGGCAAGCTCTCGCTCATTATCGAGGGCGACGTTGGTGGTGGAAGCACCTTCAGGGGTCTGATCGACGTGACCAACGCCGAATCGCTGCGGCTGAGGAATAATTCGCGCGTCCAGATTCTGGAAGGCACCGCGATTGTCGGCGGCAATGCGGATATCTTTCTCGAAGCCAATACCTGGGTCAATTCGACCAATGCGGCTTTCCCGAACGTGACGCTGATCAAAAGCTCGGGCCGGGTCTTCAATTCGACGAAGATCAGCGTGGGCGGGCAATCTGGCAATTCGGATGCCTCCGGCGTCGGGGTCCGGCTGGACGACGGGAAGCTTTATAATATCCTGACCGAGAATAGCAGTGGAACGGGCGCGGCCAGTGGCGGTTTTGGCAACATCATCGGTGGCACCAGCGGCGTTCTCGCCGCCAACGGCGACAATTATATCGAAAATGTCGGCGACATCAGCGCCAATACCGGCGCCGCGGTCGAAAGCCTGCGCGGCACGATGGTGCTTCGCAATACCGTATGGAACTTCTCGAAAGGCGGCACCCGCGCCGGAACGATCACTGGCGGCACGGTCGACGGCCGCCGCATCGCCGTTCAGGGCGGCGATGGCACCGACATGGTGGTCAATTCGGGCACGATCACCGGCGACGTCGATCTTGGTAATCGCGAAGACATGTTCCTCTATACCGGTGCGACCAATGGCGTGACCGGCACGATCGAGGGCGGCGAAGGCCTCGACGGCTATGGCCGTTCCTTTGCCGCAAGTGCGACCAACACGCTGTCGAACGACATTCTCGGCAACGGCAACAGCGGCTTCGAAATGCACGGGATCGAAGCATCGGGCGCCGATACCATCGTCACCGTCGCGGCGTCGCAGACGCTCGACGCCGGGCTGATGCTCGTCGGCGATGGCTCGGTCGTCAACTCAGCGAAGATCAATGCTGATGGTTTCGGCGTCTATCTGCGCGACATTGCCAACGTGATGCGCGGTATGCGCTTTACCAATAATGCCGATGTGGTCAGCACCAAGGGCGTCTATGGCCGGGCAGGCGTCACCAGCTTCCTCAACACCGCGCTGATCCGCGCGACCGGCGGCGATGGCGTTTTCTTCAATGTCGGCGACCTCGGCAGCTCGGTGAAAACGCTAGAGTTCCGCAACGAGGGAACGATCGAAACGACATCGGACTATGATCATGCGTTGGGGATGCAGTTCGATGCCTCGAACTCCGATGGTCCGCTTGCCAACGTCGTGAACACGGGGACGATCCGCAACAGCGGCGCGCAAGAAACATTCTATGATTACGAGCAATACGGCGTCCGCCTCTATGACATCAGCTATGAGGTCGACAACAGCCTGCGCTTCCGCAACGAAGGATTGGTTGAAACGACCGGTCGCGGAGTGAGCGGCGTTTCGCTCGACAGTGCCCACAATGAGGTCGTGAACAGCGGCACGATCCGCGTCGACGGGATGGGTGGACGAGGCGTCCTTATCGTATCGCGCCTTGATCCCGATCAGCCGATGCTGGTGTCGTCACTGGTCAACAGCGGCTTGATTTCGGCCAATGGCGGCGCATGGACGAATTCGGATGATGGCACCGTCCGTTTCAACGCGGCCGTCCTTATCGGGCTGAATGGCGACACCGCCAAGGGACGTGTCATCAACAGCGGCACCATCGAGGCGATGGGCGCCGGCTCCAGCGCCGTTATCGTCGGCGGCGACGGGGCGGCAGGCGCGGCCTTCGAGCTTGAAAATGACGGAACAATTCGCGGGCACGCGGAAACATTGTTCCGCGAGGATCAGGGCGTAGCCGAGGCCTATCGCCGCCTGGCCGGCGCCGTTCACACTGTGGGCACGACCGACAGCATCACCAATCGCAACCTGATTCAGGGCAATGTCGATCTGGGCGATTATGACGACCAGTTCCGCAATTATGGCAAACTCGATGGCGATCTGCGGCTTGGCGAAGGCGACGACACCTATGTGTTCGGCGGCGGCAGCAGCCTGACCGGGTCGGCCTATGGCGGCGACGGGAACGATATCATCGCGGTTGATCTCACCGGCGATATCGCGAAGCGCATCAATGCAGGCCAGTTCTTCGGGTTCGAGGCGCTGACCCGGCTGCAGGGCACCGCAGGGTCGGGCAAGGTGTCGATTTTTGGCAATATCGACTCCGATTCGCTGCAGCTTGCCAGTATCGCCGTGCACGTCGATGCCGGGGACAGCGTTTCGTCGGCGAGCGGCAACAGCGGCTATACCTTCACCGGAACCGACCAGGACGAACAGATCGTCAACGCCGGAACGATCGCGGGCGGCGTGTCGATGGGCGGCGGTAACGACAGCCTCGAAAACAGCGGCACGATCGGCTGGGACGTCGACATGGGGGCGGGTGACGACGTCGTCACCAATTCGGGCCGGATCGAGGGGAATGTGAACCTCGGCGACGGCGACGATCGCTATATCGCATCGGGCGGCGGGATCGTGACCGGCGACATCGACGGCGGCGCCGGCAACAACACCTTCGTCTTCCGCTTGGAAGGAAGCGAGGGAGAAATTCCGGGATCGGTCCTGAATTTCAGCTCGTTCGGCGCCTATGGTCCGGGCACGCTGACGGTCAACCTCGACAAGGGACAGAGCTATACCAATCTCGAACTGCTCGAAGGGGCGGATCTGGTCCTCACGGGTTCGAACGGCTCGGTCGAAAATGTCATCGGCGATGACAGCGCCCAGAATGTGACGATCGACGGCGCGTTGACCGGCGGCGTTTCACTGGGCGGCGGCGACGATGTTCTGACGCTGAACCTGGGCGGTGAGCTGTCGGGCGCGCTCGATGGCGGGGCCGGCACCGACACGCTCAATCTCAAGCTGACTGCGGCCTCGACGGTCAACGACCTGTTCAATTTCGAAGTGGTGAATGTCGCCGGCAGCGCGTCGTTGACGCTCGCGGGCACGCTGGGTGCGGGCCAGTCGATCAATTTCGACGAGGCGGACAATCTTTTCATCGTCGATACGGAGGCGACCTTCAATGGACGCGCCGACGGCGGTGCCGGCACCGATACGATCGAAATCAACACCGGCGCCGAGAGCAACCGCACGATCATCGCGGGGCAGCTGGTCTCGTTCGAGCGTCTGATCACCGGCGGCGACGGCACGCTGGCCCTGAACGGCGAGAGCTACAGCTTCGAGTCGGTCGACATCGCCGGCAATCTCAGCATCGGCGACGGCGCGTCGCTGTCATCGGCCAGCGGCGTCAATTTCAGCGAAGGCAATAACAAGTTGACGCTCGAAGGCACGGGCAATGTGAGCAGCCTTGTCGACGGCGGCGACGGCATCGACACGCTGGCGTTCAAGCTGGCGCAGGGGCAGACGCGCAACCTGAGCTCGACCGGCAACATCACCGGCTTTGAACTGCTTGCCGCCGAAGGCGCGGGCATGCTCAACATCGACCAGAGCACCGACGGCTATCGGCGGTTGCTGCTCGGCGACGGCGCGACGGTGTCGCTGGCCAACGAAGATGGCGGTAACGCCAGCATTGCCGAAGGCGTCACCTTCAGCGGCGATATCGGCGGCAACAATGGTGCGAACACGCTGACGCTGAAGGCCGGCGCCACGGTCGACGGCAGCGTCTATATGAACGGCGGCAACGACGTCGTCACCAACGCGGGCACGATCGATGGCGATCTCGATCTTGGTGATGGCGACGATCGCTATATCGCACGCGGCGGCGGCACCGTGACCGGAACGATCGACGGCGGCGCGGGGAACAACACCTTCGTGTTCAACCTCGACGGCGGCAACGGCTCGATCCCCGGTTCGGTGGTCAACTTCGACTCGTTCGGCGCCTATGGCCCGGGCACGCTGACGGTCAATCTCGACGCGGGGCAGACCTATAACAATCTCGAACTGCTCGAAAATGCCAATCTGGTGCTCACCGGCAGCAATGGTTCGGTTCGCAACGTGATTGGCGACGACAGCGCGCAATCCGTGACCATCGAGGGCGCGCTGACGGGCGGCGTTTCGCTTGGCGGCGGCGACGACACGCTGACGATGCAGCTTTCGGGACTGCTTGAAGGCGCGCTCGATGGCGGGGCAGGCACCGACACGCTCAACCTCAACCTGACCGGTGCATCGTCGATCGCGGGCATGTACGGCTTTGAAATCGCGAATGTGTCGGGCGCATCGCCGCTTACCCTGACTGGCGATCTGGGTGCGGGCCAGCAGGTCAACTTCACCGGCGATATCGATAATGAGCTGATCATCGGCGAAGGCGTGAAGTTCGAAGGCACTGTCAACGGCGGCGCGGGTCGCGATCTGCTCCGCGTCCAGTCGGGCGCGGCCGATAGCCGCACGGTGGTCGCGTCGCAGATCATCTCGTTCGAGGATCTGGTGTCCGAAGGCGAGGGGACGCTGGCGCTAACGGGCGGCAGTTACAGCTTTGAAACGGTGAATGTGAAGGGCGGGCATTTCGAACTTGGCGAGGACACCCACCTTACCGCGTCGGGCGTGATCTTCGACGATGCCGACAACCGCTTCACCCTGGGCAGCGGCGCGACCGTCGCGGGCGTTGTGGCCGGCGGCGAAGGCAATGACACGCTGGCGCTGATCCAGAATGCCGGCACGACACGCCTGCTCAGCAGCCTGCAGCAGAGCGGGTTCGAGCGGCTGGAAGCGTCCGGTGCGGGCGAGCTGCGCATCGACGAGGACGCCGCCCACACCGGCGGCGTGTTCCTGAACAACGGCACCGTCAATATACTGGCGGGCAAGCAATTGATCGCTGATGTTACGGGCGGCGCGGGGGCGGACACGCTGATCGTCGCCGGGTCGATCGAGGGCAATGTCGATCTGGGCGACGGCGACGACACGCTCACCCTGACCGGTCTCGACGGCATCTCGGGCACCGTCACGGGCGGCGCCGGCACCGATCGCCTGCGTTTCGACACCAGCGGTACCTATGCCTCGCCGACCGCGTTCGACGGATCGAATTATAGCAGCTTCGAAAAGTTCGACGTCGCGGGCGGCGTGGTCTCGATCGCGGGCACCAGCAGCTGGGACAATGTCAGCATCACCGGCGGACGCCTGATCGGTCAGGCCGGCAGCGTCATCTCCTCGAGCAGCGCGATCGAGGTGGCCCATGGCGCGACCTTTGGCTCGGCGGGTATCGTGAACGCCGACATCAATGTGGCGGGCACGCTCTCGCCGGGCGCATCGCCGGGGACGATGACCGTCAACGGCAATGTCAACTTCGCGGCGGGTTCCAACCTGCTCATCGAAGTCTCGCCGACGGTCAGCGACCTGCTCAACATCTCGGGCAAGCTGACCATCGCGAACGGCGCCGCGATCGACATCACCGGCGTACTGCAGGGGACGCCGGGCAACACGCTCGACCTTGTCGTGGCGCAGGGCGGTATCACCGGCCGCTTCACGACGATCAACAAATCGGCGGACGTCTTCGGCTTCGTCGTCCAGAATGGCAACAAGCTCCAGATTCAGAGCGAGTTCCTCAACGACGATGCCTATCCGACCAACATCCACGCCAGTGTCGATTATGCCAACGAGGTGCTGCGCGGCGGTTATGGCGTGCAAGCCTTCACGGCCGGGCTGCCAGTGCTCGTCGACGCGCAAGGCGTCGTCAACCAGGCGGCGTTCCGCCAGCTCACGCCCGAAGCCTATGGCTCGGCGCTGCAACTCGGGATCGAGAACAGCCTGTCGCTGGTCGATGGGGCTCAAAGCGCCAAGGCGGCCAAGGCTGGGCATAGCGGGCTATACAGCTTTGGCCAGTTCCTCACTGGAAGTGCCGACGTCAATGCCACCGGCGGCAACACTGGCGCCTCGCACAGTCATCTGACCCGCACCGGCTTCTTCGGCGGCGTCGGCTACGGCTTCGGGGAAGATGCGCAGGTCGGCCTGTTCTTCGGCGGCCTGAACAGCGATCAGACGATCGGTGGCCTGGGTGCGAAGACCGATATGGATGCGCTGGCTGGCGGTGTCTTTGCCGACGCGGCGCTGGGCGGCTTTGGCATCCATGGGCTGCTGGCGGTCAGCGGCGGCAAGGCCGAGACCCATCGCCGGCTGTTGGTGACCGACAGCGAGGCGAAGGCGAAATACGACCTTAATAGCTGGGTGGTCGATCTGGGCGTCGACTATCAGGTGCAGCTGGGTTCGTGGTCGATCGCACCCAAATTGGGCGTGACCTATGTCCGCACCAGCCGCGGCGCGGCGGTCGAGCAGGGGGCCGGTGATTTCGGTCTTACCATCGACAAGGGCAGCAGGAGCAGCCTCTTCGGTGAGGCGGCTGTCAATGTGTCCGGCCGCTTCCAGACCGGGGGCATCGGCATCACGCCCTATGCCCAGCTGGGCGTGCGCCAGATGCTGAGCGATGGCGACGTCCTGGTCTCGGGCCAATTCACCGGCGCCGGCAGCGCGATCGTGGTGAACGGCATCGAGCGCGAGAAGACCGCGATGCGCGTCGCCGTCGGCCTTGGTCTCGACTTCACCGACAGTGTCCGCGTCCAGGCCGGATATGCCGGGGAATTCGCGGGCACGAAGCGCAATAGCGTCATGGGAGGCCTCACGGTCCGCTTCTGACGTCTCTCCCCTTGGGGATTAGTCCCACCCCAAGCGGGTACGATAGCACGGTCTGGATGAAAATCCGGACCGTGCCATTGGCGTTTGAGCGGGTTCATTCATCAAGGTTGCTGATCGCGATGTCGTCCTTACCATAGCGGGCGTCGCGGCAGGAACCGACCAAAGACCAGAGGATATGCGCGATGCGGATTTCGGGCAGCACGAGCCGGCGTAAGAGCAAAAGGGTGCCGCGCACGCTCGCGCTCCTCCTTGCAGCCGCCGTCGGCACCTGGGCCACCCCAGCGCTTTCCGCGCCCCGTCCCGATCCGATAGACTTGATCGTCGGCCGGCAAATGGAATTGAACCACATTCCCGGCGTGGCGGTCGCGGTCGTCGAGCAGGGGCGGATCGTGAAGATCGCGGCCTATGGCACCGCCAATCTTGAATGGGATGCGCCGGTCGGGCTCGACACGCGGTTCCAGCTCGCTTCGGCAACCAAGATGTTTACCGGCATGCTGCTGATGCGGCTCGCCGAACAGGGCAAGCTCGGTCTCGACGACCCCGTGACGCGCTGGCTTCCGGACGCGCCTGCCAGTTGGTCAGCCATCCGCGTCAGGCAATTGGCCGATCACACATCGGGGCTGGCTGAGCAACGCGGCGCGACGCGCGATGCGACGCTTGAGAGCATTCTCACCACCACGATGGCCGCGCCGCTCGCTTATGTCCCGGGGAGCGAGGCGCGATATGGATTTACAGATTTTACGGTACTGCGCGTCATATTGGAGAAAGCGGGCGGCGACAGCTTGCCGCGACTTTTGCACAAGCAGCTGTTCGAGCCGCTGGATATGCGCGCAACGGCATTCGCCAATGCGAGCGACGACGGCACCGTGCGCATCGGCGACCTGCTGCCGCGACGCGCCCAGATCTATGGTCTGCGCGACGACAGGCTGACGACGAGCGATTTCTTCTTTGCACCGCAAGGATATGGCGCGGGCGGCCTCTATTCTTCAATCGAAGACCTCTCCAAGCTGTTCGCAGGTCTCGATGCTGGGCGCGTGCTGAAACCGGAAAGCATCCGTGAGCTCGAGAAAGCGGCGACGTTGACCAACGGCCGCCGCGCGCCTTTCGGCCTGGGCTGGATCGCGCGCCCCTATCGCGGCGTCACGCTGGCGGGGCATAGCGGTGGGCCGGCGCTTGCCGACATCTGGCGCATCGAGGATCGCAAGCTGACGGTCATCGTGCTGACGAACCAGCAGGTCCTGCACCCGCTGATCGCAGAGGCGATCATCGACACCTTGTTGCCGCCATTGGCGCCGGAACCCGTAATCGCGGATGATCGCCCGGCGATCGCGGCAAATATTCGCGTCGCGGTGACAAAGGCCGCGGCGGGCGACACCGGCGCGGCGGCGGCGTTCGCTCCGACCGGGCAGGATGACGCATCGAGTATCGTCTCGCCATTCGCGCGCGCGATGCTGCGCGGCATGGGCCCGCTGCGAACGGTGGAATTGCTGGAGGTCAAAGCGGACGGTGAGCGGCGGTACAGGCTCGCGTTCCAATATAAGGCGGTCGTCTGGACCGCATCCGCCGCTGCCGATGGAAGGCTGACGCGCTTTCGGCCCGAATAGACTGGCGAATTTATCTGCGCACCCGGCGATTGATCAGAAAGACGTCGTTCCGGGCAAGACTATCGCCGCTAATTACGTGCAAAAAAAGGGGGGAGGCGATAAACGCCGCCCCCCCAGCTGCTGGGTAGCGAACTCCTAGAAGTCGAGTTTGGCGCCGATGCGGAAGTAGCGGCCCATGATGTTCGGGCCCGCCCACGCCGGGTTGTAACCGTAAATGCCATAGGCCGCGTTCGGATCGAACGGCGCCTTGGTGTCGAACAGATTCAGGACATTGGCATAGAGGGTGAATTTGTCGTTCACTTTTTGCGACGCGGTCAGATCGACGTTCCAGATCGCCTTCGACTTGCACATCACCGGGCTTCCGTCGGGATAGGCCGCTGCACCCGCGTCTACCGCGCTTGCGCAATCGCCCGGCGTCGCGCCGAAATCGACTTGCGAGACGTGATAGCCGGCGGTGTAGTAAGCCGTTACCGAAACCGTCGTATTGCCGAACGCCAGCGTGTTCTGCCACGTGGCGCGCCACTTGGGCGAACCTGAGCAGGACGTCGTGTTGCAGGGGCTGAGCGTCCCCTCGAACTTTTGCGGATCCTGGGCTTCGCCCGTCAGCGGATCGACCAGCGTCAGATGGTTCCTGTCGAGATAGGACGCCTCGAACGCGCTTGTCAGGCGCAGATTGTCGGTCAGGTCGAACCGTGCGTTGACGCCAAGATCGACACCCTGAAGTTCCTGCCGGTTGGCATTGGCATAAGAGGCAAGGATGGTGCCGATGTGCGGCAGCGCGCTGGGGTTTGCTTGGTCGACAACGCCGGGAGTCACGGTGAAGCCCGGAATATTCACTACCCCGTTGTTGGCATAATAGGCAGCGATGACCGGGCCGATGTTGCTGACGCCGACGATCTGGTCGCGGACCTTGATCCGCCACAAATCGATCGTGAAACTCAGGTTCGGAATCGGCTCGAAAATTGCGCCAAGGGTGATATTTTCGGACCGTTCCGGGGACAGTTTCGGATTGCCGACGTTGGTCAGGCCCACCGAAAACGGCGAGGTGGCATAGGCGTTGTTGCCATGCGCGGCGCAGAATGCCGCATAGGTCGCACAGAAGGTGCCGCCGCCCTGCGATACGAAGCCGGTGGTCGGAGTACCGAAGGATTCGTTGAAGCTCGGAATGCGGAAGCCCTTTGACCAGGTGCCGCGCAGAGCGATCTGCGGGATCGGCGTGACCTTGACGCCCACCTTCGGCGAGAAATTGCTCTGTCCGGTAGAATAGCTGTCGTAGCGTCCCGACAGATTGACTTCGAGCTGATCGAGGATCGGCGCATTGATTTCCCCGAAGCCGGAGAAGACGTTGCGGCTGCCCGATGTGCCGACGGCATTGATCACATAATAGCGATCATAGGGATGGGCGTCGTTCTGCGGATTGGCGCTGGGCGCATCGATCGATTCATGACGATAGGCCAAGCCCAAAGCAGCTTCGAGCGTGCCGCCCGGCAATTCGAACAGCGAACGGGTGAGGTTGGCGGTGGCCTGCCACAGGTTCGATTCCGATCGCGTGATGTTCGTCGGCATCACATAATCCCACACCGCCTGCGAATTGGCTTCGGGATTGGCAAAGTTGAATGTCCCGCGCGCAACGACGTCCATGATCCGCTGCGGAATCGCATAGCCGTTCTGGACGCGGGTGAGCTGTACGTTAGACGCCGTGAATTCTGCCGAATAGCGCCAGCTGTCCCCGAAGGAACCCGACAGGCCGATCGCACCGCGCAGAGAACGCCCGGACGTCTCGTCGGTTGTTGGACGATCCGGCATGAACTGGATCTGGGCAGTCTGCCCCGCGCCCGCATAGGGGTTGTAAGGATTGAGCACACCATTGGTGGCGTTGCACCCGGTTCCCACGCCGTTGAGCGTGCCGACCCCCGTGGGGCAGACATAGACGGGCGCGATCACATTATAGACAACCGCGCCGCTGCGTGGAACGGTCGGACGATCGGTCCAGCTGCGCGGTGCCGACGATGAGAAGGTATTGGTCTGATAGAAATTGCCCTGCGCGTAAAGCTGATGATCCTCGCCGAGGTTCGCTGTAAAGCGCGCGGTGAATCCATAGCGTTCAATATCGGGCTGCAGCATCGAATATTGGCCCGTCGGATTATAGGTGCAGACACGGCCGTCGGCCGGCGCCGTCACCGCTTCGTCGACCTGCGCGGGTGTCACCTGGATGGTGTCCCAACGTCCGCATCCCGCCGCCGGATTCAGATAGGCGAAGCGGCCGGAGCCGATGCTTGCCCCGTCGGTCGTCACGGGACGAACGGCGGCTACGCCCGGAACGGCCGAGAAGCCGTTGAAGTAGCCGTCGGGGCTTACGCCATTCGGATTGAGGTTGGGCAGGCAGGAGCCCGCCGCGTTGCAGATTCTGCTCCAGTCGGAGGTGTTGTAGGGATAGCCGCGGTCGCGGGCCCATAGCGCATCCTGCTTCAGATATTCGCCGCTGACATAGACGTTGAAGCCCTGATCAGCGAGGCTGCCATAGCCATAGGTCGCGTCGAACCGGACCTCGCCCGCGTCGCCGCGCTGCGAAACACCGGCCGATCCATTGGCATGCAGGCCCTCGATCTGCTTTTTGGTGATGACGTTGATGACGCCGGCGACCGCGTCAGCGCCATAGGTCGATGACGCTCCGTCGCGCAGGACTTCTATGCGCTCGATGACGGCGTTCGGAATCGTGTTGAGATCGACGAAATTGCGCTGGCCGTCGTCCGCGAGCGGATAAGGCGCCATTCGCAGTCCGTCAAACACACTGAGCGTCGATTGGACGGTCAGTCCGCGAAGCGCTACGGCATTGGCCCCGGCGGCAAAATTGTTCCCCGAGTTCCAGCCCTGCGTCATCGTGCCCGCATTGCCTGCGGTGACGCGCTGAAGGGCTTCGGCGACGGTGTTGAAACCGCGCTGCTCGAGCGTTGTCGACGAGAGCACTGTAACCGGCGAGGGTGTTTCGGTGTTGGCGCGGCGAAACAGTGAACCCGTGACGACGATTTCTTCGCCCGTCTCTGCCGCCTCGCCGACGCCGACAAGCTGCTCGGTTTGGAGCGATGGTGTATCGGCCGCCGGCTGGCTCTGGGCATAGGCTGGCGCCACAAAAAACAAGCTGCTCGCCGGCAACAGAACGCAAGCAGCGCTTGAGCTGCCCAGCAAGCTGGCCATCATCATATTTCGTTTTTTCATAAATTGCCCTTTTTCCCCGCCCTCCACCTGCGCACCTCTGAGCGTCGAGTGTTGGCGGGCCTCCTGAGTTGATGGCGCGGAAGGGGGCAGGGAGCATCGACAACCCAACCCCGGGCAGCTTGGCGCAATCGCCTTGCCGTACCGCGCCCGTTTGCGGCAGGCCGCAGCGCGATTGGTAGGTCACGCCCGGCGAGGCACTCTATGAAAGCGACGGAAGTCGCCCGCGTTGCGACGGAGCCGTCTTTTGGAGCTCTGAGTTAAAGTCGGCAGTCGCGCGGCGGATTGAACGCCCTGGCGAGGCGCGGCGACTGAGCCGCTCTCACGCCCGGCCTGGCCGGGCGGGATACCCACTAATGGGCATATATATGCCCCTGGCATGGAATTGGCCTTTGCCGCTCCAGCCCCGAATCTGCTGGCTTGCGGGGAGGTGGCATGGCAGCGGCGAAAGAGGAAACGCATCGGCGACCGCGCCTCGACTTTCCCGGCTATGCCCAGGAATTTCTTCGTCGCAGCCCGGATTATTGCAGCCAGTACGCCCGCCTGATCGCGCAGCGCGACGCGCGGCCCGGGTCGCAGGAGGTGATGGCCCGGCGATGGGGACTCAGCTTTCCCGCTCGACCCCCGCGTGCCGGCCGTCGACGCGCCGGCCTTCTGGGACGCGGCGCTCTGCCCCTATGTCGTCATCCTCGATGCGGCGTCTCCCGGCATCCCGGCCACGCCGCGCTTCGATCCGGCCTGCTGGCCGCAACCTGCGCACCGGTATAGCGGGCCCGAGGGGACGCACCTGGTCCTCGGCGGCGGTGCATCATTTTACCGGGTCTGGCTGCGCGGCGCTCGGCGGGATGGCCCGCTCGCCGCTATCGTCCCCTTCGATGCGATGACCGCGATGCGCCTCGCCGCTCTAAGCGATTTCGACCGGTGGCGGCGCGGCGCATCCGCGCCTGCCGCGGTCCCGCGTCCGACTGCTTACCAGGCGCTTCGGCTCGACCTTCTCCTCTCGATCCTCGACCTGCGGCAGGCCGCCAGGGCCACGAGCCACGCCATCGCCAGTCGGCTCGTTTACCCTCGGCTGGCGACCGGCCGCGGCGCGGTATGGAAGGCATCGCCCGAGCGCCGACGCACCCAGCGCCTGATCCGCGAGGCTGAGGCGCTCGCAGCCGGCGGCTACCGCGCTCTGCTGTCGGGCCGTGCGGTGCGACAAAAATAGCCGCAGAATTCAGCCGCTCCCCCCAGCCTCATGCTTCACGCCATGAGCCGACACCGCCCGCCGGCCAGCGCTCTTCGATCCGGCGTCTGAAAGGAGCTTACCATGGCAACCCGCCACCCGCCGCGCTTTCTCACGACCCCCGAAGCCGCAAAACGCGTCGGCCTTTCGAATCGCACGATGGAGAAGCACCGCTGCTACGGAACCGGACCGGTCTTCCGCAAGGTTGGGGGGCGTGTGCTCTATGTGATCGAAGAACTCGACGCCTGGGTCGACCTTGGCCGCCGCACATCGACCTTCGATCCCGGCATCAGCACGGTATATCCCGCGCGGAAGCGATCGCGCTGATGTGCGGGCCTCCTTCTTTTCCATGTTCGATCCTGCTGTCGGACCGGAGGCGCGCGAACCGCGCGATGCTTGGCTCGAGCGCCGCGGCGGCGACGCTGTTCGGCGCGCTCTTTACCGCCATTTGCTGGCTGGAACCGGCGCCGCGTCTCCTCTGGAATGCAAGCGCCAGCGCGGCGGTAGGCCTCTACTGGATCCATGTCGGCGCAGCGCCCGGAACCGGCGACCTTGTCGCGATCGTGCCGCCGCCCGAGCTTGCGAGCTTCCTCGGCGCGCGCGGATATCTGCCGCCCGATGTGCCGCTTCTCAAGCGCGTCGCCGGACGCCCCGGCGCGCTCGTCTGCCGATCGGGCACCTTCGTGACGATCGACGGGGTGGGCGTCGCCCGCGCGCTGGCGCGCGACCGGGCGAACCGGCCGCTTCCCATCTGGACCGGATGCCGCACCGTCGCGCATGGCGAGATATTCCTGATCAACGCAGCGCGCGACAGTCTCGACAGCCGCTATTTCGGGCCGATCCCCGTCTCCGGGCTGATCGGCACGGCGCAGCCGCTCGTCACCCGCGGTACATCGATCGACCCGCGCGCCGGCGCTCCTCGCGACTCCATCCCGCCCATCTTCCAATTTGGGGAAGCAATATCGAGCAGCTTCGAGCCATTCGGCCGCCGGCGCGACGCGAGCAAGGTCGCCGCGCGTTCCTTGCTTGCGCGCGGCGCCGCCGATCGATGACCGGCTCCACGCATCTTCGCGGCATCATTCTTGCGCGCGCCTTGGGCCGCGCCGCTCACGCGGGTGCCGCCGCAGCCGCGCTTGCCGCGCCAGTGCCGAGCATCGCGGCGGCAGCCGAAGCGCCGCTGCCTGTGCATCCTTACGCGGCCTCGGTGTCCGATGCGGCGCGGCGCTTCGGCATCCCCGAGGAATGGATCTGGCGCGTCATGCATGCCGAAAGCCGCGGCAACCCGCGCGCCGTCTCGCGAGCGGGCGCGAGGGGCCTGATGCAGATCATGCCCGCGACATGGGCGATGCTGACGGAAAGGCATCGTCTCGGGCCCGACCCCTTCGACGCCCGCGCCAATATCCACGCCGGCACGGCTTATCTGCGCGCGATGTGGGATCGCTATCACGACCTTCGGTTGATGCTCGCCGCCTATAATGCGGGTCCCGGGCGCGTCGACGCCTATGTCGCCGGGCGCCGGCAATTGCCCGCCGAAACCCTCGCCTATGTCGCAGCGATTGCGCCCGACCTCGAAGCCGGCTCGCCCGGTCGCCGCGCCGAAGCTCAGCTCCCCCCAGCGCCCGGTTGGCGCGGCGCCGATATTTTCGCTGTCCTCTCGAGGGGCTTGGAGAATGACCCCGGCGCTGCATCGTCGCCCGGTTCGGACGCGCCGGGGGACGATGGCCGCGCGCCTGGCGCCGGTCCCGATCGGCTTTTCCCGCTGCGGTCACGAAAGGCTCGGTGATGGCTGATCGCGCAATCCACTCGCATTCGCGCGCGTCAATTCACCCGGTATTGGCGCGGCGCTCCTGCCGCCCTGGCGCTGCCCGGCGCAGCGCGCAGGGCGGCAAGACCGACGAAGCCATAGCCGCCGAGATCTACGGGGCCGATGACCGGCAACGGGCGGCAGCAAGGGAGCGGTCATGAGCGAGCCCTATGACCGCCGGCTCCATGCCGAGACGCTACGCCGTCATCTTCGCTTCAGCCAGGCGTGGCGTTTCAAACGGCACATCGCCATGATGCTTTCGTCGATCGCGCTTGGCGGCCTGGCCGCGCCCTATCTGATGCTCGATCCGCATATCGTGCAGGATACCGGCACCCATTATCATGCGAAAATCTTGTCATGGTTTGCCGGCAGCCGAGGCGATCCCGGGATCGTGATCCATTACGAAGGGAGAGACTATCTGACCCCGGCTCGCACCGTCGCGGCCGACCCCTATTTTGTCCGCCGGGCCAGTATCACCAAATCTTTCATCCTGCGCGGCAGCCTGGTCGGCTTTCTCGCATGGCTGGCGGGCCTGTTTCTCCTTCGTGACATCGCGGCGCGGCGCCGCGAGGGGGCGCTTCGGGATCATGTGCTTGGCGGCACCAAGGTCGCCAGCGAGACAGAGCTTGCGAAACAGGCGCGGGCCGAAGCCGGCACGCATCCGCTGGCTATCGGTCGCATCCCCTTTCCCCGCCGCCTCGAAACCCGGCACATGGCGATGGTCGGCACGACCGGCAGCGGCAAGACGACGGTGCTGCGCCAGCTGCTTGACGGGATCGCGGCGCGCGGCGAAGCGGCGCTGGTCTATGATACCAGCGGCGAGTTCATTGCCCATTATTACCGCCCCGAGTGCGGCGACATCATTCTCAACCCGTTCGATGCCCGCTGCGCCTATTGGTCGCCCTTCGCCGAGATCGCGCACCCCGCCGACGCCGATCGCATCGCGCACCAGCTCATCGCCGAGGCCAGTGACAAGGCCAAGGACGTCTGGCTTGAAACCAGCCGCATCCTTGTCGCCAACATGATCCGCGAACTGTGGAAAGAGGAAAGATGCACCCTCCTCGATCTTCTCGAAGCACTGAAGACGCTCGACAAGGACGACCTCAAGAGCTGGCTGAAGGAAACTTCGTCGGCCCGCACCTTCTCCGACGACGCCGACCGAGCCACCGGAAGCGTGCTTTTCATGCTTACCAAGGCCGCGAACCTGATCCAGTTCCTGCGCATGCCCGAGGAGGGCGAGGCGCCCTTCGCCTTTCGCGAATTCATCGCTGGCCTTGACGATCGGAAGGGCGCGAAGCCCTGGATCTTCGTGCCCCGGAAGGAGGAACATTTTTCGGCGCTGAAGCCCTTGCTCGCCTGCTGGCTCGAATGCGCCGCGAGCGCCATGCTCGCGCTGCCTCCGTCGCCGGTTCGCCGTGTCTGGTTCCTGCTCGATGAGCTGGCCGACCTGCCGCGCGTCGATAATCTCACGCGCCTGCTGCCTGAAGGGCGGAAGTTCGGGGCGGCGGTCGTGCTGACCTTCCAGGCTATCGGGCAGATGCGTCATCGCTACGGCGACGATCTTGCCGAATCCATGCTCGGCTGTTGCAACACCAAGCTTTTCCTCCAGGTGACCGACGGCGAGTCCCGGCGCTGGGCGAGCGAGACGATCGGCACCTGCGAGGTCGAGGTTCGCACCATGACAAATGCGCTGGGCGACGGCGATGACAAGCCGCGGATGACGCTTGGCCGGCAGCGCCAGACCCGGCCCGCGGTCTTCGAAAGCGAACTCCGCCTTGCGCGCCATCAGGGCTATTTGCTGTTCCCCGATGGCTTCCCCGTCGCGCGCATCGGGCTTACCGCCGATCATATCGCGAAGCGCGGCAAGCCGCGCCAACCGGCGTTCGTCGAGGCCCATGCGCAGGCCACGCTTTGGCATCAATCGCTGGAGAAGGCGCCTGCCGAACAGTCCGGCAGGGGCGAGCCCGCACCGGCCGAGAAGGCGAAGCCTGCAAGGAAGCTGCCGCCGCCTGCCGCAAGTCATGGACCACTCTGATAGCGACGCCGGTATCGGCGCTAACCAGCTCGGCGCAGGCGAGCAGCTCTCATGAAGCCGGTGCGGGGTTCCCAAATGGGGGCGTGGCTGGCGCCGGTTGCGGCGGCTCCTGCGGGCGGTCGATACGATGCCCGCGCCGCCGCATTGGATCGGCGCGGCGACCGTCTGCAAGGTAAGGATCAAGCTCGGGACGGTCGTCGCTAGAGCAACAGCTACGGGGCGCCTCCTATCAATCTTCGCCACCCGCAAAATAGGCCACCAGCCGGTTTCCGAGGTCGGGTGCCAGCCGGATGAAGTTACGCCTTCCGTCGGCCTGGTCAGGCTCGCGCGTCACCAGTCCCATATCGCAAAGTCGCTGAAGCAGCCTCAGCGCGCTGCTCATCGGCAGCCCCGAGCCGATACAGAGCGAACTGGTCGACACGGGCTTTCCCTCCGCCTCATGAATGAACAGGTCGATGAGCATGTCCCATGCCGGTTCGCCGAAGAGCTCCCGCGCCCCCACCAGCTGGCGCCGTAGCAGCCGGCGCCGCGATGTCCGCTGGGCATTGGCGAGCGCCCGGCCCGCATCGGGGGCGCTCGACCAGTCGCCGCCCTCGTCACGGAGGATGATCTTGGGTGAAAGCCGCGCGCCTGCGGACGAGCCGCCTGCCAGGATCATCCGGTGGTCGCTCGCGGTGACGACGATATGCTCGAGAAGTTCGACATCGAGCAGGCTGCCGATCTCCGCCAGCCGCTCGGTAGCCGCAACATCGCATTCGCTCGGCGCGGAATTTCCGCTCGGATGGTTGTGGACGAGAATGATCGCGGCGGCACCGAGTTCGAATGCCCGATAAAATATGGTGCGCGGATAGAAGGCAAGCTGCCGGACCGTTCCATGATGCAATTGTTCATCGGCGATCAGATGGCGCGATGCATCGAGGAACAAGACGCGTAGCGTCTCGTCGGCCAGCGCCCCCATCGATACGCGCAGATATTGCAGCAGATGCGGGTCGACCGGATCGATCGCACGGCGGGCAAAATCACTGCGCATGGCCTCCAGCGAAAGCGCACGCGCGGCGACGAACATCGCCGTGACCTGGCTGTTCTCCCCCAGCGTGCGCGCCAGCGCTTCGGGAGGGCGCGCGAGCAGCCGCGCGAGCGAGCCATGCTTTGTCAGCAGCTTTTCGGCTAGGGCGGCGCTGTTGTCGGGGTCGACGGCCGCGATGAACTCAGCCAGCATGGCTCGCTGATGCCGCGTGCCAGCCGACGCTGGTGCCGCCAGGTTGCGAGGATGAGGATGGCCGGTACCGGCCATGAGGTCGCCACCTGCATCGCGAGATATGCCGCCGGATGCATCCCCGCGCTCAACAGGCGGCTCGTATGGGCCAGCAGCGGCATCAGATGCAAAACGGCGATGCAGAGCGGCCAGAAACGATGCGCCAGGAGCGCAAGTGCGACCGTGGAGCCGGCTCCAAAAAGGTCGATGACGAGATGACCTGTGTCGAGCGACACGAAATTCGGCGGAATGAAAAGGTGGAGTAGTTTGTCCAAGCCCACCATTGTCAGTGCGATCGCTGCCATCACCCGTTCCGGCCCCCCGCCTTTCCAGACGGCATAACCGGCGGCAATGGCCAAGAAAGCTAGAAACAGGGCGACACGCACGCTGCAAAACTTTCATGGCCATTGCTCGAGGTCAACCGGGGTCAGGCCGCAGCGCCCTGCACCCTGGTTCCGGCCTGTGCCACCGACGGGCATTCATGCAGATCATAGCCCGCGGTCTCGCGCCCGATCTCGGCGAGCGCGCCATGAACCCGCAGGATGTCGCCGCTGGCGTCGACCAGAGCGATCTGCGCCTTCAACAGTCGCCGGATCGTCGCCTGACCCTTCGTCGCCGGGACGCCAACGACATCCCGGCGGGCGGCCACCGCGCTCGTCATCAGCGTCGACACCGCGATGAGTGCCTCGTCGAGCCTGAACTCGGCCGCTGGCACGTCGCGCGCCAGGCGCGCGGCCGAAATTGCAATTTCCTTGGACATGACTTCTCCTCAGCCGGAAGCATGAACCCCGGCGCCTTGCTGTACGGGATGAAAGAATCAGCCGGAGATCAGCCGTGTCAGCGTTTCGCCGATCGTCACGCCCGCCAATATGAGCAGGACCAGAGCAACAAACATTGCCGCCATGATCCAGGCCCTGCTCAGGCGGGGGTGATCGTGCCTCCAGAGACCCTTGGTCGGAGCATCGGCAACATCAGCCCGCTCGGTCAGCGATGCGCTGTGTGCCAGCGCCAATGCAGCCGACTCTCCGTCCGGAAAATCGGATGGCAGCAGTTCAGCCTGCGGGGCTAGTATGACCGCGTCACATGATATTCGATCATAGGTCTGTTTGAGGCGCGCATAGCGAACCGCCGCCGCAGCCCGGCTGTCTGCTCCCATGATGCGCCGCGCGGTCGTGAGCCTCAAATCGACGGCCTGCTTCGAGATATTGAGGTGCCGCGCTATCTGCTTCGAGGTCTGATGCGCAAGCAGCAGATCGAGACAAGCACGCTGCTTGTCCGTGAGCCGCGCCCAGCACGCGGCATCGTCGGACGGATGCGACCCCGAATCAGTCATAATTACACTCTTGTCAAAATGGAGCGCGGCACAAGCCCCACGCCGCGATTCGGCGGCTGCTGGCGGCCGCTTCGCTTCGGGGCGCCTACGCCAGCGCCTGTCTTTCTACGCCACAGTACGCCGCGCGCATTGCGCTGTTGATTTTGCGCCTTTCATGCGTCTCTTACTCGACCCCGCCGCGCCGGGCGCCCTTGTCCGGCCAGCTGGAACGGGGTTGCAATGGGCACAGATTCTGCCGGGCTCGAAGCACAGCAACGCAGCGCGCGCATGCTGCGCACCGCGATGGGCGCAGCGATTGCCGAATGGCTTGGCGACCCCGAGGTTGCCGAAATCATGCTCAATCCCGATGGCCGGCTCTGGGTCGACCGGCTCGGCCAGGGAATCGGCGACAGCGGCGAACGGCTGAGCTTCGCCGATGGCGAGCGCATCATCCGTCTCGTCGCGCATCATGTCGGCGCCGAGGTGCACGGCGCGGCGCCCCGTGTCTCGGCCGAGCTTCCCGACGGCGGCGAGCGCTTCGAGGGATTGC